>JADLFX010000122.1 GCA_020849665.1 Planctomycetota bacterium | reverse complement strand
TCCAGCACCGCTGCGGAGGGTCCCGCCTCGACCACCTGCCCGGCGGCCAGGATCAGCAGCCGGTCGGTCCACTCGCGCACGAACGGCACGTCGTGCGTGGTGAGCAGCAGCGCCCGGCCCTGGTCCGCAAGTCCCTGGAGCAGCTCGCCCAGGTCGTCGCGACGGGCCGGATCCAGCGAGGCAGTCGGCTCGTCGAGCAGGAGGAGGGGCGGGTCGAGCGCCAGCGCGCGGGCGATCGCCACGCGCTGGGATTCGCCGCCGGAGAGCTCGCGGGGCAGTGCGTGGCCGCGTGCCTCCACGCCCAGGGTGCGCAGGAGTTCCACGGCCTTGGCCCGTGCGGCGGCGCGTGGCATGCCGCGCGCATGGACCAGCGCCAGCATCACGTTGTCCAGCGCACTGAGGTGCTCGAAGAGGTGGTGTGCCTGGAACACGATGCCCACATGACCCGGCAGTTCGCGGCGCGCCGCCGGACTGCCCGCGCCGGGCGCGAGGACGAAGCCGTCGAAGGCCGCGCGCCCCGCGCGCACCTCCTCGAGGCCGACCAGCGCGCGCAGCAGCGAGGTCTTGCCGCCGCCGCTCAGCCCCATCACCGCCACGACCTCGCCGCGGCGTACCTCGAGGTCGATGCCGCGCAACACCTCGCGACCGCCGCGGGCCACGTGCAGGCCCTCGACGCGCAGCAGGCACGCGCGCGGATCCGTGCCCGGGCTCATGCGTGGCCTCCACGCAGCCGGAGCTCCAGGCGTCGCGCGAGGTGCGCCAGGGGCAGCGACATCGCCAGGTAGAGCACGGCGCAGAGCACGCCGGGCACCAGCCAGTTGCCGACGTTGGTGGCGAAGATCGAGGTCTGCTTGGTCAGCTCGACCACGGTGATCACGGAGACCAGGGACGAGTCCTTGAGCAGCGCCACGAAATCGTTGGTCATCGGCGCCAGCGCAAGTCGGAACGCCTGTGGCCCGCGCACCCAGCGCAACACCTGCGCCTCGCGCAGGCCCAGCACCCGCGCCGCCTCGAGCTGGCCGCGCGGGACGGACTCCAGCGCGCCGCGATAGATCTCGCTCTCGTACGCGGCGTAGTTGAGCGCGAGGCCCAGCACCGCGGCGACGAACGCAGGCAAGGCCACGACCGACGCGAGACCGTAGTACAGGACGAAGAGCTGCAGCAGCGCCGGCGTGCCGCGCATCACTTCGACGTATGCGTGCAGAGGCACGCGCAGCCACGCGCCGCCGTACACGCGCCCGCAGGCGATCGCCACGCCGAGGGCCACCGCCATGGCCATCGCCAGGCACGAGAGCAGGAGCGTGAGTCCGGCGGCGCGCAGCAGCGCCGGCAGGTACGCGAGTGTGGCCTGTGAGAGGTCCTGCGCCGCGCCGCCGCCGCCGGCGAGGGCCACGCCGGACAGGACATCGGCGAAGAGCCGCGGCTGCGTCTCGTCCCAGACCTGCCAGCGCCGGTAGATGGCCTCGAGGCTGCCGTCGCGCATCGCCGCGCGCAGCACGGCGTCGATCTGGTCGCGCAACGCGGTGTTGGCCTGCGCGAGCACGCCGACGTAGTGCCCCACCGCCACCGTCCCGGGCTGGGTGACGAGCCCGTCGGTGCGCGCGGTGGCGCGGGCCGCGATGATGTGGTCGAGGAGCACGGCGTCGAGGCGCCCGCCGCGCAGGTCCTGGTAGGGGTGGGTGTCGGTGTCGTACGAGACCGGCTCGACGCCGTGTTCGCGTGCTGCCCGCAGCAGCACTTCGTAGGCCAGCGTGCCGGCGAGCGTGCCCACCCGGCGTCCGGCCAGATCGCGCAGGCTCCGGAAGCGCTCGCGATCCTCCGCGCGCACGGTGAGCACCTCGCGGAACGCGAAGTACGGCACGGTCACCGCGTGGCTCGCGCGGCGCCCAGGGGCGTCCTCGACCCCGCTCAGGCCGATGTCGAAGTCGCCGCGCGCCACCGAGGAGTCGATCGAGGCCCACGCCACCTGCACGAACTCGGCCTTGCGGCCGAGACCCAGGGCGATCCGTTCGGCGACCTCCACGTCGAAGCCGCGCACGCGGGTGGGATCCGCCGGATCGGCCTCGACGAAGGGCGCGCCCCCCTCGGCGTCCCCGCCCCAGCGCAGGGGCGCCTGCTCCTGCGCCGGGAGGCCGCGGGCGAGCAGCAGCGCAGCGAGGGCGGCGATGCCGCGGGCCGTCGCGCGCACCCGCGCGGCCACGCGTCGCGCCCGGGCATGCTCGGTTCGGTTCGGCGTCGCGGCCAAGTCGGGGACGGAGGCTACGAAGTGCCCGCGCCGGCGGCAACGCCGCCCAGGTCAGTTTGCGCCGCGGCCTCGCCCGAGCTGCCCGCGCAGGGTGGCGAGCAGCGCGCCCTTGTCGATCGGCTTGGTCGCGTAGCCGGTGCAGCCCGCGGCCAGACAGCGCTCGCGGTCTCCGGCCATCGCATGCGCGGTCAGCGCCACGATCGGCAGCGTGCGACCTTCGCGTCGCAGGCGCTCGGCCGTCCCGTAGCCGTCGAGCCTGGGCATCTGCATGTCGAGGAGGAGCAGATCGAAGGGCTTGCCGGCGCGCACGGCGTCGCCGACGCGCTCGCACGCGGCGATGCCGTCGTCCGCGACCTCCACGGTCGCGCCCGCCCGGCGCAGGATCGCCGAGATCAGGTGCTGGTTGTCCGTGCCGTCCTCGGCCAGGAGGATGCGCGCCCCCACGAGGACCGGGTCGTTCGCAGACGCACCGGCCGCCGGGTCTTCGGCGGCGCGGGCACCGGTGTCCGCAGGCGCATCCGCCGCACCCGCCGCACCCGCGTCGATCACGAGGGTGAAGGTCGAGCCCTGTCCCGGCGTGCTCTGCACGGTGATGTCGCCTCCCAGGGCGAGCGCCAGCCGGCGCGAGATGGCGAGGCCGAGCCCAGTGCCGCCGAAGCGCCGCGTGGTGGATGCGTCGACCTGCTCGAAGGGCTGGAACAGGCGCTGTGCGGCCTCGGCCGGGATGCCGATGCCCGTGTCCGCCACGTCGAAGCGCAGCAGCGTGCGCCGCTCGCGCGCGACCAGTCCCACCCGGATCGCCACCTCGCCGCGCTCGGTGAACTTCACGGCGTTGCCGGCCAGGTTCAGCAGGATCTGGCGCAGGCGCATCGCATCCGTGTGGATCTCGGCGGGGACCGTCGCGTCCACGGCGACACGGAACTCGAGCCCCTTGGCGCGCGCCCGCTCGCCCACCATCCGGCCGAGATCCCCGAGCAGGTCCTGGATGCGCGTGGCGCGTCGCTCCAGCGTCAGCTTGCCGGCCTCGATCTTGGAGAGGTCGAGCACCTCGCCGATCAGCGCCAGCAGGTGTTCCCCGTTGCGGCAGATGGTCGCGGCATGCTCGCGCACCGCCGGGCCCTGCAGCTCCTCGTCGCGCAGCAGCTCCGCGTACCCCAGGATCGCGGTCAGCGGCGTACGCAGCTCGTGGCTCATGTTGGCCACGAACTCGCTCTTCAGCCGGTTCGCCGACTCGGCCGTGGCCAGGGCCGTCTGCAGCGTGCGCTGCGCGCGCTTCAGTTCACGGATGTCGCGCATCGCCGCGGCGAACGCGAACGGCTCGCCGCTGCGCGGGTCCCGGATGGCGAAGATCGTGGCGATCACGTCGATCACCGTGCCGTCCAGGTGCAGCATCTCCAGCTCGCCCTCCCAGATCTCGCCACGCAGGGCCGCGGGGAACACCTCATCGCGCAGCTTGCTCAGGCTCGCGGGCGGATGGCCCTCGGCGATGTTGCGTGCGGAGAGGTCCAGGTCGGGCGGCGCACCCACCAGCCGGCGCCCGGCACGGTTGACGTAGAGCACGCTGCCGTCGATGGCGGCCATGGCGATGAACTCACCGGCGCTCTCGACCAGGAGCTGGAAGCGGCGCGTCTCCTCCTCGGTGCGCACCCTCAGGTCGAGCTCGGCGCGCAGAGCCTGCATCAGCACCTTCTGGCGCCGCCGCGACCGACCCAGGAAGAAGAGCGCTCCGAGCGTCAGGCTCAGCAGCACGGAGAGCAGCAGCACCACGCCCTGGTTGCGCAACGCCTCGCCCAGCTCCGGGTCGTGCAGCCGGTCGTAGGGCGACATCCGCAAGGCGCGGAGCAGGACGTGGACGCTGGCGTCGTCGACCGGCGGGCCGAAGCCCGCGAAGCCGAGGGCCTCGACCGCCGGATCGCGCGCTAGCCCATGCAGGGCGCGCGCGAAGGCCGCCGCGCGCTCGGGCGCCACGTGCGCGCCGCGCAGCAGCGTGCGCCCCGCGTGCACCGCCGTGGAGCGGTTCCAAGGCAGGCTCTGGCCGTCGAGCCGGGCTGCCTCGGGTGGCGGGAGGATACGGAACCGGTTGCGCGGGAAGATCCCGGCGAGCACCGCCTGCTCGAGTTCCCCGGCCTCGAGCAGCGCGGCGTCGGCGCCGCCTTCGTGCACCGTCTGCAGCGCGCCGACGGCGGCGCCGCCCGGCAATTGCCAGCTCACGTCGGCCTCGGGGTCGAGTCCGGCCAGGAGCAGGGCGTGCAGGCACGCGGCATGCCCGGCGAAGGCCCGCGGTTCACTCGGCACCACGCGCCGCCCGCGCAGGTGCGCCAGCGACTCGATGTGCGTGGCCTCGGCCCGCACGACCACCGCGCCGGCGACGCCGAAGCTCGCCCAGGTGCCCGAGCGCGACGCGATCGCGAGCAGCCGCACGGCGCCCTGCGAGGCCACCAGGTTCGCCGCCCGGCCGGCATCGGCCACGACGTAGTCGACCTCGCGCCGCGCGAGGGCGGTGGCCGCGCTCTCGGCGGTGAGCCAGCGCACCGCGAGCGGCTGGCGGCCCGCGTCCTGCGCCCAGCGCGCCTCCAGCGCACGCAACGCCCCCGGATCCCGCAGAGCGGGACCGGTCGTCACGGTCACGATGCCCAGCCGTTCCTGGGCGGCCAGCGGCGCCAGGGCGAGAGCGGCGATGGCGAACCAGGCGTGCGTGGCCGGACTCGCGCGCAGGTTCGAGCCGGTGCAGGTCATGTCCCGTTCCCTGTTTCGGCTCGTCGCGCAACGGTTCTCCATCCCCGGTCGCCGCGCGGTCGCTGCGTGGTCCGCGGCACGCCGGGCCACCCATGGCATGGCCGTCCCACGGCACCTGGCCACGGGCCCGTGTGCCGGGGCCTCGCTGCCGCCGGAGCGGTGCAACGGCCACCCCGTCCCGCTAGTCTCTGGGGCTTTCCCCGCGCATCCGCCATGGCAGAGAAGATCACCATGGGGCCCAATGGGCTCCGCGTCCCCGACCACCCGATCATCCCCTTCCTCGACGGCGACGGCACCGGTCCCGACATCTGGCGGGCCTCGGTGCGCGTGTTCGACGCCGCGGTGCACAAGGCCTACGGCGGACGGCGCAAGGTGGAGTGGCGCCAGGTGCAGGCCGGCGAGGCGGCGTTCCAGAAGCTGGGCAACTGGCTTCCGGACGAGACCGTCGCCGCGTTCAAGGAGTACCTCGTGGGGATCAAGGGCCCCCTCACCACGCCGGTGGGCGGCGGCATCCGCTCGCTGAACGTGGCCCTGCGCCAGCTCCTCGACCTCTACGTGTGCCTGCGCCCGGTGCGCTGGTACGAGGGCGTGCCGAGCCCGGTGCGCCGGCCGGAGCAGGTCGACATGGTGATCTTCCGGGAGAACACGGAGGACATCTACGCGGGCATCGAGTTCCAGCACGGCACGCCCGAGGCAGAACAGTTCAAGAAGCTGTTCGCGCAGAACTTCCCCAAGCTCTTCCAGAAGGTGCGCTTCCCCGAGACCGCGGGGTTCGGCATCAAGCCCGTGTCCGTGCAGGGCACCGAGCGGCTGGTGCGCGCCGCGATCCGCTACGCGCTCGACAACGGCCGCAAGAGCATGACCCTCGTGCACAAGGGCAACATCATGAAGTTCACCGAGGGCGCGTTCCGCGACTGGGGCTACGCCGTCGCCAAGCGCGAGTTCGGCGGCGTGGAGATCGATGGGGGCCCCTGGCAGAAGATCAAGACCAAGGATGGACGCGAGCTCGTGGTGAAGGACGTGATCGCGGACGCGTTCCTGCAGCAGATCCTCACCCGGCCCAACGAGTACGACGTGATCGCCACGCTCAACCTGAATGGCGACTACGTCTCGGACGCGCTCGCCGCGCAGGTGGGAGGCATCGGCATCGCCCCGGGCGGCAACATCAACTACGACACCGGGCACGCCATCTTCGAGGCGACCCATGGCACCGCGCCCAAGTACGCCAACCAGGACAAGGTCAATCCCGGCTCGGTGATCCTCAGCGGCGAGATGATGTTCCGCTACCTGGGTTGGAAGGAGGCCGCCGACCTGATCGTGACCGGCATGAACGGTGCGATCGCCGCCAAGACCGTCACCTACGACTTCGCCCGCCTGATGGAGGGCGCCAAGGAGGTGAAGTGCTCGGCGTTCGGCGACGCGGTGATCGCCCACATGAAGGGATGAACCGGTCGACCCCGTGACGCCGATCCGAGCCTTCCGCCGCGTGCTGGTCGCCAACCGCGGCGAGATCGCGATCCGCGTGTGCCGGGCCCTGCGCGAGCTGGAGAGCGAGCCGGTGGTGGTCTACAGCGACGTGGACCGCGCGGCCGCGCACGTGCTGCAGGCCGAGCACGCCGTGTGCATCGGGGAGGCGCCGGCGCGCGACTCGTACCTGCGCATCGACCGCCTGCTGGAGGCGGCGCGCGCCACCGGCTGCGAGGCGGTGCATCCGGGCTACGGCTTCCTGAGCGAGAACCACGAGTTCGCCCGCGCCGTGCAGGCCGCCGGGCTGGTGTTCCTCGGCCCCGATCCGGAGCCGATGCAGCTTCTGGGCTCCAAGCAGCGCGCCAAGGAGGCCGCGATCGCCGCGGGCGTGCCGGTGGTGCCGGGGTTCCAGCAGGACGACGGCGACGACCAGCGCCTCCTGCGCGAGGCCGAACGGATCGGCTTCCCGGTGATGATCAAGGCCTCGGCCGGCGGCGGCGGCAGAGGCATGCGCGTGGCCGGACAGCGCGGCGAGTTCCTGGAGCTCCTGGCGGCGGGGCGGCGCGAGGCATCGGCCGCGTTCGGCGACGCGACCATGCTGCTGGAGAAGCGCGTGTTCCCCGCGCGGCACGTCGAGATCCAGATCGTGGGCGATCGCCATGGCGAGGTGGTCAGCTTCGGCGAGCGCGAATGCTCGGTGCAGCGGCGCCACCAGAAGGTGCTGGAAGAGTCGCCCTCGCCGGTGGTGGACGCCGCGCTGCGCGAGCGGATGGGTGCGGCCGCCGTGGCCCTGGCGAAGCGCGTGGGCTACACGGGTGCGGGCACGGTCGAGTTCCTGCTGGATGAGCGCGGGCACTTCTACTTCCTGGAGGTGAACACGCGCCTGCAGGTCGAGCATCCCGTGACCGAGATGGTGACCGGCGTCGACCTCGTGCACCTGCAGGTGCTGGTCGCCGGCGGGGCCGCCCTGCGCGAGCTGCTGGCCGGGCGCGACCTGCGCCCGCGCGGCCATGCGATCGAGGCACGCATCTGCGCCGAATCGCCGGAGCAGGGCTACCTGCCGGCGGCGGGGCGGCTCCAGGTGGTGCGCGAGCCGCGCGGTCCGGGCATCCGCGTCGACTCCGGCGTGTACCCGGGCTGCGAGGTGCCGGTGCACTACGACTCGCTGCTGGCGAAGCTGATCGTGCACGCTCCCGACCGGGAGACCGCATGCCGCCGCCTGGCGCGCGCGCTCGGCGACAGCGCCTACCTGGGCATTCCCACCAACGTGGACTTCCTGCGCCGCGTCGTCGAGGACCCGGAGTTCCGCGCGGGCCGGCTGCGCACCGACTTCCTCGACCAGAGGCCCGAACTGGCGCGCGGCGCCGCCGGCGCCCTTCCCGACGCGGTGTACGTCGGCGCCGTCCTGGCGCAGGCGCTGGGCGGCACGGGGACGCGCGCGCCCCTGGCCGGAGCCCCGGCGACGAACGGTGCCGGTGCCACGCTCTGGACGGACCTCGCGGGGTTCCGGCTCTTCGGGGGCAGGTCATGAGCATCCGGCGCGACTTCGTGCACGATGGCCAGCCGCTCACCGTGCAGCTCAAGCCCCTGGGCGGCGCGCGCTACGCCGTGCAGGTGGGGACGCACGTGTACGAGGTGGAGGCGACCGTCCTGCCCGACGGGCGCGTGCGGTTCCACCTCGACGGGAAGAGCCACCTGGTGGAAGCCGCGCCCTCGGGCAAACAGGTGCAGGTCCGCCTCGACGGTCACACCTGGATCTTGGAGCCGAGCCGCGGGCGCGCGCGCGCCGGCCACGACGCCGGCAGCGGCGTGATCGAGGCTCCGATGACCGGCACGATCGCCAAGGTCCTGGTCGAGGTGGGCAGCGCGGTGGAGAAGGGCGCCACGCTGGTGGTGCTCACCGCCATGAAGATGGAGCACAAGCTGGTGAGCGGCATCGCGGGCAGGGTCGTGGAGGTGACCGCGCGCGAGGGCGCGACGGTCGATCAGGGAGCCCTGCTCGCCCGCGTCGAACCCTGAGGATCGATCCTGGCCACCAAGATTGTGTGTTGTGTCCACAGTGGAGTCTGGACAGGGGGAGTGTGCACCCTCCCTCGTGCACCAGGATCCTGAACCCACCCGTCACCATCGCTGCATCCTGGGCACTGGGTC
>JADLFX010000121.1 GCA_020849665.1 Planctomycetota bacterium | reverse complement strand
GGCCCAGGCGAGGAAGGTTGTGCACGACGATCCTGGGCATCCCCGCCGGAGGCTGCGGACCACAGGTGATGCCGTAGTACGTGATGCTCGAAGCCTGCGCACACAGCAGGTCTGATAGACCGATTGCGGTAAAGCACAGCAGGCTGCGGATCAAGGCTCGTGCCATCCTGTGTGGCTGCGCAACCACGGTGAAGCGATCCTGTGGACAGTGCTTGCTCATCTGCCGATCAGAAGATCCGCGCAGTCGGACGCGAACCAGCGCTTGTAATAGGGGAAGCAGAACGGTCCATCGTTCCAACTGTACACGAGCCATTGGATGTACACGTGCTTGCCAAGGAGCGAAGGGTCGCTCGGCACCATGAAGAACTCCACCTCCAATTGCGCGCCTCCAATGTAGTCTGCACTGGTCCACAACCAGCATGGATAGTTCCCTGTGAGGCTGAGAGGCAACAGTACTGGTAGCGACATCCCTCCGATCTGTGTCTGGGATGCCCCAAATGCCAGGAACATCGCGTACAGATGCTTGCATCCCGGCAAGTTCTGAACAAGCATGCCTCTCTGCTGCACCGACACCCACTGACCCAGGCGGGGAAGATCGTGCACAACGATCCTGGGCATTCCCGACGGAGGCTGGGGACCGCACGTGATGCCGTGGTACGTGATGCTGGGAGCCTGCCCATGCAGCATGCACGACAGCGCAAGTGCCGCTGTGACGAAGAGGGACCGTATCATGGCTGGTAGGATCCTCCTATCCGGACCTTGAGGGCGTTCGTTGCCTGGGGATACACCCCGTTGTCGACCTGAAGCACTTGCGCGAAGAACTCCTTGTAGAGCAGCCCCGGGTCGTTCGGCATCGACCATCCTCCCAGGCAGCTTCCAGCGTGCGGGATCCAGGGCAGCACCGTGCTCGTGGATTGCGCTGGATCGGGCCACCTCAGGAGGCAGTTGAGTGGAGGCAGCGGGACAGGTGTTGGATGTCCGAGACCGATCAGCATTACGGCCGCTCCGGCGGGGTTCGCACCGAAGTTCGTCGCATGCAGGATGAGCTTCTGCCCTGTCTCCGGGTAGCCGTAGGCGCGAAGGGTAGGAGCTGCGGTTCCAGCGAGCACGAGCCCCAGGACAGGCGTCAGCCCTGGCGTGGGATCGATGTTCGTCAAAGTGGCGGCGGTCGCGAACGGTCCCGGGGGTGGGGTGTCGTAGATAGCATCCACGAGTATGCTTCGCGGGGGGATGATCTCGAACCAGAGTGCCAGATTGGGACCATCGGCATGCGAGGGCAGGTAGGTGTACGGATACCTGAACGGCACGGGCAGGTTCCACTCTCGCCAGCTTCGGGCAGACTGCACGGGCGGCCCTCCCTCCGCCGGCAGGTTCACTCTGTAGATGTCGCCAGGGTAGCTGACGATGACCGCCGCACTGCTTCCCGTGTAGGTCGTGCTGAAGCCGCCTCCATACAGGCCCGGCCGGAACGTCGGGGCATTGCTGGTGGTCTGCGCCAGACCGATGAACTGGACATCGTAGTACATCGCACTTCCGGACTGGTTGAACGGAGCCCACGAGCGCAGGCAGAACCCGTTGATGGTGAATCCCCCACCACCAAGCGAGGCTGGCTGGTGAATCGTATGGACAACCTGAGGAAGCGCCCAGCCAGGGTACCCAGCCGTTCTAAACACATAACTCCCGTACGAATCGTCGTATGTTACTGGAACGACTCGGGACACGTTGTCGGAAGTCTTCGGCCCTCCCGGCGTACACGGCTGCGGCAGCACCTCCACCGTTCCCGAGACGGAGTGCGCGGTGAGCGGCTCTTCCGGATGCCGCCGGGCGCCCAGGTACACGGGGACGCTCTGGCCATGGAGCTGGGTGCCCACGATCCGGATCTTCACGGTCTGGTACTGCTGCGCGGCGGGGACCTTCCAGGCGATCCGCTCATACGAGTTGCGCAGGGTGGCGGAGCGCGCCAGGAGCGTGGTCTCGCTGGCATTCCATATCTCGAGGTCGAGGTTCGCGAGCGGAGCGCCGGTCCCCGGCGCCAGGCGGTTCCACGCGATGGCGAACACGCAGGCCGCACCTTGCACCGGTCCATAGGGAACGGTCGCCGCCGGCGAAGCAGGGGTCAGGAGATGGGCTTCCTGGTTCAGGGGGAGCACCGCGCCGAGGTGGCCCTGGATCGACGGATCAGGCTGGTGGCGCTCGGCGTACTCGCACAGGTAGTGGTCCTGCAGGAAGCCCACTCCCCAGGCGTTTCGGTTGTTGTAGGTGTCGAGCGTCGTGCCCATCTCCGCGACGTTCAGGAGGATGGCCATCCTGGTCTCGAGCGCCGAGACGCCCGCCACGTGGCCAAGACGCCGGGCGATGTAGAGTGCGGCAGCTCCCGCGACCTGAGGTGCTGCAAGCGAGGATCCGCTGGTTGCGTAGGAGGGAGCCTGCTGCGGACTGTCCACGTGGGGCTTCCACACGTTGACGCCTACTGCGCACAGATCCGGAAAGAAGCGGTCGGGATCGCCCTGGAGAGGTCCGCGACTGGTGAACCTCCACGGCTGCGGCGGCGCTCCGCTGAGCGGACGCTTCTCTGTCGCGCCCACGCTGAGCCCGTTGTGCATCCCGTGCGCGCTGCCAGTGGCATCCCCCTCGTTCCCGGCGAGCGTGACCACCAGGACGTTGAACTCGGTCGCGAGGAAGTCCAGCGCCTGCTGGATCGGGTGCTCCGGGTCCGGCGAGCCGTCGAACGAGATGTTGAGGATCCTGGCCCGGTGCTTGGGATCGCTCACGCCGATGTTCCAGGCGGCCAGCGCCTGGATGGCGCTGGCGTATGCCGCGTCATCGGTCAACCAGCGGATCCCGTTGCAGTAGCTCGGGCTTGCGTAGCCGCGGGTGATCGCCCAGGAGACCACCGATGCCTCGTGGGCGTGGCCGTCCGCAAGGCCCGTCGCCAGGACCTGTTGGCCCAGGATGATGCTGGCTACGCCGGTGCCGTGGCGCGCGTCGAGGTGCTTCTGCGGAACCAGATTGGGTGGCGTGCCCGTGTAGGTGAAGGGCTGGACCGTCGGATCGTTGCAGTCGATCGCCGGCAGGACCAGTCCCGCGCCCGGAGTGCAATCCACGGTCATGCTGCCCGGGACCACGAAGCTCCCGAGGAGGCGGAGGAACGTGTACGGCCCACCGCCAGGAGGCCCTCCGTCCCGGAAGCATTCGTGGGGTGATCCGTTCCCGGCGTCCAGGTCGAGACCGCTGTCGAAGACCGCGACGGTGACCCCCTTGCCGGCGATGGCCGCGACGTTCGAGGGCAGGATGGGGACTCCGCCCGGCCACGCGCTGTTCGACTTCGCGGCCACGGCGTTGTGGTTGAGGTAGCTCACCGAGTCGGAGATGGGCGCCGGCGCGGGCACCGGCAGATCGCCGGGGCCATGCGCCTCGTCCGGCCAGATCCGGCGGACGCGCGGATGCGCCGCGACGGCGGCAAGACGCTCGGGCGGCAGGTCGCAGTGCAGCGCGTTCGTCATCCAGAAGCTCCCCTTGGCCCTTCCGCCACAGGCCTCGACCGCGGCGCGCAGGTCCGCCTAGTCCTGGACGGCCGTGGTGGTCAGGTCGGCCATGAGCTGGCGGCGCCTTGCGGGATCGGGCTCGGTGCGGATCAGGCCGAGGACGGCGTTCAGGTCGAAGAAGCGGTTGCGGAGCTCCACGAGGTACTGCCTCGTACCGGGTGCGTCCCCGGGGAGGGGACCGCGGGGGGTCTCCTGCTCGGACTGAGCCATCGCTCTACCGACACGGGCGAAAGCGAGGATCGTAGTCGCGTGCTGGAGCATCGTGCAGTGGCTCCGACCGTCCCGGGTCGAGGGTTCTCGTCCCGGTTCCAAGCACCCGAAGCGGTCGGGTCTTTCAGCCCTTCCGCGTTCACCTCCACAGCGCAGGCATCGCCAACCTGGCCGTTCACGTCAGATTGCGATCCGCGTCAGCGGCTGCACGACGGCTCGCTTGGGGACGTCCTTGGAGCCCGAGGGACTCGGCTGCACTGGAGGGTCGCGAGCGGTGCTTGCGGCCCCGGCTCGACCCGCCTGGACGACGCGCGCCACGAGGTTCAGGAACGAACACGCGCCTGCGCGCCCGACCCGCACCCGCACCGGTCCGTGTTCGAGCAGAGACCGCGTTCGGCATGGCGGGGGGATGGCGCTGCCGTCGATCTGCGCGGCCTGGCCGCAGCGGCGCCGTCGCAGGTGCCGGGGCTGCGGCGGGGCGGGTCCTTGGGGGGTCGGACCATGCAACTGGACCGGTGACAGGATCCGCGCCATCGGAGGTGACGGCCAACGGAAGCCCCGCCCTCGACCTCGTGGATATGACCGCACACGCAGATGTCGCCCTTGGCTCGCTGGCCTGGGGGTTGCTCCCTTCCTGTCCGCGGGCGCGGAGTCTGCGGAGGCGAGACGGGGGACTCGCGTCCGGCGCTACCTCGGCGGCAACCCCGAGAGGAACTCCCGCACGAGCGTCTTCCTGCGCTCGGAGAGGCGCTGCACTTCATCCAAGGACTCGAGGTACGCCGCTCCTTGCCCCCCTCGCACGAAGACGATCAGCCTGGACTCATCCGCCCGCGCCCCGGCAATCCCCGCGACCATGACATTCAAGCCGGACCTGACGCCAGTGCGCTTCTCATAGTCGAGGATCTCCTGCTGCAGCAGCGCGTCGAACGACGCGTCGTCCTTGGACGCGACGCGCACGTACCTGCCAGTGCCGATCAGGTCCTTCAGCGTGGTCCACTTGACGACCTCGGAGCGATGGGCGGCGCGGCCGAGCTCCTGTTCGATCGGCGCGAGAGCTGCCTTCAGACTGAGCGACTCCGTTGCATCGAGGATGCGGCCATTCGGATTGACGGCAGGATCCTTGATGATGTCTTCGATGGTCGCGTGAGGGAGTTTGGATCCCGCCTTCAGCAGGCCGTGCTCACCGGCGAGTTCGTGCAGCATCTGGTCGCACATGAGCAGGCCCGGATCGGAGCCCGGATCGGCGGACGCCAAGGTGCTGGCCCGCCCGGCTGCACCGGAACGCAGCGCGACAGGAGCCGGCTCGGACCTCCTGCTGGCTGTTGAACCCGGCCCTGGTCGGGCAGGCACGGTGTCGGCACGGGTGCCCCTGGCCGCCTCGGATGACGGTGAGGGAAGTGCGCCGCCGGGAGGAGGCCCTTGGCCATGCCACGCGAGCCAGGCGATCGCCAGCGTCACGCATGCGATCGCGGCTCCGGCGTAGTACGGCGTCTTGGAGTCCCCGCGGGCCATCGTTGCGTCACGGTACGCTGCACGCGTCGCAAGCGGGGATCAGGGTGCCACATCGCGACCCCTGGACGTGGGCTCGTGCCAGGGCACGACCTTGCCTGCGGCCGACCCCCGCCGCGTCGGGGCCGGTCACGGGAAGCATGGACGGCGCCGCAACGGCCGACCGAGCCAGGGTGCGTCGGATCGGGGACCGGACGTTCCCCGGCCATCGGCCCCTGGGCTGGCCTGCCGACAGCGCCTGCCCCGCGCTCCGGGCACCGCCGGGCAGCCGCCATCGCCCCGGCGTGCGGTCCCCTGCCGCCGCCGCACCCGCGGGAACCCGCCCGACTCCTGGCTCCGCGGGCTCCCCTCAATCTCCCCCGGTCCCCGGGACGAAATCCCTGCTGGCGGCGCGCCTTGCGCGCCCCCTCGGCAAGGATGGACACGGCGACTTCGGAACTGGCGCGGACCACGGCGGCCTGGGTGGCCTCCCTGGCGTTTGCCGTCACCTTCCTGGCGGCTTGGGCGCTGGGGGCCAGCGTCCTGACCGGGGCGGTGCGCGGTGCGGTCGTGGCGGTGGCCACGCTCCTGGCCACGAACCTGCTGGTCCGGCCGGTGCTCGCGGTGGTCCTGGACGCGATGGCCCGGGACAAGTCGGCCCGGCAGCAGGACGGCGAGCGCAAGGAGCCCGCGCGATGAGGACTCCGGCGGCGCCCGCGCTCCGCACCAGGGAGGAGCGCGACAGGCTGATCGAGGACTACCTGCCGCTCGTCAAGTACGTGGTGGCCCGGATCCACGTCACGATCCCACCTGGGCTCTCGCGCGAGGATTTCTTCTCGGTGGGGGTGATGGGGCTGATCCACGCAGCCTCGACCTACGACGCGAGCCGGGGGGCGTCGTTCAAGACCTTCGCCTACACGGCGATCCGCGGGGCGATCCTGGACGAGGTCCGCAAGCACGACCCGGTGCCACGCGGGCGGCGCGAGCGGCTGCGCAAGCTGGAGCGCGCAAGCGCGGCGCTGCACGCCGAGCTGGGCCGCGCCCCCACGCTGGAGGAAGTGGCGGAAGTCCTGGGACTCGCGGCGAACGAGCTGGACGAGGACCTGCTGGCGCTGCACACGTGCCGGACGCTCTCGCTCGACGAAGGCGGTGAGCACGGTGGCTTCGAGCCGGCGCAGCCGGGCGGCGGCTCGCCCGATGGCACCAGCGAGCGGCGCGAGCAGATCGAGCGCCTGGCCCGGGCGCTCAGCGAGCTGCCCGAGGCCGACCGGCACGTCGTGGTGCTCTACCACTACGAGGGGCTCTACCTGAAGGAGATCGGCGACATCGTCGGGGTCTCCGAGTCGCGGGTCTCGCAGATCCTGTCGCGAGCGCACGAGCGCCTGCGCTGGAAGCTGCGCGAGACCGACTCGTAGCCGCTCTCCGGACCCTACGCGCCACCGAGGCGCCGCGCTCGCCGTCCGCCCGCGCCGGCGGCGCGGCCCGTGTGCGGGGCCCGGCCGTCCCGTTTCGAGACCACGCTCGCTCCCGCTCTCAAGACGGCCCGCGGCCTGCCGATCAGAACCCTGGAGTCCGAGAACGAGACGGCCCGCACGCCATGGAGCTTCCCAACATCCAGCCCCTGCCGCCCAGCTACGGCATCCGCGGCATCGGCGGCGAACGCCGCCAGCGCCAGGGGGCGTTCGAGCAGGCCTGGCAGGAGCAGCAGAAGCGCTCCGAGGCCGAGGGCGAAGCGCCGGCGCCATCGGAGGCGCCCGCGCCCTCCGGCCGAGCGGATCCGCTTCAGGAAACGCCGCCCACGATCCGAAGGATGGGCACGGACGGGCTCGAGCACATCGACGTGCTCGCGTGAAGCGCCCGCCACGGCAAAGGCAGGCATGAACGAGTCGGCGAACGCACGCGGGGTGATCCCCGCGCAGGCGGTGCGGCGTGTCCAGCAGGCGGTGCTGCTCGAGTGCGGCGGCGCCGAGGCGGCGGGGCAGGCGATCAGCGTGGTCCCGCTGCTGGAGGGCCAGCGCATCCGCGGCTTCCAGGTGCGCTGCCGCTGCGGCTCGTCGGTGGTGGTCGAATGCGTCTACCCGGAGAACCCATGAGCCCGCGATTCCAGAACGCGCTCCTCCTCGTGGCCGGCGCCGTCGCGCTGACCGGGTGCTCGGCCCTGGGCGTCGGTGGCCCGGCACAACCAACCCCGGAGGCGCCGGTGGCGGCGAGCCAGCAGTACCTGAGCAAGGGCGGCGCCAACACCGCGCTCGACCTCGGCCCAGACCAGAAGTCCCTGCTCAGCGAATACAGCGCCCTGCAGGAACTCAAGCTCAAGGCCGAACTGCGCGCCAAGGAGCTCGAGGGCCAGAACGAGCAGCTCCGCGCCCAGCTGCGCAACGCCGAGAGCGAGCGCGACAGCCAGCGCAACCAGAGCGCCGGCGCCGAGGCCGAGCTGGTGCGCCTGCGCAAGCAGCTGCACGAACGCGACGCCAAGATCCTGGCGCTCACCCTGGAGAAGACCGTGGCCACCCACAACGCCCTGCTCCTGCGCATCGCGGCCCTCGAGCAGCGGCTGGAGGCGGCCAATGCCCCCACCGACGTCCTTGCCGCGCCACCCCAGGGGCGCTGAGCGGCGTGACCATCACCCACCTCGCGTCTCGCGCCGCGGGCGCGCTCCTGCTCGCGCTCGGTTGCTCGGCGTGCGCCGGCGCGCCCTCGCCCAAGCCGGTGAACCACTACTTCGCCGACGCGCGCGAGGTCGAGGCGGTGCGCCGCGTGATGGTGCTGCCGTTCGACACCGACGCCGCGCCCTCGGCCGACGGCCGGATGGTGCGCAGCGCCTTCCTGCAGGAGCTCGCCAAGGTGCAGGCCTTCGAGGTCGTGCCCCTGCCCGACGGGGCCGAGCACGACGAGCGGATCTACGAGAGCTGGCGCCACGGGCGGCTCTCGTCCGAGGCCTTGGTCGAGCTGGGCCGCCGCTACCAGCTCGACGGCGTGCTGATGGGCACGGTCACCAGCTACCGGCCGTACCTGCCGCCGCACATGGGCCTGCGTGTGCAGCTCGTGTCGCTGCACTCCGGCGCGACCGTGTGGGCCGCCGACGCGCACTACGACGCGTCCGAGGCGCTCACCATCGAAGACCTGCGGCACTACCAGGGTTCGGCGATGGCCACCGAGGCGACGCTGCACGGACATGAGATCAACCTGATCTCGCCGCGGCGCTTCGTGGCGTACGTGTGCTACCGGATGGTCAGCACGTGGCGATGAGCGCGGCGCTGCGGGCGCCGTAGGCTCAGCCCAGGATCGAGCGCGCCACCGAGCGGTAGACGCTCATCGTGTCCAGTTCGCCCGCGGCCAGGCGCGCGCGGGCCGCGGCGACCTGCGCCGCGCG
>JADLFX010000120.1 GCA_020849665.1 Planctomycetota bacterium | reverse complement strand
GGCACCCGCTCCATCACGGCTACGGGGCACCGGGTGGGAGAGCGACTTGCGCTGCGTCGTCCGTTGCCCGGCCCGCACCCCGGCCAGGCGGCGGACGGAGATCGGAGCCAGGAGCCACAAGCATGGAACCGGAACACGAACCAACGGCCGCGAGGACTGGGAGCAGGAGAGGAAAGGGCGTCCCCAAGGGACTACGACTGGTCCCCCAACCCGCTCCCCCGGGTCTGCGTACGCGCGCGTGGGTCGACGTCCCGCTGGCCCACATCGACGCCGCGGACCAGCGGTACCAGTTCCGGCTCGGGCAGGCGCCGGATGACCTAGTCGAGTCGATGCGGAGCCAGGGGCAGCGCGACCCCGTGGACCTGTGCGGCGGACGCCCACCGTACCGGATCGTGGATGGGTTTCGGCGCGTGGCCGCGGCACAGGAACTCGGGTGGACCACGATCCGCGGCTACCTCCACGAGGGCCTGCAGGAGTCCGACGCCTGGCGGTTGGCCTTCACCAAGAACGTGGCCCGCCGCAACCTCTCACCGATCGAGCGGGCCAACGCTGTGCTCCTCGCACGCAGGAACGCCGTCGGGCTCGCGGAGCTGCCGGGGCTGTTTGGGATCAGCGAGCGCCAGGTCCGCCGGTACGTCGAGTTCGCGGGGTTGCCCCAGGAGCTGTTGGAGCTCTGCGACGGCCGGGTGGTGACCATGGCCCATGCCAAAGCGATCCACGACGCGCGTGTGGACAACCCCAAGACCTGGACGGACAAGGTCCAGAGTGCATCGCTCGGGGTGCGGGACCTCCAGAAGCTCCTGCGTGCCGAGGTGCGCAAGCATGGAGTTGGTCGCCGGATGACCTTCGCTCACGTCTACGACGACCGAGTGCGCGTGCACGCGTTCACGCTCCGCATCGATGCCGATCCCAAGCAGAGGATGCTCGCGATCGCCGCGCTCAAGCAGGTTCTCCGAGCGCTCCAGGGGGAGACGTAGCCCCTCGGTCCTTGATTACCTGGTTGCGTGCCCGGCACACGGCAGCCATCCCACGCCATCCGTCCTTCAGAACCCCTGGAACCACCTCTTGATCGACACGCTCTACGGTCCTCCACCCGATGGGTTCACCCGCACGATCCACGTCGGCGAACCGCTGATCGCACGTGGCAAGGCCAGCGGCCGGGCGCTCGTCTACCTCACCGCCGCCTACGCCCAACAGACGAAGTGGTGTGCCGAGCGCGGCGAAGCGCACCCGACCCGGCTCGCCAGAAACCAGGCGTTCGAGCTCTGCCGCGAGGTCGTGCCCCGGGGCGCGGGGAGTGCGGACCTCCTCCGCTACCTGTGGGCGACCGAAGAGCCCGCAGACGACGACCTCGTGGTGTTCCAGGGAGATCCAGAGTTCCAACAGCTGTTCGGACCCCCGGCATAGGACACGCCCTCATGGCTCCCACTGCCCCGCTCCAAGTTGATTCACGCTGCGGGTTCTCGCCTGCTTCTCTGACCACGCCTGTGCCACAGTTGCTTGTGCTCTCCCTCTCCACTCTCCCCTAGCGCCAACCCATGCGTACGCTGCTCACGGTCCTCGCACTACTCCTCCATCACAGAGGGCTCATCGCCCTCTGGTGCCTGCTTCCCTCCCTGATCTTCTGGGCTCGAATGACCGCAGCTGGCACACTGAACGTACCCGGCGTCCTCGGCCACTCCAGCAACGTCCTCTGGTTCGCCGCCACCATCCTGCCCTGGGCCGCCTGGAGCATCGAGTCGGCATTCCGCACCATTTCCGAGGGTCTGCGGACACAACCGTTCAATCCCACAGACGCTAGACCCACGCTCTGCTTCTGCATAGCTATCGGGTTCTCCGCTCTCGTGACGGCAGCCGAGTTCCTCGATATCCACACCGACCCTGCTCACATATGTCGCCGCGTCGAGCAAGGCACGCCGTGCCGAACCATAGACTGGTACTCATTACCCGCTGCCAACGTCGCATCGCTCGCCACGGAGAGTACGGCCGTGTTTTCGCGGCTTCACTCCCTTGCTCATGGACGTCGCCTCTACACAGACTCCGCACCCAAGCGATCCCCCCTGCATATACAGGTGTCCCTCATGGGTCAGACCTCGCACAGCCTCGACACTCACGCGGACCGGCGATACGTACTGCACCGCGTGGCATTAGACTTGCTTTGCGCGGATCGACGGACTAGTGCACCCACTGACACTTACGTTGTGGACGTTGCTAGACGTGCCCACTTGCATGTATCCAGCATGACAGGAACACTCCCATTCTTTCTGGAGTGGCTTGGCACCGTTCTGCCCAAGCTGTGCCGCCCTGCACATGATGTCTCAGATCTCCCGGCATTCATTAAGAGCGCTGCACGTATCCGCACCATCGTCTTCACCACACCTCCCAACGGCTGGCAGTTCGCATCTGATTTGGTCGGCACATGCTTTGCGCTTTATGTCGCCTCATTCGGGGTATGTCTCGTATTCCTGGTCACAGTACTGCGTATCCAACTCGGCTCATGCCCTTTCGTGGGCCTCGCAGCGAGGCATCTCGTATTCGCAGTTGGACTCCTGTCCATGTTTCCCATCACCATGTGGTGCTGCCAATTCGAGCTGGGTCTCGTGACGCACCAAACTGCCAGCTACGATCAAGGCGCCCTCGCCGTACTATTCCTTGTCGTCAGCGGCATTCTCGGTGTAGTCGCCGGATCCACGGCCACGGCGCTTCATCGCTTCGCACGCCTCATTGGCTCTGCGGCACTGCCGTTAGTGACGCTCGTCACCGGATGGAGTGTAGATCCTCTTTCCTTACATGCAGTCTTTGGAAGCGGCCTAACATGGGCTGGCTTCCTGCTCCTCCTCGCGACATCCCAGTCTTTGCTACTCGCGTTTGTCACATCGCTGCGCTGATAGGCGACCCCCGCTGCGGGTGGTTGCCGGTTCAGAGACTAGTCCGTGCCTCAACAACTTCAGTAGTCACCCCGCAGGAAGGCAACCATGGCTCTCGACACCCTCGGCCGGATCGTTCTCTTCCTCCTCGCGCTGGCTGCGGGCCTCGGCGGCACGGGCGTCGTGCTCCGCAAGGGCAGGACGGCCCACCTCGCGTGGAGCTTCGTCTTCGCGCTCGCGTTCGGGGATGCGGGCCTCTTCGGTCCCGGCTTCCTCACCCCCTACAAGGAGTTCCTGGAGGTCCTCACCGATCTCGTGAACCCGCGCGCAACTGAGGCAACCAAGGCCACCTTTCAGAGGATCAGCTCCGGGGAACTGCCGGCGAACGTCCAGGACGCGGCCCTTACCCTGATCGTGCGCAACCCCTCGTCGACCCTGGAACACGACCTGGACGTCGCCGCCAAGGCGGCAAAGACCGAATCCTCGCGCGCCGCCCTGCAGGGAGCTCTCACCAACTACAAGGCGAGTGTGCTGCAGGCGGCGGCCGCGCTGAAGGTCCCGAGCTTCGAGGGCTTGAGCCCGGAGACACGCCGCGCCATGGCGCGCCCACTGATGCACCTGCCGGAGTCCAAGCTGGAGGTTCTGGTCCCAGATGCCGCCGAACGAGCCCGCGTCGAGAAGCTGCGCGGCAGCATCCTCCGGGATACCCGCTGATCCTCCCGTTGCGCCTGCCTCACCCACCGCATGCCGTGGTCCACCGCTCTCACAACCCTCGGACTCCGCGTTTGATGTGCTCCCTCCCCGAGAGCAAGACCCGCGCCTCGACCAAGGCGCGCGTTCAGGCACTTGAATGGGGTCCGCCATCGGCCGCGCCACCCGGCGCCCGCGTTCTCCCACCTTTCCATCGCACGGTCGCCGTACTGCTCGCCGCCGTTGTCCTGCAAGGCTGCACCCCGCTCCTCATCACCGACACTTCCACGTGCATCGGCATCTTCTGGCATCGCGAGACGACCAGGACCCTCGACAAGGAGGTCAGCGGCTACGCCGGCATCGGCCTCGTGCTGCAGCGGTGGAGCGCCTTCGTCGGCTGGGTCGACGCGCACCAGATGGTCCTCGACCTAGCGCGCAGCCCGAGCGGTGTGGCGGTGGTCGGAGACACGATCGTCTACTACGGCGATGGCCCTTGGCTCCCACACCCACTCGACTCCATTCCAACCTCGCTACCAGAAGGAGACCCTTCCCGATGAAGAGAGTCACACGTTTGTTCGCAATCCTCGTTTCGCTCTGCTTCTTCCCATGCTGCTCGACGAGCAGCGGCAACCTCTACTTCCTGAGCGTACAGCGCCTCGGGCTCGAAGTGGCAGCGAGCGACCCCGCCAGCAACGCTACGCCGAAGATCTTGATCGGCTACGAGAGCTTGAAGGGGACCATCAACCCAGTGAAGAATGCGGATGGCACCCTCCGCGCACAGGCCTACTCGGTATTGGGAATCACGAACGCCGCAGTAGCAGGCCCGTCATCAACGTCCGTCGGGGTCGCGGAGTGGTTTGCAACCGGCCACGCAGCAGACCTCCTCGCTGACAACCCCATGACGCCTGCAGCTCTGAACGGCTCGATCCAGCTCACGCCCGAACTCATCGCAGCGGCCTCGTCGCGCCAGCTCGCGTTCGCCGTGGACGGCATCATCAACGCCGTGGTCTGGATCGACGCCGACACCGCGCCCGCGGAGGACAAGGCGCTGGTCGCCGCACTCGACACCCTCGGCACACTGGTCGACAGCCTGAAGTTCAAGACCATCGCCCCAAATGGAAAGGAGGACGACTTCACGCTGTTGGCTACCAGCAAGGGATGGGATCGGCTCGTAGACGCCAGGAGTAAACTGAGTTCCTCGATCACGCACGCGGTGAACCGCTCTCAACAGCCAACGGGCGTCGCGGATGCCGACAAGATGAGGAAGGCTGCAAGTGATCTCGCCAAGCTGAAGAATGACCTTGACCGACGAATCCTCGCGTCTTCGGAGGCGCAGGCGGTCTGGAACCGCATGACGGACATCATCCGGCAGGGAGGACGGCGATGACCCCGCGCAAGAACTCCGTCGCCCCGAAGCAAGACCCCGATGGGGGCGTTCCAAACGAACGCAGGGCAGCGACGCTCAAGACCGCGATCCGGGATCGGACGCTCCCCGAGACCGTCATCGTCTCCGCCACGTGGAACAAGACCGCCAAGTGCTGGGACATCGAGTTCACGGACGAGGATCCCGCCTCGACGTAGGTGGCGCTGGCTTGGCATCTCCAACTCGTTCGCGGTCCGCCTGGGCAGTTGGGGTGAACACCCGAGCCACGCGGGCGACCCACTGCCAGCGCCCTGGGGGCCTACGCGTGTTCCGAGGCTGCGATTAGCCCAGGGAAGCACTCCAGGTCCATCGCCTTCGCGTCGCAGTGCACGAAGCTGGCGCTGCCGTCCGGCCGCAGGTGCGCAACGTCCACGCGGTCGAACCTGGTGATGCCGCCGCACCGGGCGAGGGCCTGGTCGTCGGTTACGAAGTAGTCCTCGGCGTCCACGTCCACATCCGGCCGGAGCGCCCCGCGCATCACCCCGAAGATCCGGACGCGCACCCCCTTGAGGCCCGGGATCTCGTGGCCGAGGTAGGTCGTGGTCGTGCCGATGATCTTCATGTCCGGTCCTCCCTGGCCGCCCGGAACCCAGCCAGGTACGCCGCCTCCTGGGCGGCCCGCACCCGCCAAACCGCGACGTCGTGGAGGTCCAGCACCTTCGAGTTGCGCGTCTCCAGCGTGGGGACCCTCAGGTACTCGCGGGCGATGTCCTCCAGGATCAGATCGTGGAGCTCCTGGCGCTTGGTCTTCATGGGCACCATGGACGCTCAGGACCGCGCGCAGGGCAAGGGCCGGCCGGCAGGAACCGGGCGCCTTCACGCGGGGCCCCCGATCGCGGAGCTTGTGCGCAGCCGGCGTGGAACGGATCGCACCCGGTGACGGCGGGGATCCCCGCCGGAGTCCCACAGCCGCGGGAGGAGTGACCGAGGGTACAAGTGGGGCTACTCATCGGGTCCGCCCCAGGAGGTTCCCTCCATGCGTGTCCTCTCCCTCTGCCTCGTCCTCG
>JADLFX010000119.1 GCA_020849665.1 Planctomycetota bacterium | reverse complement strand
TGCATCATGGCCATGGACCTCGACGCGGCTCTCGGCAAGTTCACCCTCCAGCTCCAGGCCAACGGGCGCAGCCCGCACACCGTCCGCCAGTACCGCCGGCACGTGGCGGCCCTGGGCCGGTGGCTCGTGGCGTGCGGGCGGCCGCGTGCGCTCTCGGGGATCACCCATGAGACGCTCGCCGAGTTCCTGGTGGCGCCCGAGGCGCGGTGTCGCCCGGACGGCCGGCCCAAGAGGGAGATCGCGGTGAACGCGCTGCGCACGTCGATCCGATGCTTCTTCGGCTACTTGGCGGCCGCAGGGCTGATCCCGGTGGATCCCGCGCGGTTGGTGCGCCGTGCGGTGTGCGCGCCGCCCCCGCCGCGGGGCATGTCGGAGGCCGACCAGACGCGGCTGCTGGCCGTGTTGGACCAGGCGGTGACCCCCGAGGACCGGCGCGACCGGGTGCTGTTCCGGATGATGCTGGGTACGGGGATCCGCCTGGGGAGCGCGCTGGCCCTGGAGCGGTGCGACCTGGACCTGGAGGAGGGGACGCTGCGGATCCGGCACGCCAAGGGCGGGCGCGAGCAGGACGTGGTGATCCCCGAGGGCCTGCGGGAGGTGCTCGCTGGATACCTCGCGCAGGGCGAGGGGGGTGGGCCGTTGTTCCCGGGGCCCGGCGGCCGCCCGATCTGCGCGCGGCACGCGCAACGGCGGCTGGCCGGGTGGCTCAGGCGGGCGGGGGTCACCCGGCGGGTGTCGGCGCACGCGCTCAGGCACAGCTTCGCTGTCGCCGTGTACAGCAGCACCAAGGACCTCGTCCGGCTCCAGGCGAGGCTGGGGCATCGGAGCATCCTCAGCACTTCGGTCTACCTGGCAGCGGTCCACCTGCGTGTGTCGTAGGGCCGCGTCCAACCATGTGTGCGTCCACTACGTCAACCAGCTCAGGGCTGAGGATCCTGCTTGTCCTCCGGCGGGGTGTTCTGTTCGCTCCTACGCATGCTGCTCTCCTCGCACTGAGCGAAGCCGTGTTGCCTCAAGGCTCCATGGACACCGGGAAGCGGTGTCTCGCCTGCTAGCTTGGCGACGGCTGCCTGATCGGCGGGGTCGAGTAGGCCCTCTGCAACGGGGATCTCCTCCTCAAGCCTCAGGTCCCGCCGGTTCGACCGCTGATGTGGAGTGGAGGTGCCCTCGTGGACGGCCCGCTAGATGCCGGGGTTCTGCTGGTCCTGTCGCCAGCCAGGGGTCACGTTGCCCTCGTCGTGTGGATGCTGGTTCATCCTTTGGATCATCTCGGGTCAGGTCGGCAGCGCAAGCCGACGCTCGGCAGCACCCATGAGGCTGCTTGCCACTAGCGGCAGGGTCGTGAAGGGGGGACGGTAAGGTTGGTAGGATCACTGGCCCCACAGGTCGGCCCACCGGACTGTTCCCGGGCGGGGGTGAGCTTCCTAGCCCGCAACGCTTGGTGGCCACCTGGGCAGTCGGAGGCAAGCAGCATGCAGCAGAAGCGGACGGGAACGCGGCGACGCAGGCGACAAGGGTCGGTTCCGGCGGAGCAAGTGCAAGAAACCGGCCACCCGATCGTGGCCCTGCGGAGCGCGGCCCTCGATGTCGCGCGGGCGATGGAGGTGGTTGCAGAGTACAACGGGGCGACGGAGCGCATCGCGCCACACGTTCTGCATACGCTGCGTGCCGCCGCGATCCGGCTTCACGAAGCGGCACAGTACGCGCAGCCGCTCCAGGACGGATGGAAGGCACCGGATGGCGAACGCGTGTCCAGTCCCGTCGACTGGTTGGCCACGCACTCGGTTTGGTTGGTCGAGTTGGCGGGGAGGAAGCCCGCAGCGCAGGTGAGAGATGCCATCCGGCGATGGCGCGCAAACCTGGACCAGGAGAGGTTCTGGGAGACGGTGGAGGACGGAATCGCGGGGATGCGTGCCGACCTGACCGGCGAGGGCATCGCGCAGAGGGTGCTGGCAGGGTTGGAGAATCGACTTGACTCCCGAGTTCCTTCGAGTGTGGATCCAAGGGCCCAGGCGTTTGCCATGTTGCTCACCGGTAGTTCGGTGGCTCATGCGGCGGCTGCGGTAGGCGTTGCCAGGAGAACTGTGGAACGCTGGCGTGCCGATGCGGTCCGAAGGGTAGGTGCCGATCAACGACCGCCTCCGCCGCGCGGCCACAAGAAAAAGGACGGCCGGGTGGAGGCCTACGTGTATCCGCAGATGCCGGAGATAAAAAAGTGATGTCGCACCGGCTGTCGCACGGAATTCGCGGAACCCAGTAACGGCGGGCCCTGGCGGTCGGTCTGCATGTCGCATCGGTGTCCGAAGCACACCGATAGGTATGCAGAGACCACCGACAACGAGAGTATCGCTAGCACCAACGGCAGTTCCGCAGCCGAAGCCTGAGCACCTCCTCAGTCTCGCGCAGGCGGCCCGCATACTGCCCCCAGGCGTCACCGGCGCTCGCCCCGCGCCGAGCACGCTTCGGCGTTGGGCAACGCGGGGAATCCCAGCAGCAGACGGTCGACGTGTCCGCCTGCGCACCACGGAAGTGGGTGGAAAGTGGATGACATGTCGCGTGTGGCTGGCGGAGCTGTCGCAGGAGCTCTTCGCACGCCGCGACCGTGCCCGGTTGTGTACCGAGATCGCCGCAACGCGGCGTGCACCAGCGGCACGTGAGGAGCAAGCCGAGGGGGCATCGCAAGGCCGGACCGCCGTTGAGGACCTCGCCCAGAGCCGACACCGTCCACGCTCGGGAAGCACGCCAAAGCAAGTGGAGGAGCGACATGGACGTCGAACCTGATCCCGAGCATGAGAACGGCGCGCACCACGATCGCCGAGAGCTGACCCCAGTGCCGCAGTGCGATGCTGTGAACAGAGTCGCGTTCAGCGTGCAGCTCATGGCCGAGAACCGAATCCGTGTCGTCATCTACTACGAGGACGAGATCGCCTGCGTCGGAGAGATCGACGACGAGCCCGCGATGCGACGCGCCATCGTCCATGCCTTCGTGCGCATGAGACCGCAGCTCCGGAGTCATGCTGACCGGCTGGTCGACATGCTCTCGGTGCGCTGCGGCGTGGAGAGGGTGTATTCCGCCGTCAGGGTCGTGGACCAGAGGGGGAGGCCGTGAGCGTGCCGCATCTCAAGGTCATGTTCGTCGGTGCAGAGCTCCAGGTGACCCTGGATGGCGAGCGCACGATCGCGAAGACGGCGTCACCGACCGATGACGTGAGCATCGCCGCCGCGGTGATGGCCATCGCGGATGAGTTCGGCCTGGAGGGCGAGGACCGGATAGACCTCGCAACGCGGGCGAGCGCCGCGGGATTACTCGCTAGCGAGCCCTGCCGCCTCCTGGTCTTCCGGATGGAGCGGCCGCAGCGGGGAATCAGACTGTCCGTGCAAGTCAGCTTTGCTGGCGAACCAGTGCTCCGGGATCTCGTGGACATCCGAGAGCTGAGGGCACGAGAGCGGCTCGCGAAGGAGGTCGCGTCGCGCGTCCCTGCCCTGCAGGGAAGGGAACCAGAGGTCCTGGCCCGTCTGGACCGCGAGGTTGAGTTCTTCTCCTACCTGGAGCCCGCCGGAGTACTGCCAGCGAGGGAGGAGGCCGCTGCCCCCGAAGTGCCTGCCCAGGGCAGGGGCATAGACTTTGTTGTTCCGGTCGCGTGGACCGAGCCGGTCGATGGTGCCGAGGTCCTCGATGAACTGACAGAGCTACTGCGCCGCCACGTAGTGCTGCCCAGGCAAGGGGCTGAGATCGTTGCGCTCTGGATAGCCCACGCGCACGCCCTGGACGCATCCGACGTGTCACCGCGCTTGGTGCTGGCGTCGCCGGAGCGCCGCTGCGGCAAGTCGACGTTGCTCACCCTGATCCGTGCTCTGACACCGCGGGCCGTCTTCACGTCGCACGTGTCGGTAGCCGCGCTGTTCCGGATGATCGCTGCGCACCAGCCTACGGTGCTCCTCGACGAGGGCGACGCGTTCATCAAGCACAACGAGGACATCCGAGCGATGCTCAATGCTGGCCATCGGCGAGATGGGTGTGTGATCCGGTGCGTCGGTGACGGGAATGAGCCGAGGTCGTTCCCGGTGTTTGCGGCGACCGCAATTGCCGCGATCGGCAGGCTGCCGGCCACGATCGAGGATCGTGCCATCATCCTGCGCATGAAGCGGCGAATGCCGAACGAGAAGGTCACGCGCTTGGTCCTCCATCAGCTACCGGGCGCCATAGAGGGTCTGGTTCGCAGGATCGCCAGGTGGGTCTCGGACCACCTGGAGACGCTCAAGTCTGCCGATCCAGAGGTTCCGCCGGAACTCAACGATCGAGCTGCAGACGGTTGGCGACCGCTCCTTGCGATTGCCGACGCGGCAGGACCACGGTGGGCTGGACTCGCGCGGGCCGCCTCCCGGGAGCTGGCCAGAGAGGACGGCCTCCAGGACGAGGCGTCGACGAAGATCCTCCTGCTTCGCAGCGTAAGGGCGATCTTTCAGGACCGGGGGGTTGACCGGATCGCATCGGAGGACCTCGTGGATGCGCTGCTCGCGATCGAGGATGGGCCGTGGTCCGGCTGGAAGCACGGTACGGGGATCACCCAGAACATCCTGGCCCGAATGCTCGGTGAGTTCGGGATCCGATCTAAGACGGTGCGCCTGGCGCCCGGCGACCGCCGGAAGGGCTACGAGCGGGCAGGTTTCCTGGACGCGTGGGAGCGGTACCTCGTGAACCAAGATGGAGATCCCGAAGAGGAAGCAGGGGAGGGGAGTTCGAAGCGTGACACCGTGACAAGCCAGGAAACTGGCGGGTTGCAGCGGCACGGATTGGACGAGGCGATCCGTGACGCTGGAGTGCCCACCGAGTTGCCTGCCCGGCCGTCCACCGGTCCGACGGAGGCGTCACGGATCGAAGCGGGTCAAGGCGTGACGCTGGAGCCCAGCAACGGCGCGGGTTGTCACGGTGTCACGGATCGACCTCCGCCCACGGGAGGTCCACCATGCTCCTGCAACGGGGAGGTGCACGTGTGGGACTCAGACCATGGTCTCGGCCCAGGACCGTGGCGCTGCTGGTCGTGCCAGCTGGTTGCCCATGGTCCAGCCGTTGGAGGGGTGGTGCCATGAGCGAGTACCCGACAGGGACTGCACTGGTATCCATCGAGGACTTGGTGGGAGTGCGCCAGCCATGACCCTCACCCAGGATCCAGCTCTTCTCCGCCCCGAGGAGCGGTTGGCCGCGGTTGCCGAGCTGTTGGCCCGGGCGTGGCTACGGCTGCGGGCGGGCGCCGTTGAATCGGAGAGGGATTCGCTGGATCTCGACCGGGCACCCGAGGCTGCATGTGCGGAACCCCCGGCGGATCTCTTCACGCCGCCGGAGCAGGAGCAACCGACATGACCACAACCGACACACTGGAGGCCGCGCTCACCCGCCTCCGCGGGCTGCCGATGCCCGAGCTGATCGCCGAGTACGAGAAGGTGTTCGGCCGGCCGCCGCGGGCCAAGCACCGGGCCTACCTGGCGAAGCGGATCGCGGCGCGCCTCGAAGAGCAGCGTCTCGGCGGGCTCTCCGGGCTGGCCCGGCGTCGCCTCGACGCGTTGATGCGCGAGATCGACATCCCGCTCGGACCCCCGCCGAAGCCGGCCCCTGAGCGACCGTCCCGTCCGGGCCTGCCCCCGGTGGGCACCGTGCTCACCCGGGAGTGGCGCGGCCGCGAGATCCGCGTCGAGGTCGTGGCCGACGGATTCGTCTACGAGGGCAACCGCTACCGGTCCCTTACGGCGGTGGCCCACGCGGTGACCGGCGGGCATTGGAGCGGCCGATTGTTTTTCGGCCTGGCCCCGCGAGGTGCGCGATGACCCCCGGGCGCACGAGGTCGCGGACCCCGACCACGGTCGTCCCGCCCCCGACCCTGCGCGTGGCGGTCTACTGCCGCCAGTCGGTGCTGAGCCAGCAGGAGTTCGGGTCGATCCAGGCCCAGCGCGAAGCGGTCGAGGCCTACATCCTGAGCCAGCGCGCCGAGGGCTGGGTGGCGCTTCCCGAGCACTACGACGACGGCGGGTTCTCGGGGGCGACCACCGAGCGGCCGGCGTTCCAGCGGCTGGTGGCGGACGTGGAGGCGGGCAAGATCGACATCCTCGCGACCTACCGGATCGATCGGGTCAGCCGGTCGCTCGCGGACTTCACGAGGTTCATGGAGCTCCTGGACCGGCACGGCGTGGGCTTCGTGTCGACGACGCAGAGCTTCGACACGCGGACCTCGATGGGCAGGCTGACCCTCAACATCTTGGCCAGCTTCTCCCAGTTCGAGCGCGAGTCGATCTCGGAGCGCACCCGCGACAAGATGTCGGCGTCGCGCCGCCGGGGCATGTGGACGGGGGGCCGCCCGGTCCTCGGCTACGACCTGCGCGACCGCAGGCTGGTGGTGAACCCCGATGAGGCAGAGCGGGTCCGCGCGATCTTCCGGCTCTACCTGGAGACCGGGTCGCTGATCGCCACCGCGGCCGAGCTCGAACGGCGCGGGTGGGCGACCAAGAGCTGGACGACCTGCAGGGGCACGAACGCGCGGGGCAACCGGTTCACGAAGGGCACGCTGCACGGTCTTCTTCGCAACCCCCTCTACGTGGGCCGGGTGCGCCTGGGCGAGGAGACGTTCGCGGGCGCGCACGCACCGATCGTCGATGCCGCGACGTTCGAGACGGTGCAGCAGATGCTCCGCGAGCACCGGCGCGATGGTGGGCGCGAGGTGCGCAATCGATGGGGCGCGCTGCTCAAGGGGCTGCTCCGCTGCGGCGTGTGCGGGGCCACGATGGCCCACACGTTCAGCTACAAGCGGGGTCGGACCTACCGGTACTACGCCTGCCTCCGGCTGCAGAACGAGGGGGCCGCCGCCTGCCCGGGCAGCCGGGTGAGCGCCGGGGCGATCGAGGGGCTGGTGGTGGAGCGCGTGCGCGCGATCGGCGGGGACCCAGCGGTGGTCCAGGCCACGGTCGAGGCCGCGGCCGCCGCCCGGGCCCAGCGGACGCCCGAGCTGGTGGCGGAGCAGCGGACGCTCCGGGCCGACCGCCAGCGCTTGGAGGCGGAGCGGACCAACCTGCTGGCCGCGGTGGGTGGCGGGGGCCCGGCCGTGGCCTCGTTGACCACACGGCTCGCCGAGGTTGACGAGCGACTGGCGGCGATCTGCGAGCGCGACCATGCGGTGGCCGCTGAGCTGGCGGTGATCGCCACGGGCGAGGTGGATTGCGAGGCCCTGGCCCGGGCGCTCGCCGAGTTCGGGCCGCTCTGGGATCAGCTGGTGGTCGGCGAACGGTGCCGGCTGCTCCGACTGGTCTTGGAGACCGTGACCTACGACGCGCGGACCGACGAGCTGGGCCTGCGCTTCCGGCCGGCGGGGATCCGGGTGCTCGCCCGGGACGCCGGGAGGTCGGCATGATCCCCCTGGAGCTACGGGTGCCCGCGGGGCTGGCGCGTCGGCGGCGCGCACCGGCGGCGGATGGCACGGCGAAGCCGCCGGCGCCCTCGCGGAAGGAGGCGAGCGCGGAGCGTCGGGCGCGCCGGTTGGCCCTGGCCTACTGGATCGAGCGGGCGATCGACGAGGGGCGGCTCCAGGACTACGCGCACG
>JADLFX010000118.1 GCA_020849665.1 Planctomycetota bacterium | reverse complement strand
TGCATCATGGCCATGGACCTCGACGCGGCTCTCGGCAAGTTCACCCTCCAGCTCCAGGCCAACGGGCGCAGCCCGCACACCGTCCGCCAGTACCGCCGGCACGTGGCGGCCCTGGGCCGGTGGCTCGCGGCGCGCGGGCGGCCGCGTGAGCTCTCGGCGATCACCCACGAGACGCTCGCCGAGTTTCTGGTGGCGCCCGAGGCACGGTGTCGCCCGGATGGCCGGCCCAAGCGGGAGATCGCGGTGAACGCGCTGCGCACGTCGATCCGGTGCTTCTTCGGCTACCTGGCGGCCGCCGGGTGGATCCCGGTGGATCCCGCGCGGTTGGTGCGCCGTGCGGTGTGCGCGCCGCCCCCGCCGCGGGGCATGTCGGAGGCCGACCAGACGCGGCTGTTGGCCGTGTTGGACCAGGCGGTGACCCCCGAGGACCGACGCGACCGGGTGCTCTTCCGGCTGATGTTGGGTACGGGGATCCGCCTGGGGAGCGCGCTGGCCCTGGAGCGGTGCGACCTGGACCTGGAGGCTATGACCATCCGCATCCGGCACGCCAAGGGCGGGCGCGAGCAGGACGTGGCGATCCCCGAGGGCCTGCGGGAGGTGCTCGCTGGATACCTCGCGCAGGGCGAGGGGGGCGGGCCGCTGTTCCCGGGGCCCGGCGGCCGCCCGATCTGCGCGCGGCACGCGCAACGGCGGCTGGCCGGGTGGCTCAGGCGGGCGGGGGTCACCCGGCGGGTGTCGGCGCACGCGCTCAGGCACAGCTTCGCCCTGCGCACCTACCACGAGCACCGCGACCTGTTCGGGCTGCAGCGGGCCCTCGGGCACCGCTCCATCGTCACGACCACAGTCTACCTGCGGGATGCGCGCTGGCCCTCCCCATTGCCAGCGTAGGTTGTCATAAGGTCCGACAGGCACAGGACGGGGATTCCACGCCGGTTGCTCGACAGGACAACCCGCGCGCACCGCGGCTCCAGGACTGGGTGCCGGGCTCTTGCGGTTTGGAGGAAGGTACATGAGCATTCGAGGCAGTTAGAGAGGGTTGCGTCCCATGAAGCATGATCCTTCGAGACTTGAGTCCGACGCCGGGGCATGGATCCCCATCCTGCCCCCGGACCACGACGCGAAGCACAGGAGACAGGGGGAGGCGAATCGGACGTTGGCCAGGGCGGTGCGCCAGTTCGAGGAGTTGCACGGCGCGATCGTCGGCGCCTTGGACGAGTTGGTTGTAAGGCAACAGGGGCCCAGGATGTGGAATGACCTGAAGCGACTGGATCGGTCCTCGACGGATCTAGCGGGGTCGATCGCGAGACTCGCGCAGGCGTTCGCGAAGTTCTTTGGTCGGCATCGGATCGAGCGACGTCTACAGCCGTACGAGGGCTACGGGGTGCAGGCGGGGAAGAGGATCTTCGAGTTGGCCAGAGACGGAGTGTCGATCAAGCAGCTGGCCATTCAGATTGACGGCGCACGGCAGGAGCTAGGTGCGTGGGCAGGGGAGGGCAACGCTGAAGGTCGAAGGCAACGCGACTCCGAGGTCGGGATCCTCTTCTACTTCAACGACCTAGAGCAGTGGTTCGTGGCGGAGAGGTGGCAAGGGATCTCGCCATGGTGGCCGCTCGCCGAGGGCCGGTCCGCCCAGGAGATGCCGCTGCCCATGGAACATGCGGGTCCCGAAGACGGCGCCCTGTGGATCGCAATGCTTTGGGAGAAGCGGTTGCCCGAGAGGTGGCGTTGGCAGCCGTGGACTGTGGGAGGAGTGCACCCCACGGTGCTGGCTCAGGTCGACTCGCGGCGAGCCAGTCTCGCAAGTCGTGGGCTGAGCGATGCTCAACAGGACCGTGCGCTCCAAGTGCTCGACGCTCTGGGAAGGTGCAAGACGGAGGGTAGTAGCCACCTCAGCGCCAAGGAGGTCGATGGGCTCGGGGTACCCTCGAAAACGGTGCGCGCCGCATGGGCAAAGAAGCCTCCTCACGGTTGGCGCGACCACAGACGTCCCCAGTCGCGCTTGAGATTCCCCGTGAACCTTCTAGAGCAGTACGTGATCAACCGCTGGACACCCGCAGTCGGCAGGAAGAGCCCCTCGGGGCGTAGATCGAGCCGGGTCTCCGGATGAAGCATCATCCAGATTGGATGGAGCATCAGTAGCTTCAGCCGGAGGGAACGAGATCTCCGGTCATGGCGTCTTCGGGGGCAGCCTCTCCAATGGTTGCCCATGGATACTCAAGACCCTGATCTGGTCACGCCACGCGAGGCCGCGATGCGCCTGGGCGTGGCCCGCGAGACCCTGCTCGGATGGGTGCGTGCCGGCCGAGTGCCCTGCTACAGGCTCGGCCGCAAGTTCAGACGCCTGAGCTGGACGCAGGTGCTGGCGGCGCTGGCCTCCGCGGAGGCCGCTAAGCGATCTGCGCAGGCGGAGGAAGCAGTACGAGCACCGCGAACCGGGCCGGAGTCGTGTTCGACGTGGGACGGCTGACGGTGACTCGCCGCGTCAAAGACGCCAACTGGACAACATCTGGCTTCTGCTTGAGCGCGTTGACGCGACAGGGGTGGCGCCAGGCTCTTGTGGTTCGCTCTGCTCCGCTCAGCGTCGCGATGTGCTGTGGACTCCTCCACGGGCTGGAGTTGCCAGCTCGGGAGACGGGGATCTGGTTAGGTGTTGAATCCCCCGGTGCCCAGGGAGGGCGGACCTTCAGGTGACCGGGAATCGAGGACAACGACAGCCTGCCCGGATCTTCCCTTTTCCGGGAAGCACGGGGAGGGTGCGCTCCGCACCTGAGGATGCGGAGCGAGAGGTCGCGATTAATGGGAGGCGAGAGTACCTGCTGGTCACGAAGTTCCCGCGAGAGAGCTGTGCGGTTGCCTTCTTGCTGGCATCTATCCGCTACCGATGCGGTAGGGAAGGGTTCACCGTACGCAGCTTGCGCGAGATCGCTCGGGACGCCGGGTTGTCGGTGGCGGCTGCGCGCCGGGCCCTCGGGCGCTTGAAGGCACTGGGGTTCGTGAAGACCGTCGACGGCGCCCTCTTCCTCGACGCCGACCGGGTCCGGGAGCGGGACGCGGCTGCGAAGCGTCAGTGCCTGGGCACGGTGCGGGTACCTGCGGAGCTGCTCGACGATCGGGATCTGCTGCCCGTGGACCGGATGATCCTGGCGGCAGCCAGTTCGGGGTACGCGGACCGATCGCGGAGCGGATACGTAGTTGGTGTCGACCAGCTGGCCACCGACTTGGGGGTGAGCCCCAGCACCGTTCGGCGCAGGCGGGAGGTAGCACTCCGAGACAGGGTGGAGACAGGGTGGCGACGGGGTCGCGATAGACGACTCCGTGTGGTACTGCGCCTCCGATCCGACCCACCTGGTGGCGATCCGGGCGATGCACCCCAGGGGGGTCGCGGCACGCGGGCCGGCGACGTACCAGAGTGCGGGGTCAGCACAACCAAAGTGCACGGTCACGCGGATGTCAAAACGCTCGCACCTCTGGAAGGGCGTGGCATGTCAGAATGCGCGGAGCTCTGGAACAGACTCTGTAAAGAACCTGGGAACCATAGGTCCGCTGCCACGGCAGGCGGTACCGTAGCTCCGCGGCCTGATCAGACCCCAGATTCCTTTGAGGTCGGAGAAGGAGGAGCACGGGCGGAGCTCGCGCTGGCCCTGCGACGGTGGCGGTGCCCGCCCCTGCACTCGGCACGCCTACGCCTGCTGTACCTGGACACGCCGAGCTTCCGAAGTGTGTTGAGCGACGAGCCATCCGTCCGCCTAGAGTCGATGGAGGCAATCCTGCGCGTGGCAGGCGTGTTCGATCGCAGCCCACCGCGGCGGCGTGAGCTGGCCGCCCAACTCGTTCGGCTTGGAGATCGAACCGAGGATATGCTGTGGCTCTGCCGCGCCGCACTCACCTGGGGAATCCGCTGCCGGCGCGATAAGGGGAGCACTCAGGGCCGCAGTCGGGGAAGCGCGGCAGCCAGGCTGATTCTTCACTGGTGCGGCCGGGAATCGTGGTCGGTGGCGAACGCGGCTCGCCGGCGACAGGAAGCACGTCCCGGTGGAGCTTCTGACCAACGAGTAGGCATCGGGCTAGAGCCCAGGCCGCGCGAGCGTCTGATGCGGGCACGAGTCCAGGATCTTCTCGTCGACCTCACAGCCAAGGTCTGCGCCCGGTCCGGCACGAAGCCCGCCTACCGCCCCAAGGTTGTGCCCCATGTGGTCGCCGAGCTGCGCGCCGAGCTCCACGCCGTGTTCTGGCACGAGACCGTGCCATTGGCGCGGGCAGGCAATGTCGTCGACTTAGGCCGCCTATGCGCGCGTTTCATCGCCCGACACCAATGGAACACGGACCAGATTGCCGGCGTACTGGGGATCCGCGCTACCACCGTGGCCGAATGGGTTGAGCGCGCTCGTCAGGCTGATCAGGCCGTGTCCAGCCGTACACCTCACCCGCTCGGTGACTACAACGTAGAGGGATCGCGATGAATCCAACCTCGCACCGAGAAGCGAAGGTGGAGGGCGGCTGTCGCGCGGGGCACCGACGGGGAAACACCCAGCCATGACCCTCGCCCAGGATCCAGGGTTACTCACCCCAGAACAGCGCTTGGCCGCGGTCGCCGAGCTCCTGGCCCGGGCGTGGCTACGGCTGCAGGCGGGCGCCGTTGAATCGGAGAGGGATTCCCTGGATCTCGACCGGGCACCCGAGGCTGCATGTGCGGAACGCCCGGCGGATCTCTTCACGCCGCCGGAGCAGGAGCAACCGACATGACTACCGACACACTGGAGGCCGCGCTCACCCGCCTCCGCGGGCTGCCGATGCCCGAGTTGATCGCCGAGTACGAGAAGGTGTTCGGCCGGCCGCCGCGGGCCAAGCACCGGGCCTACCTGGCGAAGCGGATCGCGGCGCGCCTCGAAGAGCAGCGTCTCGGCGGGCTCTCCGGGCTGGCCAGGCGGCGCCTCGACGCGTTGATGCGCGAGATCGACATCCCGCTCGGACCCCCGTCGAAGCCGGCCCCTGAGCGACCGTCCCGTCCGGGCCTGCCCCCGGTGGGCACCGTGCTCACCCGGGAGTGGCGCGGCCGCGAGATCCGCGTCGAGGTCGTTGCCGACGGTTTCGTCTGCGAGGGCAACCGCTACCGGTCCCTCACGGCGGTGGCCCACGCGGTGACCGGTGCGCACTGGAACCCCACGTTGTTCTTCGCCTTGGCGCCGCGAGGTGCGCGATGATCCCCGGGCGCACGAGGTCGCGGACCCCGACCACGGTCGTCCCGCCCCCGACCCTGCGCGTGGCGGTCTACTGCCGCCAGTCGGTGCTGAGCCATCAGGAATTCGGGTCGATCCAGGCCCAGCGCGAAGCGGTCGAGGCCTACATCCTGAGCCAGCGGGCCGAGGGCTGGGTGGCGCTCCCCGATCACTATGACGACGGGGGGTTCTCGGGGGCGACCACCGAGCGGCCGGCGTTCCAGCGGCTGGTGGCGGACGTCGAGGCGGGCAAGATCGACATCCTCGCGACCTACCGGATCGATCGGGTCAGCCGGTCGCTCGCGGACTTCACGGGGTTCATGGAGCTCCTGGACCGGCACGGCGTGGGCTTCGTGTCGACGACGCAGAGCTTCGACACGCGGACCTCGATGGGCCGGCTGACCCTCAACATCCTGGCCAGCTTCTCCCAGTTCGAGCGCGAGTCGATCTCGGAGCGCACGCGCGACAAGATGTCGGCCTCGCGCCGCCGGGGCATGTGGACGGGGGGCCGCCCAGTCCTCGGCTACGACCTGCGCGACCGCAGGCTGGTGGTTAACCCCGATGAGGCAGAGCGGGTCCGCGCGATCTTCCGGCTCTACCTGGAGACCGGGTCGCTGATCGCCACCGCGGCCGAGCTCGAACGGCGCGGGTGGGCGAACAAGACGTGGACCACGCGCAAGGCCACGATCGCACGGGGCAGCCGGTTCACGAAGACGACGTTGAGCGGGCTGCTCCGGAACCCGCTGTACCTCGGGCGCACACGGCTGGGCGAGGAGACGTTCGCGGGCGCGCACGAGCCGATCGTCGATGTCGCGACGTTCGAGACGGTGCAGCAGATGCTCCGCGAGCACCGGCGCGATGGGGGGCGCGAGGTGCGCAACCGCTGGGGCGCGTTGCTCAAGGGGTTGGTCCGCTGCGGCGTGTGCGGGAGCGCGATGGCCCACACGTTCAGCTACAAGCGGGGTCGGACCTACCGGTACTACGTCTGCCTGCGGCTGCAGAACGAGGGGGCCGCCGCCTGCCCGGGCAGCCGGGTGAGCGCCGGGGCGATCGAGGGGCTGGTGGTGGAGCGCGTGCGCGCGATCGGCGGGGACCCTGCGGTGGTCCAGGCCACGGTCGAGGCCGCGGCCGCCGCTCGGGCTCAGCGGACGCCCGAGCTGGTGGCGGAGCAGCGGACGCTCCGGGCCGACCGCCAGCGATTGGAGGCGGAGCGGACCAACCTTCTGGCGGCCGTGGGTGGCGGGGGCCCGGCCGTGGCCTCGTTGACCACGCGGTTGGCCGAGGTTGACGATCGACTGGCGGCGATCCGCGCGCGCGACCAGGCGGTGGCCGCTGAGCTGGCGGTGATCGCCACGGGCGAGGTGGATCGCGAGGCCCTGGCCCGGGCGCTGGCCGAGTTCGGGCCGCTCTGGGATCAGCTGGTGGTCGGCGAACGGTGCCGGCTGCTCCGACTGGTCTTGGAGACCGTGACCTACGACGCGCGGACCGACGAGCTGGGCCTGCGCTTCCGGTCGGCGGGGATCCGGGTGCTCGCCCGCGAGGCCGGGAGGTCGGCATGATCCCCCTGGAGCTAAGGGTGCCCGCGGGGCTGGCGCGTCGGCGGCGCGCATCGGCGATAGACGGCACGGCGAAGCCGCCGGCGCCCTCGCGGAAGGAGGCGAGCGCGGAGCGTCGGGCGCGCCGGTTGGCCCTGGCCTACTGGATCGAGCGGGCGATCGACGAGGGGCGGCTCCAGGACTACGCGCACG
>JADLFX010000117.1 GCA_020849665.1 Planctomycetota bacterium | reverse complement strand
TAGAGTGACCAACCGTCGACGCGTCCGCTTCGATCGCGGCCTTCGTTCCTCTGCGATCTCGCTGCAGGAAGACCAGTTCCAGAAACGAAGACCGCCTACTTGACGGGCCGCTTCATCCTAGCGCAGGCGCAGCGCCGCCGGATCCTGCACCGGCGCCTCGCAGGCGCCGTGCCGGCACACGTAGGCGGTGGCCTTGCCGTCCAGCGCGACCTTGCCGCGCACCACGCCGCTGAGCTCCTCCAGCTCCTTGCGGTTGGCGGCGTGCACCAGGAGCACCACGTGGTGCGGCGGGTACGCCGCACGCACCCTGGCCAGCATCGCACGCACCTGCGGGTCGTCCGGATTCCCGGCGAGCACCACCTCGCGGCCGTCCGCGCGCCACAGCTCCAGGGCCACCAGCAGCGAAGGTGCCGCGCCCGGCATGGTCTGCAGCACCTGGCCGGCGCCGCGCAGCGCCCGTGCCGCCACGGCCTCGAGCCGCGGCTCGCCGGTCAGGGCCGCGAGCTGCAGGAACGCCTGCACCGCCACCGCCGCCCCCGAGGGGGTGGAGGACTCGCTCAGGCTCTTGCTGCGCGCGAGCAGGGCCTCGTGGTCGTCGGCGGTGAAGCAGAACGCGCCGTCCGTCCGGTCCACGAAGCGTGCCTCCACGACCTGCAGCAGGTCGCGGGCGGCCCGCAGCCACCGCGGGTCGAAGTCGCTCTGGAAGAGGCAGAGCAGCCCCTCGGCGACCATCGCGTAGTCCTCCAGGTAGGCATTCAGCCGGGCCCTGCCGTCGCGCCACGAGCGCAGCAGCCGACCGTCGCGCACCATCCCGTCCAGCACGAAGCCTGCGGCGCGCTGCGCGGCTCTCAGCCAGCGCTCCTCGCCGAACGCCTGGTGCGCGGCAGCGAACGCGCCGATCGCCAGGCCGTTCCAGGCCGCCAGCACCTTGTCGTCGGTCGCCGGCCGCGGCCGCTTCGTGCGCGCCGCCAGCAGCGCCGCCCGCGCCCGCGCCAGCCGCGTCTCGACCTCGGCCGGATCGAGGCCGCGCTCGCGTGCCAGCTCGTCGCCGGTCTTCACCAGCGCGAGGACGTTGCGGTGCTCCCAGTTGCCCCCCGTGGTGATGCCGTAGTGCCGGCACACGAGATCGGTGTCGGTGCCGCACAGGGCCTCGACCTCCGCCCGGTCCCAGACGAAGAAGCGCCCCTCCTCGCCCTCGCTGTCGGCGTCCTGGCTGGAGAAGAAGCCGCCGTCCGCGTGCTGCATCTCGCGCAGCAGGTACTCCAGCGTCTCGCGCGCCACGCGCTGGTGCAGCGGGTTGCGCGTCACGACCCATGCCTCGGTGTAGAGGCGCGCCAGCTGGGCGTTGTCGTAGAGCATCTTCTCGAAGTGCGGCACCAGCCATTCGCGGTCGGTGCTGTAGCGGTGGAAGCCGCCGCCGAGCTGGTCGTAGATGCCGCCGCGCGCCATGCGCTCCAGGGTCAGCTCCACGGCGTGCAGGCTCTCGGCATCGCCGGTGCGCGCGTGGTGGCGCAGGAGTGCGGTCAGTTCGCTGGCGTGCGGGAACTTCGGCGCGGAGCCGAAGCCGCCGTGCACGGGGTCGAGGCGCTTCAGGCTGCCGAGTGCCGCCGCGTCCGCGTGGGCCAGCTGCGGCTCGCCGGGGGCCAGGGCCGGGGTCAGGTGGCGGCGTACGTCCGCGGCGATCTCGGCGCTGCCCTTCTCGACCTCGGCGCGGCGCTCCCGCCAGAACCGTTCGACGTGGCCGATCACCCGCCGGAACGACGGCAGGCCGTGCCGTTCGTCCGGCGGGAAGTAGGTTCCCGCGTAGATCGGCTTCAGATCCGGCGTGAGGAACACGCTCATCGGCCATCCGCCGTGCCCGGTGATCGCCTGCACCGCCGTCATGTAGATCTCGTCGAGGTCGGGGCGCTCCTCGCGGTCGACCTTCACGTTGACGAACGCCGCGTTCAGCAGGGCCGCGATCGCGGGATCCTCGAACGACTCGCGCTCCATCACGTGGCACCAGTGGCACGCCGCATAGCCGATCGAGAGGAAGATCGGCTTGCCCTCCTGGCGCGCGCGCTCCAGGGCCTCGGGCCCCCACGGATACCAGTCCACCGGGTTGTGGCGGTGCTGGCGCAGATACGGCGAGGTCTCCTTGGCGAGCCGGTTGGCAGGCCGCGACGACTGGGGGTTGGCGGGCTGGGTCATGAGCAGGAGGGCAATGCCGAGCAGGGCGGGTCGCATCGATCCATCCGAGGCGGTGCGGCGCGTGCCGACGGCCGGCCTCTTCCTAGTCTGGCTGCGGTCCGGGCACCAGGGGCGGCCAGGGCCGAGAAGGCGCTCAGGCGTCGCCGCGGGCGCGCTAACCTTCCGCGCCACCCCCGACCCCGCCTTGACCGAACCCCCGAGCCCGGACACCGCCACGCCGCGCCGCACCGTCGACGTGCTCGGCGTGCACTTCGACGCCCTCACCATCCCCGAGGCCGTGCACCGCCTCGTGACCCTGGCCTCGGGCACGGGCAGCCATCTGGTCCTCACCCCGAACGTGGACCACGTCCTGCGTGCGCGCCGCGATCCCGCGTTCGCCGCCCTCTGCGCCAGCGGCAGCCTGGTGATCGCCGACGGGCAGCCCATCGTGTGGGCCGCGCGCCTGCTCGGCCGCCCCCTGCCCGAACGCGTGGCCGGCTCCGACGTGATGCCGCGCTCGGTGGTGGCCGCGGCGCGCGCCGGGCTGCGCTACTACTTCCTGGGCGGCAACCCCGGCGACGCCGCCCGTGCCGCGGCGATCCTCGCCGCGGAGGCAGGGCGCGACGGACTCTGCGGAGTGGACGTGCCGCCGTTCGGGTTCGAGCACGATGCGGAGTACCTGGCGGGTCTGATCGGACGGATCCGTGCCGCCCGCCCGCAGATCGTCTACGTGGGCCTGGGCTCGCCCAAGCAGGAGTTCGTGATGCAGCGCCTGCAGGCCGCGACCGGCGTCCCGGTGTTCATGGCGGTGGGCGTGACGTTCTCGTTCGTGGCCGGGACCGTGCGCCGGGCTCCGCGCCTGCTGCGCCGCGTCGGCCTGGAGTGGCTCTGGCGCCTGCTCTGCGAGCCGCGCCGCCTCTGGCGCCGCTATGCCCAGAACCTGGCCGTGTTCCCCTGGCTGGTGCTGCGCGAGCGGCTCCGACGGCCCAGAGCGCGCTAGCGGATCACCTCGCGCGCCACGTTGCTGAGGCGCTGGTCCAGGGGCAGCACGAGCATCTGCGCGTAGATCGCACGCCCGCGCAGGCTCTGGTCCTCCGGCAGCAGGAAGCGCACCGCGTGGCTCCCCATGCCGGGAGTGATGGGCCGGGGATCCAGCGCGATCGCACGGGTGGGATCGAGCCCCAGGACGCCGAACGGGGCCACCGGCAGCGCCGCCGGCTCGAGCGCCACGTACGGATAGACGACCTGGTAGTCCTGCCCATAGCCCGGACGCACGTACAGGTGCAGCGCCGACTCGCGCCCGATCTCCGGCACCGGGGCCACGTGCACCTGCCGGTCGAAGTTGAAGAGCAGGCGCACCCGGTCGCGCGCTGCGGCCACCAGGTCGAGGTCACCGTCGCCATCGAGGTCCGCGAGGGCCAGCGCCCCCGCCTCCTCGTTCTCGACCGGGAGGCGCAGCGAGGTCTCGTCGAGGAAGCGCCCGTTGCCGTCGTTGCGGAAGAACCGGTCCTGCTCGCCGACCAGCAGGGCGCCGTTCGCCTGCACCAGGTCGGCACGGCCATCGCCGTCCAGGTCCACCATGCACAGCGCCCTGGTGTGCGTCGGCTGTGCCCCGGGCGGCCCCGCCACCTCCACGAAGCCGCCCGCCCCGTCGTTGCGGAGCACGCGCAGCGGCTCGCCCGGCATCCCGTACGCGCGGCCGCAGCCGCCGACCGCGACGTCGGGATCGCCGTCCCCGTCGAAGTCGCCGCAGGCCAGTGCGGACACGTTCGCGCGCACCACCGGCAGCGACGAGAGCGCGGCCTCGGTGAACCGGCCCATGCCGTCGTTGTGGAGCAGGCGGAGCGAGCCGCCGGGTGCGCCGTCGTCGCGCAGGGCGCCGATCAGCAGGTCGGGATCGCCGTCCCGATCGAAGTCCGCGACCGCCACTGCGGTGCCCGGCGAGCTCTCCTGGGGCATCGCGCCCTGCGTGGCGTCCACGAAGAACCCCGAGCCGTCGTTGAGGTAGATCAGGTCCTGGCACCAGGTCACCAGGACCAGGTCCAGGTCGTGGTCGCCATCGACGTCCACCAGGGCCATCGCGCGCACGACGTCGCTGGTCTGGCTGGTGGGGCAGCGCGGGGCGGGAACCGGCATCCGCGTCGCGGTCACGTCCAGGAAGCGTCCTCGCCCGTCGTTCTGGTAGAGGCGCGACGCCACTCCTGCGAGACCGAGGCCGAAGTTGCCCAGCACGAGGTCCAGGTCGCCATCGCCGTCCACGTCGCCGAGCGCCACGGCCGACGTGGGCCAGCGGTCCAGCGGCAGCTGGCTCATGGTCACGTCTGCGAACCGGCCGTGATCCTCGTTGCGGAGGAGGCGCGTCTGTTGGAACGAACCAGGACCGCCGTTGCCGAGCACGACGTCGGGCCGACCGTCGCCATCGACATCCCCCACCGCGATGGCCACGGTGGTCTCCACGGTCGCCGGCAGTTCCCGCCCGGACACGGCCGCGTACTGGCCCTGGGCGACCAGGATCCCGGCGACTCCGGTCGCCACCGCGGCGATCCAGAACGATCTGCGCGTCAGCCCTGCTGACATCGATGCACCTCCGCTCGTGTGAACCGAGAGGTGTCGGAGTCGCAGCAGGGCCGGTCCCACGGTGGCCCATGCGGTCCGGCCCCCTGTCGCATCCTTCCCCTCGCCGCTGCCACTCGACCTGGGGCTCTTCCCGGCTTGAGACCGGCCGGCCCGATCCCGCGCCGCCGGTCCCGATTGCAGCCTGCGGGTCCGCACCCAAGTGCCCTTGGCAGCAGGGCCTCCGCGGAGGCGCGGACCTTGAGAAAAAAACCGCTTCAGGCGGCCCCTCCGCCGTGCGGTCAGGGATCAGTCCTGCAGGTAGCCGTCGACGAGCAGGTCCTCGCCGGAGGCGGCCACGTGCAGGTCGGCCACCCGCAGCGCCTGATCCATGCTCGCGAACCCGTCGCCGCCCACCGGCGTGGGCGCGGCACGGCCGCCCACCAGCTTCGGCGCCACGAACGCCACGAGCTGGTCGACGCAGCGGGCGGCGAGCAGTTCGGCCACCAGTCCGCCGCCGCCCTCGACCAGCACGCGGCGCATGCCGCGGGCGCGCAGCTCCCGCCAGGCGCTGGCCAGGTCGAGCCGGCGCAGCGCCCGCCGCGGACAGTGCACGACCCGCGCGCCCGCGTCGGCGAGGCGGCCGCAGACCGCCGCGTCGGCGTCCTCCGCCACCAGCAGCCAGAGCGGGTGCGCACGCGCCGTGCGCAGGAGCCGGCAGTCGTCGTCGATGGCCGCCTCGGGATCCACCACCACGCGCACCGGCTGCCGGCCCGGCACGTGCCGCACGGTCAACTCAGGGTCGTCGGCCTCCACCGTGCGCCAACCCACCACGACCGCGTCGCACGAGGCGCGCAGCGCATGGGCGCGGCGCCGCGACTCCTCGCCGGAGACCCAGCGCGACGAACCGGTCACCGTGGCGATCTTGCCGTCGAGGGTCATCGCCCATTTGGCCAGCGTCCATGGCCGATCCAGGGCCAGACCTCGTTGGAACGGGCCGAGCAGCGCGCCGCACTCGCCCGGCAGGAGCGGTCCCTCGACCGCGATGCCCGCCGCACGCAGCTCGGCGGCGGCGCGTCCGGCATGGCGCGGGTCGGGATCGGCGGCGCCGAACACCACGCGGCGCACGCCGGCGGCACGCAGCGCCTCGGTGCACGGCGGGGTCTTCTTGCCCGCGCTGCCCTGCGGCGTGGAGCAGGGTTCCAGGGTCACGTGCACGGTGTCGGGGCGCTCGCCGCGACCCCGTGCCTCGGCCAGCGCCGTCACCTCGGCATGGGGCCCGCCGAACGTCTCATGCCACCCGCTGCCGACCACCACGCCGGCGCGGCTGGCGATCGCCCCGACACGGGGATTCGGCTCGACCCAGGTGCGGCCGCGCTGCGCCAACGCCACGGCCTCGAGCAGGAGCTCCTCGTCGCGGGTGCGGGTCACGCGGCCATGGTAGCGCGGGGCCGCGCGTGCCCCGAGGCGCGCGTCATCCTGCGCAGCGCGGATCCCGCGCGGCGGCCGGCGGGAGTGCGGCGCCCGTGGGCAGGTGCCCGGGCTGCAGGGCCAGCAGGGCGGCGTGCACCTCCTCGATCGACGCATCGAGCGTCGACGTGCCTGCGGTGAGCCCGACGCGCCGGCAGCCGGTGAACGCCGCGGGGTCGAGCTCCGCGGCGGCGTTCACGTGCACCACCGGCAACCCGGCGCGCGCGCAGAGCTCCACCAGCTTGGCCGTGTTGTTCGAGTTCCGGCCACCGACCACCACCATCGCGTCGACGCGGCCCAGCAGCGCCTCCACCGCCGCGATCCGCTGCTTCGTGGGTTCGCACACGGTGTCGAGGAAGCGCACGTCCGCGTGGCGGTTGCGGCACCGGATCTCCTGCGCCAGGGCCCGCGCCTGCGCGATCGGCACGGTCGTCTGGCACACGATCCCGAGCCGGGCGTGGGGGAAGGTGCGCACGTCCTCGAGCCCGCCGATCACGTCGAAGCCGGGCAGGTCCTCGGTGAGGCCGCGCACCTCGACATGGCCGCGCTTGCCGAGCACCAGCACGTGGTAGCCCTCCGCGGCGAGCTGCACGGCGGCGGCATGCGCCTTGCGCACCAGCGGGCATGTGGTGTCGAGCAGCGTCTTGCCGCCCGCCAGGAGCCGGCTGCGCTCGCGATCGCTGATGCCGTGCGCGGTGATCAGGACCTGCTCCGTGGCGGGCAGCGCGGCCGCACGCCGGTCCTCCGCCACGGTCCGGAAGCCGCGCCCCGCCAGGAGCGCGTGCACGGCCTCGTTGTGCACCAGCTCGCCGTGGATCGTGACCCGGTGCGGCTCGGCCACGGCCAGGGCCGCCGCCAAGGCATCGCGCACGCCGAAACAGAACCCCATCGCACTCGCACGCAGCACTTCCATCGCCTCACCTCCCGTGGGCCTGCCGTTGCGGCGGCCCCGCGCCGTCCGGCGCATCACTCTGTACTGCAAAGTATGGATCCATGGGCGAGCTCCCCGGCCCGCACCCGCTCACGCGGGGGCGTAGCCGTCCCCCGCCGGGTTGCCGCGGCCCTGCCAGGCGTCGCCACGCACCTCGGCCCGCGCGTCGCGGATCACGCGCTCCAGCTCGTCCAGGTACGCCACGAAGGCGCGGCGGCCGGCCTGGCTCATGCGGATCAGCGTCTTCGAGCGGGGACCCTCCTGGCCCTTCCACACCTCGACGAGGCGCGCCTCCTGCAGCACGGTGACGTGCCGGCTCAGGTTGCCGTCGGTGAGCCCGCAGAGCTCCTTCAATTCGGGGAAGAGCACGCCCTCAGGCCGGGCGAGCAACGCCGTGAGGATCGAGAGCCGCGCCTTCTCGTGCATCACGCGGTCGAGGCCCGCGTACGCGAATGCCGCGCCGCGCTCACCGCGCCGCCTAGGCGTCATGGCCGCGCTCCAGGTGGAACCAGAGGACCACGGCGGCGGCCGCCTGCCCGAACCCGAAGGTCAGCCCGACACTCCAGGGCGATGGCACGCCGGGGCGCGCCAGGATCAGGAGCACGACACCCGCGAGCAGGTAGTAGAGCGCGACCCAGCCCACGGCCCGCGGCAGGTACGGGCGCGACGCGAACACGCCGAGTCCGAACACCGCTGCCCACAGGCCCGGCAGGACGGCGCTCGCCTCGGCACCGATCCGCAGGAGCAGCCACGGCAGCGCGGCCCCCACGGCCGCGGCCGGGGCGAACTGCAGCAGGACCGTGGCCGTGCGGCAGCCGTGCTCGCGGCGCACGCCCGCGGTGCCCAGGAGGTCGGCGGCGCACACCGCCGCGCAGAGCAGCGCCACGCCGACCCACCACACGGCGAACTCGAAGGGCTCCGCGGCCGGCCACCACCACGCCTGGATGCCGGCCGCGGCCAGGACCAGCAGGCTGGTGAGCGCCGCGGAGCGCGCGCGGTAGCCGCGGTACACCTCGCTGCGCAGCACCTGCGCGTGGATGGCGGAGATCTGTTCCAGTGCCTGTTCGATCCGCATCGCCTCGCTCCGGTCCGGGTCGGACCCGCAACGACGGCCGGCACTTTACGTTGCAAAGCGACGCCGTCAAGCGTCAACGCGCACCGCGCGCCACCTGCCGCACCAGCTGGTCCGGGTCGACCCGCGCCGCGGCCACCCACTCCGCGCGCCGCCGGTGCTCCGGGACGAGGCGCAGCAGCGCCGCCAGCGCCGCGGCCCGCACCGCGGGCTCCGTCGCGCGCAGGCTCCTTGCCAGGGCCGCCTCCGTGGCCTCCTCCACCGCACCCAGGGAGCCCAGGGCGTGGGCCGCGAGTGCGGCGCAGTCCGGTGTGCCGAGCAGGTGCCGCAGCTCCGCCTCGTGGATCCGGGCCCGCGGCCCCACCCGCGCCACGGTCCAGGCGAAGTCGCGCCATGCGCCGGCCGTGGCCTGCGCCGGCGCCGGCGCCACGGGTGCGGGGACGCGCACGCACGCGACCACGAGCAGCCCGAGGGCGGGCAGGATCCGCCTCACGGCAGCCTCCGGTAGAGCACGGCCACGGGCGAGAGCCACGCGACGGCCCAGCGCTCCTCGTGCGCCACCTCGGCACGCAGTCGTTCCCCGACCGCGGGGAGCCCCAGGGCGCTCAACGACACCAGGAGGAGGTCCGGCGCGCGACCCAGCAGGGCATCCAGCGAGTCCGCCCCCGGCGCACCCGCTTCCGCCGTGGCGAGGAGGTCGAGCCCCTCCACCTCGGGGCAGCCGGCGAGCGCCGGCAGGTAGCGGCCGTGCGGGGCGAGCAGGGTGCGGGCAGGCCCGCCGTCCCGTGGCTCGGCGCGCAGCGCCTCGACGGCCACCCGGGTCTCCAGGCCGTAGCTCGCGCGCGTGCCGAACGGGGTGGCCCACGCCCAGGCGAGGGCGGCCAGGAGGAGCGGGATCAGCGGCTCCACCCCGCCGGCGGCGCGGTGCCAGGGCCGGGACTCCGCACGGCGCACGATGCCGACCAGCACGGCCGCCGCGGGGAGGAGGAGGGCCTGCAGGAGTTCGGTCCGCGGCCGGACCAGGAGCGCGACCGGGACGCCGACCAGCGCAGCGATCAGCCAGGGCACGGCGCGGCCCTCGCCCCGGATGCAGCGCGCCACGCCGGGCCGCCCCAGCAGCCCGGCCAGGAGCAGACCCGCCAGCGGCAGGCCCGCGAGCCACCAGAGCCAGCCGCCCCGCGCCGGCGCCACGGCGAGCTCCCCGAGCTGGGCCGGCAGGAGCGCCGCATTGTGGGCCACGTGGCGCGCCACGGCTCCGGGGTTGGCACGCAGTGCCGCGAGGATCGAGTCCGCGGCGCCGAACTCGGCCTCGATCCTGGCGGCGGGAAAGAAGAACGCGCGACCCGCGGCCTCCCGCTCCGGCACGGGTTCCCGCTCGGCGCGGCCCATGGCGTAGTGCTGGCGGAACGCCAGCCAGGCCCGCGCGCGGCCTTCGGGGTTCCCCGCATGGCTGGCGAGCAGCGCCGCGCCCAGGGCCAGGGCAAGCACCGGCAGGCCGCGCGGGGCGGCATTCCGCCACCGTGGCACCAGCAGGACGGCGCCGCCGGCCATGAGCCAGAGCGCGGCCTCCGGCCGGTTCAGGCCCGCGAGGGCGAAGCCGAGCAACCCGGGAACGAGGCGCCCGCGCAGCAGCAGCGCGATCGCCACCTGCGCCAGCCCGCCCGTGAACCAGTACACGCTGGGGGTCGCGGCCATCCCCTGACGGAGCAGGGTCGGCCACGCGCAGCAGAGCAGGCACGCGAGCAGGACGGCCGCGAGGCGCCCGCCGGCCGAGGCACCCGCCACGCCGCGCAGCACGAGCCAGAACCCCAGCGTGTACAGCCCGGTGCTGGCGAAGAGGACGGCGTCGCAGGGATGCAGCCCGCCGAGCGGGACCAGCAGGATCAAGGCGTGGCAGGCCGAGAGCACGGGCGCCCAGGCCCAGGTCCGCGCGTCGATCTCGCCCCCCAGCAGCGCCTGGCCCTGCGCGTGGTAGAGCGCCTCGTCGTGGACGTGCAGATCGAGGCCCAGGGGCAGGTCGCGCAGCAGGCCGAGGTGGAGCAGTGCCAGCGCCGCCGCGACCGCGACCGCCAGCACGCCGGGCGCGCGGCGCGGCGCCACGCCCCCCTCACGCACGTGCGACGCCGGTCTCGGCGTGGTGGTTCTCGGGCAGGAGCTCGCCCACGAGGCAGTGCGCGCCGGCCGAAGTGATCCGGACCGGCATGTAGGTGCCGACCAGCGCGGCGTCGTCGGCCGGGAAGTGCACGATCCGATGGTGCACGCTGCGACCGGTCATCCGACCCGCGATCCTGGGGCTCGGCCCCTCCACCAGGACCTCCACCACCGTGCCGAGCAGGGCCGCATGGTGCTCGCGACAGATCCGCTCCTGGATCGCCAGCAGCACCTGGTTGCGGCGCTCCTTCTCGGCCCTCGGCACGTCGTCGGCCAGCTCGGCCGCCGCGTGCGTGCCCGGGCGGGGGGAGTACTGGAACACGTAGCTCTGCGCGAAGCGCACCTCCTCCATGAGGGTCGCCGTGGCGGCGAAGTCCGCATCGCTCTCGCCCGGGTAGCCGACGATGAAGTCGGAGTGCAGCTCCACGTCGGGTGCCCGCGCCCGCAGCTCGGCGACCCGCGCGAGGTAGCGCTCGCGCGTGTAGCCGCGGCGCATCGACTTGAGCATGGCGTTGCTGCCCGATTGCGCCGGCAGGTGCAGGTACCGGGCCACGCGGGGCAGCTCGGCGATCGCGTCGATCAGCTCGCGCGACAGGAAGTTGGGGTGCGACGTGATGAACGCGATCCGCCTCAGCTCGGGGATCTCGTGCAGGGTGCGCAGCAGCACCGCCAGGGTCACGCCCGGGCCCAGGTCGCGGCCGTACGCGTTCACGGTCTGCCCCAGCAGGGTCACCTCGGTCACGCCATCGCCGACCAGGCGCTCCACCTCGGCACGGATGTCGGCGATCGGCCGGCTCACCTCGTCGCCGCGGGTCAGCGGCACGATGCAGTACGAGCAGGGCATGTTGCAGCCGCGCATCACCGAGACGTAGGCCTGGCTGCGGTGCGGGCGCGTGCGCACGTTGCGCACGATCGTGTCGCCGCTCACGCCCTGGCCCACGGCGAGGATTCCGGCGCCGGGCGCGTCGCGTTGCGCGAGCACGGCCTCGGCGGCCCGGGCGGCATTGCGCTCCAGGGCGGCCTGCACCTTGGCGTCGATGTCGCCGAACGCGGACGGCCCGACGATCAGGTCCACGTGCGGCATGCGCGCCTGGACGTGGCGCTGGTGTTCCTCCGCCATGCAGCCCAGCAGGCCGACCACCAGGCCCGGCTCCGCGCGCTTGCGGATGCGCAGGCGGCCGAGGCGGCTCCACACCCGGTCCTCCGCGTGCTGCCGTACCGAGCAGGTGTTGAGCAGCACTACGTCGGCCTCGTGCTCGGTCGCGGCCGGCTCCAGTCCGGCGTGCAGCAGACGGCTGGCCACCAGCTCGGAGTCGAGCTTGTTCATCTGGCAGCCGTAGCTGTGCAGGTAGAAGCGCCGGGGAGCGGTCATCGGAACGCGGGTGGGGCCGGGCGAGCGGGTCGGTCCGGCCGGCCGGGGGCGGGATCATAGCGTCGTGCGGCGCGCGTGCTCGCACCCACGCCGGCGGGGCTCGCGAGGAAGTTCCGCGAGTAGACTCCCGCCACCCTCCCCCGCCTGCACGGACCCATGTCCCACCCGACCCTCGCCCGCCGACTCCTCCTCGCCGCGCCCTTCCTGGTGGGTCTGGCCTCGCTGCCGCTCGCGCCGCAGGACCCCACCGCACCGCTGCCCCGTCCCGGGAAGCTCCTCGGCGCCAAGGCCTGCGCCGAATGCCACGAGGACGAGGCCAGGGCGATCGCGGCCGCGCACCACCGCGACGTCGTGACGGGCGCGGACACGATCGGCTGCGAGACCTGCCACGGTCCGGGCGAGGCGCACGGCAGCGACCGGGACAACGACCCGAAGAAGATCACGCACCCCCGCAAGCTCGCGGTCGCCACCCAGCACCTGCTCTGCGAGGGCTGCCACCAGGACCAGGCCCGCGCCCATCGCGGCGATCCGGGCGGCTTCGCACAGGCCGGCAAGGGCTGCGCCCACTGCCACAAGGTGCACGCAGCGACCGCCAAGTCGCCCCCGCACGCGGGCGTGTCGTTCCCGGCGCGGCGCGCCATGGCCGCCAAGGCGCGGCCCATCGGCGCCGCGGCCTGCGTCGCCTGCCATCCGCGGCGCGACGAACTCCTCGCCGCGAGCCACCACGCTTCGCTCGCGGCCGGATCGGAGCCCAAGGGCTGCGAGACCTGCCACGGACCGGGCTCCCTGCACGCGGAGACCAACGGCATCGCGCGGCTCATCACCAGGCCGGACCGCGCCCTGGACGGCATCGAGACCTGCCGGGACTGTCACGACGAGGTCGATCCGGTGGAGTTCCATTGGCGCGGCAAGCGCAAGCCGCTCCTCGGTCCGGGCCTGAGCTGCACCACGTGCCACGAGATCCACGCGCCCCGCGCCGCCGCGCCGGCGCCGCGCGTGGACCGCCACAGCGGCGAGCCCGCGGTGCCGGCGACCAACGCGCTGTGCGCCACCTGCCACGGCCTCGCGTTCGCGCCGCAGGACCGACCGCTGCCCGCCGCCCTCGGCCCGCGCGATGCCGAGAAGATCCTGAACCGGGGCCACGCCGCGCTCGCAGGCACGATCCACGCCCGGCTCGGCGCGCCGGACACCCCGCTGGCGCAGGGCTGCGGGGCGTGCCACGCGGGCGCCGAGGCGCATGCGCGCGCCGGCGGGCGCCGCGGGCTGGTCGACTCCCTGCGCGGCGCCGACGCGCGCCACACGCTGGCCGTCTGCGGCTCCTGCCATCAGGACGACCGCGCGCTGTTGCACGTCCGGGCCGGCAGCCACTTCCGCAAGGACGTGTCCTGCACCGCCTGCCACACCCCCGGCGCACCGGCCGGGCGCGAGGCGATGCGGCGCGATGCCGAGAAGAACTGCACGGTGTGCCACGGCGAGGTGCAGGCCGAGTTCGCGCGCCCCAACCACCACCCGGTGCCCGAGGGGCGGATGGCCTGCAGCGACTGCCACCAGCCGCACAGCGCCCGGCCCAAGCTGCGCGACCTGCAGCTCCGCGAAGACGCATGCGTGTCCTGCCACCGCGAGTACCGGGGGCCCTTCGTCTACGCGCACCAGGCCTCGCGCTCGGACGGCTGCGTGGCGTGCCACGTGCCGCATGGCTCTTCGAACCGGCGCATGCTGCAGCACTCGAACCCGCAGCAGAGCTGCCTGCAGTGCCACGGCGACTTCCCGGCCTTCCACGACCAGACCGCCGGCGCCGTGTTCACCAACTGCCTCAACTGCCACTCGCAGGTGCACGGCAGCAATCACAACCGCTACCTCCTGCGCTGAGCGCCGATGAAGCCCTGGCTCGCCGCGGCGCTCCTCGTCGTCCCGCTCCTCGCACCCCCGCGCGCGACCGAGGCGCGCCGCGGCGGTCCGCACGCACCACCGCCGTTCCCCTCGGCCGACGGCTGCGCGACCTGCCACCCCGGCGCGCGCAAGGGACTCGAGGCGTCGCCGCACCGCGCGCTGCTCGCCGATCCCGCGCGCGCCGCCCAGGCGTGCACGGCCTGCCACGGGCAGGCCGAGGCGCACGTGACGAGCGCCCGCGCGCGCCTGGCAGGCGCCCCTGGGCCAGCCGTCGTGCCGCCCCCGGCCGTGGCGGCCAGCGCGTGTGCCGCGTGCCACGACGCCGGGCAGCACGCGGTGGCCACGGCCGCGCATCCGCTGCGGCGCGATGTGCCATGGCAGGCCGCGCCGGCGCGCGAGCCGCAGCAGCCCGCGTCGCAGCCCGCGACCCGCCCCGAGCCGCGCGACTCCGGGCGCGAGCCCGCACCACCGCCCGGCCTCGACGCGATGGAGATGCTCGGCTTCGACTGGCGTGGGCTGGCGCGGGCGGGCTGGCGCTTCGTGAACGAGGGCGGTTCCCGCGGCCGCTACGACACCGACATCAACCTCGACCCCGGCCCGCGGCTCACCGACTTCGAGCTGGAGGGCACGGCGCGCGCGCCGGGCGGCGTCCTGGACCGCCTCCGGTTCTCGGCGCGCGACGTGGAGGATCCGTGGATGCACCTCGACGCCGAATTCGCGCGCGAGGGCACGTTCCGGGCCACCGCCGACTGGGACAAGAGCGTGTTCGTGTACCGGGCCCGCGGCCCCTACAGCCGGGTCGACAAGGTCAGCGACGACGCCGGCGGCACGCTCGACCTGGAGCTGAGCCGGGACACCGAGCTCTTCTTCGGCTACCGGCGCCTGCAGCAGGACGCCACCTGGCTGTCGCGCCGGCTGGTGCAGCGCAACCCGCCGCGGGTGGTCAACGACGTCTACAGCCCGCGCACCCTCGACAGCGACACCGCCGAGGCGGGGATCACCACGCGCTTCGGCGGCACCGCGCTGACCCTGGCCGCCGAGTACCTCGACGAACGCACCCTGGATCGCTGGGTCTACGACCAGCCGTCCCCGATCAACCCGGCCTTTCCGGAGAGCGAGGACCTGCGCTCGGAGGCCACGCTGCGCGGACCCGGGGGCCGCCTGCAGCTGGACCACGAGTTCACGGGTGGCACGTTCGACCTGGGCGCGCGCTACCTCGCGCGCGAGCGGCGCATCGTGGGCCGCGGGGACCAGCAGGGCTACGACGTCGGCCGCTTCCAGACCACCACCGATGCGCTGGCCACCGGCCGCGCCGACACGCTGCTCGTGGACGCCACCTCGAGCGTGGACCTGGGCGAGGACCTGGAGCTGCTCCTGGAGGCGCGCTGGCGCGACCACGAGGAGGTCCTGCGCAGCAGCCAGACCGACACCACCGTGTATCCCGATCTCGGCCTGAGCAACACGGTGACCACGAACCTGTACCAGGTGACCCGCCAGGAGGTGTTCGAGGCCGCGGCCGCGCTGGCCTGGCAGGCGGGCGAGACCGTGAGCCTGCGCCTGGGCTACGGCTACGCGCACGAGCGCCTGCGCGTCCCGGACCTGGAGAGCGGCGACGCGGACTTCGCGAGCGGCACCACCACCTCGCACGGCGTGCAGGCGGGTCTGCGCTGGGCCCCCAACCGCTTCGACCGTCTGGACGTGGACCTGCGCGGCTACGGCGAGGGCGGGGCCCAGCTGCATCCCGTGGTCGAGGACGAGGGCCGCGGCGTGAAGGTGTCGGCCTGGCGCCGGCAGATCGGCGAGCCCAACGGCGCCGCCAAGCTCTTCGCCGAGCTGCGCAACGCCGAGAACGACGTCTCGCGCTATCGCGACGACGAAGTGCGCGCCGGCGTACACCTCTCGGCCAGCCCGCTCGCCGACCCATCGCAGCCGGCCGGCCGCGACACGATGGAGTACTTCCTCGGCTACACGTTCGCGCGCAGCGACACGCGGGTGCTCACCAACTTCTACTTCGATCCCGATCCCGACCCGGTGCCCACCATGGTCGGCTTCCGCGGCGACAGCCACACGATCGCCGGTGGCGGGCGATTCGGCTCGTCACGCGGCCGCATCGAGCTCGACCTCTCGTTCAGCGACGTGAGCGGGTCGTTCGACGTGCGCGCCTGGCAGGCGCGACTGGACGTGGCCGGCTACGTCCGCGAGGTGCCCGGCGCCGAGATCGGCGTGGAAGTGCGGCGGGTCGAGTACGACGAGGAGGGCGGCATCGACGACTACGACGCCTGGATCGTGTTCGTGTACTGGCGCCAACGCATGGGCCGCTGAGGCCGCCGCGCTCGCGCGGCGCCCCCCGGACCGCTCAGCGCTGCAGCCTCTGCAGCAGCGGCAGCGGGGACTGCGGGCCCACCTCGAACACCTGGCCGCTGTCGGGATCCCAGCCGGTCGCCTTGAGGTCCTCGGCCTCCAGCCGCTTGATCGAACCATCGCCCATCAGCACCACGATGGTGTTGTCGGAGAACGCGGGCCCGGTCTCGTTGTCGTCGGCCATCCAGGCCTGGTCGCCCTTCTTCATCGACACCAGGTGCTCCTTGGCGCGTCCCGCGTAGTGGGTGTCCTGGCTGGTCAGCGACTCCAGGTTCGGCCAGAGCTTGCTCGAGTCCTTGGCCTTCAGATCCTGGTAGTAGGGGTCGCCGAGCAGGTTCGGGTTGAAGTAGCGGTCGCGGCTGGCATCGGTCTTCTCGACCTTGCCGCGCACCCACGGATCGAGCACGAACTTGTGCCCGCCCTCGCGCCCGTAGGTCTTGTAGGCCATCTCGTATTCGATGAAGACCTGGAAGTGCCACTTCATGTTGGCCTCGTTCGCGGTCTTGTTGGCGTTCTCGCGGCTGCCGATGATGCGCGGCAGGAGCGCGACGGAGAGCACGCCGATGATGGCGATGACGATCAGCAGTTCGATCAGTGTGAAGCCGGAGGATTTGCGCGGGGTCATGCGAGGGGATCGGGGACCGAGGGGTTCGTAGGGCGCGGCGCGCAGTCTAGCGCATCGCGCCCCGGGGGTTGCGCGCGCAGCGCCCGCGCCGGACCAGCGCACCGCGCAGGGGCGCCATGGCCGGGGCGCCGGGCGGGGCCGCGGCCGGCGCCGCCCGGCCCGGAAACGACGCCGGGCCGGGAGGCGTCACCGCCCCTCGGCCCAGGATCCTGAGGTCACCCTCGCGCCGCTCGCGGCTCAGCGCGGCTCGTTGCCGTCGCCGCCCTTGGGCTCGGGCATCGGCGTGGGCCGTGTCGTGCTTCCGCCGTCGGGCCGGGTGGTGCCGCCCTGCGGCTCGGTGGTCCCGGTGGTCTCCGTGCTGCCCGGACCCTCGCCGGTGCCAGGATTGGCCGGCTGGGTGCGGACCTCACCGCTGGGCGCGGCCGGCGTGCTCGCCTGCATCCGCTCCTCGTAGTTGCTGGCGAAGAACGGATCGTTGCTCTGCGCCGACCACCACTTGCGCCAGGCCAGGACGGCCTGCTGGCGGGCGGTCAGGTTCTCGGTCAGGTGGTCGTAGCCGAAGTCGCGCCCGGTGGCGCTCTTGAGGGCCTCGTGGCAGAGCGCCCGCACCTGGGTCTTGTCGGAGTCCAGCGCCTGGATCAGCGTGGGCACCGCCTTCATGTCGCCCATCAGGACGCGCGAGCGGGCGACCTCCAGGCGCACGGGCTCCTGATCGTCGCTCTGCACGGCCTGCAGGTCCTGGATCGTGCGGCGGTCGCCGATGCGGCCGAGGATCCAGGCGCAGCTGGCGCGCATCTTGGGCTCGCTGTGGCGCAGGCCGCGGATCGCGTAGGGGATCACGGGCTCGCCCTGCTGCGAGAGCCAGAGCAGGTTGTTGTACAGCTCCTCGCGGTGCTGGAAGGGGATCTGACCGATCCGGGTGTCGATCTCCTGGGCCACGATCGAATTGGCCTTGGCGTAGGGAGACTCCTGGTTCCCGGACGTGCTCCCGCAGGCTGCGAGCAGGAGCGCGGCCGCGGTCAGGACCAGAGTGTGGGTGCGTGCGTTCACGGGTTTCCTCGGGGTGTCGTTTCCAACGTCGCCGTCTCGTTCAGCGACACGCGGCGGGTATCGGCCGCAGGTCGGAGCGGCCTTGAGCCCTGGGTGGAGGAAATCGCCGGCGCCACGGGGGGCACCCGCCCGCCAACCCGCTTGTTCTCTGGCCTCGCGGGCACCTAGAATCCCGCCCTGCAGCCTGACCGGGCGGTTGGGCGTTCCTTTTCCCAAGGCAACGATCGAGGACACATGAACAAGGCTGAGCTCATCGACGAGGTCCTGAAGAACCTCGGTACCGACTGCTCGCGCGCACACGCCGAGAAGGTCGTCAACACGGTCCTGCAGTCGATCGGCAGCGGTCTCAAGCGCGACCGCACCGTCCAGCTGGTCAACTTCGGCACCTTCAACGTCAAGAACCGCAAGGCCCGCACCGGCCGCAACCCACAGACCGGCGAGGCCATCAAGATCGCCGCCAGCCGCACCGTCGGCTTCCGTGCCGGGTCGGGTCTGAAGGACCAGGTCTGAACGCGCCCCGCCGCCCCGCGGCGGGATCCACGCCACCTACCTCCGCCGCTGCGGCGGGGGCGCGCCTCACGCGGGCGTGGTGTCCTCCAGCCAGCCGCCGCCGAGCACCAGGTCGCCTCGATAGAACACGGCGGCCTGGCCCGGGGCGGCCGCGCTCGCGGGCTCCGCGAACGTGATGCGTGCCCCGCCCGAGGCCTCGGGCACGACCAGGGCCGGCAGCGGCGCCGAGCGCGCGCGGATCTTGACCTCGCAGCGCACCCCCTCGGGCCCGGGTGGATCCACCAGCCAGTTCACCCCGACCAGCGTGGCCGTGCGGCTGCCGAGCGCCTCGCGCGGCGCCAGCACGACGGTGCCGGTGACCGCGTCGATGCGCTGCACGTAGCGCGGCGTGCCCAGCGCCGGAAGCCGCGAGCGCTGCCCCACGGTGAAGCCGTCCACGCCGTCGTGCCGCCCGAGCACGCGGCCCGCCTCGTCCACGAACACGCCGCTCGCGCCGCCTCCGCCGCGCGCCCGCACGACGTCGCGGTACTCGCCCGAGGTCACGAAGCAGATCTCCATCGACTCGGGCTTCTCCGCGGTCGCCAGACCCGCCGCCCTGGCCCGCTCGCGCACCTCGGCCTTGTGCATGCGCCCCAGTGGGAAGCGCACCCGCGCCAGGACGGGGCGGGCCACGCCGAAGAGGTAGTAGGTCTGGTCCTTCGCGGCGTCGGCGGCACGCAGCAGGCGTCCATCCCTCACGTCCGCGTAGTGGCCCGTGGCCACCAGCTCCGCGCCCACCGCGTCGGCCAGCTCGAAAAGCTGTCCGAACTTGAGGTGCGTGTTGCACAGCACACAGGGGTTCGGCGTGCGGCCGCGCCGGTACTCGGCGGCGAAGTGGTCGATCAGCCCGGCGAACTCCCGGCTGAAGTCCACGGCGTAGAACGGGATGCCCAGCCGGCTGGCGACGAGGGCCGCGTCGCGGGAATCCGAGGCCGAGCAGCAAGACTTCTCCGTCGCACCCGCCTTGCCGGACACCCCGTTGCGCATGAACACGCCCACGACCTCGTACCCGGCCTCCTGGAGCAGGAGGGCCGCGACGCTGCTGTCGACGCCGCCCGAGAGGGCTGCCAGGACACGGGGCATGCGGGGGATCGGTGCTTCGGGACGGGCCGCATCGGTGCGGCCGGAGCTGGCAGGACCGCGAGCGCGCTTGGAACCGCCAGGTGGGCGCCTATTATGCCGCCCCTTTCGCCAGCCCAACCCTGCCCATGTCCGACGCCGTGAACCCCCCGACGCTGCCCCCCCACCTGACCCTGCGCGCCGAGTTCGCCTCGCGGACCCAGGACACGCGGCCCGGCGCACAAGGGACCAGCGAGCGCCCCATCACGCGCGAGGAACGCAACACCCAGGGCGGCGCCGGGACCCAACAGACCCCCGGCGGCGGCGCTGCGCCCCAGGGACCGCAGAGCTGCGGCGACACCCTGATGTCGCAGCTGCCCTTCCTCGCGATCATGATCGCGATCTTCTACTTCCTGCTGATCCGCCCGCAGCAGAAGCAGGAGAAGGCCCGCCGCGAGATGCTCAGCGCGATCCAGAAGGGCGACCGGGTGGTCACCGCCTCGGGGATCCACGGCAGGATCGCCCAGCTCGACGAGCAGACGGTGTCCCTGAACCTCGACGTCGAAGGCAAGATCCGGGTCACGTTCGACCGCGCCGCGATCGCGCGGGTGGTCCGTGACGCCGAGGCGGAGGGCAAGGGCAAGGCCGGGGGCTCCTGACCCGCGCCACGCCCGCGGCGCCGCGGGCGAGGCCCTCGCCCGCCGCCACCTCGAAGCCCAGGGCTTCCGCTGCCTGGCCCAGGATCTGCGCACGCGCCTGGGCGAGATCGACCTGCTGCTGCGCCGCGGCAGCCTGCTCGTCGGCGTGGAGGTGAAGACCCGCACGCACCACCCCGCACCGGAACTCCTCGTCGACGACGAGCGGCTCGCGCGGTACCGACGGGTGCTCCTGGCGCTGGCCCCGACCCTCGAGCCGCGCCCGCGCACCCTGCGCGTGGACCGGATCGCGGTGCGCCTGCGGGGCGCGGGCGGGATCGAGCTCCTGCACGCGCCCGGGATTCCGTTCGCCGCCGGGTCGCCGGGGAACTGAGGGTGCGGTCGCGTCCGGGCGGGCTCCAGATCCGCCCCCGGCGACACCGAAGTTCCCGAAAGCCCGGCGTCCGACGAAGATCCCCGACTCCCGATGCCCACCCTGGCCGAGCAGATCATCCCGCGGCGGAAGCTCCTGCTGATCGGCTCGGAGACCGTGATCTTCTCGGGGCTGCTGCTGCTGGGCACGTCCCTGCCACCCCTGGCCAGCCGGCCGGTGGATTTCAGCCAGCCGTGGAGCGAGGACCTGCTGCGCGGCGCGCTGTCCTGCTTCACCATCGCGATCCTCTGCCAGGCGTGCCTCTCCTACAACGACCTCTACGACTGGAAGGTCTCGCAGAACCGCGCCGAGCTGCCGCACCGCCTCATGCACTCCGCCGGCTACGCGCTGGTGATGCTGGCGATGGTCGTGTTCTTCCTGCCCTGGCTCTTCCACTTCCCGGGGCTCGCCAACGTCGGCGCCGAGACCTGGAAGCTGATCTTCCTGCTCGCCCTCGGCTTCCTGGCCGTCTACGCGTGGCGGTTCGGCTTCCACTGGTTCTTCTACAAGTGGAACTTCGGCGAGCGCGTCGTGGTGCTCGGCGCAGGCGCCCAGGCCCGCTCCATCGCCGAGATGATCCATGACCGCCCGGTCGCCGGCTTCGAGGTGTTCGGTCTGGTGGGCACGCCGCCGCCCGGGGCGGCCCCATCCGCCGGCGGCGGCCCGGTGCCCCAGCACCATCGCGTGCTCGGCCCCGACACGCAGCTCGCGCAGATCTGCCGTGAGGAACGCATCTCCAGGGTGGTCGTGGCCCTGGAGGAGCGCCGCGGCCAGCTGCCGGTCGCCGAGCTCCTGGAGTGCCGGATGCAGGGCGTCGTCGTGGAGGAACGCGAGGCGATGTACGAGCGCATCGCCGGCAAGATCGCGATCGAGAGTCTGCGGCCCAGCTACCTGATCTTCGGCCACGGCTTCGGCTACCGCCGCGGGGCCGCCGCGCTGAAGCGCGCGATCGACATCGTCGCATCCGCCGTGGGCCTGCTGCTGGCGTCGCCGATCGTCGCCCTGGTGGTCGTGCTGATCCGCCTCGACAGCCGCGGGCCGATCTTCTTCCGCCAGCCGCGGGTCGGACAGGACGGGGTGACCTTCGACGTGCTGAAGTTCCGCACGATGCGCGCCGATGCGGAGCGGCACACGGGGCCGGTATGGGCGCGCCCCAACGACGACCGCGTCACGCGGGTCGGCCGCCTCCTGCGCCTGACGCGGATCGACGAGATCCCGCAGATGCTCAACGTCCTGCTCGGCCAGATGTCGTTCGTGGGGCCGCGCCCGGAGCGGCCGTTCTTCGTCAGGGAGCTGAGCCGCGAGGTGCCCTTCTATCCCCTGCGGCTCACGGTCAAGCCCGGCATCACCGGCTGGGCCCAGGTGAACCACCACTACGGCGCCTCGGTGGACGACGCGGTGGAGAAGCTGCGCTACGACCTCTACTACATCAAGAACATGAGCCCGCTCTTCGACCTGAACATCCTCCTGCGCACGGTGGGCGTGGTGCTCTTCGGCAAGGGGGCGCGATGAACGGCTACCGGATCCTGGTCGCCGACGAACTCTCGCCCGAGGGCCTGGCGATCCTCGAGCAGGCCGGGACGGTCGTGGTGCGCAAGGGCATGGACGAGGCCGCCCTGCGCGAGGCCCTGCGGGGCATGGACGCCCTGGTGGTGCGCTCGGCCACGCGGGTGACCGCCCCCGCACTCGACCACGCCGATCGGCTGGCCGTGATCGGCCGGGCCGGCATCGGGGTGGACAACATCGAGGTGGAGGCCGCCACGGCGCGCGGCATCGTGGTGATGAACACGCCCGAGGCCGGCGCCGTCACGACTGGCGAACTCGCGCTGGCGCTGCTCGTCAGCCTCGCCCGCCACGTGCCGGCCGCCGACGCCGCGCTGCGCGCCGGGCGCTGGGAGAAGACGCGCTTCACCGGGGTGGAGCTCAAGGACAAGGTGCTCGGGATCCTCGGCCTCGGCCGCATCGGTCGCGTGGTGGCCGAGCGCGGGCTGGGCCTGCAGATGCGCGTGATCGGCCACGACCCCGCCGCGAGCGTGGCGCCGCCCGGCGTGGAGCTGGTCGGCTTCGACGAGTGCCTGCAGCAGGCCGACTTCCTCTCGATCCACGTGCCGCTGCTGGAGAGCACCCACCATCTGATCGGCCGCACCGCGCTCGCGAAGATGAAGCCGGGCGCGCGCCTGATCCACGCCGCGCGCGGCGGCATCGTGGACGAGCAGGCGCTCTGCGACGCCCTCGACTCGGGGCACCTCGCGGGCGCGGCGCTGGACGTGTTCGAGACGGAGCCGCTGCCCAAGGAGAGCCGCCTGCTGCGCACCCCGAACCTCGTGCTCACGCCGCACCTCGGTGCCAGCACCCAGGAAGCGAAGCGCAACGTCAGCGTGGAGATGGCGGAGCAGATCGCCACCTGCCTGCGCCGGGGCGTGGTGGTGAACGGCGTGAACGTGCCGCGCATCGCCCCCGCGGAGGCGGCGCAGATCGCGCCGTTCCTCGACCTGGCGCACAACCTGGCGTCGTTCCTGGTCCAGCTCCACCCGGGCCCGCTCGAGTCCCTGCGCCTCACCCTGCAGGGCGAGTTCGCACCCTCGGCCCTGCGCGCCCTCACCGTGGCGATGCTGGTGGGCGCGTTGCGCCACCGGCTGCCCACCGCCGTCACCCCGGTCAACGCCGAGCGGCTGGCCGCCGAGCGCGGCCTGCGCGTGCACGCCGAGTTCTCCACCATGAAGCGCGACTTCGTAAGCCTCGTGCGGGTGGAGGCGCTGATCGGCGGCAAGCGCCATTTCGTCTCCGGCACCGTGCTCGGCCACCGCCACGTGCGCATGGTCGAGCTGGACCGCTTCCTGCTCGACGCGATCCCGGAGGGGCCGATGCTGGTCACGCTGCACCACGACCGGCCCGGCGTCCTCGGCCTGATCGGCTCGATCCTCGGCTCGGAGCAGGTCAACATCGCCCGCGTGCAGCTCGGCACCGTGGCCGAGCACGACGGGCTGGCGCTGGGGATCTTCAACCTCGCCGTGCCGCTCACCGACCGCTCGCTGGAGCGGCTGCGCCAGGAGTCGAGCGTCGTCGAGGCCCATCGCGTGGCGACCTGAGCCCGCGCCGCCCATGCCCGCCGCGACGCCGTTCCGCACCGTCTGGTTCGACTGCGACTCGACGCTCTCGGCGGTCGAGGGAATCGACGAACTCGCGCTCGACGCCGCGGCCGGCGTGCGCGACGAGGTGGCGGCGCTCACCCTGGCGGCGATGGAGGGTCGCGTTCCCCTGGCGGAGGTCTACCCGCGCCGGCTCGCGCTCCTGCGCCCGGATCGCCGTGCGGTCGAGGCCCTCGGCCGGCGCTACGTGGACCGCATCGTCCCGCACGCCACCCTCGTGGTGGACGCGCTGCAGAGCCAGGGCAAGCGCGTCGGCGTGGTGAGCGGCGGCCTGCTGCCCGCGGTGCGCCACGTCGCGCAGGCCCTCGGCATCGCGGACGCGGACGTGCACGGGGTCGACGTACGCTTCGCCCCGGACGGCGCGTACCTGGATTTCGACCGGCAGAGCCCGCTGTGGCGCAATGGCGGCAAGCCCGCGTTCCTGCGCGCCCGGCCGGCCCGGGAGCGCCCGCTGGCCTTCGTCGGCGACGGGATCACCGACCTGGAGGCCGCGCCCGCGGCCGAGCTCTTCGTCGGATTCGGCGGCGTGGCGGTGCGGGCCCGCGTGCGCGCCGAGGCCGCATGCTTCATCCTGGACCTGCGCGAGCTCCTGCCGATCCTGCTCACGGCAGACGAGCTCCAGGCCCTCGCCCGCCATCCCCGTCTCGGCCGCCTGCTGCGCACGCCCTAGGACCCCGATGCACGACCAACCGCACGACCTCCTCTTCCTGCCCGGCCCGGTCGAGGTCGACCCCGAGCTGCGCGCGATCCTGGCCGAGCCGATGGTCGGCCACCGGAGCCAGCGCTTCAAGGCGGAGCTGCTCCGCGTGCTGGGCCGCCTGCAGGAGCTCTTCGCCACCCGCGCGCACACCCTGCTCGAGAACGCGCCCGCCACCGCGCTGATGGAGGCAGGGATCCGCAACCTGGTCGCACGGCGGGTCCTGGTGACCACCTGCGGCGCGTTCAGCGAACGCTGGGCCACCATCGCCAGGTCCTGCGGCCGCGAGGTCGAGACCCTGGCCGTGCCGTGGGGCCAGGCGGTGACGCCCGAGGCGTTGCGCGCCGCGCTGCGCGCGCGCGGCCCGTTCGAGGCCGTGACCATCACCCACAACGAGACGTCGACCGGCGTGATCCAACCGCTGCGCGAGCTCGCCGCCGCGGTGCGCGAGACCGCGCCCGAGACCCTGGTCCTGGTCGACGTCGTGACCAGCCTCGCCGGCGCGGAGCTGCCCTTCGACGCGTGGGGCCTCGACCTCGCGTTCGCCGGCACGCAGAAGGCCCTGGCCCTGCCGCCCGGACTGGTGGTCTACGCGCTCTCCGACCGCGCGCTGCGCAGGTCGGCGGAGGTGCCGGACCGCGGCTTCCTGCTCGACTTCGTCCGCGCGCGCGAGGGCCTGGCCAAGGGCGAGACCCTGGCCACGCCGTGCGTGCCCCTGGTGTTCGCGCTGGGCCGCCAGCTGGACCGGATCCTGGCGGAGGGCCTCCTGCCGCGCGCGGCACGCCACGCCGCGCTGCAGGCCAGGGTGGCCGCGTGGGCCGCGCGGCACGGGTTCACGTTCTTCCCCGAACAGGCGGCGTGGCGCTCGCCCACCGTGAGCTGCCTGCGGGCCAGCGGTCGCGACGTGCCGGCCCTCCTGCAGAAGGCCCGCGCCGCCGGGTTCGTCCTCGATGGCGGGTACGGCCCGCTCAAGGGGCAGACGTTTCGCATCGGACACATGGGCGACCATGGCGTGGCCAGGGTCGACGCGCTGCTCGCGGCGATCCCCTGACGGCGGGCGCGGGACGGGCGTCCCGCTATGCTCAGCCGCCGGTGCCCGAGGAGGCTGAGTGATGCGCGTTCCCTGCAGCCGATGCGGACGGCTCTGGACCGTTCCCGACCCATCCAGGACGTTCCGCTGCACGGCCTGCGGCGGCGCCGTGCGTGCCACGCCCGCGCCCGAGGCCGAGGCCGAGGCATGCTGCGGCGACGAGGCGGCGGGAGGAGTCCCGGCCGAAGCGGCGGCGGCGGGCGAGGCAGCGCCGGCGGCGGAGGGCGCCCGCTGTCCCGCGTGCGGTGCCGCCGTCGCGGCGGGCCAGCGGTTCTGCACCGCCTGCGGCGCCGCCCTGGGCACGACGCCCGGCGGGTCCGGCGAGCGGGGCGCGGAACGCCAGGCGCGACGCAGCGCCAACCGCGAGTTCGGCCGCCTGCGGCCCGTGGCGCGGATGCTGCGCACGCTCTACGTGGTCCTGGCGACGGCCCAGGGCGTGCTCCTGATCCTGGCCATCCTGGCGCTGGCGCAGATCGGCGCACTCGGCAAGGGCGTCGAGATCCTCCTGGTCGGCGAGGGCGTGCTCTTCGCGATCTATCTGACCGGCACGCTCCGCGTCCTGCGCGAGCCGTTCTTCTGGGCGATCCTGATGGCCGGCCTCGCCACGCTCGACCTCTGCGCCCGGCTGCTGTGGACCGAGGGATCGTGGATCCCTCTGGGCATCCGCACGTTCCTCACCGTGAGCCTGTGGGCCGGAGTGGCGCAGGCGGCGCGCCTGCACCGCCTGATGGAGGAGCACCCCGAGTTCCGACTGGTCCGGCGACGGGACCAGGACAAGCTGGATCGCTCGGAGCTGGTGGCGCGGATGCGGGACGAGCGGCGCCGCACGCTGCCCATGCGCCTGGCGCTGGTCGGATTCGCGCTGGCGCTGCCCTTCCTCGCCTGGGGCCTGTTCCGCGTGGTGCTCGCGCCGCCAGGACCGGCGGCGACGATCGCGGAGTTCCGCGCCGCCTGGAACGGCGGGACCGACACCGAGGTCGGCGCCTTCTTCGCGGACGGCGGCAGCGGCACGGGTGCCGGGGTCCTCTACGAGCAGTTCCGGCGGCGCGGGTGGGGCGAGCAGCGCCCGCAGGCCGGCGAGCCGGACGTGCGCCACGAGGAAGGCCGGGCGGCCGCCACGTTCCCATTGGGCAGCGCGCGGCTCGAGACGCGTTGGGGCCTGGAGGGACGCACGTGGCGCCTCTTCGCCGTCGAGCTGCCCGAGTTCGAGGCACCTCCCCTCGACGCCACGCTCGAACGCTTCGCCACGCTATGGCGGGACGGCAGCGTGGCGGAGCTCGCGAGCATGGGCGACGCGCAAGCGCGCGACTGGCACGGCTCGTGCCAGCGCCTGTTGGAACGCAAGGGGTGGCTGGAACGCCGTCCCGCCCTGGGCGAGCCCAGGATCCGTTCGTCCTCGCCCTTCAGCGCGCGCGCGGCGTTTCCCACCACAGGCGGGGACGTGGTGGTGAGCTTCGAGTACCGGGCCCCGCGCTGGTGGCTGAGCGGCCTCCGCCTGCCGGACGGATGAACCTCCCCGACCCTGGCAGGCGGTGTGCCGCGTGCGGCGGCGCGTTCCCCCCCGGCGCGAGCTTCTGCGCGGAGTGCGGCGCTCCCACCGCGCACCAGCGCCAGGCGGCCGCGCGCGGGCACCTCGAGGCACGCCGGAAAGTGCGCCGCGCCCTCGCCTCCGTCGCACTGGTGTTCGCGGGGACGCTGGCACTGTCGGGGACCGTGCACATCCTGCTGGGCGCGCTCGACGAACGCTGGCGCTCGCTCGCGGGCGAAGGCGGCCTGCTCCTCGTGGGCCTGCTGGCGTGTCTGCCGCTCGGCTACGGCGGCGTGCGCGCGACCCTGCCCCTGCATGCGAGCCCGGCGCACCTCGCCCTGGGGATCGCCGGCGGCGCGCTCGCCGCGGGCATCGCATGGCTCTACGTCGTCGTGCTGCGGGGGCTCGCCCCGGGGGCGGCCGAGGGTGGGCCGGATCCCGCGTGGCTGCGGGCCCTGCTCCTGGCCGGTTGGACGCCCGCGGTCGAGGAGTGGCTGTGCCGGGGCGTCCTGTGGGCCGCGCTGGACCGCCTGGCGGGCGCGCGCGCGGCGCTGGTGGCCTCGGCGGCGCTGTTCGCGCTCCTGCACGGCCTGAACGGGGCGGGATGGCTCGAGCTGCCGCACCGCTTCGCCGCGGGGCTCGTGTTCGGCTGGCTGCGCCTGCGCAGCGGCGGCTTGCCCGCGCCGGTGGTGGCGCACGCCGTGCTCAACGGTGCCGCCATCCTGATGTAGGGCTGACGGCGGGCCGGCTCACTCCACGGTGATCCAGGTCTTCTCCATCTTGAGCGGCTCGGTGGGCGTGCCGCTGCGCGAGCCGCCCTCCTCCAGCGCCTTCAGGGTGGTGCCGGAGCCCTCCACGATCTCGCCGAAGATCGTGTGCTTGCCGTCGAGGTGCGGCGTGGGCACGAAGGTCAGGAAGAACTGCGAGCCATCCGTGCCGGGGCCGGCGTTGGCCATGCTCAGCAGGCCGGGGCGGTCGTGCTTCACGCTGGGATGGAACTCGCCGTCGAAGCGATAGCCCGGACTGCCGGTGCCCCTGCCGAGCGGGCAGCCGCCCTGCGCCATGAAGCGGGTGATCACGCGGTGGAACGGGATGCCGTCGTAGAACCCCAGGCGCGCCAGGTAGATCGCGTTGGTGACGTGCATGGGCGCGACGTCGGGCATCAGCTTGATCTTGAGCGCGCCCTTGTTGGTCTGCACGTGCCAGAAGTAGGTCGTCTCCTTGTCGAAGGCCTGCTGGGGCGGCAGCGGCAGGGCGAGCCGCCACTCAGGCGACTTCTTGTCGATCTTGGCGTCGGCGATGAACTTGTCGATGGCCTGCACCGCCTTGTCCTTGGCGATGTCCTTGGGGGCCTTCGCCTTCTGACCGGCGGGCTGGGTGGCAGGCTTGGCATGGCCCTGGGTGCGGCCGGGGACGGGAAGCGCCAGGAGCGCGACCACGAGGAGCGGGATGTGGATCTGCATCGGTGGGTCCTTGTCGGGCCCGGTGGTTTATCCGCCGAGGACGCCGAACAACAGGCCGGCGCCCGCCACCACCGTGAGCGTGCCGATCACGTCCAGGATCGTGATCCTGGCGCCGTACAGGACCCGGCTCAGCGGCAGGACCAGGATCGGGGTGAGCGAGGAGAGCGCCGAGGCCACGCCGGCGCGCGTGTGGGCCGCGGCGACCTGCACCAGCCACACCCCAGCCGTGGGGCCGAACACCGCGCCCAGGGCCGCCGTGCCCAGCCCCGGCCGGTCGGCGAGCACGGCGCGGGGCCGGACCAGGTCGCGGCTCAGCAGGGCGATCGCGAAGATCCCCGTCATCCCCGCGACCATGCGGATCCAGGTGGCGGAGAGCGGATCGAGCGGCGTCGCAGAGGGGACCAGGAACGCGCTGCGCGAGAGCAGCAGGCCGCCCGCCTGCCCCAGCGCGCCGAGCAGGCCTGCCCCCACCGCCACCCAGCGTTCCCGCGGGGTCGCCTCCGGCCGCCAGGCCGCGCCGGGCCGGCGGCGCAGGAGCACCAGCGCCACGCCCGCGGTGGTGAGCGCGACCCCGCCCAGCTCCCCGCCCGAGGGCGCCTCGCCCAGGAAGGGCCATGCCAGGAGCACGCTCATCGCCGGATGGGTCGCCATGAGCAGCGAGCCGTAGCGCGGCCCGATCACCGAGAGGCAGTGGAAGTTGCAGTGGTCGCCCAGCGCCAACCCCACCACGCCCGAGGCCGCGAGGTAGAGCACCGCGTCGGCCTCGGCCGCCGCGGGAACCAGGGTGCCGAGGAGCAGGAGGTGCAGACCGCTCAGGAGCGCGACCGCGAACACGATCCGCACCTGGTTCAGGATCGGCGCGCGCAGGCGGCGGCCCGAGTAGGCGAACGCGAGCGACGACACGGTCCAGCACGCGGCCGCCGACACGGCGGCGATCTCGCCCAGGTGACGCATCGCCCACGCCGAAGGCTAGCGGGCGCCCGCGCGTCCGCCAGCGCGGCGCGGCGCCGCACGCGGCCTTGGGACCGGCCCGGGCGGGCGGCTACCCTTCCCGCGATGAGCGAGGGCGGCGGTCTCGAGCAGCACGTGCAGGCGTTCCTGCGCCATCTGGCCCAGGAGCGGCAGGCCGCGCCGAACACCGTGCGCGCATACGCCGCCGACCTGCGCCACTGGCTGCTCTGGCGGCCGGCGGCGCGGCGCGAGCCCGACCGGTTGGAACTGCGCCGCTACGTGGCCGAGTTGATGGAGGGCGGCCTCGCACCCGCCAGCATCCAGCGCCGCCTCGCGGCGCTGCGCGCGGTGTGCGCCTACCTGCGCGAGCGCGGGCTCCTGGCGCAGGATCCGGCCCGGCTGGTGCGCGGCCCCAAGGTGCCGGCCCGGCTGCCGCGCTTCCTCACCACGGCGGAGGTCGACGCCCTGCTGGGCCAGGACTTCGCCGCCGGCTTCGCGGGCCAGCGCGACCGGGCCATCCTCGAGTTCCTCTACTCCAGCGGCGCACGCGTGGCGGAGGCGGCCACCACCATGCTGGCCAACCTGGACCTGCACGAGGGCACGGTGCGGATCCTCGGCAAGGGCCGCCGCGAGCGCCTGGGCCTCCTCGGCGCTCCGGCGCGCGCGGCGCTGGAGGCGTACCTGCCCCTGCGCGAGCGGCAGGTGCGTGCGACGCGCCGGCGCGATCCGGGCGTGCTCTTCCTCAACCAACGCGGCGGCCCGCTGAGCGCGCGCTGGATCTTCGAGGTGGTGCTGCAGCACGCGCGGCGCGCCGGGATCCGCGAGCGCCTGACTCCGCACGGCCTGCGCCACTCGTTCGCCACGCACCTGCTCGACCGCGGCGCCGACCTGCGCACCGTGCAGGAGCTGCTCGGCCATCGCCGGCTGGTGACCACGCAGATCTACACCCACGTGTCGGTGGCGCGCCTGCGCGAGGTGTACGACCGCGCCCATCCGCTTGCGGTCCAGGGCGGAGGCGCACCGGCGTGAGCCCGAGCGGCGCCGCAGCGGCCCTGGACGGCGTGTTCGCGGCGTACCGGAGCCATCTGGTCCGCTTCGCCCCGATCCAGTCCGTGCTGCTCGGCGACGCCGCGGCGCTCGGCCGCCTGGACGCCTGCTTCGCGGACGGCGAGGCGGCGTGGCGCGAGGAGTCGCGCGCCCTCGACGAGCTGCAGCGGCGCCTGCAGCGGATCGCCACGGATTCGGCCGAGCTCGGCCTGCTGCGCGACGTCCTGGCCACGCGGCTGGCGGAACGGCGCCTGCGCCCCAGGCTCTCGTTCGCGCACCGCCGCCCGGATCTGGTCCTCGATCATCTGGCCGAAGCGGTGCACCAGATCGTGGGCTGGGGCGGACTGACCCGCGCCCGCCGCGAGGGATTCCTGGCCGATCTGCTCGGCGCCGTGCCCGCCGTCCTGCACGCGCAGGCCGAACGCCTGCGCGGCCGGCCGCTCCCGGCGGAGCTGGTCGAGCTGGCCCTGGGTACGGTCGACGACGTGCAGGCCCTCCTGGCCCGCGACGTGGCGATCCCCCTCGCCCGGGCCGCCCGCCCGTCCGGCGCCGCCCCGCTCCGCGCGGCCCTGGCCGCCGCCCGCGCCGCGCTCGCCGAGTACGCGGGTCGCCTCGCCGCCGCGCCGGCGCGCGCGGGCGGCTTCCGCGTGGGCCGGCGCAGCCTCGCGGCCTGGCTCCGCGACGTGGAGGCCTCGCGCGTGCCGCTGACCACCGTGTACCGGGCCGCGCGGACCCATCTGCGCTTCGAACATCAGCGCCTGCTGGGCGCGGCCCGGCGCCTGGCCCGCGGCCTCGCCCCCGAGCACGCCCTGCGCCTGCTCGAGGAGGAACGCGCCGGGCCCGACGGGCTCCTGCGCAGCGCGGCCGAGCAGGTCGCGGAGCTACGCGCGTTCACGGTCGGCCGCGACCTGGTGAGCGTGCCCGAGGACCAGCCCTGCCGCGTGGCGGCCGCGCCGGAGTTCCTGGCCGCGCTCACCTCGGCCTGCCTGGACATGCCCGGCCCGCTGCACCCGAGTCCGGGCGGCACCTGCTACTACCTCGCGGTGCCGCGCCCCGGGATGCCGCACGCGGAGCAGGACGCGCTCCTGCGCGACCTGCACCTCACCCGGCTCACGTGGGTCAGCGCGCACGAGACCTACCCGGGCCACCACGTGCAGTACCTGCACCTGCGGCGCGCGCCGCATCCGATCCTGGCGGTGGCCGACAGCGAGGTGTTCATCGAGGGCTGGGCGCACTACGCGGAGGGGCTCCTGGTGGAGCGGCACTTCCGCGACGGCGACCTGCGGCTGCGCGTCGGCGTGCTCTGGGCCCGCGTCCTGCGCCTGTGCCGGATGCTCGCCGCGCTCGGCCTGCATGCCGGCCGCGGCTCGCCGGAGGCGGCGCTGCGGCTCTTCCAGCGCCATGCGTTCCTGCACGAGTCGGAGGCCCGGCGCGAGACCCTGCGCGCGGTCTCCGACCCGCTGGTGCTCAGCTACGCGCTGGGCCGGATGCGCATCGCCGCGCGCCGCCGCGCCGCGATGCGCCGCGCGGGCCCGCGCTTCTCGCTGCGCGAGTTCCACGACCGCCTGCTGGCCCAGGGCAACGTGCCGCTGGACCTGCGCACGCCCTGAGCGGCCGCTCCCTGCCGTGCCCGTTGGCTTGCGGGCGGCACGAGAGGCGGGGAGGATCCCCGCCGACCATGCCGCGCGCCGCCTCGCCGTTCCTTCCCGGTGGCAACCTCAAGGACAGCCTCGGCACCACCTTGAACGGCCTGCTGCACCGCCTGGGCCCCGACGAGCTCAAGAAGATGAAGCAGGAGGTGCGCGAGGCCGGCCTGAGCCGCGGCATCGTGTACGAGGACGACGCGGGCCGGCCGCACCCCACGCCGATCCTGCTGCGGCCGCGGGTCCTGGGCGGCAACCAGCGCCAGTACCTGCACGCGATCAGCCTCGTCCTGGAGGGAGCGTTCCTGAAGCTGGTGCACCTCTGGCACCAGCTCTCGGCCGTGCGCCGCATCCTGCCGCTCACCGAGCTGGAGCAGAAGTGGATGCACGACCTGTACCGGCCCGAGGACCGCGGCGTGCTCTTCGGCCGTTTCGATGCCTCCACCAACTTCGCCTCGAAGGACTGGGTCAAGCACACCTACTTCTTCGAGTTCAACCCGGTCGGCGTGGGCGGCACGTATCTCTGCCCGGCGGTCGACGAGGTGATCTGCACCCACGTGGTGCCCCGCCTGCGCCAGCACGCGCCCACGCTCCTGCTGGAGCCGAACGACGACCCGCGCAAGGTGCTGCTGGAGACCCTGGCCGACCACGCCCGCTCGCTGCGCCTGAAGCGCTTCCACATCGGCCTCTGCCAGTACAAGGACCTGCCCGGCGGCGTGAACGAGTTCCCGTACAACGTCGAGTTCCTGCGCTCGATGGGCGTCGCGGCGTGGCACGTCGACCCGCGCGAGCTGCGGTTGAAGGGCGAGGAGATGTGGTACGGCGACCACCCCATCGATCTGCTCTACCGCGACCACGAGACCAACGACATGGCCGCGAAGGAGAGCAAGGGCGAGGACTTCACGGCGATGAAGCACGCGCTGCGCACGTCGCGCTGCGTGTCGTCGCTGGCCGGCGAGTTCGATCACAAGAGCGTGTTCCAGGTGTTCACCTCGCCGGAGTTCGACCACTACTTCTCCAGCGAGGAACGCAAGGTGTTCGCGCGCCACGTGCCCTGGACCCGGCTGGTCGAGCACGCCCGCACCACCGATCCCGACGGCCACGAAGTGGACCTGCTGCCGTACCTGGAGCGGAACCGCGAGCGCCTGCTCCTCAAGCCCAACCGCAGCTACGGCGGCGAGGGCATCCTGGTGGGACCCGAGATGGACGACGCCGCGTGGCAGGCGGCGCTGCAGCGGATCGTGGCGGGCCCGATCGCCTGGGTGGCGCAGGGCTACAAGGCGGTGGCCGAGATCGGCTTCCCGGTCATCGACGAGGACGGCACGCTCGGCACGGCCGAGTACTTCTCGGTGCTCGGGCTCTTCGTGAGCGGCCAGCGCCTCGCGATCCTGGGCCGCGCCTCGCAGCGCAAGGTCGTGAACGTGGCGCAGAAGGGCGGGCTGGTGGCGGTCCTGCGGCTGCTCTGAGCCACCGGACCGCCGGCGCACGACTCCGGCCGCCGGCAGGCCGGCGGCCGGCACGGTTCACTTGTCGGTCTTCTCGGGCTTCTCGGACTTCTCGCTCTTCCCGGCCTTGCCGGCGTCCTTGCCCGCGGGCGTCGTGGAGAAGTCCGCGTCGCTCCACTGGAACGTGGCGCTGCGCTGGCCGAAGTCCATCGCCAGGGACACGCCGGCCTTGGCGTCGAGCGGCCGCACCAGGAGGCCGGTGCTGCGCTCCTCGCGCATCTCGACCTTGCCGGCCACGGCCACCTCGGCGGGCAGGCCCTGGGCCGCGGCCAGCCGCTTCTGCGCGGCCTCGACCTGCCTGGCCAGCTGGTCGATGCGGCCCTTCAGGCGCTCCCGCCGTTCCTCCGGCGCCTGCTCCAGCATGCCCTGCAGCCGGTTGCGCATGGCGGTGGCCGATGCGATCTCGGCCTGGGCCTCCTTGAGCGCGTCGTTGCGGAACACCAGCTTCACGCCGCGCTCCTCGCGCTGGCCCACGATCGCCAGCTCGCCGCCGTCCTTGGTGCGCACGGCGCCCACGCGCACCTCCTGGCCGGCCTTGAGCCGCTCCTGGGTGTCGGGATTCGCGGGCACCTGGAAGAACTCGTACACCGCGGGCTTGCCGGCCAGGGTCGACTCGACCTTGCTCACGCCCAGCCCGGTCAGGTTGGCACGCAGGGCGCTCTCGCCCCAGGCCACCTGCACTTCCAGGTTCTGGTCCTTGGCCGCGAGGCTGATCTTGAGCTGCTCCTCCGCCTTGCCGGCCTTGCTGAACTGGAACGGCGTCTCGTCGGCCTTCATGCCGCTCTCGTGCAGCGCGGCGCCGCGGAACACGACCAGATGCCAGGTGTCGGGCCCGACGTAGCGCGCCGAGAGCCGGTGCGCGCCCGGCGGCAGGACGACGCCGCCCACCATGAGCGGGACCTCGGTGCGCAGGAGCGGCGCCTCGCCACCGACGGCCATGCGCCAGACGGTGCCCGGCTGCAGGTCCTTCTCGGCCGAGCGTCCCTGCAGGTTGCCGGTGAGGTAGTCGAGGGTGACCTTCCCGCCGGGCAGGGTGGCCTCGGCCGTGGCGCGGCTCTGGGCCGGAAGGGGAAGTGCGGCGAGCAGGATGGCTGCGAGTGTGGTGCGGAGGATCATGGCGTTGCGTGTGGGTCCACGGGGATCTTCCTCCCCGAGAAGGAGCGCGGAGTCTACCCGCACCGGCAGGGCGGACGCCCGCCGCGACGTGAGGTCGGCCGCAGCCGGGGCGCGCGCCGCGCGAGGATTCCCGCCGTCGGCCACCCGGGGCAGGCCGGTCCGGGCGGCCTCACCACACGAAGCGCGCCCCGGCCGCGTCGCGCGCCAGCTCGTGCATCCAGCGCCGTGCCTCGGCGCGGGGGAGGTGGGCCATGCTGCTCGCGGCGCCCCCGGCGACGTGCACGGTGAGCCGGGCGAGGCCCAGGAGGCGGTCGATCGGGTCCGCGCTCAGGACCACGGCCTGCACCTTGTGCAAGGGCAGGAACGAGCGATACCGCCCCAGCACGCCGTGGCGGAACGCCACGTGGATGCCGGTCCGCGCGTAGGCGAGGTTGCGATAGCTGAGCACCCCCACCAGCCACGCGAGCGGCAGGAGCACGAGGGCGAGGAGGCCCACGGGTCCGGCCAGGGGCAGGGCGAAGCCTAGCAGCACCGCCGTGGCCAGGGCGCCCTTGGCCAGGATGCGGACGATCACCATGCGCGACACGGGCCGCCACGGCACGCGCTGCACGTCCAGGCCCGGCAGGAACCAGGGCACCACGGCCTCGCTGCGCGCGACGCCGGCCAGGGGGACCACCACGTCCAGGCCCTCGCTCTGGTTCTCGCCGGCCCCGAACGACGAGCCGGCGGAATCGGCGCGCACGACGGCCAGCTCGAAGAGGCGGCGCAGGAAGGTCTGCTCCACCAGGACGCGTTGGATGCGCCGGCGCGGCAGGGCTCGTGCGCGGCGCGTGAGCAGGCCATGGCGCAGCTGGAACACGTCGCCGCGACGTGCCAGGGTGAAGTCGTGGAAGAGCAGGAAGCTGGCCGCGACCGACACGAGCCATCCGCCCAGGAGCGCCAGGAACACGATCGCCACCGCCACGAATGCGAGCACCAGCACGCCGGACTGCGAGAGGCGCTGCAGCGCGCCGCCGAACGCGCCCCCGAGCGGCCGGCCCAGGCCGAACTGCTGGGCGAGTTCGTACACCCCGAAGAGCGCCGCCAGGATCGCACCGATCCGGTTGTTGGTGAGCCCGAGCGCGAAGAGTTCGCCGCCCTGCGAACGGAAGAGCACCTGCTCGGCGGGCACGGCCGGCGCCGGCGCCGCGGCCCCCGCGGGCGCGGCCGCCGCGGCGTGGCGCTCGCGCAGGAGCAGGAGCACCTCGCGCAGGCGCTCGCCCTCGCTCCGCGAGAGCGAGTCGAGGCGCGCCTCCGAGCCCTGGCCCGAGGCGGTCTCCACCGACACGACCACCAGACCCAGCACGCGGCGCAGGATGCTCTGCTCGAACGCGAGGTCCTGGATGCGATTCACCGGGATGCGCCGCTCCTGGCGCTCGAGGATCCCCTCGCGCGTGATCAGCTCGTCCTCGGTGAGCCAGTACTGGAACGTGACGTAGCGGACCAGGGCATAGGCCATGCCCAGGACGAAGAACGCGACGCCCACGCCCAGGAGCCAGACCTGGGCGGTGAGCAGGCCGAGGATCGTGGGCAGGAGCGCCTGCCGCACCCCGTCCAGGAGGCGGAGCAGCAGGATCGCCGGGTGCAGGTGTCCGGAGGCGAGGAGGCGCGCGGCCTGGGGGCCCGCCGGGCCGGGGCCGCCCGGGACGCCGGTGCCTGGCGCGCCCGCTGCGGGTCCCGCGCCGAGGGACGGAGCTGGGGCCGGGGCGGCGTCCCCCCCGGGAACGGATGCCGGACCACGCGTCGCCTCCGGCTCAGACGACGTCATCGCCGCGCCGCACCAGGATCGTGTCACGGAGCTCGCGCGCGCGCCCGGCCGCGAGCCCCGGCAGCCGAAAGTACGCTCCCATCGTCCCCGCCGTGTACACGACCAGCGTGGCGAGTCCGAACACGCGCTCCACGGGGCCGCGGGTGAGGTCGACGTGCTGCAGGCGCGTGATGGGGATCACCTTCTCCTCGTGGAACAGGATCCCGTTGCGCGCCACCAGGAGCCGATCCGTGACCGTGAAGCGCCACAGGGCATAGGCCAGCGGCGGCGAGATCAGCGTCCACAGCGCGAGGAGGGCAATCAGGGGCCAGGCCACGGCACGCGGCCAGGGGCCGAGCAGCTCGGCGAAACGGAGCTCCAGGAACCACACGGCCGTGGCCAGCACGCCGCCCACCACGACCAGCCCCACGATCCCGGTCACGTACCAGTACACGACCACGCGCTGGTCGAGGCGCTCGGTGGCCTCGGGGGCGGGCGGCTCCTCGGCGGGCAGGGCCGCGGGCGGAACGGCGGGCTCCGGCGAGGGAGGCGGGACGTCGGGACCCGGAGCGGACTCGGACACGGGGCGGATCCTCGCGCAGCCCGGCCGGCGAATGAAACACCCGGGGGAGGTTTTTTTCGCCGCCCCGGGCTTCCCGCGCGACGATGCGCGGCGAGGACCCCATGGTCGACCGAGGCAACCGCCGGTACCACGACCGCGTCGCTGGACGCTACGACCAGATCTACGACTCGGCCTACTGGCGCTTCTACCGCGAGGTGTCGTGGCGGCACCTCAAGCCCCATCTGCCCACGCATCGCCCCGCGCACGGCGCCGACCTCGGCTGCGGCACGGGCTGGTTCGGCGTGCGCCTGGTGAAGGCCGGCCTGCACACGGTGTTCCTCGACCCCAGCCCCAAGATGCTGGAAGCCTCCCGCGCCGCGCTGGAGGCAGTCGGCCCGCGCGCGGTGGAGGCGCGCTTCCTGCAGGGCGAGATGGAGGACCTGCGCGAGCTCGCCGACGGATCGCTCGACTTCGCCACCGGCCAGGGCGACCCGCTCTCGTTCTGCGCGGACCCGCGCCGCGCCCTCGCGGAGCTGCGCCGAGTGCTCCGCCCCGGCGCCGGCCTGGTCCTCTCGGTCGACAACCGCGTGGCCGGAGTGCGCACCCTGCTCGACGAACCCTCGCCGGCGGCAGCGCTGGAGCTGCTGCGCACCGGGCGGACCCGGTGGCGCGCCCAGCGCCAGGAGGAGGTGTTCGGCATGAAGATGTTCGACCGCGACGAGCTGCACGGCCTCCTGGAGCGGGCCGGCTTCGCCGTGCATTCCTGGATCGCCAAGACCTGCCTGGTCCAGCGCCACAACGAGGCGTGGCTCGAGGATGCGGAGGCGCGGCGCCAGCTCCTGGACGCCGAGGAGTCGGTGCATGGCCTGCCCCACTGGTTCGGACTGGCCGGCCATCTCCAGGTGGCGGCGGTGGCGCGCTGAGCCGCCCGCGCCGGGTCCTGGGGACCGGACGCGGCACCCCTCGGAGTCCGACCGCAGGACACTGGCCACCGAGGTCTGCACGGGCACCCGGTCTGGGAGCGCACGAGCACGCCCACATCCCGCCCGTGGCTGCCGCCGGCGCTCGCTGGTCAGGTTCGACGGCAAGGGGCGGGCAGCGCTGGCGTCGGTGCTCCGGTGCCGGATGCACCGCTCCCGGCCCCCCGATCAGGCAACCTCCTTCCGCGAGCGGGATAGTCTTGGCAGCGCGTGCCACGGGGACGGCCGCAGTTCCGGCCCCGGGCCGCGTCCACTGCCATGGTCCGATTCTCCGGCCACTTCTGGACGCTCTACCCCTACCTGCGCGGACAGGTCGGCCTGCGCGCCGCCCCGCCGGCGACCCGCTGGGAGGGAGAGGTGGTCGACGAGGTGAAGGGCCGCGTGCCGCTCAGCGGGCGCTGGCGCGAGAGCGCCGAGCGGGAGCGGGCCATCGTGCTGGTACACGGCCTCGGCGGCGGCCCCGAGAGCTTCTACGTCCGCGAGGCCGAGCTGGAGTTCGCGCGGCGCGGCTGGTCGGTGCTCAACCTCGCCCTGCGCGGTGCGGACCTCGCCGGGATCGACTTCTACCACGGCGCGAGCAGCGTCGACGTACACGCCGCCCTGGCCAGCCCCACGCTGGCGCACCACCACCACCTGCACGTGGTGGGCTTCTCGATCGGCGGCCACATCGCGCTGCACGTCGCCCGCGAGACCGCGCACCCGCGCGTGCGCTCGGTGGTCGCGGTGTGCGCGCCCCTGCATCTGCCTACGGCGCGGGCCGCCATCGACAGCCCGCGCGCCCTGCTCTACCGGCGCCACGTCCTGCGCGGCTGCAAGGCGGTGTATGCGGCCGTGGCACGCCGCTCGGACGTGCCGACGCCCCAGGACCGGGTGGCGCGGGCCCGCACCGTGCAGGAGCTGGACGAGCTCACCGTGGTGCCGCGCTACGGATTCGCCGACGCCCAGCACTACTACGAGTCGATGTCCGTGGCGCCGCACCTGCCGCACCTGCACGTGCCGGCGCTGCTGGTGAATGCCCCGGACGACCCGATGGTCGCCAGTGCCGCGGTGCTGCCCTGGCTGCCTCCCCGGCACGGTCTGCTGCGCGTGAGCACGGCGCGCCGCGGCGGGCACGTGGGCTTCCCCGGCGACCTCGACCTCGGCGTGGGCGGCAGCCCGGGCCTCTACGCGCAGCTCGACGCATGGCTGCGCCGCCAGGAACCCTGAACCGCGCGGCGGGCGCGGGAAAGTTGGGGTGGCATACCGGACTTGAACCGGCGACCCCCAGAGTCACAGGCTATTGTCAGGGAGCAACGCCCGACTTGCCCACGTTGTCGCATGACAACGCAACGGACGGCAACGCGACGCGCAAGGGCGAAGGCGCCAAGGAGTTGGATCCGCCGCGCTCTGCGGGATCGACCATCGGCCATCGCACCGGCTCGCAAGGCGCGGAACCGAGCCGCGCTCCAACTGCTCGCACTACTGCTGACACTTCCGAGGAGCTGGCCGAGGTCGCGGCCGCGTGGCCGCACCTGCCCGAGGGCACCCGGAAGCGCATCCTGGGGCTGGTCCGGGCATGACGATGTAGAACAACAACGCCGTCGGGGCAGCGCACGGGTAGCTCCCGCGCGTGGGTTTCAACCTCCCCGGCCCCGGCGGCGACTTCCTTCTGAGAGGTTGGAGCGAGGTTGACCGTGGACGAGTTCAAGAACGAGGTCGAGACCCTACTGGCCGCGCTGCGCGCCCTGCCGGTGCGGGGGATCGAGTTCCTGACACCGCTGATCCACGAGGGGCCGGAGGGGGGGCACCTGGTTCTTGACGGCCGAGACGTAGAGCGGGCCGAGGGGCCCCACCGACGGGCCGCCAGTGACGCCCTGTCCCGGTTGGTGTTCACCCGGACGCCCGAGCTGGCGCGCTTCGCCCCGGGCCGCCTGGAGGCCCTGCGCGCGATTGTGAGGCGGACCGAGAGCTGGTGGGGGCCGAACTGGCCGCTGGCGGAGGCCGACGTGGGCGCGACTATCGAGATCCTGGAGCACGTGCTGGAGCGCGTGGCACCGCCCGCGACCGCCGCGCCCGCGGCGCAGGCCGACCGGCTCCTGGAGAGCATCCAAGCCCTTCGCCCCCGGATCCAAAGCGAGGCACTGGCCGCCGAGGTCCTGCGCGCACTGGACGCCGGTCCCAAGCGGATGGCCGACTTGAAGGCATCCTTGAACAAGACGGACCGGACCTTCCGCCGCGTGCTGGCCGACCTTGGGAAGCACGGGCTGGTCGAGACCCTGGGCAAGGGGGCCGCCGCACGGCGCGCGTTGACCGAGACGGGCCGGGCGTTGCTAGCTGACAACTAGGACGCTACTAGGACGAAAATGTCCTAGTTCGTCCGGATTGCGGGTCGGGCGGTCGGGTGTCTATGACGCACCCCGACGCATGGATACCTCAACACCGACCGCGCCGCGCACCGAAGCGCTGGCACTCACACTGCGGGAGGCCGCCGCCGCGCTGGGCCTGAGCCCCCGCACGATCTGGAGCCTCGCCAACCGCCGCGCGCTGCCCGTCGTGCGCGTGGGCCGTCGACTGCTGTTCCCGCGCGACGCCCTGCTGCGCTGGCTGGAGCGGCAGGCCGAGGTCCGGTCGTGAACAAGCACGCCGGAAATGAATCCGGGCCGGCAACCGCAAGCCGCCGACCCGGTGTAGATGTCCCGGACGAAGAGGAGTCTACACGCCCCGCGACCGACTCCAAGCCCCGCGTCCTGCTGCTGGGGAAGGACGGCGTTCCGCTGCCCCCGGTGCCGGCACGCGATCCGCTGGCCCCGATCGGCTACTCCGTGGTCCTGCTGGCCGACGGACTCCTGCACGTCCGCGTAGTCGTGGGCGACACCTTCGTCTACGCCGACACGATCAACGACTCCGCAGAGGCACGCGCCGGCCTGGTGCGCGACTTCCTGGAGCTGCGGCCCGACCTGCGCGAACACGAGGAGCGGCTGGTGCAGATCCTCACCGTCCGGTGCGGGGTCGAGCGCGCATACGCCGAGGCTCAAGCCCTGCGCGGAGAGGTGGCACCATGACCGCGGCCGATGGGACTGGAGCCCCGCTCAATGGTGAAGTCGCCGTGACGGCCACGCGCATCGGCCGCATGTCCTGGGAGGTCGCCGTGGCCCACAACGGTCTGCTACTCCACCGCGACACCGGCAACCCGGCCAACGCCAAGGTGCGCCAGCGCATTGTGCGCCGCTGCACCGAGCTGGCCCCGTCCCTCAAGGGGCACGAGGGCGAGCTAGAGGAACGCATCCTGCTGGCCGTGCCGAGCACCACCGAACCCGCGGCCGCCCCGAGAACCGAACGCGAAGTGACACCTAGCGCGCTCCGTTTCACGGATCTAGGCAATGCCCGGGCACTGGCCGAGCAGCACGGCACGGACTGCATCCACGTGCACGGCCGCGGCTGGTTCACGTGGGACGGTCGCCGATGGGCCGAGGACTGCACCGGAGAAGTGACACGCCGCGCGAAGTTGCTCGTGGGCGACATGCTCCGCGAGTCCGCAGCGAACCCAAACGATCCGACCATGCGGGAACTGGCCCGGCACGCGCTGAGGTCGGCCACGCGGGAACGTATCGGGGCCATGGTCACACTGGCCGCCAGCGAGGAGCGCCTGGCGTTCCGCCCTTCCGACCTGGACGCAAACCCCCACCTGCTGACCGTCAAGAACGGCACGCTGGACTTGCGGAGCGGCACGCTACTGGCGCATGACCGCGCGCACCTAATCACCAAGCTGGCGCCGGCCGTCTACGACCCGGAGGCCCAGGCGCCCCTATGGCACGCGATGCTGGAGCGCATCCTACCGGACGCCGAAGTGCGTTCCTGGTTGAAGGAGATGATCGGCTACGGCGCCACCGGCCTAGTTCTGGATCATGTTGTGCCGATCCTGTGGGGCAACGGATCGAACGGCAAGAGCACGTTCATCGGGGCCGTCCAAAGTGTTCTTGGCGACTACGCCAAAGCGGTGCCCGCCGAGCTGCTGATGGCGTCTCGCGGCGATCGCCACCCAACGGAGCGCACCGAGCTGGAGGGTATCCGCCTCGCCGTGGCCGCCGAGACCGAGGAAGGGGGGCGCTTGAATGAGCCCGTCATCAAGGGACTGAGCGGCGGAGACGTGATATCGGCCCGGAAGTGCGGGAGGGACTTCTACACATTCCGCCCGACGCACAAGCTGGTCCTCCTGACGAATCACAAGCCGATCGTGCGCGGCACCGATCACGGCGTATGGCGCCGTCTGAGGCTCCTTCCCTTCACGGTCGCAATCCCCAAGGCCGAGGAGGACGCGGCGTTACCCTCGAAGTTGGAGAAGGAGGCCAGCGGGATTCTCAAGTGGATCGTGGAGGGCGCGCGGCGCTTCCTGGACCGTGGGCGCCTGCCCGAGTGTGCGGCCGTCACCACCGCCACCGAGGGCTACCGCGAGTCCCAGGACGTGCTAGGTCGGTGGATCGCCGAGAAGTGCACGATCACCCCGGCCGCGAGCTGCAAGAGTTCGATCCTCTACGCGAGCTACAAAGCGCACGTGGAGGCGAACGGCGAAAGGCTCCTGTCCGCCAATGCGTTCGCCACCGCGTTGGAAGAGAGAGGCTTCGAGAAGGTGAAGGCCTCGAACGTGTTCTGGCAGGGCATCGACCTGGTGCCCGACTCGAGGGAGGACCGTCGCTATGGAGTCTGACCCAACGGGAGGCATGGGAGGCCGCGGGAGGCTTTTTCGCGGTCGCCTCGTGAGGGAATCTATAAAAGGAACTTCCCGGGAAAGGCCTCCCGCGGCCTCCCGCGCCTCCCATAGCTGGGAGGTGGACCGACTGCCCCACCGCCGAGCGCGAGGCCATCCGCCTGGACGGTGCGCCGTGACCCGAGCCGCACGTAAGAGCCTGGGGGGTAGGGACTTAGGGGGTCCTTGGGAGGCCGGTAGTGGATATGGGGATGTCCGCAGCGCGGTGTGCCCGGGTTTTCTGCCCGACCGAACGGGGCGCTGCGGCTCCTGGAGGGTTGCCCCGTGACCCGTGACGCTGGCGACTGGAGCGCTCCGACTACCGCGGCCGCTCGTGCCGGCAT
>JADLFX010000116.1 GCA_020849665.1 Planctomycetota bacterium | reverse complement strand
CTGCCGAGGTGGCAGTCGCCGCAGGTGAACGCGATCTGCTCGTGGAAGAGGCGCTGCAGCGGCGAGCCGTTCACCACCTTGCCGTCGGCCTGGATGTGCTGGGCCTGGTCGGGCGCGTTGTAGGCGGAGTTCTGGAAGATGTGCTCGGGGCCGCGGCGGTTGCGCACGCTGTACACCGGGTGCTCCATCAGCGAGGCCACCGCGCCGAAGTCGGCCGTGCCGGGCAGGAAGTCCGGGTCGCTGACGGCGCGGAACGCGAGGTCCGACGCGGTCTCGAGGTACATGCCCCGGTTCGCCGGCAGGTAGTTCTCCGCGCCGATGGCGTACATGGCGCCGCCCAGGATGCCGGTCTCGGTGGCCAGAGGGCTGGCGGCCACGCACTCGGCGTGCGGCTGGTGGCACGATCCGCAGCTGCGGTTCTGGGTCACCACGCGCAGGTCGCCGGGCTGGACGAACTGCAGGTAGTCGAGGGCCGTCCAGGTGCGCCCGCCGACGGTGTAGTCGGGGTACTTGTCGAGACCTGCCAGGGTGAGGCGGTTGAAGTACGCCTCGGGGTTGGTGCGCTGGAACTCCCGATCGCCGATCTGGGGCGGAGGAGGCACGTGGCTCGAGTCCTTGTCCGAGCCGTCCGGGTTGCCGCCGTGGCAGGTCGTGCACAAGAGCCCCGAAACGCCTGGGAACGGGTGCGGATCGGGCAGGCCAGGTCCCGCGTAGTCGTTGCTCGTCGAGCCGTTGTGGCAGGTCATGCACGACTCGGCGGCCCGGCTGCTCGTGCGGCCGTCGCCGCCGCCGCCGCATGCGCCCATGAGCAGCGCGAGGCCTGCCGCGGCGGCAGGGAACCAGAGCAAACGCAGGCGCAGTGTGGCGTCGGGCATGGTTGGGCTCCTCCAGGACGGACTCCCCTGCGCGGGGCCGGTGGCGACCTGGGTCGCCACCGCGCGGGCGCAGAGGCATCGGGTGAGGATCGGCTCGGGCGACCAGCGGCCGGAGCGAGCCGGGGCCGCCGCCTGCGGCGCGCCGCTTGCCTGCGCGTCTGAGACCGATCGCATGGTGCGCTCCCTACGCCGCCTTGACATCCTCAGGTCGGGACAACCGGGTGCCCCACCCGGGAAGTTCCGATGCGAGATGCGGGGCGGCGGCGCTCGCGTGAGCTGCCTGGGGGGCCCTCCTCTGCTGCGGCGGCGCCGGAGTCCCGGTGGCATCGCGATGGGCTCCGGGCAATCCATGGCGCGGACGCCTGGACGCCGCCCGCGCCGCACTCGGGCTGCCGGCGCGGTTCCGCCGCCCGGACCGCGCTCACCGGATCCGGGCGTGGTTCCAGCTGGTCGTCACGTGGCAGCGGTCGCAGTTGTCGGTCCAGCCCAGCCCGACGTGCGGCGGGTTGGTGGTGCGCAGCATGTCGTCGTAGTGACAGGTCACGCACTGGGTGTCGGTCTGGTAGAAGCGGCCGACGAACGCCCCGGGGTGGCAGCGGTGGCATCCCACGTTGAGGTGCGCGCCGGTGAGCGGGAAGCGGGTCTTGTCGTGCATCTCGACCTGGCCCTCCGCCGACCAGGTGTGCTGGCCGTGGCAGACGCGACAGTCCTGACCCAGTTCGCCCAGGTGCACATCCTCGTGGCAGCCCGCGCAGCCGCGCGCGGCGAACATCGCCACCGGCCCGCGGTCGTTGTGGCAGCGCAGGCACTGGGCCTGGTCGTGGGCGCCCTCGAGCCGGTATCCGGTCTCGCGCTCGTGGTCGAAGCGGAAGTCCTTCACCAGGACGTTCCAGGTGGGGCCCACGTGGCAGAGCTTGCAGTCAGCGGGGAAGGTGTCGTGCGGCAGGACGGGCCCGAGCCCGGCCCACCAGCGGTGCACGGCCCCGCTGCCCACGCCCTGGCTCAGACAGCCCAGCGTGAGCCACGCGCAGAGCGCGGCGAGGATCCACAAGGGACGGCGGCGGGACCGGGATGGGGAGTTCGTGGTCACGGCTCAGAATCTCTGTTGCAGGTGGAAGCCGGCCGACCAGGACAGGTCGTTCGACCAGACGAGGCCCTCGACGTAGGGGGAGAAGTCCATGCCAGAGGCCGAGTGCAGGTTGCGGCTGACGCGCAGGCGATGCTGCGCGATGGAGTCGAAGCCGGAGTCGTGCGCGTAGCTGTACTCGTAGAGCACGTTCCAGTTGCCGTCGCTGGTGTCGAGGCTCCAGTCGATCCGGCCGCCGGCCACGCTGCCGAACTCGCCGGTGTTGCCGAAGCCGATCAGGTCGGTCTGCGTGCGCTCGCCGAGGAAGTCGGCGATCTCGAGCCCGGCCTCCGCGGCCCCGCCGGTGCCCTCCTCATCGCTCCAACCGGCGACGTAGGCGTGGCTCCGCACGTCGCTCGACAGGTAGAGCCATCCGTCCAGTCCGAGCTTGTCGTTGCGGTCGTCGACCAGCTCGTTGGGGGGCACGGGCAGGAACTCGCGCCGCCGCAGCTCGGGAAAGCCCAGGTGGCGGTAGTTGAGCGCGAGGCGGTTGCCGCTCTTCCAGGTCCGGCCCAGCGTCGCCACGGCCTGCGTGATGTCGATGCTCCGGCTCTTCACGTCGTCGGCGCCGTCGTAGAAGTCGACCCAGGCCACGGCGTCGAAGTGCCATCCGTCGGCGGGTGCGTAGCGGGTCTTCAGGACCACGAGGTTGCGGTCGTTGTCGCCCTCGTGGAGGGTCCATTGCAGTCCGCCGCCGAACATCAGGGTCTCGACCTCGTCCGAGACCCAGCGGTAGTTGACCGCGAGCTGGAAGTCGTCGACGCCGCCGAAGTCGTCGTCGGGCACGGGCATGAAGCCCATGCTGGCCCCGAGGTTGTGCCCGCCCTGGCCGCGGAAGTTGAATTCGGCCCCGTCGACCACGCCGAACTCCGGCATGCCGTACTGGAGGAAGCGACCCACCTGCCAGCGGAGCGGGGCGAAGCGCGTCCCGCCCCAGGTGTACGAGAGGTCGTGGATGACGCCGTTGGTGCCGCTGTCGTCGTCGTGCTCGGTCCGGTAGTTCACCTCGCCGTACATACGCAGCGTGCCGCCATCGCCGAACGGATTGTCGATGCGCACGTCGGAGCCGGCGCGGAAGAACGACTCGTCGAAGTCGCTCTCGGGGTGCCTGGTCACGTCCACGGTCAGGAATGCGCGCCCGCTGAGCCTGGTGCGCCGTTCCTCAGGCCGCACGGCGCGCACCGCGGCCAGGAGCGGCTTGTCCTGGGTGTAACCCTCGTCCTTGTTGCGCCACACCGGCTGGCTCTCCTGCGCCTGCGACTCGGCCGGCTGGGTGGTCGTCGGCTGGGTGGTCGCTCCGCTCGTGGGCGGGGCGGGCGGCGGCTGGGTCGCTGCCGCGGGGGGTGGCGCGCCGCGGCTTCGCGGCACCCGGACCTCGCCCCGCGTGCCGACCGGCGGGACGAAGTCGCGGTCGGCCAGCTCCACCAGGGACGTGCGCTCCTCCACCCGCACGACAGTGCCGGCGTAGGTGCCGCCCGAGCGGGGCAGCAAGTCGACGGGATCGCCCACCTCGATGCGGTCGTTGCGGCCCCGGTCGACGACCACCGTGCCCCGCGCGGGCGAGGAGACCACGCGTACCGCCAGCTTGCGCGTGCTTCCATCGTCCTGGGCGGCGGTCGTGCCGACCAAAGCCAGGGCGGCGAGCAGGATGTGGGCGATGCGGATCATCGACGGCGGACCTTGCGGTTCAGGAAGGGTGTGTCGACCTGGCCGTGGCAGTCGACGCATTCGGTAGGCAGGGGCCGGTACCGGATCACGTCGGCAGTGCCATGGCGGAAGGGCTTGTGGCACGCCGCACACGCCAGCCCCTCGTGCTGCTCCCCGAGCTTGAAGCGCGAGTGGATGTCGTGACGGAACACCAGCTCCTTGAAGGCATCGGCAGTGTGGTGGCAGCGCCTGCACTCGGTCCGTCCGTCCACCACGAACTGGCCGGCGTGGGGGTCCTGGTGGCAGTCGGCGCACTGCGTGCCGCGGGCCCGCTGCCAGGTCCGGCCCACCGGATCCGGCTCGGCCAGCCGCTGGTGGCAGGCGGTGCACTCCGCGCGGCGGTGCGCCCCCTGCAGCGGGAAGCCGGTCCAGCGGCCGTGGTCGAAGCCTTGCGACACGTTGCGGAACGAGGTCTGGGAATGGCAGCGCTCGCATCCGATCCGTCCGTCCAGGGTGCGGGTCAGCTCGCCGCGATCGAACTCGCCTCGATGCGGGTCCTCGTGGCACGTCACGCAGCCGCGGAACTCGCCCTTGAGCGCGCGGATCCTGCCGAAGCAGCGCCCGTTCTCGTCCGGCTCGCGGCTGCGCTCGTGGCAGCTCTCGCATCCCGCCTGCGCGTGGGCGCCCTCGAGGGCGAATCCGGTCCAGCGGCCGTGGTCGAAGCCCTCGCGCGGCAGCTCGGCGAAGCTCGTGGTCTGGTGGCAGCGTGCGCAGGTGCCGGCGGGAACCGCCGCCAGCTCGCGCGCAAAGGTGCCGAAGTATCCGGCGTGCGCGTCGCGGTGGCAGTCGTCGCAGCGTGCCTTCGTGCCGTGGAAGGTGGCCGGCTGGTCGGCCACGGCGCGCGGATGGCAGTCCTTGCACTCGGCCTTGCTGGCGTGGCTGCCGGTGAGCGGGAACGCCGTCTGCGCGTGCTTCTCGACGGAGAATGCGTGCGGAGCGAAGCGGGTGCGCTCGTGGCATCCGACGCAGCCCTGCGCGGCGAACGGCTTGCCGGCGAACTCGCCACGGTGCGCGTCGTCGTGGCAGGCGTCGCACTGGTCGGCCTTGCGCCCGGGGTGGCGCTGGGCGAACTCGACCCGCGCCGGGTCGTGGCACTGGGCGCACTTCGCCTCGTGATGGGGCTCGTCGAGCGGGAAGCCGGCGAACCGGTGCTGCTCCCGGGTCATGCCCACCTCGGCGCCGAGGAACTTCGTGTGCTCGGGCAGGTGGCAGGCCGCACAGCTCGCGCCCTCGGGCTTCCCGGTGCGATGGGCCGCGCCGCGCACCAGCTCGGGCGTGTGGGGCGAGCGGTGGCAGTCCGCGCAGACGCGGTCGGTCTCGGTCGCGCGCGCCGCGCCGTGCGCCTCGAGGGAGCGCGGGTCGCCCTCGGCGTGGCAGCGCCGGCAGTCCAGTCCCGCGTGGCCACCCTCGAGCGGCAGGTGCCGGTCGTGGTCCCTGGCCGCGAGCTGCGCGAAGCCGTCCTGGCCGTGGCACTGCGCGCACTCGATGCGCATCCGCCCGTCGTGCGGGTCGTGGTGGCAGGTGGCGCAGTCCTGGGAGAGCCCGAGGTAGCGGCGCTGCCCGCTCGCCAGCGCGAAGGCGTCGGCGTGCAGGTGGCACTCGCCGCAGGCGAGTTCCAGGTGCATGCCGGCCATCGGGAACCCGACCAGCTCGTGGTCGAAGGTCCTCGGGTCGGGCACGCCGGCGATCGCGAAGCCGAGCTGGTTCACGATCCGGAACTCCTCCCCGTGGTGTTCGCCGTGGCAGGCGCCGCAACGCTGGGCGCGTTCGGCTCCGAGCCTGCCGTGCAATCCGGTCCCGTCGGCCAGCTGGCGGGCGATGGGCGCGTGGCATTCGAGGCAGCTCGAGGTCATGTCGCCGAACCAGCCGCCGTGGCAGTGGTGGCAGGAGCCGAGGCCCTGCAGCTCGGGCACGCGCGCGTGCGAGGCCGAGATCGGGCCCGGGGCGGTCCGGGTCAGGTCGGTGATCGCGAACGCCAGGATGCCCGTCAGCGTGAGCAGACCGATCCACAGGCGCGGGCTCTTGAGCCTCATCCCTGGCCGCCCTCCTGGAAGAACGACCCGTAGGCCAGGGCGTGCACGACGTGCACGATCACCAGGAGCACCATCAGCAGCGCGACCCAGCGGTGCACGTAGCGCCACGTGGCCAGGATGGCCCGGAGGTCCTCGTAGTGGGCCGCCATCAGCGCGACGCGGTGGGCCTCGCCCGCCAGCTGCAGCGTGGTGGCGATCTGGGCATCGGGGATCCCGTCCGCGCGTCCCGCCGCCGCGAGGTCGCGCAGCAGGCGTCGCAGCCCGAAGTTCACGCCCACCAGCGCCAGGACCCGTCCCACGAAGGTGCCGCGCCAACGGCTCGCCTCCAGGTGCGCATCGAGCCGCTCGCGGACCTTCTGGGAGAAGCGCTGCTGGTCCCGGTCCCACTCCGCCGAGACCTGGCCCAGCCGGGCCCTGACCTCGGCGAGGGCCAGCTCGCGGCCGTTCGCGGCGCGCGGTACGTAGGCGTAGAAGTAGCGCCCGATCGCCCCGGTCACGAGGAGCACCACCATCGCCCACAGCGCATGGCCGCCGGGCGTGTCCCGCGGGCTCATGGCGCCGTGCAGGAGCGCACAGAGCAGGGCCAGGATGCCGGTCGCGATGTGGCTGGACATCCACGCCTGCAGCGAGCCGAGGGTGAAGCGCAGGGTCGGCGAACGACG
>JADLFX010000115.1 GCA_020849665.1 Planctomycetota bacterium | reverse complement strand
GCCAACGGCGGCCTCTTCCGGATGACCCTCGGCACCACCGCCGCGACCCGCATCGCCACGCTGGCCAACGCCTTCGACATCGTGGTGATCGGCACCAAGGCCTACGTGCACTCGTACGCCGCGGGCACGACCAGCACGATCGTGGAGGTGGATCTCGCCACCAACACGGCCACCACCTTCGGCACCGGCTACCCAGCCCTGCGCTCGCTCACCCTGCTCGGGCCCGCGCCCGTGGGTGGCTCGGACGACGGCCGGCTCCTGCTCCTCAACCCTGGCGGCAGCGTCGCGGTGCTCGCCTCGCCCAACCGCGGCCCGGTGCTCGCGCTCTGCGCCGACCCGGTCGGCGGCCGCCTCTGGTACGCCACCGCGAACGAGGTCTGGTCGTTCCCCAACCTCACCCTCGTGCAGACCTTCGCCGGCGCGATCACCGACATCGACGTGGGACCCACGCCCCGCGCCTCGCTCGTGCTCTTCGGCCAGGGCTGCCCGGGCAGCGGCGCGAGGATCCCGCGCCAGGTCTGGCAGGGCGAACCCGCCCTCGGCAATGCCAGCTTCGCCCTGCAGGTCGCGGACGGCCGCGCCTCCGCGCCGGCCTTCCTCCTCCTGGGCGGCAGCCGCACCGCCTTCGGCGGGCTGCAGCTGCCGTACCCGCTGGGCGGCATCGGCATGACCGGCTGCACCCTCTACACCGACGTGCTCGTGGTCCTGGGCCTTGCTCTCGACGCCGGCGGCACCGGCAGCGTGCCGCTGCCGATCCCCAACCAGCCCGGGCTGGCGGGCGGCCGCCTGACCGGCCAGTTCGTCGTCCTCGACCCGGGCGCCAACGCCCTCGGCCTCGTCAGCTCCGACGGCGCCGAAGGCATCATGCGCTGAGTTCCGCGCGGCCGGCGCGCGGGCATAATCCCGGCACATGCGTTTCGCGACCGCGCTCTCCACCGCCGCCAACCTGGAGACCGCGTGCCTCGAAGCCGCGGAGCGGGCGCGTCGCGACCTGGGCGCCGGGAGCATCGACCTGTGCATCGTGTTCGTGGCGGCCGGCTATCCGGCCTGCGAACAGGTGCCGCAGATCCTCGGCGACGCCCTCGCGCCCGGCACCCTCTTCGGCTGCACGGGCGGCGGCATCCTCGGCGGCGGCGACGAGGTGGAGGGCCAGCTGGCGGTGAGCCTCACCCTGGCGCGCCTGCCGCGCGTCCAGATCCACGCCGCGCTGGTCACCGACGCCGACCTGCCCGATGCGGACGCTCCACCTTCGGCCTGGGTGGAGCGGATCGGCATCGCCCCCGACGCCGCCCGCGGGTTCGTCGTGATCCCCGAGCCATTCACCTTCTCGGCCGAGCGCCTGCTCGGCGGCCTCGACTACGCCTACCCCGGCGTGCCCAAGATCGGCGGGATCGCCAGCGGCAGCCGCCATCCCGGCGGTCACGCGCTCTTCCTCGACCGCTCCACCCACCACAGCGGCGCCCTGGTGGTCTCGTTCGCGGGGGACGTGGTGATCGAGCCGCTGGTCGCGCAGGGCTGCAAGCCGTTCGGCAAGGTCGGCCGGATCACGGAAGCCGAGCACAACTACCTCAAGCGCGTCGACGGGCAGCCCGCGATGAGCTTCCTGCAGGAGCAGCTCGAGACGCTGCAGGGTGAGGAGCTGGAACTCGCCCGTTCCACCCCCGTGTTCCTGGGCATCGCGATGGATCCCTTCACCACGCGCGCCCCGGAACCCGGCGACTTCCTGATCCGCAACCTCCTGGGCTTCGATCCGCGGAGCGGGACGCTCTCGGTGGGCGAGCTGCTCTCGGTCGGCAGGGCGGTGCAGTTCCATCTGCGCGACGCCTCGACCAGCCGCGAGGACCTGCGTCAGGTGCTGGAGCGCGCCACCCGGGCCGGTGCGCCTGCCGCGCGCGGCGCGCTGCTCTTCTCGTGCCTGGGTCGCGGCCACCACCTCTACGGGGAACGCGGCCACGACTCGCGCCTGTTCCGCGACCTCGTCGGTGCGGTACCCCTGGGCGGGTTCTTCTGCAACGGCGAGATCGGTCCGGTGCAGGGCACCACCTACCTGCACGGCTACACCTCGTCGTTCGCCGTGTTCCGCGAACGCCCGCGCGCGTGAACGCCCTCCTGGCGCTGGTGCGGACCTGGCTGGTCCTCGACTTCTTCGGGGAGAGCCGGCGCAGCGGCGCACCCGGCAGCAGCCTCACCACCGCCGTGGCCGGTCAGGGCTTCCTGGCGCTGGCGATCGCCGCGCTGCTCTATCCGGAGGTGGAGCCGGTGCCGTTCGCGGCGGTGAACCTGTCGCTCTCCACCCTCCTGGTGGGCCTGGCGGTGCTGGGCGAGCCGGGCCGCGCCGCGCGTGCGCGGATCGACCGGCTCCTGGTGCGCACCGCGCCCCTGCCCGGCAACGCGCTGGCCGTGGCCAGGGTGGTCCACGGCCTCGTGCACCTCTGCGTGCTGGTCACCGGCATGGCGCTGCCGCCGGCGATCCTGCTGTCCTTCCGGAGCCCCGCCGGCTGGACCACCTTGCCGCTCTACCTGCTGGCCGCCCTGGCCTCGGCGGCCACGCTGGCCCTCGCGATCGAGGTGCTGGCGCGCACCGCGACGCTCCTGCTCGGGGCCCTGCGGGCCGAGCTCCTCCTCGCCACCCTGAAGACCGCGCTGCTCGCGGTGGGTCTGGCGGGGTTCCTGGTCGCGCTCCGCCACCTCGACGAGAGCGTGACGTCGCTGCCCGGCGGCGGCGTCGTGGCGCACGCGTGGCCGCCATACCTCGCCGCGCTCTGGCTCGCGGCGCCGCTCGACCCGCGCCACGCGATCGCGTGCGCGGGACCGCTCGCCGCCCTGGCGCTCCTGGCCGCGTGGCTGCCGGATGCGGAGCCGCGCCGCGATCGGCCCGCGCGTGCCAACTGGCGCGATCGTCTGGCGGCCCGCCTCGCCGGACCCGGTCCGCAGCTCGGCGTCACGCTCTTCACCGCCGTGATGATGCGGCGCAGCGCCGGCTTCCGGACGCGGGTCGGGCCGCTCTTCGGGCTGCCGCTCGCCGTGCTGATCGCCGCCCTGGTCGAGGGTGGCGGCGCACCCTTCGGCTGGCGCACCAGCCCGCTCCTCCTCCTGGCGCAGTTCCCCACGCTGCTCGTGCCCTTCGTGGTCGGCTTCCTGCCGCGCGGCGAACAGCCCGCCGCGCGCTGGGTGTTCGCGTCGGCACCCATCGCGGTCGACCACCTCGGCCGCAACGCCGCGCGCATCACGCTCTTCTCCCACCTGCTCGTGCCGACCTACCTCGTCACGCTGGCGATCCTCCTGGTCTGCGGGGTGCCGATGCTTCCTGCGGCGGCCTTCGTCGGGTTCGCGCTGGGCCTCGGCGGACTCGCCGCGCACTGGTTCACGCGCGGACTGGCGCACGTGCCGTTCACCGGCCCCAAGGAACGCGACGAGATGGCCACCGACCTCGGCGGCATCCTCGGGCTGGGAATGGTCCTCGCCATCGTCACCGTGGGCTTCACCGAGCTGCCCGGCCCCTGGGCCCAGGCCTGTGTGGCGCTCCTGGTCCTCGGCCTCGGCTGGCCCCGGGTCCGGGCGGAGGCGCCGGCATGAGTGCCGGCACGCCGCAGCGCACCCGCCCTGGCGAGAGCCTGGGCAGGGAATTCCTGGCCGTGGCCGCCGTGCAGGCCCTCCTGGCGGGTCTCGCCCTTGCCGTGGCCTGGATCTTCGGGCCCGGCTGAGGGCTGCGGTCGCAGCAGCCAGAAGATCTTCCGCACCCCTCGCCTTGCGGCCCAGCGTGCGGAGGCCTAGGCTCCCCCCCGCTCGCTCGGAGGTGACCCATGACGCTCGCATCCTCCTCAGTCGGCTCGGAGTCCGAGGTCCTCGGGGATCCACGCGCCAAGGAACGACAGATCGCTGTCCCGGCGCCCCAGGGAGTCCGAGCCGTGCGCGCCGAAGGCCAGGCCGCGACGCACGCCGCGGAACCGCGCATGAGCCCGGATCCGCTCTCGCCCACCGATCGCTACCGCCTCGTCACACCCTGGACCCTCAGTCTCTGAGTCCTCGCGCGTGGCGCGCAGCCTCGGGAGAGTCGACGCCGCGCAACCGTGGCTGAAGGCATCGAGTCGCACACCGCCGCCACGGCGCGCCCGCGCCTGCTCGTGCTGCGCCGCGGCGGGCTCGGCGACACCCTCCTCCTGATCCCCGCCTTGCGCGGCCTCGCGGCCGCGCTGCCCGGCGCCGAACTCCACCTCGCCGGTGTGAGCGGGTTCGCCGAGGTGCTGGCGCGCTACGGCGTCGTGCACCGGGCCCGTTCGAGCGAGGAGCTGGCGCTGCACCGCCTGCGTGCCCCGCGGCCCACGGATGCGGATCTGGCCGCGTTCGCCGGATATCGCTGGATCCTGGCCGAGGACGAGGCCGTGGCGCGGGCGCTGCCGGGTCGCGCGGCGGCGTTCGATCCGCGGCTGGGCGCAGTGCCGCGCGAGCCCGCGGACCGGCAGCTGCGCACGCGGATCGCCGCTGCGGCGCGCGCGCTGGCGATCGCCCTCCCGGACGACGACGCTCCGCCCGCCCTCCTGGCCACGCGCCGGCCCGTCGCGAGTCCCCCGCGCGCGGTCCTGCATCCGGGCGCGGGCAGCCCGGCCAAGTGCTGGCCCCTCGCCTGCCACGCGGAGCTGGCCGAGGCCCTGTGCGCCGCGGGCCTCGGGATCGAGGTGCTCCTGGGCGAGGCCGAGGCCGAGCGCATGCCGGAGGCGCAGGCCGCCTTCCCGGCGGGCACCCGGTTCCTCGCGGGACGGAGCGCCGCCGACGTGGCCGTGGCGCTCTCCGGAGCGCGCGTGTTCGTGGGCCACGACAGCGGTCCCACGCACCTCGCGGCGGCCCTGCGCGTCCCCACGCTGGCGCTCTTCGGACCCACCGACCCGGCGATCTGGGCGCCGCGCGGCCCGCACGTGCGGGTACTGCGTGGCTCGCGGGCAGACGGCCCCCCCGATCCATCGGTGGCGGAGGTCCTGGCGCAGGTGGTCGACCTGGCACGCCGGGTCTGAACGGCCCGTCGCGCCCGGACCCCGCCGGGGAAGATCCTGCGCCGCACGACCCTCCAACGCGCCGGTCCCCAACCCACGGAGTCCGCAGATGCACACCCGAATCGGTCTCGCCGCCGCTCTCGCCATCGCCGCCCTCCCCCCTGCACCGCAGGATCGCAAGCCAGCCGAGCCGGTGGCGTCGCCTCAGACCCTCGTGCTCGAAGCCGGCGCCCACGAACTGGAGGGACTCACCGACCGCGTCGCCCGCTTCCTGGGACGCAACATCCTCTATCTGCAGGAGGAGTTCGGTGCCGCGCAGGCCCGGGTGCAGCTCCAGCAGCGCCTCGAACTGGACCCACGCGCCGCCGAGGAGGTCTACACGCAGCTGCTCGGCACGCGCGGCTTCGTGCTCACCGCGGTCGACGAGGCGCGCGGCGTCTACGAGGTGGTGTTCGAGAACGGGCCCCGGCGCATCGAGATCCTGAACCGCGCCAAGACCGTCGCCGCCGACGAGGTCCTGGCGCGTCCGGGGCTGCGCGTGCCGGTGCGGGTCGTGGTGCCGCTGCAGCACCTCAACGCGCAGACGATCCAGAACTCGCTCCGGCCGATGCTGCCCGGCAACAACCCCGGCAGCCTCCTGGTCGGGAACATCGGCCAGGGCTCGCTCCTGCTGCAGGGTCTCAGCGACCAGGTGGCGCAGGTCCTGCGCCAGGTACGCGCCGGCGACCAGCCGCAGCCCAAGCTGGAGACCTCGACCGAGGAGCGCCTGAACCGGATCGAGATGCGCCTCAGCGCCCTCGAGAAGAAGGTGGAGGCCAGATAACGCCCGGCAGGAACGCGCCCCCGCCCGGCCCGGCGGCCCAGGCGCGATCGCGTGCACCGGCCGCACCGCGCTTGCGGTGCGAGAGATCCCGGCCGCCGCGCCGCGCGGAAGGACCACTCGACGCGGCGCTCGCATCCGGCTAGACCCTGCGGCGTCCAGGTGCGCAAGGCCGGCCGGATGCCCCGCGGTCGGACCTTGTGATCACTCCGCGGGGGCGAAGTCTGTGTGCACGTGCGGCCGACCCGGGCCCCCGAAGACCTCGTTCCCACGACGGCGGGGCGCGGCAGCCTGGTGCTCGGCGTCGTGCTGGGAGCCGCGTTCGGCGCGCTCGCGCTGGCGCCGCTGCGCCCGCTGCTGACCGGCGCGGGCGGCACCACCTTGGCGGATGGTCCGCTGCGTGCCGGGCTCGCCGCGGTCCTGGCGATCGGCGGCGCGGCTGCCGGGTGGGCATTGACCCGCCGCCTCGCGCCGGCCCCCGCAGCCGGAACTCCGCCGCGCACCGGGCCGGGTGGCTGGCCAGTGCTCGTCACCGGCGTGATCGCGCTGCTGCTCAGCCTGATGGTCTGGTGGCGCCCGCACGTTTCGCCCTACGCGCAGGCCGTGATCTTCGCATTCGCGCTGGTCACCGGAGCCGCGGCGATCACCTGCCTCGCGCGCACCCTGTCCCGGCCGGCCGCTGGAGAACGGCGGCCCTTGCGCTGCCTCGTGTTCGTCATGGGACTCGCGCCGATGGGCATGCTCGCGGCCCGGGCGCTCCTCGGCACCGCCGCCGGCGGGTGAGGACCGGCCTAGCGATCGATCAGCGCGGCCATGTCTGCGGGCAGCGGCGCCTCGAGCTCCAGCTCGCGCCCCAGCCCGGGATGGAGGAAGCGCAGGCGATGCGCGTGCAGCGCCTGCCGCTCCAGGACGAGCCGCGTGCGGCTCTCGGCGCTCAGCTCCCCGGCCAGGTGCTCGAGGAAGAACCGCTCGTCCACGCCGTAGATCTTGTCGCCCACCAACGGACAGCCGATCGCCGCCATGTGCACGCGCAGCTGGTGGGTGCGCCCGGTGCGCGGCTCGAGCTCGACCAGCGCGAACGGATCGCTGCGCCGCAGGACCCGGTAGCGGGTCAGGGCCGGCAGGCCGCTGCCGTCGCGCCGGGCCTCCAGCTTCAGCCGGATGGGCGAGTCGGCGGCCGGGCCGATTCCGAAGTCGACGAGTCCTTCGGCCGGATCCGGGCAGCCGTGCACGACCGCCAGATAGGTCTTGCGCACGGCACGCGCCTCGAAGAGGTGTCCGACCCGCGCGTGGTGGTCCTCGTCCAGGCTCGCCGCCACGACGCCCGAGGTCTCGCGGTCGATCCGGTGCAGGAGCCGCGGCACGACGTCGTGCGCCGGATCCCCGGGACGGCGGTAGCGCTGGTGCAGGAAGTGGATCAGCGTGCCGTGCACCCGCCGGCCCGCGGGATGCACGGCGAGGCCGGCGGGTTTGTCGAGCGCCACCATCCAGCGATCCTCGTAGAGGATCGGGATCGGCAGGTCCTCGGGCGGCCCCACCGGATCCGGCGTCGCACGGGGCGGGATGCGCACCCGCACCTCGTCGCCGGCCGCCACGCGGATCCCGGCACGCGCCGGCTTGCCCAGCACGGTGACGAAGCCATCGGCGATCAGCTTCTGCACGCTGGTGCGCGAGCGCCAGTGCAGGAAGAAGCAGAGGGCCTGGTCCAGCCGCGCGCCGCTCTGCCGCGCGTCGATGCGCAGGCGCAGCTCCTCCAGGGGGCGGCTCAGGTCGCGCGGGGGATCCCCGGGGAAGCGCGGAAGCATCTCCGCTCCGCCCGCGCTGCGGGTCAGTCCTTGCCCGCGGCGGCCGTGATCGGCGTGGTGACCACGTCCATCACCGACGGCACGCTGTTCTCGCTCTCGCTCGACTCGCGGCGGTCGCCGCGGCCGCCCTTGCGGAGCGGACGGGGCTTGCCCTTCGACTCCGACTTGCGGATCGCCCGCTGGATGTTGCGGATCCGCTCCCGCTCCTCGCGCCGCCGCTTGTCGCTCCGCTTCTCGTAGAAGGCGTACTTCTTGGAGAGGCGGAAGATGCCGGCGTAGTTGCACTGGCGCTTGAAGCGGCGCAGCGCGGCTTCGAGGGGCTCGTTGGGGCGGATCTGGACCTTGACCATGACGGAGGATCGGTGGTTTGGGCGTCGGGCTGGAGCGGGACGGAGGGCCGGTGCGGTGCCCGGGCCTCCGGGAGTGCCTCGCGCCGCCCGGCGGGCAGCGCAGAGGGGCGGGAAAGGATAGCCTCGGCCTCCGCCAGGGCAACGACCCTGTCGCCCCACCGCGGTGCTCCTCCGGGCGAGGGGCCTCGATCCGCCCCCGGGGACCCCCCGCCTCCCCCCGCACGTCCCGGCGTCGGGTGCGGCGGGGGCCGCGCGGCACGGGCCCGCCCGGGGGGCCGCGATGGGGTGCAGGGGCGGCGCGCAGAGAGCGGACGACGAGGCTCCACACTTGGTTCGCGCCGCGCCACGATGCTCGCCAACCGCCGCCCAGGCATCCTCACCGATCCGCGACCCGCCCATGGCCGAGCACGACGAGCTGCCCTTCGCGCCCGCGCCCGACCCGGCGCGCCGGGAGATGGCAGGGGTCCTCGAGCGGTTCACCTTCCGCAACCCGGAGAACGGGTTCGCCGTGGTCCGATTCCGCCCGGAGGAGGGTGCGCCGATCGTCGCGGTCGGCACGCTGGCGCAGCTGGTGGAAGGCCAGCGGGTGCGGATGACCGGCCTCCTGCGCGAGCATCCCCGCTTCGGCACCCAGCTCGAGGTGGAGACCGTCAGCGCCGACCTGCCGAGTTCGGCCGAGGGCATCGCAGCCTATCTGGGGGCGGGTCTGGTGAAGGGCATCGGACCCGCCACGGCCGAGAAGATCGTCGCGCGCTTCGGCGCCGACACGCTGCGCGTGATCGAAGAGGAGCCGCGGCGGCTGGCGGAGGTCCGCGGACTGGGCCAGCGGAAGATCCAGGAGCTGCGCACGGCCGTGCAGGCGCAGAAGGGCATCCAGGAGGTGATGGTGTTCCTGCGCGCGCACGGCCTCGGCCCGGGGCTGGCCACGCGGGTGGTGCGGCGCCTGGGCGGCGCGGCGGCGGCGCTGATCCAGGCCAACCCCTACCGGCTCGCCGAGGACGTGATCGGCATCGGCTTCAAGACCGCGGACCGGATCGCCGCCCAGCTCGGCATCGAGCCCGAGGCTCCCGAGCGGCTCCGCGCCGGCCTGCTGCACGCCCTCGCCGAGGCGGCGCGGGAGGGACACTGCTTCCTGCCCGAGCCGGAGCTGGTCCAGGCCACCGCGGAACTGCTCGCGGTCGCGCAGGAGCGTGTGGCCGCCGAGCTGCCCGCGATGCTGGCCGAGCGCCGCGCGGTGGCCGAGCCGCCGCCGCTGCCGCGCGTGCTGCAGGAGGGCCTGCCCCGCTCGGTGTACCCCCTCGCCCTGCACGTCGCCGAGGCCGGCGCCGCACAGGCGCTCGATCGCCTGGTGCGCGAGCGGCCCCGACCCCTGCCGCTGCGCGCGGCACAGGCCATCGCGTGGTGGCAGCAGAAGACCGACCTCGGCATGCCCGAGGGCCAGGTCCTCGCGCTGCAGCGCGCCCTCGACCATGCGGTCAGCGTCGTCACCGGCGGTCCGGGCGTGGGGAAGACCACGATCGTCCGCGCCCTGGTGGAGATCCTGGCCGCCAAGAACCTCCCGGTGCTCCTGGCCGCCCCCACCGGCCGCGCCGCCAAGCGCCTGGAGGAGGCCACCGGCCACGGCGCCACCACGCTGCATCGCCTGCTCGAGTACGCCCCGCACCTGGGACGCTTCACGCGCGACGAGACACAGCCGCTGGAGGGCGCGCTCCTGGTCGTCGACGAGACCTCGATGCTGGACATCGCCCTGGCCTACCAGCTGCTGCGCGCGGTGCCGCCGGGCATGCGCCTGGTCCTCGTGGGCGACCCCGACCAGCTGCCCGCGGTCGGCCCGGGCAACTTCCTGCGCGACGTGATCGCCAGCGGCCGCGTCCCGGTGACGCACCTGAGCCAGGTGTTCCGCCAGAAGGTCGGCTCCTCGATCGTCGAGGCCGCGCACGGCATCCTGCGCGGGGAGGTGCCGCGCGGCGGCGGCGAGGGCGGGGACTTCTTCGTCGTGCACTGCATGAGCAGCGCGCAGATCCGCGCCACGGTGCGCGAGCTGGTGGTGAACCGGATCCCGCGCCGCTTCGGTCTGGATCCGCGCCGCGACGTGCAAGTGCTCTGCCCGATGTACCGCGGCGAGGCGGGGGCCGACACCCTCAACCACGACCTGCAGGACCTGCTCAATCCCGGCCAGGCCGAGGTGCAGCGCGGCACCCGCACCTACCGGGTGGGCGACAAGGTGATGCAGCTCCGCAACGACTACGACCTCGACGTCTGCAATGGCGACCTCGGCCGGATCACGGCGCTCGACAAGGCCCGCGGCGCGCTGACCGTGCACTTCGGCGACCACGAGGTCGGCTATACGCTGGCGGACCTCGACCAGCTCCTGCCCGCGTACGCGATCTCGGTGCACCGCAGCCAGGGCAGCGAGTACCCCGCCGTGGTGGTGCCGGTGGCGAACGAGCACTTCCTGATGCTGCGCCGCAACCTGCTCTACACCGCGATCACGCGCGGCAAGCGGCTGGTGGTGCTGGTGGGCTCCCCCAAGGCCATCGCCACGGCGGTGCGCAACGACCAGGAGCAGCAGCGCTGGTCGGCGCTGGCGGAGCGGCTCAAGGACTACCTGCGCGGCGATGGAGTCCATCCCGAGGACCACGTCGCGCCACGCGGCTGAGCCGCGCCACCGCCGGCCCGCGCCCGCCAGCCACCGGCTCCACTGCCGCCCCCCGGACCCGTAGAGTGTGGCGCCCTTCGCAGCCCGCCCCGTGGCACCCCTCCGCACCCGCATGCGTACCTTCTCCACCCTCCCCCTCCTCCTCGCCCTCCCCCTGGCCGCCCAGAGCTCCTGGGCCACGCCGGTGAACGAGGCCGCGCTCAACTCGAGCGCCGCCGACACCGGCATCCACCTCGCCGCGGACGGCAGGAGCTGCGTGTTCGTGTCGTTCCGCGGCGGCAACTGGGACATCTACTCCGCGACGCGTACCGGGCGCGGCGCGCCGTGGAGCACCCCGGTGGCCGAGACCGTGCTCAACGACGCCACCGGCACCGAGGGCGACCCCGCGACGAGCGCCGACGGTCTCGAGATCTTCTTCTCCTCGACGCGCGCGGGCACGGCGGGCGGCAGCGACCTGATGCGCGCCACGCGCGCCACGCCGGCCGCGCCGTGGAGCGCGCCGGCGTTCGTGACCGAGCTGAACAGCCCGTACGCGGACAGCGCGCCCTCGCTCACCGGCGACGGCCTGCGGATCTACTTCCTGAGCGCGCGCCTCGGCGCGCCCAACCCGCCCAACAACGCGATCTTCACGGCCACCCGGCCCAACCGGCAGAGCCCGTGGTCCACGCCCGCCCTGGTGGCCGAGCTCGCCACGCAGGACACCCACCGCGACGTGGACGTGGCGTTGAACGGCAACGAGATCCTGTTCACGCGGTTCAACGCGGGCATCAGCCGGATCGAGGTGCAGATCGCGCGGCGCGCGAAGCCGGCCGATCCGTTCGGCGCGCCGGCGGTGATCGGGGAGTTCGCGACGGTCGGCACCTCGCTGGGGGTCTACAGCGTCAGCGTGAGCCGCGACCGCACCGAGATGCTGCTGGCCGCGGGCTTCGCGTCGGCGGCCGGCGGACAGGAGATCCTGTCGACGCGCTTCACCGGCCTCGGCCAGGACGGCCTGGTCACCGCCGCCGGATCGCTGCGCCTGCACTTCCGCGACCCTGCGGCCCCGTCGCTGCCCTGCCTCGGCGCGCTGGCACTGGGTGACTCGCCCGGCACGCCGTTCGGGACGCGCACGATTCCGCTCAATCCCGACGCGGTGTTGTTCAACACGATCGGCGGCGTCCCCGGGCTGACCACCGGCTTCGCGGCGGTGCTCGACGCCAACGGCGAGACCACCGCCCAGGTCGGGCCGAGCCTGCCGTTCCTGGTGGGGATCAAGCTCTACGCGGGCTTCTTCTCGATGGACGCCGGCGCGCCGCTCGGCGTGCGCACGATCTCCAACTCGATCGCGTTCGAGTTCCTGCCATGAACCCGCACGGCCCGGTCCTGCTCCTCCTCGCCCTGCTCGTCGGTGCCGGCGCGGCGCGCGCCCAGGAGGCCGTGGACCCGGCCAAGGTCGCGCAGGAGGTGAACGCCATCCTGGCACGCCCCGCAAACACACCGATCGACCCGGCCAAGGCGCTGCCCGCGCTCGACGAGCTCCTGGCGCGCCACGCGGGTCGCGACCTGGGCGCGGCAGGCTACGTCCCGGCCCTGCGCCATTACCTCGCGCGCGACTACGCCGCCGCGGCGACCACCCTGGACGCGTTCTTCGCCAAGGGCCACACCATCGCCGACCCCGAGCACCGCACGATGTGCGGGCGGGTGTACCTCAACCGCCTCGCCCAGGCGGTGCGCGGCAGCGAGCCGCTGCCCAGGGCCAGTGCGGCCTGGGCCGAGGCCACCGCCGCGATCTACCCCGACCTGACGGCGGCGGCGCGCGCGCTCCGGGCCGTGGGCCGGGAGCGCAAGCAAGAGGAGCTCGCGACCCTGCGCGTGGCGCTGCTGCGCGGGGCCCTGCGCGCCGGCCGCAGCGCGGGCGAGATCGACGCGTTCCTGCAGCAGCTCTACGGCGAGGCGACCCCGCCCCCGCGTGGCGCGACACGCGGCGCCGCCGCCGCCGCGCCAGAGGCGGCACCGGCCACGCTGAAGCCGTTCACGGCCACGGCCATGAGCGGCGCGACCGTCGACCTCGCCGCGCTCCAGGGCAAGGTCGTGCTCGTGGACTTCTGGGCCACGTGGTGCCGGCCCTGCATGGACGAGATGCCCAACGTGGTGGCCCTGCACCGCAAGTACCGCGACCGGGGCTTCACCGTGGTGGGGATCTCCCTCGACCGGCCCGGCGCCGCGGCGGAGATCGCCAGGGTCGCCAAGGAGCTCGGCATGGAGTGGGAGCAGATCTACGACGGCGGCTACTGGCAGGCGAAGCTGGCGGTCGAGAACGACATCCGCTCGATCCCGGCCACCTTCCTGCTCGATCGCCAGGGCAAGGTCCGCCACGCGCGCCTGCGCGGCGGCGAGCTGGCGGCCGCGGTCGCGCGGCTGGTCGAGGAGCGCTGAGCGGGGCCGGGCCGCCGCGCGCTAGGACAGCGTGCTGCGCCCGTCTGCGCGGCCGTCTTCGAGGTCGATCTCGCGCAGGCGCGCGTGGAACTCCTCGGCGGTGCACAGGCCCTTCTCGACCGCCATGCGCTGCACGGTCTTCACCGCCAGGGCCAGCTCGCCGAGCGCCTGCTCCAGCCTGGCCACGTCCACGGCGCCGCCGCGACCGCGCACCGCCGAGGCCTCGGCCCGCGCGCGGACGAGGTCGTCGTTGAGCTGGCCGATCTTGTAGTGCTGATAGAAGTCGAAGATCCAGTTGATGAGTCCCATGGTCCGGTTCCGCGCCCTTGCGCTCGGGGTTCGCGGGGATTCTGACCGGGAACGCCCGCGCGCGCAGGGGGCTGGGCGAAGGTCTCGACGGCGCGCCGCCGCCGCGCCAACCTCTGCAGCCATGCGCCTCGTCCTCGCCACGGTCGCCCTCGCCGTCCCGCTCGCCGCCCAGGACACACGCCCCGTGGGGCGGCAGCCGGACGGTTCGGTGCGGACCTCGACCGAGCAGATCATCCAGCCCTTCGGGCGGACGGTGGAGTTCCCCGGGCGCCCGACGGACCTCGTGCTGATCGACCAGGACCGGGTGGCGGTGGTCAAGAACCGCACGGACCTCGTGTTCCTGCGGCTCGCCGACCGCACCGTGCTGCAGACCCTCCCGGCGCCGCGCAACGGCATGAGCTACCACGGCATCGCCGCCACCCCCGACGGCGGCCGCGTCTACGTCACCGGCTCGCACGACGCGCTCTGGGTCGCGGTGCGCGAGCGCGGCGTGGCGCGCTTCGCGGAACCGATCCGGCTGCCCGGCCCCGGCGGGAAGGGCGAGTCTGCGCCGGGCGGCATCGCGCTGGACGGCAACCTGCTCTACGTGGCCCTGAGCCGCAACAACAGCCTGGGCGTCGTGGACCTCGCCCAGGGCAAGCTGGTGCGCGAGATCCCCGTGGGCGTGGCGCCGTTCGGCGTGGTGCTCGACGGCAAGCTCGCGTACGTGTCCAACCGCGGCGGCCGCCACCCGCGCCCCGGCGAGCCGAGCGACCCCTCGTCGGGCACGCCCACGCTGGTCGACGAGCGCACCAACGCCAGCGCCAGCGGGACGGTGAGCGTGGTCGACCTCGAGCAGGGCCGCGAGGCGCGCCAGATCGAGGTGGGCCTGCACCCGTGCGGGATGGTCCTGGACGGCAAGCGCCGGCTGCTCTTCGTCGCCAACGCCAACAGCGACACGGTGAGCGCGATCGACCTGGGCACCCTGCGCGTGGCGCGCACCATCCCGGTGCGCCCTCGCCCCGATCTGCCCTTCGGCTCGACGCCAAACGCAGTGGCGCTCGCCGCCGACGGCGCGCGGCTCTTCGTCGCGCTCGGCACCAACAACGCGGTCGCGGCCGTGGATCCGGAGGCCGGCACGCTGCTGGGCCTGCTGCCGGTGGGCTGGTACCCGGGGGCCCTGGCGGTGACGCGGCGCGCCGGCTGGCTGGTGGTCGCCAACGTCAAGGGCGTCGGCTCGCTGCACCCGCCCACCGACCGCATCGGGTTCAACAGCCACAACCATCTGGGCTCGGTCACGATCCTCACCGATCTGCGCGCCGAGACCCTGCGCGACGGGGCCGCGGCGGTCGCCCGGCAGAACCGCCACTCGGCCCTCGACCTCTACCTGCAGCCGCCGCGCCCCGGCGTGGCCGCGCGTCCCGTGCCCGAGCGGCACGGCGAGCCGTCGGTGTTCGAGCACGTGGTCTACATCCTGCGCGAGAACCGCACCTACGACCAGGTGCTCGGCGACCTGCAGCAGGGCAACGGCGACGCCTCGCTCTGCATCTACGGGCGCAACGTCACGCCGAACACGCACGCCCTGGCCGAGGAGTTCGTGCTCCTCGACAACTTCTACTGCAGCGGCGTCTTGTCCGCCGACGGTCACGCCTGGGCCACCGAGGCGTACGTCACCGACTACCTGGAGAAGAGCTTCGGCGGGTTCGTGCGCTCGTATCCCTACGACGGCGACGACCCGCTCGCCTACGCCAGCACCGGGTTCCTCTGGGACAACGCCCTGGCGCGCGGCAGGACCTTCCGCAGCTACGGCGAGATGGTGCAGGCGAAGATCGAACCGTCCGGCACGTGGCAGCAGCTCTGGGACGACTACCAGCGCGGCACGGGCAGGCACCGGATCACCGCGCGCAGCCACCTCGATGCGGTGCGTGCCAACATGTGCCCGACCTTCGTCGGCTTCCCCGACGAGGTGAGCGATCAGTACCGGGCCGACGAGTTCCTCAAGGAGTTGCGCCGCTTCGAGCAGGAGGGCGGCTTCCCCAACCTCGTCGTGATGCTGCTGCCCAACGACCACACCGCCGGCACGCGCCCCGGGATGCCACGGCCCGAGGCGATGGTGGCCGACAACGACCTCGCGCTCGGGCGCGTGGTCGAGGCGATCAGCAGGAGCCGCTTCTGGCCCAAGACCTGCATCCTGGTGGTGCAGGACGATCCGCAGGGCGGGTGGGACCACGTCGACGGCCATCGCACGGTGGCCCTGGCGATCTCGCCGTACACCCGCCGCAAGGCGGTGGTGAGCCAGCACTACAACCAGATCGGCATGGTGAAGACCATCGAGCTGATCCTCGGCCTGCCGCCGATGAACCAGTTCGACCTGCTGGCCACACCGATGACCGAGTGCTTCCAGGCCGAGCCCGACTTGACGCCCTACACCGCGCGCAAGAACCAGATCGCGCTGGACACCATGAACGCCTCGCTGTGGCGGCTGCGCGGCCCGGCGCTGCGCGACGCGGTCGCCTCGATCCTGATGGAGAGCGACGAGGTCGACACGGCGGACGAGGACACCCTGAACCGGATCCTCTGGCACGCCGCCAAGGGACACGCCACGCCGTACCCCGCGCGGTTCGCAGCCGTGCAGCGGCCGCGGTGAACCCGTCGTCCGTGGCCGGACGCCATCACGTCTTCACCTGGGTCTCCCAGCCGTCGTAGGTGCCGCCGGCGCGCTGGGCGGCGTCGCAGAGGTCGAGCACCACGTCGTTGATGGTCTGCAGGTCCACGGCGGTCTCGTGGCGCAGGCGCAGGCCATGGCGCTGCGCCGCGGGCGACGTGGCGTGTGGCTCGAGGAACCCGGTCGTGAAGCCGCGCCCGGCGATCGCGCCGGCGAACCGCTCCCGCGCCGCAGGGTCGGGGAAGTACAGGAAGTGGTCCACAGGCCGCGGCACGGCGAGGGTGTCGCCGCGCTTGCGCAGCTCATCGACGACGTGGCGGTTGTGCATGCACTGGAGCTCCAGCGGGTCGGGGTAGAGCACGTTCCGGTAGTGCTGCCACTCCGGATCGCGTTCGTGGCCGCGCTGCGGCGGGTACTCGGGGAACCCGGCCAGGACCTCCTGGACCACCTCGGCGAAGCCGTGCTCCGAGGCGGCGTAGAAGCAGAACTCGCGCCGGCTCGCGCTGGTGACCCGCCCGGTGTAGGTGGCGCCCAGGCGCTGGCGCAGCGCCGTCACCAGGGCCTCCTCCAGCGCGTGCAGGCGCGGGCCCTCGCCCTCGTCGGCCAGGCCGTCCGGCCGGGGCCGCACCAGGGGCACCGACACCCAGAGCAGCTCCTGGCGCGCGGGGTCCGGCGCCGCCGCGCGCAGACCCAGGTCCAGGCACACGCCGGCGAGGCTGCCGTTCATCCGGCAGAAGAACACGTCCCAGTGCTCGGCCATCGGGCCGGGGATCGTAGCGGGCCTCTGCGGCACCGCCCCATCCGGCCCCGGTGCCGGCGCGGCATCCCCCTCACCGGATCGGCACCGACACGAAGCGCTGCGGCGCGTACCACGCCAGCTCGACCTCCGCGAACACCGAGGTGAAGCCCTGCGCGCCGATCTCGAGCAGCACCCAGGCCTGGTCCTCCGTGGGGCCCGCGCGCAGGAGCGCGTTGCCGTCGGCATCCTCCTGGAACCCGACGCGCGCCTCGGCGAGGCGCTGCATGTCCAGGTAGACCCGGCCGGTCGGGCCGGTCAGGAACCACACCGGCGCCGGGTTGCGGAACTCCTGGCCCGCCCACTCCTGGTAGGCGGAGATGATCCGCACGCCCATGTTCTCCCACACCAGGTTCGTGACCGGGTCGTAGGTCTCCACCTCGATGGCCGCCAGCCGCGGCAAGGGCTCGGAGTAGTCCTCGTCGCAGTCGCAGGCCGCCAGGGCGCCGAGGAGGACGAGAGGTAGGAGGCGAGGGAGCATGGGCTGCACACCGTCAAAGCCCGTGCCACGACGAGCGCCACGGCGCAGGCCCGAAGGCGCGGGATCTTGCGGGAACTCTACCCGGGTGCACGAACGCCGACTGTCCTTCCTGGAAGACAGCCGCGACCTCCGGAAGAATCGGCGCATGACCCTCTCTCCGACCCCCGTCGAGGCGGCGCCGCCTCGCTGGCGCTTCGTACCGGGGGATCTCGATGCCGGCTCCCTCGGCGCACTCGAGACCTGGTTCGAACGCCTGCTCGCCCGCCCTCTCCCCGACACGGCCAGCCTGGAACGCTGGCTGGAGGACGAGAGCGAGCTGATGTCCAGGGTCAGCGCCGAGCTGGCGCGCCGCTACGTGGCGATGACCTGCCACACCGACGACCCCGCCGCCAAGGAGCGCTATCTCACGTTCGAGCGAGACGTGATGCCGCGGGTGAAGGTGCTGGGCGACCAGCTCGACGCGAAGTTCCTGGCCTCGCCCGGGCTGCCCGGCCTGGACCTGCGCCGCTACGCGGTCCTGGTGCGCAAGCGCCGCAGCGCGAAGGAGATCTTCCGCCCACAGAACGTGCCGCTGCAGACCGAGGAGGCCGAAATGCAGACCCGGCAGCAGGCGCTGATGGGCTCGCTCACGGTGCACTTCCAGGGCAAGGAGCACACCCTGCAGCAGATGGCGGTGTACGGCGAGGACCAGGACCGCGGCCTGCGCGAACGCGCGTACCGCGCCAGCCTCGACACGCGGCGCCGGGCCTGGCCGGAGCTGCTCGAGATCTACGACCGCCTGGTCCGCCTGCGCACGACCATCGCCGCCAACGCCGGCTTCTCCGACTACGTCCCGTACCGGTTCCGCGAGCTGCAGCGCTTCGACTACGACGCGGCCACGTGCCGCCGCTTCCACGACGCGATCGCCGAGGCCGTCGTCCCCGCGGTGGAGCGCTGCAACGCGGCGCGCCGCGCCCGCCTCGGCCTGCCGGCGCTGCGCCCCTGGGATCTCGAGGTGGACCCCGAGGGGGCGCCGCCGCCGCGGCCCTTCGCCACCGAGCCGGAGCTGATCGCGCTGGCCAGCCGCCTCTTCGCCAGGGTCGATCCGCGCTTCGCCGGCGAGTTCCAGATCCTGGTGCAGAACCGGCTCCTCGACCTGATGAGCCGCAAGGGCAAGGCCCCGGGGGGCTACCAGTACACGCTGGAGGACGTGCGCCTGCCCTTCGTGTTCGCCAACAGCGTGGGGCTGCACCACGATCTGCAGACGCTGCTGCACGAGGGCGGGCACGCGTTCCACGCCATCCTGTCGCGCGACGAGCCGCTGCTCGCCTACCGCGAGGCGCCGATCGAGTTCGCCGAGACCGCCAGCATGTCGATGGAGCTCATGGGGCTCGAGCACGCCGAGGAGGTCTACCCGCGCGAGACCGCGCGGCGCGTGCGCCGCAAGCACCTGGAGGG
>JADLFX010000114.1 GCA_020849665.1 Planctomycetota bacterium | reverse complement strand
TGGAGTAGGATCGGCTGGCCGCTCATGATTCTGTCGGGATTCGTTCTGGGGCTCTGCGCTCCACGACAGGGGTGGCGTTGCGGCATCACCCCACATGCTGTCCAATGGATGCTTGCAGTAACAGCCTCATGGGAATCGAACCTGTTCCCTGTAGTTGTCGTGTTCTGGGCAGTCGAGGCAAGTCCTACTGTTGCAGCTGCCGCTTGTGGATCGCTGATTCGGAGGAAGCTGGGGAAACAGGCATAGTGGTGTGCATGGTTCCGCTCTTGTAACCACCCGATAGACCCCACCCCTGAGGGTGCACGGGCTTGATCCGGTTGGTTGACCGCCAGGAGTCGGCCTCAGGCCGACGTGCGCCTCTTCACACCAAGGCCACGGAAGGCCGTGCGGTCTTCCACACCCGCGGCGTCAACGTCGCAGGGTCGGCACCGTTGGCGAGGCGCTGCAGCACGTCGCTCAGGTACGCCCAGGGCTCCACGCCCTGGAGGCTGCACGTGCTGACGATCGAGTACAGCACTGCGGCGCGCCTGGCACCCTCGTCGCTCCCGGCGAAGAGCCAGTTCTTCCTGCCCACGGCCACACCGCGGAGTTGACGCTCGACGATGTTGTTGTCGATCGCGAGGCGACCGTCCTCCAGGTAGCGATTCAGTGCCTGCCACTGGTTCAGCGCGTAGCGGATCGCTTCCCCGAGCGGGCTCTTCGGCAGGACCGTGGACCGGAGCGCTTGCAGCCAGGGCAGCATCGGTTCGAGGACGGGCTTGCTCCGGGCCTGGCGCAGGAGCTGGATGGCTCCCGCGTCCAGGTCGCGTTCCTTCGCCTCGCGCTCCACGTCGTACAGGAGCCGGATGGCTGCCAGGGCGTCGCCCGCGTGCTCCTTCGCCGTGTCCAACGCCTCGAAGAAGTAGCGCCGTGCGTGCGCCCAACACCCGACCTCGACGATCGTGCCCTTGTGCAGCACGGCGTCGTAGGCGGAGCAGGCATCCACGTGCAGATGTCCTCGGTAGTCCCCGAGGAAGCGCACCGGCCCGTCGCGACTTCGCCCGGGCGTGTAGTCGAACACGACCTCGTTGCGGTCACCGACGTACGCCCAGAGGTGGCCCCGCCGGCTGCCGTTCTGGTGGTTGCGGTCCTGGACCAGGATCCCCGTGTCGTCGCTGTGGATGACGAACGACTCCAGGAGCGAGGCCTTGATGGCCAGGACCACGGGTTCCAGCAGCTGCGCCGCAGCCTGGATCCAGTCTCCCAGCGTCGACTCGGGCACGTCGACGCCGAAGCGGGCGAAGATCTTGCTCTGACGGTAGAGCGGCAGATGGTCCTTGTACTTGGCGACCACCACCTGCGCGATCAGGCTGGGCGCCGCGATGCCCTTGGCGATCGGCCGTGCCGGTAGCTCGGGCTGCGCCACTCCGGCTTCCTCGTGCTCCCTGCAGGCGTACTTGACGCGAACGATCTCGCGCACACGCAGCACCGCGGGCTGGTAGTCCAACTCTTCCGTGACCGTCTCGCCGATCGGCTGCATCGGCTTTCTGCAGCACGGGCAGAGCCGGTCCTGCTCGGGCACCTCGATCACCTCGCGCACGCGGGGGAGATCGCTCCTCTGGCGACCGACGCCGCGCCGGCGCGGGTTGTGCTGGACCGCATCGGACTCGTCGTCCGGAGCCTCTTCGACATGCGGTGGAATGGGCGGTGGCGGGTCTTCGATCTCGAAGGGCAGATGCGGGTGCTCGTCGTTGGCGAACCGCTCGCGACGCCGGCCGAAGAGCATCCGACGGAACTGCGCAACGAGCCGCGCCAGGTGCTCGTTGGTCTCGAGCAGCTGGGCTTGCTGCGCCTCGAGCTCGGTCTTGCGGTGCTCGAGCGCAGTCCTCTGCACTTCGAGCTCGGTCTTCCGTGCCTCGAGCACGCTCACATGCGCCTCGAGCTCGCGGATCCGCGCCCGCAGCGGGTCTGGGTCGTCGTCGCGTCGTTTGCTCGTGGCCGTCACTCTGTTCCTAGGATCGGCACATCGACCGAAGAATTCAGCTGCTCTTCGAGTACCAACGTCTTCGTGTCGCTCGGCGCAGATCGAGACCGCCGAGGAGCGCCGCGAGGTCGCTTGTGGTCATCTCGATCTGCCGCTGCTCGCTGTCTGCCGGCAGCGGCCAGGCGAAGGTGCCCTTCTCGAGCCGCTTGTGCAGCAGCCAGAAGCCGGACCGCTCCCAGTACAGGATCTTGATCCGATCGCGACGGCGGTTGCAGAACACGAACAGGTGTCCGCTGAACGGGTCGAGCTCCAGACACTGCGTCGTCAGCGCCGCCAGACCGTCGATCGACTTGCGCATGTCGGTGCACCCACGCGCCAGGTAGATGCGCACCGCGGTCGGCAACGTCAGCATCGCTGCTCCAGCACGGCCAGCACGCGACGGAGGTCGGACGCGTCGAAGCCGCGTGGAAGGCGCAGCACCACACCGCTGCGGTGCACCAGCTCGAGCTGCGCGGGCCCGCCCACGGGATCGCCATCGACGACCTCGACCGGGACCATCGCCGTCTCCTGGGCCCGGTTGCGGCGCAGCTTGCTGCGCCACCAAGACAACGTGTTCCCGTTGAGGCCCCGCTGGCGGGCGAACTCACGCACCGTCAGACCGCTCCGCTCCTGCTCATCGACCCGCGCACGCCACTCCTGCTCCGTTGTCCTCATCATCCGGCCAATCGTGTGGGTGCCGGGAAGCTCCAACAGATGGTGTCTACCGGGTGGTTACCCGCTCTTCGAAATGTCGTGTGCCCGGAAGCCGGGAGACAACCATGGGATCCCAGGTCCTTTCGTGGGCCGTGGCTCCAGGGAGTCTCCGGGTTCCTGAGGACCGGCTCTGCACGCTCCGTTCGGGCCATAGTGCCTGGGCAGCGTATCGGCGTGGGGCTGCGCCCGCCTCTAACCACCCGCTAGACACCAACTGCTCGAACGTCCCGACGTCCACGGGATGGCCGCCGAAGCGGACGACGGAGCAGATCTGGCAAGCACATGTTGATGAGCAGGAGCGGAGCAGTCTGACGGTGCGGGAGTCTGCCCACCAACAGGGCCTCAACGGGGACACGCTGTCCTGGTGGCGCAGCGAGTCGCGCCGCGGCCTGACCCAGCGGACGATGATGATTCCGCCCGAGGTCCTCGATGGGGATCCTGTGTGCGCGCCGGCGCGGCTCGAGCGGCGTAGCGCTGCGGTGTGGTGCAAGATCCTTCACACGACCTCGACGCCTCCGACCACCGTCCCGTGCCGGGCGTTGCGTGCGCGTGCTGGACAAGCCGCGCTGCCTGGTGGCCAAGGCGGAGCGGCGACGAAGGGTTGCAGAGGAGCAGGGGGTTGCGAAGCAGGGTGCGCGTCGCCACCATGGACGCGCCTCGCCGGACCGTGTGGCCGTCCGGCGGGCGCGCGAACTGGGCCACATCCGCAAGAGCTAAGGTTGTGTGCATCGACGGTAGTGTCGACCCGTGGCGTGTGGTGGATCCACAGGGAGTACATACCTCATCCGGATGATCGACAGAATCGAACGACTGCATAGCCCCTAGATACACGGCATGCCATCACCACAAGCTACCGACCGGCAATGGCGCAAGGCATGGATAGGCATATGCATTGCAGCAATCCTAGGAGCCGTGTATGTGTGG
>JADLFX010000113.1 GCA_020849665.1 Planctomycetota bacterium | reverse complement strand
GTGAGTGGCATCTTCCACAGCTCGTGGCCGTAGACCTCGTCGTTGGCCGAGAACAACACCTCCTTGCCGAGCTGTGCAACGCCCTGCGGGTTGGAGCCGACAGGCCCTGAGTAGAGATCGAAGAGCCGCCGGGTACCCGCGGTCGTGCCGTCGGTCAGCCAGATCTCCTCGCCGGTCACCCCATCGTTGGCCTTGAAGACCAGCCGGTCACCCGAGCCCACGGGACACAGTACCGCCCGGTTCACCACCATCGAACTCGCGCTGCCCGGGTTCACATCCCTCACCATGTTGGCGCCGCCGGCGAAGTCGCTGTACCAGAGCTCCCAGCCGTTCGTGCTGTCGGTACCGACCCAATAGGCACCCAGGTCCGTGGCCACGATTGCCGAGTTCGCCATTCCCGATCCCGAGCCCGGGTAGGCATCCTTGACCATGCTCACCGTGCCCGTGGGACCGATCGTCCAGAGCTCGCGGCCGTTCGTCCCGTTGGCGGCCTCGAAGTACACCTGGTCGCCATTGCTGCGCCGCACCTTGACCAGCACACCGGGCTCGGAGCTGCTCGCGCCCGCGTAGATGTCGCTGACCAGCCGCGTACCGGCCGCCGTGCCGTCGGTGAAGTACGGCTCGAACCCGGTCACGCCGTTGCTGCCGGAGAAGACCACGCCGCTGCCCCAGGGCGCGCTCACGGCAAGGAGGCGTCCGTCGGACTCCCTTGCCCCGTCCGTCGCCCCGGGATTCAGGTCCACTACGAGCTGCGTCCCTGTCACCGTGCCATCCGTACTCCAGAGTTCGCGGCCGTAGAGTGGCGAGGCGATCACGAAGTAGATCCGGCCGCCGTGCACGACGCCCTGGCTCGGAGCCCCATGGCCGCTGCCGGTCCAGCCGTCCACGAGCATGTAGGTCCCTCCCGCGGTGCCGTCGGTGCGCCAGAGTTCGTAGCCATTCACGCCGTCCGTCGCCGAGAAGGTGGCCACGGTACCCAGCGTGGCGAACCGGTAGGGCGCCGATGCCCCACTCCCCGGATTGATGTCGCGGACCCTGATCGTCCCCGCACTGCTGCCATCGCTGATCCACAGCTCGGCACCCGTCGTGCCGTCATCGGCACGGAACAGGACGCGGCTGCCCAGGGCAGTGAACGCATAGGAAGTCGTCATCGAGGTGGCAGACCCCGGCCGGATGTCTCGCAGCCGCCACGTGTTCACCGACGTGCCATCCGTGACCCAGGGCTCGTGGCCTGTGAGCCCGTCGTCCGCCCAGAAGAACATGCGTGTTCCCACCGAGAGCAACCCGTACGCCTGGGAGCTCCCGGGCAGCTGGGGATTGATGTCCTTGACCAGACGGTCGGCACCGGTGGTGTTGGTGTATCGGAGTTCGAATCCCGTCGGCGGCGTCGCGGTCGAGCCGGCGTAGTACACCTGGGTGCTGGAGTAGGCATGGACTCCATTGATGCCGACATCGCCCGTCACGAAGAGCTTGGCAGTTCCGTCGCTGTACCAGAGGCGGGCAGTGGCTCCGGTTCCGATGACGGCGAAGAGCCCCCCGCTGACACCGATCAGGTCTCGGATCACCGTTCCCGTGGCACCAGCGGTGAACTCGTGGAACAAGCCGACATCCGGACTCGAGGGTGTTCCTGATGCCAAGAAGAGCTCGGTACCATGCACCCCGTCATCCACGGGCACGAAGCAGACGTTCCACACGGTGCACAGTCGGGCATCGTCCGCAATCCCCGAGTCGACGCCTGGGCGGAGGTCTCGAGCAGCGTGATTCCCGGGCCCGATCCAGAAGAGTTCGCGGCCCATAGTCGTGGTCCGGGCGCTGAAACACAGAGTCTCGGAGGCTGCACCCGACGTAGTATGCGGCTCGTTTGCGAGCACCGGGTTCGAGCTCCCACTTCCCGGCAGGATGTCCAACTCGAGGCGATGGCTGAAGAGGCCATTGGTGGACCAGAGCTCCACGCCACTCGTGCCGTCGTTGGCAGCAAAGAACACGCGGTCGTGGCCGGGGATGGCTGCGTCGAACTCGGGGAATCGGACGAAGCCGGTGGGGTTGCTGCTCGAGGTTCCCGGTCGGATGTCCCAGACGATCCTGGTCCCGGCGGTCGTGCCATCCGTGGCGGCCAGCTCCGCCCCCATGCCAGACACCGTTGCCCGGAACACGAGTCGGTGGTTGGCGGATGCGTCGATCAGGAATGTCAGCTCGGAAGGATTGGAGTCCGACGTTCCAGGATTCAGGTCGGCGACCATGGCGGTGCCGGTCGACGTGCCGTCGCTGCGCCAGAGCTCGCGTCCTGTCCCCACGCTCGCGCGATCGTCCTGAGCCGCGAAGAGGAGCCGCACGCCCAGGCCCGACACGGTCATCTCTGCGAAGTCCGAGGGTGCGCTTCCTCCGCTCCCCGGCTCGATGTCGAACACGAGCACCGTCCCGGCCGCGGTCCCGTCGGTCCTCCACAGCTCCGCGCCGTGCACGCCGTCGTCCGCGCTGAAGTAGACGCGGGTATTGCCTCCCGCAGAGGAGCGGATGAAGCCGGTCGGATTCGCGTCGGTGGGGCCTGGGTTGATGTCCTTCAGGAGGAGCGTGCCGGCCGTCGTACCGTCGGTGATCCAGAGCTCCCTCCCCGCGGTCGGGTCTGTGGCGGCGAACACGGTCCTGCCATCCGCCACTCGTGCGCCGAATCCTGGGCTCGAGTCCATCGGGTAGGGCGTCGTGTTGATGTCCTTCACCAGCGTCTGCGCTCCGAGCAGGCCCGCGAGGGCCCACGCCGAGGCTGACGCTCCCAGGATCTTGCGAGCGTTCATGTCTGCCTCCGTTGGAGTCGCCCTTCCCGAGGGCATGACTCCGACCGAAGTGGAACGTCGGGCCGTCGAAGCGTGTTTCCGTCACCGATCCGGTGACGAGGAACTCCGGGGAACGTGCACGACGCACGGAGTTCACGTAACCACCGGGGGGAGTCGACAGCCGGGAGAACCGGCCCGCTGACCCTCCCAGGCTCTCGTCGCGTGGGTGCACTCGGCGTCCGGAGCCTGGCTCGGAGATGGCACGGACGCCGGGATGCGCGCTCTCCAGATCGCGCAAAGAGCAAGGGCCGGCGGCGCAGGATGCGCCGCCGGCCCTTCGCTGCCGCCTGCGCCCGCCGTGGCGGGCGCGCGGTCGAGCCTCAGCTCACTTCCCGATCATCATCAGCAGCGCGTCGCTGAGCGACACGAGGTTGAAGTACGCGCCGTTGGGATCCAGCACGACGTACTGGAAGGCCAGCTCGGCGCCGGCGTAGGCGGGCACGTTGGGGATCGCCACCGGGATCGACGCGTTGCCGGCCGCGTTGGTGCTCGTGTTCAGGCTGATGAGCGCGGGCACGGTGTAGAACACGCAGCCCCCGCCGAGCGGGGTGGGGTTGATCGCCGCCGACAGGAACATCGAGCACGGCGCGCTGACGTTGGCGTTGGTCACGCCGACCGTGAACCCGGCGTTGCCGAGCACCGGCAGGCCGCCGCCGGCCACCATCTGCGGGATCAGGCCACCCGTGCCCGGGCAGCCCCGGCCGACGTAGTCCACCAGCGAGGTGCCGGTGATCGAGAGCGGGAACTTGAAGAGCTCCACCCCCGCCACGCCGTCGGTGGCACCGAGCAGCATGGTGGTGCCGTTACGCCCGAGGCCGGTGATGCCGGCGCCCAGGTTGCCCGGGTTCAGGTCGAAGAGCCGCGAGGTGCCCGCAGGGGTGCCGTTGCTGAGCCAGAGCTCGGCACCGGTCACGCCGTCGTCGGCCACCACGAAGCAGTAGTCGCCCGAGCCCGCCTGCAGCATGCGCGGCGAAGTACCCGTGCCGCTGGCCGCGCCCGCGCGGATGTCCAGGACCTGCACCGTGCCCGCGGGAGTGCCGTCGGTCACCCAGAGCTCGCTGCCCGTCAGGCCGTCATTGCCGATGAAGAAGAGCTTGGTCGGGGTGGCGACGGTCGGGGAGATCGAGAAGCCGCTCGTGGTGCCGGGGTAGATGTCCTTGAGCAGGAGCGTGCCGGCAGCCGTGCCGTCGGTGATCCAGGGCTCGAACCCTGTGGTCCCGTCCTGCGCCTCGAACACGACCTTGCCGTTGAAGGCGTTCATCGGCCAGGGACCCGAGCCCGACGCGCCCACGTAGATGTCCTTGACCAGGGTCGTGCCGGCGGCCGTGCCGTCGCTCACCCAGATCTCCTGGCCGTTGGTGGCGTCCGAACCGGCGAAGAGCACGCGGTTGCCCAGCGGGGCCATCGCCCGGGTGCTGCTGCTCGCGCCGCTGCTGGTGCCGGCGTAGATGTCCGCCACCATCACGGTGCCGGCCGTGGTCCCGTCGGTCACCCACAGCTCGCGGCCGGCGGCCGCGGTCAGCGCGGTGAAGAAGAGCTGATTGCCAGCCACGGTCAGCAGCGAAGGCGAGGAGCTGCTGGTTCCGGTGTAGATGTCGAGGACCAGGACCGTGCCCGCCGCCGTGCCATCGGTCTTCCACAGCTCGTTGCCGATGCCCGTGGTCGCGGTGGAGTTGGACGCGGTGAAGAACACCTGGCCCTTGAACAGGGTGAAGTTGCCCGGCGAGGAGCTGGAGGCGCCCGGATAGATGTCTGCCAGCATCGTCGTGCCGGCCGCCGTGCCGTCGCTGAACCAGAGCTCGATGCCGTTCACGCCATTGGTGGCCGTGAAGAGCACGCCGCCCTTGTAGGCGAAGAGGTTGGCCGGCGAGGAGCTGGCCGTGGGCGTGGTGGTGTTGATGTCCAGGAGCAGGCTGGTGTTGGCGGTCGTGCCGTCGGTCGTCCACAGCTCGGTGCCGTTCACGTTGTCGTTGGCCGCGAAGAGGGTGCGGCCGGCGGCAGACGTGGCGAAGTTGGCCGGATTCGAGCTGGCCGGCTGCGGCAGCGCGATGTCCCGCACGAGGCCGGTGCCCGCGGTCGTGCCGTCGCTGCTCCACAGCTCGGTCCCGACCACACCGTCGGTCGCTGAGAAGTAGAGCGTTGCGCCCACGACGGCGAACGCGCTCGGATTCGAGCTGGCACCGGCGGCGGTGGCATTGATGTCGCGCACCAGGACCGTGCCGGCCGCCGTGCCGTTGCTGGTCCAGAGCTCGCGGCCGTTCACCGTGTCGAGATGGTCGAAGAGCACGACGGCGCCCATGGCGATCAGGTTGTTGAACGTCGACGAGGTCACGCCGGCGGACAGATCGACCACGAGGGAGGTGCCCGCGGCCGTGCCGTCGCTCTTCCACAGCTCGGTGCCATTCACCGCGTCCGTGCCGCGGAAGAAGAGCGTCGGGCCCGCGACCTGCAGGGCATTCACGGCCGTGCTGGAGATCCCGGTGCTGGCGCCCGCGTAGACATCCGCCACCAGGACGGTGCCCGCGGCCGTGCCGTCGGTCTTCCACAGCTCACGCCCGTTCGCCGCCGTGAGCGCGGAGAAGTACACCGCGCCCGCGAAGTCGACGAACGACGACGGCGAAGAGCTGACGGTCCCCGTGTTGATGTCGAGCACCTGCACGGTGCCGGCCGCGGTGCCGTCGGAGGTCCACAGCTCGGTGCCCGTGGCCGGAGCCGTCGTCCCGTCGCTGGCCGAGAAGAGCAGCTTGCCGCCGAACACCCGCAGCTGGCTGGGCGAGCTGCTCAGCGTGCCGACGTTGATGTCCTTCACCTGGGTCGTGCCCGCGGCGGTGCCGTCGGAGACCCAGAGTTCGGTCCCGGTCCCCGGAGCCGTGGTGCCGTCACTCGCCGAGAAGTACACCGAGGTGCCCAGGGCGACGAGGTTCGCGGGGCTGGAGCTCGAAGTACCGACCCAGATGTCCTTCACCAGGACCGTGCCGGCCGCCGTGCCGTCGGACTTCCAGAGTTCGCGGCCGGTGCCGGTGGTGGCGGTTCCATCGAAGCCGCTGAAGAAGAGCGTGCCGCCCACGGCTGTGAAGAGCGACGGCGACCCGGAGCTGGCGCCCGGATAGATGTCCTTGATCAGGACCGTGCCGACGCTGGTGCCGTTGGTCTGCCAGAGCTCGATGCCGTTCACGCCGTCGGAGGCGGAGAAGTACAGCAGGCCGTTGAAGATGTAGAAGTTGCCGGGCGACGACGAAACGCTGCCGGGATTGATGTCGCGGACCTGGAGCGTGCCGGCGGCGGTGCCGTTGGTCCGCCAGAGTTCCGCGCCGCTCACGCCGTCGTTGGCGGAGAAGTAGTAGTTGCCGTTGTAGAGGATCCCGATTCCGGGGCTGGACGAGGGGTTGACGCCGAGACCGGCTGCGATGTCCTTGACGAGGCTCTGTGCACAGAGGCCCGAGGCGAGGAGGGCGAGCGCGCAAAGGCGCACCCCAAGAGGTGAGTTACGCATGGTGCTGGGGGCGGAACCGCACGACTCCCACCGGGCAGCGGAGCGACGTGCTCACGCGTTGCTTGGAGCGCCAGGGGAGAAGGCGGAGGGACGTTTCTACCACAGGCCGATCCGCGCCGACACGGCGCGATCGCTTGCGCAAGAGACGCTCCAGCGCAACGTCGCTCACCACTGCACGTGACGTGCCACTTGCACCGGTGTCATGGCAGACGCCTGCGTCCGTGCCGGCCCGTACCGCGGCTTGTGACAGTGTTGTCACACCGCGAACCCCTCGGCGTCGTGACAGAGCCGGGAGTCGGCGCGCGCCACGCGCGCTCCGACTCCGATCGTGGCACCCGTCCGCTCCTGCCTAGTTGCCGATCAGGATGCGAAGCGCGTCGCTGAGCGACACGAGGTTGAAGTACGCGCCGTTGGGATCCAGCACGACGTACTGAAACGCCAGCTCCACGCCGGCGTAGGCAGGCACGTTGGGGATCGCCACCGGGATCGACGCGTTGCCGGCCGCGTTGGTGCTCGTGTTCAGGCTGATGAGCGCGGGCACGGTGTAGAACACGCAGCCGCCGCCGACCGGGGTGGGGTTGATCGCTGCCGACACGAACATCGTGCACGGCGCGCTGACGTTGGCGTTGGTCACGCCGACCGTGAACCCGGCGTTGCCGAGTACCGGCAGACCGCCGCCGGCCACCATCTGCGGGACCAGGCCACCCGTGCCCGGGCAGCCCCGGCCGACGTTTTCGACCAGGGACGCGCCCACCAGCGAGAGCGGGAACTTGAAGAGCTCCACGCCGGCCACGCCGTCGTTGCCGCCGAGGAGAATCGTGGTGCCCAGGCGGCCGAACCCGCTGATCGCCGCGCTGGCGAGCCCCGGGTTGAGGTCGAAGATCCGGCCGGTGCCGACAGCGGTGCCGTCGCTCCACCACAGCTCGACGCCGCTCACGCCGTCGTCGGCCTGGAAGACCACCGCGTCGCCCGATCCGGCGGGGACGATCCGCACGGTGCTGATTCCCGAGAGGGGACCCACGCGCACGTCGGCGGCCTGCACCGTGCCCGCGCTGGTGCCGTCGGTCACCCAGAGCTCGGTGCCGGTGCTGCCGTCGTTGGCCGCGAAGAACACGAGGTTCGGCGTGGCCACGAACACGCTCGAGGAGACTCCCGTCGAGGTCCCCACGAAGATGTCGCGCAGCAGGACCGTGCCTGCCGCGGTGCCGTCGCTCCGGTACAGCTCACGGCCGGTGCCCGTGGTCGCCGTGCCGTCGAGGGCGTTGAAGAGCAACGCGCCCTGGAACACGGTGAGACCCGCGGGCGTGGAGGAGGAGGTGCCCGGGTAGAGGTCCTTCACCACCGATGTTCCGGCCGCCGTGCCGTCGCTCACCGCCAGCTCGATGCCGGTCGCAGCGTCGCCGCCCGCGAAGTAGAGCTTGCCGCCGAGCACCGCGGTGCTCGAACCGGCGCCGCTGCCGGTGCCCGGATTCAGATCGGCCACCAACGTCGTGCCGGCGGTCGTGCCGTCCGTCCGCCACAGCTCGCGGCCCGTGCCGGTGGTTGCCGTGCCGTCCAGAGCCGTGAAGTAGAGCAGGCCCGCGTACACGGTGAGGCTCTGCGGCGACGAGGAACTGGTGCCTGGGTAGAGGTCCTTCACCAGCGCCGTGCCCGCCGCCGTGCCGTCGGTGACGAAGAGCTCGGTACCCACGCCGGGCGCCGTCGTGCCGTTGCTCGCCGAGAAGAAGAGCCGGCCGGCGAACACCGCGGCGTTCGACGGCGAGGAGCTGGCGGAGCCGGGATTCAGGTCCGCGACCAGCACCGTGCCTGCCGGGGTACCGTCGGTCTTCCACAGCTCGCGACCCAGTCCGGTCGACGCCGTCGAGTCCAGGGCCGAGAAGTACAGCTCGCCCTGGTAGGTGGCGAGGAAGGTCGGGGAGGAGCTGGACACGCCGGGGTAGATGTCGCGCAGCAGGAGCGTGCCCGCCGCGGTCCCGTCGGTGACCCAGGGCTCGATGCCGCTCACGCCATCGTTGGCGGTGAAGAACGACAGGCCGCCCACCGTGGTGAAGTTGGCCGGGCCGGAGCTGGCCGGGAGCGGCAGCGCGATGTCGGCCACCAGGTTCGTGCCGGCCAGGGTGCCATCGCTCAGCCACAGCTCGGTGCCATTGATGCCGTCGGTGGCGGAGAAGTAGACCCTCGCGCCGGCCGCGGCGAATCCGGACGGGTTCGAGCTGGCCGTCGGAGTGCTGACGTTGATGTCGCGCACCAGGACCGTGCCGCCGGCGGTGCCGTTGCTGAGCCAGAGCTCGCGCCCGATCCCGGTGACCGCGTCGAAGTGATCGAAGTACACGAGCGGGCCCACGGCGAGGAGGCTGCCGAAGTTCGAGTACGAGGCGCCCGGCGTGAGGTCGACGACCATGGCCGTCCCGGCGACCGTGCCGTCGGTGCTCCAGAGCTCGCCGCCTGCGGCGGGAGTGACCGCGGAGAAGAACATCTTCGCGCCCGCGACCTGGAAGAGTCCGGCCCCGAGCAGCTCGATGCTCGTACCGGTGCCTGGATTGATGTCCAGGAAGAGGCCGGTGCCGGCCAACGTCCCGTCGCTACGGAAGAGCTCGCGACCCGTGGCTGCGGTGTTCGCGCTGAAGAAGAGCGCCCCGGCGAAGGCCGTGAGCGTCGAGGGGCTGCTCGAACCCGTGCCGGCGTTGATGTCCGCGACCAGAGCCGTGCCGCCCGTCGTGCCGTCGGTGCTCCACAGCTCCGTCCCGTTCTGGCTCTCGGTGGCGACGAAGAAGGCCTTCGCACCGAGCACGGTGAAGTCCCTGGGGGAACCGCTGCCGGTCCCCGAGCTGATGTCCAGGACCTGCAGGGTGCCCGCGGCGGTCCCGTCGCTCTTCCACAGCTCCGAGCCCGTCGTGCCGTCATTGGCGGCGAAGAGCAGGACCCCGCCCAGGTCGATGAGACCCGAGGGCGAACCGCTCGCGGTACCAGGGTTGATGTCCTTCACCAGGACCGTGCCCGCCGCCGTGCCGTCGGACTTCCAGAGCTCGCGACCCGTGCCCGTGGTCGCGGTGGAGTCCAGTGCGGTGAAGAAGAGCGTGCCGCCGGAGACCGCGAACGCGGTGGGAGTGGAGCTGGATGTGCCCGGGTAGCAGTCCTTGAGCAGCACGGTGCCCACGGCCGTCCCGTCGCTGCGCCACAGCTCGGTGCCGTTGAGGCCGTCGTTGGCGGCGAAGTACACCGCACCCCCGAACACCGTGAACGTGCCCGGCGAGGAGGAGCCCGAACCCGGATTGATGTCCCGCACCTGGCGCGTGCCGGCGGCGGTGCCGTCGGTGCGCCACAACTCGGTGCCGGTCACTCCGTCGCTCGCGGGGAACAGGTAGATGCCGCCGAGCAGGATGCCGGTGCCCGGACTGGAGGAGGGATTGGTGCCGGCGCCTGGGGCGATGTCCTTGACCAGACTCTGGCCGAGGAGCGCGCCACAGAGGAGCGCGCCGGCGAACGGGAGGAAGGTGATCTTCATGGTCGTGGGGTGAACTTGCGTCCGCCTCGTGCCCGGCGCGCGAGCGGCGGGCGGCAGGTGGAGGGGCGGTCGGGGTGCGAAGCCGTCGCCTCGCTGGGGAGGATCCCGCCTTGGAGTCGGGCCACTTTGGCCCGAGGAAGCACCCGAGGGACAACCCCGGGACCGCACGGGCTCAACCGGGGCAGATCGTCAGACTTTCCTTGCCCCGCGCACCCACGCCTACGAGGGTCTCCCCCGACGGCGGCCTCAGCACGGCGCTGCGCTCATGCGGACGAACCTGACGCCCGCGGGAGGGAGCGCGGCCGGCTCGCGCGTGAGACCAGGACGACCCCCATGTCATGGCTCGAACACCCAGATCTGGTACGGGCCCTTCGGCGCGCTCCCCTCGTGGATCCTGGCCGTGGTGACGTACATGCGCCCGTCCGGGCCGACGGCGAGGGAGTCGGGCCATGCGAGCCACACCGACTGGAACGGCGCGACCACGCCCCGGCCTTCCTTCCAGCGGAAGAGCTGGCCGGTCTCCAGGGAGGTGAGCCAGAGCCAGCCGCCAGGGCCGAACGCGATCCCGTCCACGGGACCCGGTGCGGCCACGGTCTCGACCCGTTCCGCAAGGGCCTCGGTGGCGAGGCTCTCGTCGCGCAGGTCCTTGGTGCGCACCCGGCGCAGGTTGCGGCCCGAGAGGGCCTGGAAGTAGAGCCACTCGTCCTCGGGATCCAGCGCGATGCCGTCGGCATGGACCTCCGGCACCCTGCCGTCGGGCAGCCGCCACTCGCCGCCGCCGACGCGGAGCGTGATCCCCTCGGAACGCGTGAGGGGATGCTCGGAGAGGAGACGGCGGATCCGGCGCGTCTCGAGGTCCACGACCAGGATCGCACCCAGGCCGGAGTCGGTCAGGTAGGCGTGCCGCCCGCGCGTGTCGATGCGCACGTCGTTGAGGTAGCTGCCTGTGGGCGCGAGGTCGGGGGGGAATCCGATCACGTCCACGACGCGGTCCGCCGCGAGGTCCACGCGCACGAGCTTGGGCCCCCCGGGCACGGTCCCCGCGAACCCGGGGCTGGCGGGGTCGAGGATCCACAGGTGGTCGCGCCCGTCGATCCACAGGGCCTGGACACACACGAAGCGCTGCCGTGGATCGTCGCCGGGCCGCCAGCCGTTCCACGCCACGTCGGGGTAGGGACGGTTGGTGCCCTTGCCCGGCGCCTGCAGGAGCAGCTCCGAGACGGCGACGGCCGGCACCGCGCCCCAACGCGGGTAGCACACGAACACCCGCCCGGTGCGGGACACCGCGATGCCGGTCCACTGCTGCTCGGAGCGCGCGAACTCCTCCAGCACCAGCACGGGTTTCTCCGGGGCACCGCCGGCGCAACCGGCGAGGAAGAGGGTGAGCAGGGCTGGGAGCACGCGGACTTGCGACATCGTCGGCCTCGGGGCGCGGGCCGTGGATCTTGGGCGGCGAGCGCGCGACCGCCAAGCACTCGCTGCGCGGTCCAGGCGAGGCGCACGAGCCGCGCCGCCGGGCGGGCCGCCGGGCCTGCCGCGCAGGAACTTCCCTCTGCCCCCGAGCATCCGGCGGGCGATCCGCCTAAAAGCCCGGACCCCACGGTGCCGATACCATCGGAACGTGGCCCCGGATCGACGACCCCCCAACGTGAGCGCACCAGAGACTTCCCCTCGTATCGCCTACTTCTCGATGGAGATCGGCATCGCCAACGCGATCCCGACCTTCAGCGGCGGGCTCGGCGTCCTGGCCGGGGACACGCTGCGCAGCGCGGCCGACCTCGGCCTGCCGGTGCTCGGCGTCACCCTGCTCTACCGGGCCGGGTATTTCCGGCAGACCCTGGATGCCGCCGGCGCGCAGCACGAGGCGCCGGAGGACTGGGAACCGTCGGACCACCTGCTGCCGCTCACCGCCAGGGCCACCGTTGAGGTCGAAGGCGAGACGGTGCACGTGCGGGCGTGGAGCTACGACCTGCTGGGCCAGAGCGGCCACGTCGTGCCGATCGTGCTGCTCGACACCGACCTGCCCGAGAACCGAGAGCAGTACCGGCGCCTGACGGACACCCTCTACGGCGGCGACCGGCGCTACCGGCTGGCGCAGGAGATCGTGCTGGGCGTCGGCGGCGTGCGCATCCTCCGCGCGCTGGGCCACCATGACCTCGCCACGTACCACATGAACGAGGGACATGCGGCGCTGCTGACCCTCGCCCTGTTGCGCGAGCGACTGGCCACGGGCGCCGACGCCGCCGCGGCCCTCAGCCACGTCCGGCGCCACTGCGTGTTCACCACCCACACGCCGGTGCCCGCGGGGCACGACCAATTCGACTTCGACCTCGCCCGGCAGGTGCTCGGGACCAAGGCGTTGAACATCCTCGAGAACGCGGGCGCACTCGGCGAGGACCTGAACATGACGCGCCTCGCCCTCGCCATGTCGCGCTTCACCAACGGCGTGGCGCGCCGCCACGGCGAGGTGTCGCGCGCGATGTTCCCCGGACACGCGGTCGAGGCGATCACCAACGGCGTGCACTCGGCCACCTGGACCGCCGAGCCGTTCCGCCAGCTCTTCGATCGTTGGATCCCCTCCTGGCGGCGGGACCCGCAGGCGCTGCGCCAGGCGCTGGACATCCCCACCGCCGAGGTCGAGACCGCGCATCGCAGCGCCAAGCTCGCCCTCGTCGAGGCGGTGCGCGCGCGGACGGGAGCCACGTATCGCGACGACCGCTTCACCATCTGTTTCGCGCGGCGCGCCACCGGCTACAAGCGCCACCCGCTCCTGCTGAGCGATCCGGCACGGCTCCGGCGGATCGCGCACCATTACGGCCCGATCCAGATCGTCTACGCCGGCAAGGCGCATCCGCGCGACCAGGAGGGCAAGCAGATGATCGAGCGGATCCACCAGCTCGGCGCCGGCCTGGGCAGCTACGTCCAGGTGTGCTTCCTGCCGGGCTACGACATGGAGCTGGGTGCCCTGATGACCGCGGGCGGCGACATCTGGATGAACACGCCCCGCCCGCCGCGCGAGGCCTCGGGCACCAGCGGCATGAAGGCCGCGCACAACGGCGTCCCCATGCTGAGCACGGTGGACGGCTGGTGGGTCGAGGGGCTGGTGGAGGGCGTGACCGGCTGGGCGATCGGCCCCACGGACGCCCAGAGTGCCGAGACGTGCACCGACGAGGACGCCGCCGAGAGCCTCTACACCAAGCTGGAGGAGTCCGTCCTGCCGGCCTGGAAGGACCGCGAGCGCTGGTCCTGGATCATGCGCAACTGCATCGCCCTCAACGCCAGCTACTTCAACACCCACCGCATGGTCCTCGAGTACGAGACCAAGGCGTGGAAACCCGAAGCGACTCTGAGCAAACTCGCCGGTCACGTCACGCTGGCGTAACGTAGGCCGGGCCTCGCCATGCGCCGCGCCCTCCTCGCCTTCCTCGCGTTCGCGTCCTCGCTCCAGCTCGCTGCCCAGGAACCGGACCTCGCCAAGGCTCCCTGGGTGCGCCGCGAGATCGGCGACGGCGTGCACTGGCACACCCTGCGCACCAGGCAGCTCTTCGGCGCCCCGCAGAACGTCGACGTCCTCGAGATCGAATTGGACCCCAAGCGGGTCCGCCTCGAGATCGCGCCGGCCAAGGGCCTGCAGCGCACCAGCCAGATCGCCAGCGCGGCGAAAGCCCTGGCCGCGGTGAACGGCGGCTACTTCTCCAAGGAGGGCCGCCCGGTCGGACTCCTGCGCAGCGACGGCAAGCCGATCACCCCCAACGACGGCGAGCGCTACGGCGCCATCGGCATCGCCGCCGACGGCAAGGTGCGCATCGAGAAGCCGCCCATGGGCGACTGGCCGAAGATGCACCACGCGCTCGGCGCGGGTCCGATGCTGGTGCGCGGCGGCAAGGTGGACGTCAGCTCGGGATTCGGCCACGAGAAGGCCCGCCACCCGCGCACCGCCGTGGGCCTCACCGCGAAGAACCGCCTCCTGCTGGTCACCGTGGACGGCCGCGCGGCCGAGGCCGCGGGAATGACCTGCGCCGAGCTGGCCGCCTGCATGCTGCAGCTCGGGTGCGTGGATGCGCTCAACCTCGACGGCGGCGGCTCCACCACCATGTGGGTGCGCGGCGAGCCGCACGGCGGCGTGGTCAACCACCCCTCCGACAACAAGCGCTTCGACCACCAGGGCGAGCGGGCGGTGGCCAACGCGATCCTGGTGTTCGCCACGCGCCACGTGGTCCTCGACGACGCCACCGCCGAACTCCTGCCCGAGGGTCGCTGGAAGCGCACAGGCGCGGGCGACGACTTCCTCGGCGCGGGGCTCGCGACGATCGACCAGGGCACGGATGCGCGTGCCGCGTGGACCCTCCCGTTCACCGGGCCCTGCCACTTCGAAGTCCAGATCCGCTGGCCGAAGGGCACCGAGCTGCCCCGCAAGGCGGTGGTCTGGATCGGCGCACAGCGTTGCGAGGTCGTGCCGACACGCGCCGCCGGCGCGTGGCTGCGCGTCGGCGAGCTGCACGTCGAGCAGGCCGGCGAGGTGCGGCTCGAGGTCGCGGGCGACGACGCGGGCCCGTTCTCGGTCGACGCCCTGCGCCTGCGCGAGCTGCGCTAGGACGCCCTGGCTCGGCGCCCGGTCCGCGCCGCACGCCACGCGTGACTGCAGGTCGCCCGTGGCTGTACAACGCCCGCTGCCCATGGCGGACCAGAACCACGCCCGCTGGCTCGCAGCGGAGCTGCCCGACCTCGTGGCCAGAGGCGTCCTGGACGCGGCCGCTGCCGGGCGCCTGCGCGCCCACTACGCCGCGATGGTCGAGGCGGCGCCCTCGCGCTCCGGCGTCGCCGTGCGCGTCGCCCTGGTCCTGGCCGGGATCGTGCTGGTGGGCTGGGGCGTGTTCCTCGCCGTGGCACGCACCTGGCACGACCTTCCGCCCCGGCTCCGCGTGGGACTGGCTGCCGCCTTCCTGCTGGCCGCACAGGGCATCGCCTTCCATGCGTTGCAGGCGCGGCGCGGCTCGCCCGCATGGCGGGAAGCCGCGGCCGCCCTCCTCACCACCGCGGTCGGCACGTGGCTGGGGGTCGTAGGCATCACCTACGCCACCGGCGGGGAAGTGCACGAGTGGCTGCTGGCGTGGTGGCTGCTCGCGGTGCCTCTGGTGCTCCTCTTCGACTCGGGTCTGGTGGCCGTGGCCAGCATGGTCGGCGCCCTGGCCTGGGGCCTGAGCCGCGGCATCCACCTGCACGAGCACCTGCACGCAGCGTTGCCGCTCCTGCTCCTGCCCGGCGTCGCGCATGCAGGTTCGGTCTGGCGGCGCAGGGGCGGGGATCTGGCGGCGCGCCTGCAGGCGTGGGCCACGGTCCTGGTCCTGGGCCCCGCGGGCGTGATCTCGCTCCCGGGCGACGCGCCGCTCTGGCTCCTGGCCAATGCCGCGTACGTGACCGCGCTGCACATCGCCTGTCGCGAACTCGACGCCCGCGCCGCGGTCCGACCCGCGCCGCTCGCCCCGCTCGGCGTGCTGCCCGCGGCGGTGTGCCTGCTCTTCTTCGGCATCGAGTCGATCTGGCCGCACTCGTCCAGGATGGCGGAGTGGTTCCGCGGCCACGACGCCGGGGCGTGGCTGCTCGCCGCCGGCTACATGCTGGCCGCCATCGCCGCCATCGTGCTGGGGGCGCGCCGGGCGTTGGCCGACACGCTGCTCTGCGCCACCCCGCTCCTCGTGGCCATCGCCGGCGTCTTCCTGCTCGCGGCAGACCTGGGGCGCGAGACTGCCGCAACCCTCGCCAGCCTCGCCGCCATCGGCTTCGGAGTCGGCGGCCTGCTGCGCGGCCTGCAGACCGGCTCGCTGCTGCGCGTCAACGGCGGGATCGGCATGGCGGCCCTCGCCCTTCTGGTGCTCACCTCGCAGCGCACCCAGGAGCCGGTGCTGATCGGCCTGATCCTCGCGGCCTGCGGCGCCGCCCTGCTGATCACCAACCTCGTCCTGCGACGGAGGCAGCGCACATGACTCCCAAGCGGCGCATGGCGCTCCTGGCGCTCCTCGCCCTGGTCCAGATCGGCGCCGGCGCGTGGACGGTCGCCCGCCACGAGGCAGCGCGCGCCAGCGGCACCGAAATACGCCTGCGCTTCGTGCCCGGCGACTCGTACGCGGAGCACTTCGGACCGCTCCGCGTGCGCTACGGGTTTCCGCCGCAGGTGCCCGGAACGGACACGGCGCTGGCGGAGGGAGCCCGCGGCCGCGGGTGCGTCCTGTTCACGGTGGATGCCGGCGGCTACGCCCTGCCCACGGAGTTCCGGGACGAAGCGCCCGCCGGGGGGCTCTGGCTGGCGGCGCGCGCGCTGCGCTCCCGCGGCTCGAAGGACGTGACGCCGAGCTACCCGGTCGAGACGATCTACCTCTCGGACGCCGCCCGCAAGCGCTTCGAGGAGCGACGCAACCTCACGCCCGCGGGCGACTCGTACGTGCTCGTGCGGGTCCGCGACGGCGTGGCCGCGGTGCTCGCGGTGGTCGTGCACGGCGAGCGGCTGGCCGACTAGCGCCCGCGTCCGCCGTGGCCCGGTCCGTTGCCATCGGGCGTATCCGCACCAGGACCTGGGACAAGCTCGTCACGTCCCCTCCGATCCCGGCGCGGCCCGCGATGGTGTAATCCTCCTCTCTTCCGACCACTCCACCGCCATGCCCTTCCCCCGCCTCGCCCTGAGCGTCCTGCTCGCCGGTGGCGCCCTCGCCGCCCAGAGCTTCACGGTCCTCCCCAACGCCACGTACGCCACCAGCGACGGCAACACGTTCCTGTCGACGCTCTTCGCGTTCCCGAACGCGCGCTTCCAGCAGGTCGACGGCAGCCTGAAGACCGGTCTGCCGCTGGTGGACATCGACCAGATCGCTTGGCGGCGCGACGCGACCTTCGCCGCCCCGACGGCCGCCGCGCGCACCGCCACGGTCGAGGTCCGGGTGGGTCAGGGCAATCGCGCCACCTTCGGCCGCGACTTCGACGCCAACTACGCCAACGCGCCCACCGTGGTGTTCACCGCCAAGCCGGTGAACCTGCCGAGCTGGGCGACGCTGCCGCCGACGAATCCGGCGCCGTTCGACGTGGTGCTCGCGTTCGACCAGAAGGTGACCTACAGCGGCCTCACCGACCTGATCTACGAGGTGCGGGTGAGCAACGGCAGCGTGGCGTCGTTCACCAGCTACCCTCAGGACATGGCCACGCCGAGCTACACCAGCGCGATCGGCGCCATCGTGGGGACCGGCTGCCTCAACGCGCCGTCGACCACGCTGCGCATGGGCCACAACACGCTCTTCGAGGTGAGCCAGACCTTCGTGTCGTTCGGCTTCAACACCTACGACGCGCCGCCCAGCGCCCCGATCACGCTGCTCCTCGGCACCAGCGATCCCAACCTCACGCTCGCGGGCGTGTGCGGCCCGCTCCGCTCCAACGCCACCCTGATCCTGCCCCTGGCCAGCACCGACGCCACGGGGTTCATGGACTACCAGCGCCTCGAGGTGCCGTTCCTGGGTTCGCTCCTGGGTCTGCGCGTCTTCACCCAGACGCTGGCTCCCAACGCCCAGCAGGCCGGGATCCAGGCCACGCTCTCCAACGGCAGGAACACCGCCGTTCCCGCCACCCAGGGCGGCCCGTGGATCCCCTCGCTCTACACCTACAACACGAGCAGCGCGACCGCGGCGACGGGCAGCACGCCCACGCGCGGCGGCTACGTCACCCGCCTGCGCAACTGAGCTACTCCTCCTCGGCGCGGCGCCGGCGGGACTGCTTGGGCTGCGGGTGGAGCATCGCCCCCGGGGACGCCGCGTCCGCGAGCGAGAAGTCGCGCAGCATCTTGCCGAACTCGATCAGGCTCCCCTCCTCGGCCGCGATCATGCTGCGCGCGTATTCCTCCAGGTAGACGCTCCGGTCCGCCACCATCTCCAGGAGCCGGCGGTACATCCCCACGGCGCGCAGCTCGTGGGCGTGGCTCTCGGCCAGGATGTCCTTGAGCGAGTGCTGGTGGGTCTCCTCCAGCCTGGCGATCCGCATCCCGGGATGCCCTCCGTATCCCGTGAGGATCTCGCCGGCGCGCTGGGCATGCAGGAGCGACTCGTTGGCCTGCTGCTTCAGGAACGCCACGATCGGGATCCGATGCGGTCCGGTGACCATCAGCGAGTAGTGGGTGAACCGCACCACTCCGGCGAGCTCGAACTCGACCACTTCGTTCAGTGCGGCGGTGACGGCTTGACGATCGATCTCTTGCGCGACCACGGCGTTCTCCCGGATACCTAGGAGCCGGTAGGTATAGGCCCGGGCCCCCGGGTTCCGAACATGCGCACCGCAACTCTTCCGGTTTCCCTGCTCGCCGTCCCGATCCTGGGCGCCGTCTGCGCCCTGCCCGCCCAGGAGTCCGAGCTGCGCGGGGTCTGGCTGACCCCGCGCACGCTGACCGGCTTCCTGACCCGCGCGGAGCTGGCGAAGGCGATGGACACCCTGGCCCAGGCACGGATCAACACCGTGTACGTCAACGCCTGGAGCCGCGGCTGGCCGCTGTGGCGCTCGCAGGTGTTCGCCCAGGAGTTCGGCCACGCCACCGACCCCGCCGCCGGCGACCGCGATCTCCTCGCCGAGGCCCTGGTCGAGGGGCATCGCGCGGGCCTCGAGGTCGTGGCGTGGATGGAGTACGGCTTCGTGGGCTGGTGGACCGGCAACGAGTGGCAGGGCCCGGCCAAGGGCCCGATCTTCGCCAGGCACCCCGAGTGGCTCCTGCGCACCCAGCAGCGCGTGGACCTCTTCCCGGCCGGCACGATGGGCTCGCACCATTGGATGGCGCCGTCGCGCGACGACGTGCAGACCTTCCTCTGTGCGCTGCACGCCGAGGTGGCCGCCAGGTACGACCTCGACGGCATCCAGCTCGATCGCATCCGCTACCCGGGCCTCGACGCCGGCTACGAGTCGCTCGACGAGTACCGGATGGCGCGCGGACTCGAGGGCACCCCGAAGCCGGATGACCCGGCGTGGATGCGCTGGCGCGCCGACGCGATCGTCGAGTTCCAGGAGAAGGTCTACCGCGCCGTCCAGCAGGCCGCGCCCGGCCTGCACGTCAGCAATGCGCCCAGCCACTACGCCACCACGCCGAAGAGCTACCCGGCGTACGACTCGTACCTGCAGGACTGGCGCCAGTGGCTGCACGACGGCAGCGTCGACAGCGTCGTGGTGCAGATGTACATGCGCCCGGAGGCCCTGCGCAACGCAATCCCCTCGGCGCTGGACGGAGTGCCCGAACCCCTGCGCGCCAAGGTGTTCGCCGGGGTCACGGTGCGGATCGAGGCCCTGCCCATCGTCGCCAGCGAGGTCAACGAGCAGGCGCACCAGGTGCGCCGCGCCGGCCTCGCCGGCCACGTGTTCTGGTACTACGACCACCTCGCGGATCCGAAGGTGCTCGAGATGCTGCGCACGCGCACCTACCGCGGCCCGGCCGTCCCGCCGTATCGCAAGGAGCCCTGGCGCTCGCCGGCCGTGATCCTCGACGAGGCCCGCGCGGCCCGCACCGGGTTCTGGCGCGAGCACCGTTCCGCCGACGACCACGACGGCGCGTGCCTGCGCGGCCCGGCCCTCGAGCCGTTGCAGATCGAGTACCGCGCCACCGTGCCGGAGGCGGGCCGGTACACGGTGCACGTGTGGCTGGCCAAGGGCGGCGCCGACTCGGCCACGAAGGTGGCCTACCGACTGCGCCCCGGCAAGGAGGCCGAGTCCGGCACCCTGGTCACCGTCGACCAGTCCAAGGTCGCGGCGTCCGGCTGGCAGACGCTCGACGGCGTGCTCACCCTGGAGAAGGGCGAACAGCCCGTCCTGAGGGTGCAGCACGCCGGAGCGGAGAAGGGCCGCTGGGTGCACGCCGACGCCGTGATGCTCCTGCGCACGCGGCGCTGACCGGCCGCGAGCCCCCACGCCATGCTCACCCTCGCAGACCTCCGCACACAGGGCGTGCCCACGCTGCGCGAGGTCGAGTGCCTCGTGGTCGGCGGCGGCACCGCCGGGGCGGTGGCCGGGATCGCCGCGGCCCGGCAGGGATTGCGCACCCTGGTCGTGGAACAGCTCGGGTTCCTGGGCGGCACGCAGACCGGCGCGCTGGTCACGCCGATGATGCCCAACCAGGTCGCCGGCCGGCCGCTCAACGGCGGGATCGACGCCGAGATCAACGCGCGCCTCAACGCGCTGCGGGAGTCGGGTGTCTGGCACGACGGCAACCGCGGCTGGTTCAACCCCGAGGCGCTCAAGCTCGTGCTCGAGGAGCTGAACGTCGCGGCCGGCGCCGAGCTGCTCTACTTCACCGTGGTCGAGGACGTGGTGATGGACGGCTCGGAGGTGCGCGGCATCGTGGTCGCCAACAAGGCCGGCCGCAGCGCGATCCTGGCGCGACGCACCATCGACTGCACCGGCGACGGCGACGTCGCGTTCCGCGCCGGCGTGCCCTGCGAGGGCGGCGATGCCGAGACCGGCACGCACCAGCCGTTCTCGGTGCGCTTCCAGCTCGGCAACGTGGACCTGGCACGGCTCGCTGCGTTCCTGCGCTCGCTGGGCCGCAGCGACGTGCTCGAGGATGCCGAGGGCAGCGCGGTGCCGTTGCTCCACTCCGCCATGGTGTGGGGGCGCGGCTGGCCCCTGGAGCCGCTCTTCCGCAAGGCGGTTCAGGACGGCGTGCTGGAGGAGCGCGACGGCGACTACTTCCAGTTCTTCTCCATGGCCGGCAGGCCCGGCGAACTGGCGTTCAACTGCCCGCGCATCAGCGAGGAGATCGACGGCACCGATCCCTTCCATCTCACCCGTGCCGCCACCCGCGGGCGGCGGGCGGTGCAGCGCTACCTCGCGTTCTGCCGACGCAACCTCCCTGGCTGCGAGGCGGCGTACCTGGTGGCGACCGCCCCGCTCGTGGGCGTGCGCGAATCGCGACGGATCCGCGGCGAGTACTGCCTCACCGCCGAGGACGTGCTGGGCGGCCGCAAGTTCGCCGACGCCATCGCGCGCAACAACTACCCGCTCGACATCCACACGGTGCGCGGCCAGGACAAGCTCAGGCTCGTGCACCTGCCGGAGGGCGAGTACCACGAGGTCCCGTATCGCTGCCTCGTGCCCCTGCACGTCGAGGACCTGCTGGTCGCCGGTCGCTGCCTCTCGGCCAGCTTCGAGGCGCAGAGCTCGGTGCGCATCCAGAGCAACTGTCGCGCGATGGGCGAGGCCGCGGCGGTGGCCTGCGCCATGTCTCTCACGCAAGGGATCCCCCCGCGTCGCGTCGCGGGCGAGGCGTTGCGCGCGCGCCTGCGCGAGCTGGGTGGGAATCTGTGAACCCGCGGCGCTCGTGGCTCTGCCACGGCCTCGCAAATCCCCGGCGCTCCTCCTTCAATCGCGGCGTGAAGCGCGCCCTGGACCTCGCAGCCCTCCTCCTGCTCGCCGCCTGTTCGGTCAGCCGCGAGCTGCCGAGCCCGGAACGACTCCAGCAGCTGGCGAGCCGCGAGGCGGAGGTGGTCCTGGCCCAGGAGCAGGAGTGGCTGAACATGGCCAAGGCGCGGCTCCTGAGCGAGATCGACCGCGCCGGTGCCGGCGCCCCGGCGGTGACCCTGGACTGCCTGGTGCTCTCCGGTGGCGGCCAGCACGGCGCGTTCGGCGCGGGATTCCTCAAGGGCTGGGGCGAGGTGCGGGAACCGGAGGCCAGCCGCCCCGAGTTCGACATGGTCAGCGGCGTCAGCACCGGCTCCCTGATCGCGCCGTTCGCCCTGCTCGGTGGCGCGCAGATCGATCGCGTCGACCAGCTCTACCGCTCCCTCCCGGACGACGCTGCCGTGGGGCGCGGGTTCATCTCGATCGCGTTCCGCAGGAAGTCGCTGCTCGACATCTCCGGGCTGCAGGAGATCCTGGTGCGCGAGATCGACGATGCGCTGGCCGGCGGCGTCGCCGGCGCACGGCGCGACCAGAACCGCCTGCTCCTGGTCGGCACGACCAACCTGGACCTCGCGCGCATGCGCATGTGGGACGTCGGCGAGGAGGTGGCCCGGGCGGCGGAAGGCGGCACCGCGCGCATGCGCACGATCCTGCTGGCGTCGTGCTCGATCCCGGCCGCATTCCCGCCGATCGAGATCGACGGCTGCCTGCACGTCGACGGGGGCGCCAGCGAGCAGCTCTTCGGCATCGCGCGTGCCGAACCCTTCGTCGCCCTGATCCAGGAGGTCCAGCGCCTGCGCCCCAACGCGAAGACGCCGCGCGTGCGTCAGTGGACGATCGTCAACGGCAAGCTCGACCTCGACCCCAAGGGCACGCCGATCGACTGGCCCAGCGTGGCCGGCCGCAGCATCTCGCAGATGACCTACTCGATGACCTGGTCGGCGCTGCACCGCCAGCGCCTCGCCTCCGACCTGATCAACGCCGCGCTCCCCGGGGCCTGCGAGTTCCGCTTCGTCGCCATTCCCCAGGACTTCCAGTCGCCGACGGGCGAGACCATCTTCGAGCCCGCGTACATGCGCGCCCTCGCCGACCTGGGCGAGAAGATGGGCCGGGACCCCGCCTCGTGGCGCACCAAGGTGCGCTGAACCCAGCAGCCCTCGACCGCCTCTGCCGATGCCGCGCGGCGTTGCAACGAGCGCGCTGCGCCGGTCCAGTCTGCGCCCATGAGCCCGCTCCCCCTCTCCGGCCTGTCGCAGGACGTCGCCGCCGGGGTGCCCTGGGTCGCGGGCGCGATCCTGCTGCTCTTCGTCGTGGCCGCCGCAGCCATGGCGACGCGGCGCCTGCCGGCGCTCCTCGCCCTGCCGCTGATGGCGCTGGGGATCGGACTCGTCGAGATCGCCGCCGGCCGGCTCACGCCCGAGGAGCTGACCCGCACGATCCTGGCCGAGGGGGCGCTGCGGCTCGCCGATCCGATGGTCGTGATCCTGTTCGGCGGGATCCTGGGCGTGCTCCTGCAGCGCACCGGAGTGGCCGAGAGCATCGTGCGCCGCGGCGCGGAGTTCGCCGGCGACCAGCCCTGGGTGGTGGCGCTGGTGATGCTGGCACTGGTGGCGCTGCTCTTCACCACGATCACCGGCCTCGGCGCCCTGATCATGGTGGGCACCATCGTGCTGCCGATCCTGGCCTCGATGGGTCTGCGCGAACCAGTGTGCGCGGGAGTGCTGCTCTTCGGCGTGAGCCTGGGCGGCCTGCTGCAGCCCGCCAACTGGACCCTGTACCGCACCGTGCTGGGCATGACCGACGCCCAGGTGCTCGGCTACGCCGTGATCGTGTTCGCGATCACCGCGCTCGGCGCGGTGGCGTTCGTGACCATCGAGCTGCACCGTGCCCGCATGCTGAAAGTGACATGGCGCGCCGCGGTGGCGGTGGCCGCGATCGGCATGCTCGTGGTGTTCGGGCTGCTGCGGGGCACGGGTCCTGCGGCCGCGGACGCGACCGGCGGGCCTTCGGCCCTGGCGGTGACGCTGGGCCTCGGACTGGCCGCCCTCGCGCTGGGCACCTGCGCCGTGCGCCTGCGCCGCGGCGCCACCGGCGCCGCGCGGGTCGACGCGGCCGGCTACCTGATCCCGATCGTGCCGCTGCTGCTGATCCTGGTGCACGGCGTGCCGTTCGCGGCCGCCTTCGTGGCAGGCCTGCTCTACGCGTTCCTGGTCACGTGGCGGCCGGGCGCGGTGAATCTCTTCACCCGCGCGTGCCTCGAGGGTGGCCAGGGCGTGATGCCGGCGCTCGTGCTGATGATCGGCCTGGGCATGCTGCTGAACGCGATCCTCGGCGGCACCACGCCGCGCGCCGGCGGCTGGCCCGTGCTGGCCGACATGCAGCTCCTGCTCGGGGCCCTCGTGCCGCGCGGACCGGTCGCGTACGTGCTCACGTTCACGCTGCTGGCGCCGCTGGTCCTGTACCGCGGGCCGCTCAACGTGTGGGGGCTCGGCTACCCCATCGCCGGCGTGCTGCTCGCCCAGGGCCTGCCCGCCGCGGCGATCCTCGCGATGCTCCTCTCGGTGGGGATCATGCAGGGCGTGAGCGACCCGACGAACACGGCCAACGTGTGGGTCGCCAACGAGGTGCGCGTGGACGTGAACCGCCTCCTGTTCCGCACCCTGCCCTACACCTGGGCGGTCGCACTCGTGGGGCTCGTCGTGGCCGGAACCAGGGCGTACGCAGGTGCGTGACCGGGCCGGTGCCATCGGTGCGCGGCCGCGCGGAACACCCACGCGCGCGATCCATGGACGGCGCAGTGCGGGCGACGATCCGCGCCACGACGACCCATGAGCCCTGCACGCAACGTCAAGATCGGCATCGACGTGGGCGGCACGTTCACCCACGCGGTCGCGCTCGACGCGGCGCGCATGGCGCTGCTCGGCAAGGCACGCGTGCCCACGACCCACGATGCCGAGGAGGGCGTGGCGCGCGGTGTGGTGCAGGCCCTGCAGGCGGTGCTGGCGGAGTGCCGGATCGATCCTGGCGAGGTGGCGCTGATCGCGCACAGCACGACGCAGGCCACCAATGCGCTGCTGGAGGGGGACGTCGCTCCGGTCGGCATCCTCGGCATGGGCCGCGGGCTCGACGGCTGGCTGGCGCGCCGCCAGACCCGCTTCGGCGCGATGCCGCTGGCGCCCGGGCGGGAGCTGCGCACCTGCCACCGCTTCCTCGACCTGCGCGCGGGACTCGGACGCGACCGGGTGCTCGCGCTGGTCGCCGAGCTGAGGAGCGAAGGCGCGGAGGCGTTCGTGGTGAGCGAGCCGTTCGGGATCGATCGACCGGAGCGCGAGGCGCAGGTGGCGGAGTGGATCGCCGAATCGGGCCTGCCCGCCACCTCGGCGGCGGCGATCTCGCAGCTCTACGGCCTGCGCGTGCGCACGCGCACGGCGGCGATCAACGCCAGCATGCTGCCGGTGATGCTGCGCACCGCCGACCTGACCGAGCGCTCGGTGCGCGCCGCGGGGATCGCGGCGCCGCTGATGATCATGCGCAGTGACGGCGGGATCATGGACGTGGCGGAGATGCGACGGCGCCCGATCCTCACCATGCTCTCGGGCCCGGCCGCAGGCGTGGCCGCAGCGCTGATGTATGCCCGCATCTCCGACGGGGTGTTCCTGGAAGTGGGCGGCACCAGCACGGACGTGTCGGTGATCCAGAACGGCCGGCCGATGATCCGCCCGGCCGAGGTGGGCGGGCACCGGCTCGCGCTGCAGACCCTCGACGTGCGCACGCTGGGCGTGGGTGGCGGCTCGCTGCCGCGCGCCGCGCACGGAAGGGTGCACGATGTGGGGCCGCGCAGCGCGCACATCGCGCGCCTGCGCTACGTGGCGTTCGCCGGCGCCGCGGTGGGCGCATTCACGCCGCGCCGCCTGCGCCCCCGCGCCGGCGACCCGGACGACTACCTGGCCCTGGCCGCCGACGGCGCGGCAGAACCCGGGTTCGCGTTCACCACCACGGAGGCGGCCCTGCTCCTGGGCCTCGCCCGCGACCTGCCTGGGGCCGACGGCGCGTCTGCCGAGCGCGCGGCCGCGGCGCTGGGCCGGGAGCTGGGGCTCGCGCCGCGTCAGGTCTGCGAGCAGATCCAGGAGTGTGCCGCCGCCAAGGTGCGGCACTGCATCGAGCGGATGGTGCACGACTACCGGCTCGATCCGGAGCTCCTGCAGCTGGTCGGCGGCGGGGGCGGCGCCGAGGCCGTGGTACCCCATGCCGCGGCGCGCCTCGGCCTGCCGCACTCGATCACCGCCCACGCCGACGTGATCTCTGCCATCGGCGTGGCCCTGGGCATGATCCGCGAGACCATCGAGCGCGGCGTCCTGAGTCCGAGCGAGGCCGACCTGCTGCAGGTGCGCGCGGAGGCACGCGCCGCGGTGATCCGCATGGGCGCGGACCCGGTGACCGTGAGCGTGCGGGTGGAGGTCGATCCGCAGCGCAAGCGCCTGCTCGCCACGGCGCAGGGCACGCCCGAGCTGCGCACCCGCGAGCTGCACGGGTCCCGGCCAGACGCCGGGGCGCTCGCAGCCCTGGCCATGAAGGCCCTGCCGGCAGGCACCACGCGGGTCGCCGCCGTGGCCGAGGCCGCGCCGCTGCACGTGTTCCAGGGCGAGCGCGTGCAGCGCCGCGCGTTCGGCCTCCTGCGCCGCGGCACGAGGCCGGCCTGCGTGGTGGACCACGACGGCGTGGTGCGCCTGAAGCTGGCACACGCCGAGGTGGTGGCGCTGCCGCTCGCGCAGGTCGCGGGCCGGCTGCCGGATCTGACCGAGGCCAGCACCCGGTACGGCGACGCCGGCGGCCTCCTGCCCGATCTCTTCGTGCTGGCCGCGGGCCGCGTCCTCGACCTCTCCGGGCTGGTGTCCCTGGACCAGGCACAGGCCGTGCTGCGCGCCGAGTGCGAGCTGCT
>JADLFX010000112.1 GCA_020849665.1 Planctomycetota bacterium | reverse complement strand
GACTAGGAGTGGCGCCGTGCTCCGGCCCGTCGCATCATCCCGCCCGCTCGGAGAGGTGGCAGAGCGGCTGAATGCAGCGGTCTTGAAAACCGCCGTGCCGAGAGGCACCGGGGGTTCGAATCCCCCCCTCTCCGCCAGTGCCGGCCCGAGCGGCGCCCCAGGCGCAGGGTGGAGGGCGGCGTGGACGCACGAGCTATGCTCCCCCCCATGCGACCACTGACCCCGTGGCTCGCCATCCTGGTCGCCGGCGCCATGCCGGCGGATCTGGCCGCGCAACGGACCACGCCGGTGTCGGTGGACGCACTGGTCTGCGATCCAGACGGCCGGCCGGTCGCGGGCGCCACGTTCGGCGATCGATGGGAGATCGCCGGCTCGCGCTGGCAGGCGATCCTGACCTGCAACGCACCGGACCAGCGGGCACCGCTCCGCAGCGATGCCGAAGGGCGGCTGCGCGGCGTGTGGGTGGAGGACCCGATGGAGACGCCGCTCTTCGGCGCCTCGGCGGATCGGAGCCTGGTCGGATTCGTGTTCTCGGACTTCGTCGCCACCGGCGACGACCCGCCGTCGTACCAGCCCGTCGTGCGGGGCCGCATCACGCTGCACCGGGCGAGGCGATTGGGCGGAGTCGTCCGCACCGTGATGGACGGCGTGGCGAAGCGGGCAGCCTGGCTCGGCATCACCGTCCCGCATCCCCGCCACCCAGGACACGGGCGCACCGTGTGGTTCGGTCTGGACGCACCCGCGTTCGAGCTGCCGCTGCCACCCGGCACCTACCGCCTGCACGCGAGGGTCGGTCTCGGCGGGACGACGCGGACGGTCGTGCTCCCGGCGGACCGCGATCTCGTCGACATCGGCCCGGTGAGCGTCCCCGCCAAGCCCTTCGATCTCGTCGGCGAGGTGCTTCCCGACTGGGAGATCGGCCGGGCCGAGAACCTGCCGGCCGAGCGCGCCGGCCTGCCCGCGTTCCGCGGCAAGCCCGTGCTGATCCGCTTCGACGAGTTCGGCCTGCGCGGCCGCCCCCTCGGCGACGCGCGCACGCAGCTGGCGCGCCTCGCGGCGCATCCGCGTCGCGGCGAGTTCCACGTCGTGCTCTTCGACACGTCGTTCCCGCGCCAGCCGCACGCAGCGCAACCGCCCGATGAGCCCCTCGTCGAGCGGATGTTCCCCCTGCTGGCACCGGCCGGCGGCTTCGATGTCCAGGACGCGTACGGCAGCAGATTCGCGACCATCGTCCTGGATCGCGACGGCAGGCTCCTGCACTTCGGCACGGAGGTACCCATCGCGATCACGGTGCTGGAGGCGGCACTGCCGCCCGTCCGTCCACCCGCCAGGCAAGGCCGCAGCGAAGCGCCCGGGGAGCCCCTGCGCAGCCGGCGGGCGGCACCGGGCCAGCGGTGAATCCGCCATGCCGAGGTGCGGAGCCGGCCGGAGTCCAGCTCCACCCCTCGCGCGTGCCGATCCGGGGGCATGTTCCACGTGCGCCATGCCGCGCTGCCGGTGCTGTTCCTGATCGCCGCCTGCTCCGGCGGCAGCCCGCTCGAGAAGCGCGTCGTCGGCGCCTGGCAGCTCGACGCCGACGCGCTGGCCTCGCAAGTGGAGGAGAAAGCGGACGCCAACCCCAACCTCCCCGCGAGCGCGCGGCAGATGGTGGGCAGCCTGGCCGCGGTGCTGCGCGAGACGCAATCGACCGTCACCTTCGCGCCGGACCACTCGTTCACGGGCGAGACCCTGGCCATGGGACGGCGCTCGACCTCGAAGGGCGAGTGGCGGATCGAAGGCGAGCAGCTGGTGATCGTGCAGAAGGAGGCCGACGGCAAGGCCAAGGAAGACACGCAGCGCGCCACGGTGCATGCCGACCGGATCGAGTTCAGCGCGGAGAAGAACGGCCAGCGCATGACGATGGTCCTGCGCCCGGTCGCCGCGGCCGCGCCGCGCTGAGCGCGCCTGCTGCTCAGCGCCCGCGCGCGGCGCGTTCCAGGTCGCGCAGCAGGGCCTGCGTGCCGGGGTTGCCGGGCAGCACTTCCGCCAACGTGCGCGCATGCGGCAGGGCGTCGCGCGCGCGGCCCGCCGCGGCGAGCCAGGCGACCAGCGTCTGCAGGATCCCGGGATCGAAGGGGTGCGCCCGGCGCAGCTCCTCCACCAGCAGCAGCGCTCGCGCCGGATCGCCGAGGTCGTGCACCGCGATCGCGTGCACGAGGCCCAGGCGCGCATCCGCGGGCGCCAACCCGGCGGCGCGGCGCAGCGCCTGCAGGCCCTCGTCACGGCGCGCGGACCGCACCAGGGCGAGCCCGAGCGCGTGCCACGCGCCGGCATCCTGCGGCGCCACGCCCACCGCCGCGCGCACCAGTTCGAGGCTCCGCGCCTCGTCACCCTGCGCACGCCGCAGGTCGGCGAGGTTCACCAGGGGCTCGGGCCGCGTCGGGTCGCGGCGGCGGGCCTCCTCCAGGATGCGCGCCGCCTCGGCCAGATCGCCCTCGTCGTGCAGGAGCGTGGCGAGACCCACGAGGCTCTCGACCTGGTCGGCATGGGTCGTCGCCGCGGCCACGAAGTCCGCGCGCGCCCGCGGATAGGCGTCGCGCGCCGCGCCCTGGAGGTGCGGGCGCAGTGCCGCCAGGGCCCGCACCGCCTCCACCCGCACCGCACGCGCCGCGTCGGCGAGCAGGCCCGCGCCCACGGCGAGCCGGGCCTCGCCCGGCAACGCGGCCAGACCCCGCGCGACGCCCAGGCGCACCAGCGGGTCGGGGTCCGCGGCGGCAGCGCGCAGGGACGCCGGCTCGGAGCCCGGGACCTCGGCGAGGAGCTGCGCCGCCGTCCCGCGCAGGATCGCCGGCCGCGTGGCCGCGCCGAGCAGCGCCACGAGATCGGCACGCGCGGCGGGATCGCCGCGCCGGCCGCCGTGCAGGGCACGCACCGCCAGCTCGTCGCGCCGCAGGCCCGGGTACCAGCGGGCGAACGCCTCCTGCACCCAGGCGAGGTCCCGCTCCTGATGGCACCCGCTGCACGCGTTGGGCACGCCGTAGCGGGCCGTCCAGTCGGGCCGCGGCACCGAGAAGCCGTGGTCGTGGCGCGCGTGCACGACCATGAAGGTCTTGGTCGGCATGTGGCAGGCGGTGCACGCCGCGCCGGCCGAGCCGGCCACGTGGTGATGGTGCGCGGGCGTGTCGAAGCGCGCCGGCAGGTGGCAGCGCGCACACAGCGCGTTGCCCTCGGCGCGCAGCCGCGCGCCGTGTGGCTCATGGCAGTCGGTGCAGGTCACGCCCGCCGCGTGCATCCGGCTCTGCAGGAACGAGCCCCACTCGAACACCTCGTCGAGCACCTGCCCGTCGGCGTGGTAGAGCCCCGCCTCCAGCAGCGCGGGCAGGTGCGTCTCGGTGAGCGGGGCGCCGGGCGTCACACCATCGAGGAGCGGCGCACGGCGGGCATGGCAGCGCGCGCAGGTCTGGATCTCGATCGCCGAGCGCGGCGCGGCGGCGCTCCGCGCGATGCCCGTGGCCGGATCGAAGCTCCAGTCCTCCAGGCGCGCGCCGCGCAGGCGCACGGCGAGCCCGTCGTCCGGGTCGCCGGCGCGGCCGCCCGCGCGCGCCCAGCGCACGTGGGCGTCGCCCGGCCCGTGACAGGCCTCGCAGCCCACGTCCTCGCCGGCGTAGCGCGTCGCATAGCGTCCCGCCGCGCGGTCGAAGCCCTTCTGCACGTGCGTGCTGTGGCACTCGGCGCAGGTGTGGTTCCAGGTGTAGAAGGAACCGGTCCAGTGGAAGCGCTCTCCGGCACGCGCCACGCGCCCGGGATCGGCGTGGAACCAGCGCTGCCCGCCCTGCGCCGCCGGCCGCGCGTCCCAGGCGACCGGGAACGCCTGCACGCGCCCGTCGGGCAGCGGCAGCAGGTACTGCTGCAGCGGCCAGACGCCGAAGGTGAAGCCGACCCGATGCTCCTGCTGTGTGCCGCGCTCGTCCTCGGTCCGGATCCAGTACGCGCCGTCCCGGCGCAGGAACGTGGCCGCGCCGCCCGGCCACGCGAAGGTCTCGCCCGCGAACGCGCCGCGCACGCTCTCCGGTCCGGCCGCAGCCATCGCGAGATCGTGGTGCGAGCCGCGCCATGCCTGTGCCTCCTGCGCGTGGCACTCGGCGCACGCCGCCGTGCCGACGTGCCGCGCCGCCTCGGACCCGGCGCGCGGTCCGCGGGCGCGCAGGAGCACCAGGCCCATGCAGAAGAGCAGCAGGCAGTAGAGCGCCACCCGGCGGCGCCGGGTCGGAGGCGACGGTGCCATCGCCGCGCACTCTATGCGCCGGGGGATGGCGCGCTAGCGCGGCGCGCCACGCACGGCGCGCGCCGCCAGCGGAACCCCCACCAGCGCCGCCACCGCGTACACGGCCGCCGCCGCGCCGGCCACGGCCGGGAAGCCGTAGAGGATCGCTCCGGGCAGCACCAGCGTGGAGCCGAGCACCGAGAACACGCCGTTGATCCCGCAGGCCCAGGGCACGAAGTGCGGGTCGCTGCGCCCGACCAGCGCGAGGCCGGTCGGGAAGAGCATCCCCAGCGGCACGCCCAGGGGCGCCAGCGCCAGGAGTCCCAGGAGCAGACGGACGGCGAACGGCGCCTCCGCGGTGCCGGTGAAGAGCGGGTCGAGGGCGGTCTGGTGCAGGAGCAGGGCCGCGAGCGCGGCCAGCACCGCGAAGCCGATCACGCGGTGCGGCGCCGCCGCGAAGCGCCGGCTCAGCATCGCGCCCAGGCTCGCCGCCACGAGCATCCCGCCGATCACCGAGGCGAACGCGTACGCCTGGTGGCCGAGGAAGAGCACGTAACGATGGATGAGGCCGATCTCGGCCAGGATGAAGCCCGCGCCGAGCGCCGCGAAGTACACGGCGAAGGGCAGGTTCTGGACCACGCGGATGCCGCGGCGCTGAAACACGAAGAGCGGCCCCAGGATGAAGAGCAGCGCGAAGCCCCCCAGGATCCACACGAGCCGGAACAGGCGCTGGAAGTACACCGGCGGGGATCGGAACACGTCGTCGTGGCGGACCACGTGGAAGAAGAACGGCCGGCTGTCGCGCACCGGGGAGAGGTCGAGGCGGTGTGCGGCCAGCCAGGCGTCGAGCTTGCCCTCCGCCGCCGCCTGCATCGCCGGGTCGGCGCTCACGGTCCCGTCCGGCAGGTACACCGCACGCGGCGGCCGCTGCAGGCTCATCTCGCCGCCCAGCAGCAGCAGCTCGTACACCATCAGGGTCACCTCGGTGCGGCCGCCGCCCCGGTCGGCCTGGGCCAGCCACGCGCGCAGCCGCTCGCACTCGGCCGAGGTGAACGGCGTGCGCTTCACGAGCACCCCGACGATCTCGCTCTGCTTGAGCAGGGCCACGTGGCGGTGCGGCTCGGCCGCGCCCAGCTCGCGCAGCGCCGCCTGCGCCGAGATCGCCAGGCGGCGCATCAGGTCGTCGCCGGCGTACACGATGCAGAGGAGCCCCTCGGGCGTGAGCCGTTCCAGGTACTCCCGGAACGCGTCCTGCGTGTAGAGGTAGCTCTCGTTCACGGCCAGTGTGCCCGAGGCGAGCACGGTCTTGGTGTCGACGCCGCTGAGCTGGATGTGGTCGTAGAGCTCGCGCGCGCCGCGCACGAAGCTGCGGCCGTCGCGCACGTGCAGGTGCACGCGCGGATCGGCGTACGGCCGGCCCACGAACTCCGCCATCGCCTCGCGCACCATGCCGATCGTGGTGGCGTTGATGTCCACGCCGGTCACGCTGGCCGCGCCGTGGTGCAGCGCGGTCTGCACGTCGGGCGCACCGCCGAGGCCGATCACCAGCACCTTCTCGTCCGGCCGCTGGCGGAAGTAGCCGGCACCGTAGAGCGTGCGCTCGTAGAAGAGCTTCGCCCCCGCGGGGCGCACGCCCGCGCCGATCAGGGGCGACCCGTAGCTGGAATCCTGGGTGAACCACATGCTCGGGATCCGCTCGATGTCGGCCTGGTGGCTCGGGTTGGTGCTGCGCAGGCGCAGGTCGTGCACCTGCACGCGCGCGGTCGGGTCCCAGCGGTCGAAGCGCCGTTCCAGGCGCGCCTCCTGCACCTCGGGGTGGGCGTTGCGGTCGCGCAGGCGCGCCACGTTCTCCTCCAGCAGCGCGAGCTGGCCGGGCACCGGCTCGATCGCATAGGCGAAGAGGCGGTCGGCGAAGGCGAACACCGCGCCGCCCGCGGCCAGCGCGACGACCAGGGCCGGCCCGCGCCGCGCGCAGAGCCACGCGCCCAGCAGGCCGCACCCCGTGGCCCCGAGCGCCAGCACCTGCGGCGCCGAGAGCGGCCCCAGCAGGACGAAGATCGACACGCAGCCCAGGGCCGAGCCGAGCAGGTTCCAGCCGTAGAGGGTCTGCACGCGCCCGCGCGGGTCGGACAGGAGGGCCGCGATCGCCATCCCGCCGCTGATGTACGGCGCGCTCAGGAGCGCCAGCGTGACCAGGGAGATGGCGTCGAGGTCGAAGCGCACCCGGGGCGAGAAGTGCGCGAACCACGCGTGCGCCAGCACCAGCAGGAGCCCCGTGGCGAAGAGGCAGGGCCGCACCACCGCCGCGGGCTCGTCCAGACGGCGCCGCAGCGCCACCAGGCTGCCGCCCGCGCCGATCCCCAGCAGTGCCATGGCGATCACCACGAAGAGGAGGTTGTTCTCCAGCGAGTAGGCGAACACCTTGGTCTCCAACACCTCCAGGGTCAGGAGGAGGAAGGAGAGGGCGAAGAGCACGAAGGGCATTGGTAGAGCTTGGTTACTAGGCCTTGTTGAAGAAGCAAGTCCCGGGCAACCAAGCCCCCCGTTCCAACCGTGCGTGCGGTTTTCCCGCACACGGCTGACCGATGGTCTTGTTCATGCCGTCTTGCTCCCTGGGTATTGGATCGTGCCGAGCAGCTTGTGCAGGCCGCGAGCTCGCAGCTTCGCCATCGGCCACGCACGCCGTTGCTGCGCCACCCGCCAGGCAAGCCGATGGCCGCGAAAGCCACGCTGCTTGCCGAGCATGCGGAGGATGCGCAGCCAGACGTAGTAGTCGATCCGGTTGAACTGCTTGCTCGCGTTGCCGGTCCTGAAGTAGTTGCCCCAGCCCTTCAGCACGGGGTTGAGGTCAGCGATCACCTCGTCGACGTCCTTCAGACCAGCCCGGCGGCGGCGGTCCGTCAGATCGCGCACCCGGCTGCGGACCTTCTTCATCGACTTCGCCGACGGCCACCGGAACAGATACGTGCGTCCCTGGAAGCGGGACTTCACGATTCGCAGGTGGCAGCCTAGGAAGTCGAAGCCGTCCTTGCCGAGCCCGATCTGCACGAGCTTCGTCTTCTCCGGATGCAGCGTGAGCTTCAGGCGCGCGAAGACCTCGCGCAGCCGACGCACCGCCTCGCTCGCCTGCGACTCGCTCCGGCACAGCACCACGAAGTCGTCCGCGTATCGCACGAGGACGCCGAGATGCTGGCAGTCGCGCTGCCACTCGCGATCGAGTTCGTGCAGGTAGATGTTGGCGAGCAACGGGGAGATCACGCCGCCCTGGGGAGTCCCCGTGGCTTCGTGCTTCACGTTGCCCTCCTCCATCACACCCGCATCCAACCACTTCCGGATCAGCTTCAGCACGCGGCGATCGCAGATGCGCCGGCCCACCAGGTCCATCAGCACGCTCTTGTCGATCGTGTCGAAGAAGCTCTGGATGTCGCCATCGACGACGAAGTGCCGGCCTCGCCCGCCTTCGATGCGCAGCTTCTCCAGTGCATCCGTGGCACTCCGCCTGGGGCGGAAGCCGTAGCTGCACTGCTCGAAGCCTGCTTCGAAAATCGGCTCGATCACGATCTTCGTCGCCATCTGGACCACCCGGTCCCTGACCGTCGGGATGCCCAACGGTCGCCACTTGCCGCCCGACTTCTCGATGTACACGCGCCGCACCGGCTGCGGTCGGTACTCGCCTCGTCGGATCTCGTCGCGCAGCTCCACGAGGAACTGCCCGACGCCCCGCTGCTCGATCTTCGCCAGCGATTCGCCGTCGATGCCGGCAGCGCCATCGTTGCTCCGCACTCGTTCCCACGCCTTCTGCAGAACGTCACTCCTGCAGATCCGATCGAACAGCGCGTGGAAACGCCGCCCAGGGTCTCGCTTGGCGGCACGAAAGAGCGCGTGTTGGAGTTCTCGTACTTTGTCTACGGGGTTGTTGGGCCTTGCGGCCATGCCCTCGCACTTACCCCCAGCCACGCACGCGACCAAAGCAGGGCCCCTTCCCTCCCCCGGCGTTGTGGCCGCCGGGATCGGCAGTACTACGGACCCTTCGGACTCCCTCCCAGCACGGCTCCCTTTCGCACTCGGCTTATGGGTGCCGCTCTCGCCTGACGTCGGCCGCTGGGTAGGGCCTCTCCTGTTCCGTGTCGAACTGTCGTCGCATGCCCTCCTCTCTACCCCGGGGAAGTCCTGCGCCGCTCCGTGCTCGGTCGCAGTCTGTTGCCTTCGCCGGGACATGAGCGGCTCGGCCTTCCCACCTTTCGGGTCTCTAGTATCACGAGGCTGCAAGGTTCACCCTGCCGGGTTGGGCCTGCGACTTCGCTCCCCGCGCTCGGGGCGTACACCCCGGCTTCGGGCTCTTGACGCTCCGCTTGGCACGGGCGATCTCTCGCCCGGGCTGGAGCCTGCTACGCGGTGCTACGGCGCTTGCCGCGACGGGACTCGCACCCGCAAGTTCGACACAGCATCGCCTCGCCTCACGGGAGGGTTGGCGTTCAGGACGCACCAT
>JADLFX010000111.1 GCA_020849665.1 Planctomycetota bacterium | reverse complement strand
TCCGCGAGCTGCGGCGCGTCGTGCGCCACATCCTCACCCAGCCGCCGGTCTCGATCCCCGACAGCGAGCCCAACTTCGCGTACCTCATCAACGGCTACTCGATGGGCGGCTTCGTGACCCAGTGCCTCCTGCTGCTCTACCCCGACGAGTTCCACGGCGGCGTGGCCGCCGCCTACACCGCCAACCAGCGCGGCCTCGTGGACGACCAGGACAGCCACCTGTTCGTCAGCAACCTGCTGGCGCAGATCGGCTCGGGCGCCGGCTACACCGCCCGCTCCGCCGCGGACTTCACGATCTTCACGCGGCTGGAGGAGACGGACTACCTGAGTCTCTCGTTCGTGAACCGCCTGCGCTGGGGGCAGGTGTACCGGCCCACGTTCCTCCTGGTGGCGGACGAGGACCCGGTGTCGCACGGCACCGACTGGGTGCCGATCCTGGCGCAGAGCGCGGGCCCCGCGCAGCTCTACTACCACTCGGTCCCCCTGCCCGGTGGTCCGCCGCAGGCCCGGGCCTATGTCTCGTTGTTCGGCAAGACCTGCCATGGGACCGAGCCGGCGCTCTACAAGATCCCCACGTCCCCGGATGCGACCTCCTGGACGGACGCGCAGGATCCCCAGGACGCGCTGCACTTCCTCCTGCCGATCGTGTGGGGTGAGCGGGTCAAGTCCGCACCCTCCGCCGGCAGCGCCGGCCTGCCCCGCCGGGTGGGCCAGCACGGCTCCCTGGGCCTGCTCGAGCCCCATGAGCACATCAACCTGCGGGCCCCGCGCATCTACCCGGCCACCCCCGGCGGCAACCCTTCCCTCCTGACCGAGGCCCCGGGGTTCCGCCGCTACGGCCACGGGGCGATGCCGCGCGCGCTGCTGACCGGGGTCGCGATCTCCGGGGAGGACCGCGACTCGATCTATGCCGGCAACGCCGACGGCACGATCCACCGCTTCAAGATGGAGACCCGGGGCACGGGCTCCTCGACGATCCAGCCGCTCGTCCTGCAGGCGGTGAGCAACACCGGATCGAACACGGTGTACGAGCTCGGCTCCGGCATCCACAGCCTGACCTTCGCCGAGGTGGACGGCAGCGGGCCCGGGGCGGAGCTCGTGGCCGCCGCCCACCGGCGGATCGCGGCGTTCCGCCGCGACAACCTGCAGCTCCTGTGGACCCACGACCTCGCGACCGTGCGGCCCGGCTGGGAGAGCCAGGGGATCGGCTGTGGGGCGGTGGACTTCCACCCATCCCCGGGCGACGAGCTCCTGGTCACGAGCGTGCACGGCAGGATCCTGGCCCTGCGCGCAGAGGCGGGCGGGCTCACGGTGCTGGGCGAGCACGAGGACACCGGCAGCGCGGTGTTCGCGGGGCCCTCGCCGGGGATGAAGCTGGGCGCGGTCACCGCGTTCACCAGGCCGATCCTGGGCTGGTCGGCGCGTGGGCACCTGTTCTCCCTGGAGCTCAACAGCGCGCTCGACGCGCCGAGCCAGGGGATGCTGGGCGCGGTCTCGGCGCTGCAGTACGGCGGGATCGCCAACCTCGCCGTGGTGCCATGGACCGGGGTGCCGGGAGGCCAAGCGGTCGCGGCGCTGTTCCTCAACAAACCGGCGGAGACCGGATCGATCCGCATCTTCCGCCCGGACGATCTGAACCTGATCACCCAGTTCGGCGACATCACCGAGCCGCCGGACCCGCACAACGAGGGCGGGGTCATCCCGATCCTGCCGCGCGGCGGCACCGTGGCGGGCCTGGGCTACCTCGCGAACGCCGGTGCGGGCGGACCGTGCCTCATGACCTCGTACAGCGGGGCGCTGGTGCTGTGGAACTTCGACGGCACGACCCGGGGGGTGAAGCTCATCGACACCTTCCCGCCGCTGCGCGGGGCGATCGCGCTGGGTTCCGCCAACATCGATCCGGGCGAGAGCGGAGACGAGATCGTCTACGCCACCGCGGGCGGGCGGATCGTGTTCCTGAAGCTGAGCGACGTGACCCTCACCACGGGCACGGACCTCGGCCTGCCGCGGAGGTACTGGAAGGACCCCGTGACGGGGGAGGTGTTCGAGGACCGCTGCACGATGTCGCTGGCGGCGACGTGGGCGCTGGCGGAGCGGGGCGACGGAAGTGCGTCCTGGTTCGAGGCGATCGACCGCTCGGGGACGTGGTGGAAGGTGGACCGGATGACGGGGCATCCGAGCATCACGCCGCCGCCGGTGGACGTCGGCCTGGAGGAGGTGCGGGGGTTGGTGTGGTCGGGCTCAGGGCAAGTCCCGGCGGCCGGGTCGAACCAGCTCCCGAACTACCGCGCGACCTACATGACGGTCGGGGCGGTGTCGTTCCTGAGCCATGGGCCGTATGTCTTGAGACCGCAACCGAACGACCCGTTGTGGTGGGACCTGGTCGATCCGGTCCTGGTACCAGCGGACCGGCTGCTGTACCCGACGCTCTGGCTCGAGGGCTTCTGGCTCTGCCCGCGCGGCGGCGGTGCGCGCACCGACGGCCCGGCCCGACTTGCCGCGTGGTGGTCCCACGGGGCCTACCCGAACCTCGTCTCGTTCGTGAAGCTCGACAACCTCTCGGGCACGCCGAACGTCGCGGATGCGTGGAACTCCATGGGGCCAGACCCAGGAACGAACCGCCGCCCCCCGCTCACGGGGCCCTACCCGGGCCTGCGCAGCGAGCTCGACCCCGCCGCCGTGAGCCGCAACCAGAGCCTGGTCCTCGGCCGCGTCCACCCCGACCAGAACCGCCCTCCCCAGGTCATCGTCGTGGCCATGGGCGGCCGGGTCATGGTGCTGGACGGCGCCACCGGCGCGATCCTGGCCGAGAGCGAGGACCTCGGCATCGGCGGCTGCGCCCTGGCCGTGGCCAACCTGGACGGCGATCCCCAGGAGGAGATCGTGTTCGCGCCGATCTTCGACAACATCGGCGGCGCGGGGACCCCCATGCGCTCCAGCGTCTACGTGCTGAAGTACCAGGCCGGCACCCCGCCGGTCCTGCAGCGGATCAGCCAGCGCCCGATCGGGACCCCGGGTACGGCCCGGCCCGGCTACGGCGCGTGCGGCGTGGCGATCGCCGAGCTCGATGCCGCCTCGGCGGACAGGGAGATCCTCGTGACGACCCTCAACGGCGAGCTGGTGGTGTTCCCCTGCCCCGGCGGCAGCCTCGGAACGCCGCTCTTCCAGAACGTCTACGAGGGCTCCCTGGGGGCCTACAGCTCGATCCTCCTCGAGGATCGCCTTCCCCCCGCCGGCAAGCCCGAGCGCATCTACATCGCCGGATCCGCAGGCATCCGGTGCTTCGTCGTCCAATGAGCCCCGCTCCGAGCCGCCTTCCGAGGTCCGCCATGCGTCTCCCCCTCCTGCTCTTCGTCCTCGTCCTGCCTTCCCCCGCGACTGCCCAGCGCACCTACGTGGTGGACGTGCAGAACCGTCCCGGCACGCACTTCACCGATCTCGGCGCGGCCTTCGCCGCGGTCCAGCATGGGGACATCGTGCTGGTGCGGAGCAGTCCCACGGGAGTGCCCGCGCCTGCGGCACCCCTGACCAAGGGCATCGCCCTGATGGGGTACCCTGGCCCCTATGTGGGCGGAGGGTTCGGCAGCGAGGCCGGACCCATCACCGGGACCCTGCGGGTGCGCGGGATCCCTGCCGGACAACGCGTCCAGGTGAAGTCCGTGGTCAGTCCCGCCGCACCGGGGATCCCCCCCGGTCAGGGGGCATTCGTGTTCGAGTCGTGCCAGGGACAGGTCCTTATCGACCGCGTGAGCATGGGGACGGAGTTCCACGACTGCGCGGATGTGACCGTGTGCCGCGAGTCCTTCATCTACAACGTGAAGGTCACGCGCAGCCGGCTGCGGCTGAGCCAATCGTACGTGCGCGCGCTGCACCCTTCGCCGGGGATGATCGCCGTCGATTCGGAGGTCACCCTCGGGGGAAGCGCCAACATCCTTGGGGCGGCGGGCTACATCGACCAGAACACCTGCCGGATCCTGGGCTATCCGGTCGAAGGGGTGCGCAGCTCCAACTCCACATTCATCCTCAGCAAGTACTCAACGATCTATGGTGGCGGCATCTACTACCCGTTCCCCCACCCCTGCAACATCGTCGTCGGAGCACCGGCGCTCGTCGCCACCTCCCCGAACGGTGGCATCATCGTCCGGGACCCTGAATCGCGCCTCGGTCCGACGCAGGGGAGCTTCCAGATCTACACCAGGACGATTCCCAGCATCCGCGGGTACGTGGGCAGTCCCGGGCTGCCTGAGAACGAGCTCGAGATCGTCACCGTGTCCCATCAAGGCGCCCGTACCTGGTTGTTCGTCAGTCTGCCCGGACCACAGACGTTCCTCGGCCTGGGTGGCATGAGCGCCACCTGGCTCGATCTCTCCACCACGGTGTTCGTGGGCTCGGGCATCGGCGATGGTGAGGGGTTCTGGCGCAGCCCCGTGATCCGCTTCCCACCTCTCCCCAACGCCGTCCCGATCCTGTTCCAGGCCGTCGCGGAGGGCCCCAACGGCCTGGAGCTCTCGGTTCCCGCGCTCTTCGTCTACCAGCACGGATTGCGCTGATCACCCGCGCCGCCGCGGGCGATCCACAGCGCGACGAGTCCCGACCGCGCGCTCCACAGCCCGGTGCGCAGCCAGTTGCCGAGCACCAGCGACTCGATCGCCGCCAGGTCGAACCCCCGCGCCAGGCTCTCGTGCAGAGGCACCTGCACGAACCACGTCGACACCCAGGTCCCCGCCAGGAGTGCGAGGCCGAGTCCTGCCTCGCCGGCCCGGACGTTCGCGGGACGCTGCCCCAGCACCAGGAGCGCCGCGCCAAGGGCCTCCAGAGCCATGAGCGGCAGCACCACGAGCGCGATCGCGTCCTGGTGTGCCGCGGCGTAGGCGGCGAAACCGTCCGGGCCGACCAGGGCGAAGAGCGGGTAGTGCACCACTTGCACGATCCAGATCACGCCCGTCATCGCCAGGGTGGACCACGCGTGGGCGGCGAAGACGAGCCGTCTCATGCCCGCCCGCCGGCCGCGCGCCACGCGCCGCGCAGGATCGCGGCGAACGGCAGCCACCACACGAGGTCGTTGGCGAGGATCGTCCAGCCCATCGCCCAGGGCAGCTCGCCGGAGCCGGCGGCCTGGAGGAACCCGATGGGTCCGAACACCTTGCCGAGCAGACCCACCAGCACGATCGGCCAGTGGCGGTAGGGGTCCCGCGCGGCCGCCGCGTACCCGATTCCATACACGCCCACGATCATGCCGATGCACTGCCAGAGCGAGGGGTAGTTCGGCGGCGCGATCCCCAGCACGGCGAAGAGCCAGCCGGGTAGAAGGACGCAGGACGCGCCCCACGCGACGTTGTACGCGGCTGCCGCAAGCAGCACCCCGCGCATCCACCGCGGCGCGGCGCCGCTCACGGCGCCAGCCTCTCGGTCCGCCAACCCGCGGCTTCGCGCACATAGCGCAGCCGGTCGTGCAGGCGGCTGGGCCGGCCCTGCCAGAATTCGAACGCATGCGGCACCAGCCGATACCCGCCCCAGAAAGGAGGCCGCGGCGGCTCGGCGCCGGCGAAGCGGGCGTCGGACTCCGCGAGGCCGCGCTCCAGGAGCTCGCGCGAAGGCAGGCCGCGGCTCTGCGGCGACGCCCACGCGGCGAGCTGGCTCGCGCGCGGTCGCGTGCGGAAGTACACGTCCGACTCCTCGGGGGGCACCCGCCCCACGGCGCCCTCGATCCGCACCTGCCGCTCCAGGCGATCCCACCAGAAGAGCAGTGCGGCCTCGGGGTTGTGCTCCAGCGCCCGCGCCTTGCGGCTCTCGTAGTTGCTGTAGAACACGAGACCGCGCGGATCGGCGTGCTTGAGGAGGACCATGCGCAGGGAGGGCCGCCCATCCGGGTCGACCGTGGCCAGCGCGGTCGCATTGGGCTCGTGGAAGCCCTCGTGCACGGCACGTTCCAGCCATGCGGCGAGGAGGGTGAAGGGATCCTGCGGCAGGTCGCGCTCGTCGAGTGCCGCTGAGCGGTACTCCTGGCGCAGCTCGGCGTAGCCTCGGTCGCGGTTCATGGTCGTCTGGTTGGGTGCACGGGACGCGCGCTTCAGCGGCCCAGCAGGTGGCGCAACGCGCCTTCCAGTCGTGGATGACGGAACGTGTAGCCGCTGCGGCGCAGGGCGTCGGGCACCGCGCGCATGCTGGCCAGGAGCAGGCCGTCGGCCATCTCGCCGAGGAGCAGGCGCAGTGCGAAGCGCGGCACGGGCAGGGTCGCGGGCCGGCGCAGGACGCGGGCGAGCGTCCGTGTGAGTTCCTCGTTGCGCACCGGATCGGGCGCGACGGTGTTCACCGGTCCGCGCAGCGCGTCGTTCGTCAGCGCGTGGAGCACCACGCCCACGACGTCGTCGATGGCGATCCAGGGGAACCACTGCCGGCCGTCCCCCAGCCTGCCGCCGAGGCCGAGGCGGAACGGCATGAGCATCCGCCGCAGGGCGCCGCCGCGCGGCGAGAGCACCACCCCGATGCGCAGGTGCACGGTGCGGATCCCGGCCGCGGCTGCGGGCTCCGCGGCCGCCTCCCATGCCTCTGCGACCTCGGCCAGGAAGCCCCGCCCCGGCGCGCAGCCCTCGGTGAGCACCTCGTCGCCACGGTCGCCGTAGATCCCCACTGCCGATGCCGCGATCAGCACGGTGGGCGCGCGGCGCAGCCCGGCGAGCGTTCGCGCCAGGAGGCGCGTTCCGGCGACGCGGCTCCCGCGGATGCGTTCCTTCTGCGCCGCGTTCCAGCGGCCTGCCGCGACGTTGGCGCCCGCGAGGTGGACGACTGCGTCGAGACCCTCCAGGCCTTCGGCCTCGACCGCGTCCCGCGCAGGATCCCAGAGCACGTCGCCCGGCGCGCGGCGCGCGGGATCGCGGACCAAGGCACGGACCTCGTGGCCGCCGGAACGCAGGAACGCCTTCAGCTCGGTCCCGACCAGCCCGGTCGCCCCACTGATCGCGATCTTCATGGCACGGACTCCACGTTGCGCCGCGAGGCCGGCTCGCGTGACCTCACGGCGGTAACGGAACATGTCGGCCACCCGCCGCGCAACCATCGGCTCCGTCTGGGCGCGGCCGAGGCGACCGGAGGGCGGGCGGCGCACGCCACCCGCGCGGTCCGCCCTACCTGCGCGGGGGGGAAGAAGCTCGGAAGCGTCCCCGGACAACCATGCACAACCCTCGACCCCGTCCTGGGCGGCCTTGCGGCCGCGAGCCGTTCTCGCCCTTGGCTCGGACAGGTTCTGGACCGGGGACGCTTCCGTCGGAGGCGCGAGCCTCCAGGTATTCCACTCGTGCCGCCCATGGGTCTCGCGACCCATCGGCGACGTCCCCCTCTAGGACACGATCCGCGCGCCCTCAAGACGGGCGGCGCGAAACACCACGCCGCGCGGCCCCCGCGCATCACCCCGGGAGCAGGCCCTGTCGCGGTCGGTCCGGCCTCGACTCCACGGCCGGCGCGTAGCGCGCGAGGTAGCCGGCGAGGCGGAACTTGCGCGCCGTGTTGCCGCTGCTCATGTAGCGGATGCTCCCGTAGACGGGGCGCTGGGGTGCCCACGGCCGGTCGAAGCGGCCCAGGCACCAGTAGATCCCGCTGTACGAGTTGGGGTCGCGCCCATCGAGCGCGTAGCGGTCGTTGAGCTCGATCAGGATCTGGGCGGCGTGTTCGGGTGACGCGGACCACTCCAGCACCTTCTTGCCCCAGAGCATGCGCAGGTAGTTGTGGATGCGGCCCTCGCGCAGCAGCTGGGTCTGCGCTGCGTTCCAGATCGGATCGTGCGTGCGGGCCGCCGCGAAGGTGTCCAGATCGTAGACGTGCGTGCGCGCGTCCTTGGCGTGGGCGGCGAGCGTCGCCTTGGCCCACTCCGGCAGCGACGCGTAGCTCGCGTGGTCCGGGCGCAGCGCGGCACATGTGTAGCCGAGCTCGCGCCAGGTCACGAGCTCGTCGAGGAACGCCTCGGCGTTGCGTTCCATGCCCCACCAGCCCGAGCTCTTTCCGGTCACGGTGCCCTCGATCCGCGCGGGCGTCCAGCCGTCGCGGGCCGAGAGCGCGTCGAGGATCTGGTGCGTGCCGACGTGGCCGAAGTGCAGGTAGGGGGAGAGCCCGCTGGCCACGTCTGCGGCCGGGTCGCCGCGCTCGTCCGCGTAGCGTGGCAGGCCGTCCCGCAGGAAGTGCGCAAGGCGCGCGGCGCCCGCCCTCGCCCCTCCGGGCGTCCCGCTCACGGGCGCGACCGTGTGATCGATGGGCAGCGTGGCGAGGAGTGCGGCCGGCGCGCGCAGCTCGGCCGCGGCGGTGGCCGGCCAGCGTCGTCTCAGGGCCTCGGGCACGCGCGCGAGGCGCGGCAGCCGGACGCCGGCCAGCGGATCGGGCAGAGGCCGCTCCAGCAGGTGCCGGCGCAGGCTCTTCTGCAGGAACCTGCGGAACAGATAGGCGCGCGAGTGGGCCTGGTCGGCGGCACGCAGGGGCAGGAGGCCATTGGCGTCCACACTCTCCAGGCGCACCGCCACGCGCTCGGCGGCGGCCCGCACCATCCGCGGCAGGAAGTACGCCGGGAACTCGTCCGTGACCACGACGCAGGCCTCCCCGCCGAGGGCAGCGAGCAGGCCGCGCCCCGCACCCGGATCGGGCTCGACGTAGGCGTGGTGGAGCACCGGTTTCCGGGCGAACGCGGCCGCGTTGTCGGCCATCCCCCCGAGGACGAACGCGTGCAGCCGGTCGCTGGCCCAGCGGTGGTCGCTGCGCAGGGTCTCCAGCACCAGGAGCGGGCGGCCCAGCTCGCGAGCCCAGTCCACTGCGCGCTGCAGCGCGAAGTTCCAGCCCGGGCGGCGGTGCGCGATCATCCAGTAGAGCACGAAGGCTCCGTCGGGCCGGACGGCGGCCCGGTTCTCGGCGCGGACGCGCAGGGCGGGTACAGAGTCCAGACCAATGCGTACCTCGGGCGACACGGCAGCGACCGGAACGGCGGACGGATGGTCCGCGTCCCGCCTGGCCGCCGCCGCGGCGCTGGCGCTCCTCATGCTCCTGCCGGTCACGCTGCCAGTTCCGGTGCTGCGCGGCCTGGTGCTGGAGCGCTTCGGCGTGTCCGAGTTCGCGACGTCTCTCTTCATGGCGATCAACAACGTGGGGGCTCTGCTCACCGCGCCGCTCTCCGGCGCGTTCGCAGACCGCTACGGCCGGCGCCGCGCCACCATCGTGGGCGCGTTGCTGGCGCACGCGGTCCTGCTGGGCAGCCTGGCCCTCGATCTCTCGTTCGGCTGGTTCCTCTTCCTGCGCTTCGTGGAAGGCGCCGCGCAGATCCTGGCGCTCTCGCTGCTGCTCGCGGTGGTGGCCGACAACCACGAAGGGCCACGGCGCGGCCGGGCCATGGGCATGCTCGGCTGCGGCCTGACGCTGGGCGTGGCGCTGGGCGCACCGCTGGGCGGCATGCTCGGCCGTAGCGACGCGCTGCGCACGCTGCACGTGGGCGCCGCGATCCTGCTGCTGGCCGCCGTGGTCGCCGCACTGGTGGTCGTGGACCGTGCCCCGGCGTCGGGGCGGCCTGGGCTGCGGCAGATCCTGCGCGCGATCGCCGCGGAGCGGGCGTTGCTCGTGCCGCTGGCGTATGCGTTCGTGGACCGGTTCACGGTGGGCTTCTTCACCACCACGTTCCCGCTCTTCCTGGAGCGCATCCACGGATTCGCTCGCGACCGCATCGGGTTCCTGCTCGCGCTCTTCCTGCTGCCATTCGCCCTGCTCTCGTATCCCAGCGGACGCCTGGCCGAGCGCCGCTCGCGCGTGGCGATGGTGGTCCTGGGCAGCCTCGTGTACGGGGCCGGGGTCGCCGCCGTGGGCTGGGTCGGACCCGTGCACCTGGTCTGGCTGATGGTTGGTCTGGGGCTCTGTTCGGCGGTCATGTTCGTGCCCTCACTGCTGCTCGCCGCGGAGTTCGCGGCGCCGGGGACCCGGTCGACCGCGCTCGCGGGATTCAACGCCGCGGGGTCGCTGGGTTTCCTGCTCGGGCCCGTCGTCGGCGGTGGACTGAGCAGCATCGTGGCGGAACGGAGCGGGTGGCTGGACGGCTATCGGGTCGCGTTCGGGGTGGCCGGCGCGGCGGAGGTTCTCTGCGTGATCGCGACCTGGCCTCTGCTGCGTGCGCTCGTGCGTGCGGGCCGGACCCGCTGATCAGAGCGATTGCATCCAGGCGACGAACGAATCGAAGTCCTCGCAGTAGCTCACCCCGGGCACGCCACGGCGGATGCCGCGCGCCCCCAGGCCGCCGACCGCGACCTTCACTCCGTCGGGCAGCGTGGCCAGGAGTTCGCGGATCGCCTTGTCGGTGGCGACGCCGCCGGTGGCCAGCGAGACGCTCAGGCCCAGGCCGCGCGCACCGGTCTCGCGCAGTGCGTTGCGGATCTGGTCGTTGGGCGTGTCGACCCCGAGCACGCGGCAGCCGACGTTGGCCGCGGCCGCGATCAGGGCGGCCATCTGCAGGCCCAGGCCGTGCAGTTCGCCGGTCAGCGTGGCCAGTACGACGGTGGGACGCTCGTCCTTGGCGCCGAGCGAGATGCGCAGCGAGCGGAGGAGGTCCTCGAGGACCTGGCTGAGGAAGTGCTCGTGCCGCACGTCCAGGTTGCCGTCGGCCCAGTCCCTGCCGACGCGGTGGATCAGCGGGGCACAGACGCGATCGACGAAATCGCGCGGGCCGAGTCGCTTCCAGGCGTCGAGCAGGTTCTCCATCAGCTCGGCCGAACGGTAGTTCCGCACGTGCTCGATCAGCAGATCGAGATCGTGCTCCGCGCTGCGCGGCGTGGACGCCTCCAGCAGTCGGTCGACTTCGGGCTCGCTCAGCTTCATGACCATGGCGGGGCGATGGCCCCGCGCCAGGGCCTCGGCCACGCGGCGCAGCCAGCGCACGTGTTCCTGGGTGTAGCGCCGGTGGCCCGACGGCAGCCGCACGGGCTTGGGCCGGCCATAGCGCCGCTCCCAGATCCGGATCGTGTCCGGGGCGATGCCCGTCGCCTCGGCGACGTCGCCGATCGAGAGGTAGTCGCGCAGCGCGCCGGAGTCGGACACGTTGGTGCTGGCTTCGGTCGTTTCCATGTGCGGATCGGGAAGGGTATCGCTTCGGTAGGGTCGGCGAACCCGGGCCGCACGGGCCGGCCCGGGGTCGAACCGTGGTGGGTCGCGTTCAGTCCGGCAGGACCACGCCGTCGAGGATGTGGATCACGCCGTTCGCGGTCAGGACGTTGGTGGTGAGCACCTTGGCGCCGTTCACGGTGACGCCGTCCTTGGTCTTGCGGATGGTGAGCTCGCGGCCCTCCACGGTCTTCACGCGGAGTTCCTGGGCGGACCGATCGGAGCCGTGCGTGGCGTCCTCCGGCGCAGCATCGTGCTTCTTCGCCGGGAAGAGGTTCTCGGCCAGGACCCGGCCCGGCACGACGTGGTAGGTGAGGATGGTCTTCAGCTTCGCGGTGTCCTTCAGGAGGCCATCGACGGTACCGGCCGGCAGCTTGCCGAACGCCTCATCGGTGGGCGCGAAGACCGTGAACGGGCCCTTCCCCTTCAGGGTCTCGACCAGACCGGCGGCCTTGAGTGCCGACGCGAGGGTCTTGAACGAGCCGGCCGCCACGGCGGTGTCGACGATGTCCTTGCGGGGCAGCACGACCTTGTCGATCACGTGGATCACGCCGTTGCTGCACACGATGTCGGTCTTGACGACGTTCGCGCCGTCGATGCCGACCTTGCCGCCCTCGACCTTCACGTAGAGGCTCTGGCCGTTCGCGGTCTCGGCGAAGTCGAGCTTCACCACGTCGGCGGCCATCACCTTGCCGGGGACGACGTGGTAGGTGAGGACGGCCTTGAGCTGCCCGGTGTTGGCGAGCAGGGCTTCGAGCGCGCCCTTGGGCAGCGCGTCGAAGGCCGCATCGGTGGGGGCGAACACGGTGAACGGGCCCTTGCCCTTCAGGGTCTCGACCAGGCCGGCGGCCTGCACGGCCTTGACCAGGGTCTGGAACTTCCCTGCCGCGACCGCCGTGTCGACGATGTCCTTCTCGCCTTGCGGGAAGGTGGCGGCGGAGATGCTGAGGGTCAGAACGGCCGCAGAAGCGGCAACGAGCACTTGGTTGATCATGGGATGGGATCTCGTGGGGATGGTGAGGTCCCGAGTAGGTCGCCCCGGCTTCATGACAAGATTCTTTCTTGGACAAATCTCGCGTTGACCCAGAAGAGTGCCCGATGGCCGTGGCCAGCGTCAAGGCCGAGATCTGGACATGGCCCCGGGCCGCGCCCATGTGAGGACCCAAGGTTTGAGAACCCATGAATTCAGGTCGGATCTCCTGGTCCCACGCCCACCGGAGTCGGTGTTCCCGTTCTTCGCCGAGGCCGCCAACCTGGAGACCATCACGCCCCCCTGGCTGAGCTTCACGCTCCTGACCCCCCGGCCGATCGCGATGCACGTGGGGGCGCGGATCGAGTACCGGATCCGGATCCATGGCGTGCCGGTCCGCTGGCGGACCGAGATCACCGCGTTCGAGCCGCCGCACCGCTTCGTCGACGAGCAGGTTGCGGGGCCCTATCGCCTCTGGGTGCACGAGCACCGCTTCGTGAGGGTCGAGGGCGGCACGCGCTGCGAAGACCACGTGCGCTACGCGTTGCGCGGAGGACCGCTCGCGCCGCTCCTGCACCGGCTCTTCGTGCGCCGGGACATCGAGCGCATCTTCGCGTATCGGGCCCTTCGCCTGCGCGAGGTGCTGGGAGCGCCGCCGCCGCACGCTTCCCTCGCGCCGCAGCGCGTCGAAGGACGCGGACAGCCCAGGTAGGCCTGCACGCTTCCGTGGGGCCGCACTCCGTCGTGGATGCCGAAGCGGGTCTGGGGCGTCCGGTGCCGCTCCCGCGCCTCCGCCAGGTTGCACGCGTTGCCCGGGCCCGTGACCCGCGGCGACCGGCTCCCTGCCATCCGGCTGCGGACTCGCGACCGGGTTCGCGCCCGGTGCCGGCGGCCGCACGGTCCCGGGCGCCCCATCGACCAGGGCGTCGTGTCGGCCGGTGTGGCGGCGAGGGGGGCTAAGCTCCACCGCGATGGTGCGCAGGCTCGAGGCGGACGATGTGGGACCCTGGGTGCGGGACGTCCTCCTCGCGCCCGGGCGCAGGAAGCCGGTCGTGGCGGTGACCACACAGCCGTTCTCGGACCGCACCTGGATCGACCCGGCCGCCCTCGAAGCCCAGGTCGGCGACCTCGCCGACGTGGCCGTGCTGGCGACCGGCGAACCGACCTGGGCGCTGGCCGAGGCCCTGCCCCCGCGCCTCGATGCCTACGGCGGCGCGCTGCGGATCTGGTGGCCGGGCCTGGGCGCGCACTCCGATCCCTACGACCATCGCCTGTACTTCGTGCACTCGCCCGAGGGCGCGACACGCGTGCTGCGCGAGGTCGTCGCCGCGGTGCGGCGGCATGCCGGCGTCGCGCCGGCGGCGGCCCCGGCCCGGTTGGCGCGCGCCCCGGCCCCGGCTCCGGCCCCGGCCGCGTGGAAACGCATCGTCGCGGAGCTGGCGGTGGGCGACGTGGTGCGCGGCCGGGTGCAGAACGTCAAGGAGTACGGCGCGTTCGTCGACCTGCTGCCCGGCGTCACGGGACTCGTGCACAAGAGCCAGATCGACTGGACCTACGTGGACTCGGTGGACGAGTTCGTGCAGCCGGGCGAACTCGTCGCCGTGAAGATCCTCTCGATCGAGCCGGAGCAGCGGCGGATGGAGCTGTCGATCAAGCAGGCCTACGGCAGCGACCAGAGGCCGCTGCCTGCGCTCGAACCGGGCGGCCCGCCGTTCGCGTGGACCGCCGATGCCGGATCCCGGCCGGCGGGCGCCGCCGTTCCGGCGCGGCCCGATGGCTTGCGCGTGCTCCAGGACCAGCTCGCAGGCATCAAGGGCGAGTGCGAGGAGCTGCACGACGCGCTGGAGGCCGCCGAGGACGACCGCGGCAGGCTGCGCGCGAAGAACCAGGAGCTGCGCAAGGATCTGCGCGCCGCGGAGGACCGCGCCGCCGCGCTCGAACGGCGCATGAACCAGGACTACCCGCTCGCCTCCGAGCGCGCGTTCCTGCTCGGCGTGCGCCTGGCCTACGCGCGCCTCTTCGACGAGGGCGCCCGCCAGGAGCGGCCGTTGCAGCGCATGCGCGTGGGGCCCGCGTTCCTGGACTCCCTGCGCGCGCTCGAGGGCATCGCGATCGACAAGGTGTTGGAGGTGTGCGCCCACGTCGCCGCCGGCACCGCGCACGAGCTGGCCGCGCGCGAAGTGCACCAGCTGCGCGCCGGCCCGCGGGGCGCCGCGGCGCGCGTGCGCGCCGCCGACGGCGCGCAGGCGTGGCGCTGCGCGTTGCAGGTCAACACCCCCTCCGCGCGCCGGCTGCACTGGTGGAACGTCCCTGGTCCGGGCAGCGCCACGATCGAGTTCGCGAACGTCGTGCTGCACGACGACTTCTCCATCCCCGAGTGACCGGCGCATGCGGGCGGCTCGCCGCGGCTGCACCGTGACCAGCCGCCGGCGCCTCACTCGCGCCGCAGCGCGTCGAAGAACGCGAACACGTCGGGCAGGGCCTCCTGCACGATCGTGAGGTGTTCCACCCCGTCGTAGACACGGAACAGGGTCCGGCGCGTCTGGCTCCGCTCCAGCGAATCCGCCAGGCCGCGCGCGCCGCCCAGCGCGAAGTCCGCGCTTCCAGCGGCGACGAAGAAGCCGATCCTGGCCAGGTCCGTGCGCGGGCGGGCGATGCCGCCGCCGCCGCCGAGCGCCGCCACGCCGCGCACGCCGCGGGTGCCGTTGCGCACGGCGCCGATGGCCTGCATGGCGCCCATCGAGTGTCCCACGAGGTAGACCTCGTCGCGGCTGATCGGCCAGCGTGCGGCAAGCGCGTCGAGGAGGGGGTCGAGCGAGGCTCCGCCGAACCCGCTGCCGCGCGGCGCGACGACGAACCAGCCGCGCTCGGCGGCCAGCCGCGCCACGGCGCCGTTGCCGTAGCCGTCGAAGAACAGGTTCTCGCTGCCGCCCGCGCCGTGCATCGCCACCAGGAGCGGCGCCTTGCGGCCCGCGGGGACCTCGCGCGGGATCTGCACGCGGACCGTCGTGACGTCGGCCGCGTCCACGATGCGCAGCCAGTGCTGCGCGCCTGCCTCGCCCAGGAACGGCCTGCCCTCCCGCGCGCATGCCAGCAGGGCCTCGGCGTCGTGCAAGAGGCGCGCGGCGGGAAGGTCGGTCTCCAGCGTGCGCCCGCCGGCCAGGGCCTTCAGCCTGGCCAGCAGGTTCCTGGCCGATTCCACCTCGGTGGTCCGGACGTCGCGGCGCTCGGCCAGCGCGGCGGCGAGGCGCGCGAGCCGGCCGTCGGGGTCGCGCACCCGCGACACCGTGGCGGAGCCGCGTGCCAGCACCGCTTCGCCCACGAATACCCGGGTCTCCAGTACATGGTCGACGTCCTCGTCGGGCAGCGCGGGCAGCTCCATGCGGAGCGCCCCGGGCAGAGCGCCGCCGCGCCATTCGCACCACGCGAGGATCTCGCGCGTGCCCGGATGCCGCAGCTCGACGACCGCGCGCAGGTCCTTCGGCGGCTCCGTCTCCAGCGGGTAGAACGCGGCGATGGCGAGTTCCAGGCTGCGCGCGCCGGCAGGCTGGAGCCGGCGCGCGGGCTGGGCGTGCAGGGTCTGCGCCCACCACCACGCCGCGTCCGGCCCGCCCGCGTGTGCGAGGGCGAAGCGGGCATGGTCGAGGGCCTTGCCCGCCTCGGCCGCGCGCATCAGGAAGAACGAGCGCACGGCCCGCTCCAGGTGCGGGAGCGCGCGTGCCTTCGCGGCCGCCTCCTGGTGCAGCGCGAACGCGGTCTCCATCGCCCGCAGGCGCCGGCCCAGCTCGTAGCGATCGACCTGCGCCGGCGCGGCCGTGGACAGCAGGGCGAGGAGGAACGGTACGGTGCGCACGGACATGGCTGCGGGCTTGGCTGGGGGTGCGGGGCGGGGCGCAGGGGCCCTTCTCGCACGTGGCGGGCCCGGCGGCAACGTGGCAGCGGCTCCTCCCTTCCGTCGCCGCGCGTCCGGGAGCACGATTCCCCTGCCCCATGACTTCCCGCAAGGCACGGATGCGCGCCCGGCGCCGCTCCGAGCGGGCCATGGCCGAGGCGTTCGAGGCCGTGGCGGCCGGAGACCTGGAGCTGGCCGACAAGATCAGCCGGCGCGTGATCGCAGAGGCCAGCATGAACCCGCGACTGTGGAACGAGCGGGGCGAGATCGCGGCCCTGGCCGGTCACCTCGACGAGGCCGAGGAGTGCTACCGCACGGCCATCCGCCTCGCGCCGGAGTACGCCGACGCGTTCGCCAACCTCGCGCGGCTGCAGGAGTCGCGCGGCCGGCACGAGGCGGCGGCGCGGCTGGGCGCCAGGGCCGCCGCACTGCGGGGCGAGGGTGGGGCCGGCACGGTCGAGACGCCGCCCGCCGCGCCCGCCCCCGAGGCGCCAGCGCCTCCGGTGCCGGTGCGGGCCGCGGCCTGGGAGGAGCTGGGGCGGGATCTGGAAGCACGCGGGATCGGCGCCCTGCGCGGCTTCCTCGGCGCCGCGGAGTGCGCGCGGCTCGCTGCGCTCTGGGACGACGAGATCGACCTCCTGCCCCGCCAGGAGCTCCCGGTCGGGGCGGGGGCGGCCGGCTTCCGCTACGCCGCCGAGCCACTGCCGCCGCCGCTGGCGGAGCTGCGCGCCGAGCTGTACGCCGGGCTGCGTCCGGTCGCGGACCGCCTCCATGCCGAGGTCGGACGGCCGCCCTTCCCGCCGGACGTGGCCTCGTTCCTGCAGCGCTGTGCGGCTGCCGGGCAGGTCCACTGCGGGACGAGGCTCTACGTCACGGACTCCGGTGCCGAGACCAGGCCCGAGCGGCGGGCGGCCGGCCACGTGCGCTTCCCGTTCGAGGCGTGGGCATGCGTGGGCCCCGCGGATGCGCGGGTCAGCGTGGACGTGGTCGACGACCGGCCAGGCCGCCATCCCAAGCGCCACGGCGTGGATCTGGAGCCCGGCACCGTGGCCATCGCCTGCGCACCCGCCCGGCCCGTGCGCGTGGCGGGAGTCGTCGGTCTGCAACCCGTCGCGGCGCTGTGGCGTGCGATGGGCGCGGCGGTGCTGGTGCTGCTGGCGTTCGAGGCGGAGCGGTGAGCGGTGCGCCGGCCGTCGCGCCTTGGCGCCCGAGGGCCGCGCGCACTCCGTCGCCCCTGGCCGCGAGGCGGGCGCCGCGGGGTGCCGGGCGCGGGCGGATGGAGGAAGGTCAGGAGCACGCCGCCGGGCACCGGGCGCTCCCCAGGGGCAGGCTGCCCGATCCGGCCCCGTGCGCGGGGTGGGTGGGGGACGAGGAGTCGCCCCGTGCGGGCGCAAGGGTGCACCGGTGCCCCGCGGAGGTCGCGCTGCTCCCGCCGATCGCGGGCACGAGGCTGCCCGTGACCCTAGGCGCCAGAACCCGCCGGTCCGGTGCCCTGACCGACGGCCGCATCCCCCCCGAAACCGCGCAGCTCCCGTAGCAGGATCCCGGCATCCGCCGGCCGCAGGCCGGGATCCCGGGCGGTCGCCCGACCGATCAACCCGAGCAGCTGCTCGCCAGGCACCCCGGCAGGGCCACGCCCCGCCTCCGGCGTGCGCATCAGCAGCCGGTGCAGGATCGCGCCCAGGGCGAACACGTTGGCGCGTGGGTCGACGGGCTCACCCGCCAGCTGCTCCGGGGCCAGGAAGAGTGCCTCCTCGGTGCAGAAGCGCGCGCCGGCGCGGGGCGGAGCAAGGCCGAAGTCGACCAGGACCGGCCGGTCTCCGCCGCGCAGCAGGACGTTGCTGGGGCGGAGGTCCCGGTGCACGACACCGCGCCCGTGCGCGTAGGCCAGCGCCTCGCACAGGCGCACACCCACGCGCAGCGCGGCGCCCGCGTCGGGCGGGGCGTGGTGGGTGAGCTGGGATCCAGCCACGTACTCGCTCGCCACCCAGTGTGCCGCGCCGGTGCTGCCCACCGCCAGGACGCGCGCGATCCCGGGATGGGTGAGCCGCGCCGCGGCCAGGAGATCGCGGCGCAAACGGGCCAGCTGGTACGGATCGCGCGCCAGTTCCGCCGCCAGGACACGCAAGGCGACCCGCTGCGCGTCGGACACGTGCCGCGCCTCGAACACCACGCCGCACCTCCCGCGGCCCAGCTCGCGCTCCACGACATAGTCGCCCAGGACCCGGCCCTGGCTCTCCGTCGCGCCCTCCGGTGGTTTGCGGTCCGAGAGCATCGGTTCGAGGAGGTCGCGCAGCTCGGGGTTCGCGCGGAGCAGTTCCAACGCGTCGGCCCGGTCCGCGCGTGCCTGCCACTCGAGGTAGAGCGCCACCGCGCGCTCCAGGCGCTCCATCGGATTCGGATCGGGCGTGGACACGTTGCGCGATGGATTCCTGGGTCGCGGAGTGGCGGGCTCTCGCCAGGATGCAGAGCGGAGGGTGGGCGAAAACCACACGCTTCCGTGCCTGGATCCGGGCCGCTGTCCGTCCAGTGCCGTCCCGACCCGCTCCGAACAGGGTGTCGCCGCGGCCTGGCCTACCCGCTGCGGGGCTGGCGCAGGCGGGCGACGGTGGCGGCGGCGCGCTTGACGCGGGTCTCGGGTCGCTTCGCCTCGGGTACGAACGCGGCCAGGGCGCGCCGGTGCGACGGCGGGTAGGACGCGAAGCGACGGCGGGCGCGCGCATCCTCGGCGAGGGCGGCGGCCAGCTCGGGGGGGATCGCCACGGGGCGCGGCGCCGTGTCGTGCTGCAGGACCACCCGCACGGAATCCCCCTCGGCGCATCCGGCGGCCTCGCGCATGGCCTTGGTGAGGACCAGGACGTGCAGCCCGCGGCCGCGCGGCATCAAGTTGGTGGCGAAGGTCTCGCCGCCGTTGAGGCGCACGCGCACCGGGACATGGCGCGCGATGCCGAACACCTCCCTGGCCACGAACGGCATCACGAGGTGCAGCCAGTTGCAGCCGTGGCCGGGCGGCTCGACCCTGGCGCGGAAGCGGCGCGTCGTTCCCATGCTCGGGCTCCTAGGCCTGGCTCGCTTCCCGCGCCACGGCGGTGAGCAGAGCCGTGCGCGTCCGGGCGTCGAGCGCCGGGACCTCGCCAGGGCGCTGCACTCCGCCCCAGATCGCGTTGGGGAAGCAGCGATCGGTCCGCCAGCGCGGGATCACGTGCCAGTGCAGGTGGGGTACGACGTTGCCGAGGCTGGCGAGGTTGATCTTGTCGGGGCCGAGCACGGTGCGGAGCGCCCGCTCGACGGCGACCACCACGCGCAGCAACGCCTGCTGGCGCGCGGGCGCGAGGTCGCTCAGCTCGCGCACGTGTTCGGCCAGGATCACCCTGCAGGTGCCGGGATGGTGCGGCTCGTCGGCGAGGACGACCCGGCACTCGCGATCCTGCCAGAGCACGTCGCCGCCGGGGCCCGTGCAGAGCGGACACTCCGGGGCGTGGTTCACGGCCGGCGCTTCCGCGGCGCGCGCTTCGCGCCCGCGAGCACGCGGCGGAACACCGGGCGCTCCTGGGTCCTCGGCGTGACGTCGGTGAAGCCATGCGCCTGGAAGAGCGCGGGCACACCGGTCCACGCGAACACCGGCGTCACCGGCCTGGCCTTGCCGTGCGTGTTCACGGGGTAGCCGTCGAGGACGCTCGCGCCCTCCGCCCGCGCCAGGTCCAGGGCTGCGCCGAGCAGGGCGCGGCCCACGCCCCGGCCCCGCCAGCGGGCCGGGATGTAGAAGCAGCTCACCACCCAGCCATCCGGCGGGGCGGGGTAGCGCAGGACGCGGCTCCTCTCCAGCTTGGGGAAGTGCTCGCGGGGGCCGACCGAGCACCAGCCCACCGGTTCGCCACCCGCGAAGGCGAGCACGCCGCGCGCCGTGCCCGACTCGACCAGCCGCCGGAACGCGCGGCGGTTGGGTTCACCCTGGTTCGCCTTCCACAGCTTGCCGCCCGAGGGCAGCCGCCAGGACATGCACCAGCAGCCGGCGCAGGCGCCGTTGGGCCCGAAGAGCCGCTCGATCGCCGGCCAGTCGTCGGGGGCGAGGGGGCGGACCTCCACCTTGGCGTCGGAGCGTGGCATGGTGCGTGAGGGTGGCCGGAAGGGGCCGTGCGCTGGTCGCCGGGGCGCGGCGGCAGCGTGGCATAGTAAGGCGCCATGTCGTCCCCGTTCACCCGCCTGGCCGCCCGGCGCGGTCACCTGGAGTCCGGCAATCTGCTCCGCTCCCTCACCGAGGTCATCCAGAAGGTCCCGGGCGGCATCAACCTGGGCCAGGGCGTGTGCGACATGGACTCGCCCGCGCCCCTGCGCCAGGGCGCGGTGGACTCGATCACCGGCGGGACGGACCGGCAGACCTACACGCCCTACGCGGGCGTGCCGGAGCTGCGCGCGCGGATCAGCGAGCGCCTGCGCGATCTCTACGGGTTGGCTTACGCGCCGGAACAGGTGGCGGTGACGACGGGGTCCTCCGCCGCCTTCTTCGCCGCGGCCATGGCGCTCTTCGATCCCGGCGACGAGGTGGTGCTCTTCGAGCCGTTCTATCCCTACCACCGCTCGCAGCTGCAGCTGCTCGAGCTGGTGCCACGCTTCGTGCGCCTGCGCCCGGGGGACCTCGCCCTCGATCCCGAGGCGCTGCGCCGGGCGCTCGGCCCACGCACGCGCGGCATCGTGCTGAACACGCCCGCCAATCCCTCGGGCAAGGTGTTCTCGCGCGCGGAGCTCGACCAGGTCGGCGCGCTCCTGGCAGGCAGCGACGTCGTCGTGCTCACCGACGAGGTCTACGAGCACATGTGCTACGACGGCCGCGCCCACGTGCCGCCGGCCGCCGTGCCGTCCCTCGCCGGCCGCTGCGTGACCATCTCGTCGTTCTCCAAGACCTTCTCGGTGACCGGCTGGCGCATCGGCTACCTGGCCGGGCCGGCACGCGTGGTGGACGCCATCGGCCTGGTGTTCGACCAGATCAACGTGTGCGCGCCGCGGCCGCTGCAGCGGGGCGTGGAACGCGCCCTGCGCGAGCTGCCCGCGTCCTTCTACCGCGACGTGCAGGAGACCTACCAGCGCAAGCGGGACCGGTTCGTCGCCGCGCTGCGCCAGTGCGGGTTCGCGCCGCAGGTGCCGCAAGGCGCCTACTACGTGCTGGCCGACTACCGCGGCGTGTTCGGCGACCTCGAGCCGCACCCGGCCGTCCTGGCCATGATCGAGCGCTTCGGCATCAACGGGGTGCCGGGGCACGTCTTCCACGAGGATCCGCGCGGGGTGCGCACCATCCGCTTCCACTTCGCCGTGGCCGACGAGGTCCTGACCGAGGTGTGCCGGCGCTTCGCGGCCGGACGGCGGGGGTGACGCGGCACCCGGCACGCGGTCGCAGCCCGGGTCCACCGCTTGCGGGGGGTTGGCCGGAGCGCTAGCAACCCGGCCATGCGGAAGAACCCTTCGCTGGCAGGGCGTGCCGTCCTGGCGGTCGTGCTGATGCTCGGCTTCTACCTCCTGGCCCTGGGCATCTGCGTCACGCTGGCGTTGCTGCTGTGGGCCGACGTGCAGGCGGGTCGCGTGCATCCGAAACTCTGGATCGTGGCAGCGGTCACGATCGGCGTCGTCGCGTGGAGCGTGTGGCCGCGAGCCGCGAAGTTCCCCGACCCGGGCATCCGGCTGCGCGAGGACGAGCAGCCGGCCCTGTGGAAGCTCGTGCGTCAGGTGGCCCAGGCGGCAGGCCAGGAGCCGCCGCGCGAGCTGTTCCTCGTGGGCGACGTCAACGCGTTCGTCGCGGAGCGCGACAGCCGCATGGGATTCGGCGGCACGCGCATCCTGGGGATCGGCCTGCCGCTGCTGCAGGTGCTGAGCGTGCCGCAGTTGAAGAGCGTGCTTGCGCACGAGTTCGGCCACTTCCACGGCGGCGACACGCGGCTCGGACCGTTCGTCTACAGGACCCGCGATGCGATCGGGCGCACGGTCGTGAACTTCCAGAAGGCCGGGTCGCTGATGGGCAAGCCGTTCGAGTGGTATGGCAGGCTCTTCCTGCGGGCGACCTTCGCGATCTCGCGTGCGCAGGAGTTCGCCGCCGATGCGCTCGCGGTGCGCCTGGTCGGTCGCGAGCCGGTGCAGACGTCCCTGCGGCTCACCAGCGAGGTGGCGCCGCTCTTCGACCACTACGTGCGGGGCGAGTACCTGCCGGTCCTGAACCGCAACGTACGGCCGCCGCTCGCGGGCGGCTTCGCGCTGTTCTTGGCGTCGCGCGCGATCCGGGAGCTGCAGGTCCAGGTCCGGGAGGAGGCGATGCAGGCCAAGGGCAACCCCTACGACAGCCACCCGCCGCTCGCGGAGCGCCTTGCCGCCGCGGCCGCCGTGGAGCGGCCCGGGAGCGAACCGGCAAGCGGGCCGCCGGCGATCGGGCTGCTGCGGAACCTCGATGCCCTGGAGGCGAAGCTGCTGGCCTTCCAGACCGGCGCAGAGGAGGTGGCGCGGTTGCCGGCCGGCCCCTGGCACGAGGTGGCTGTGCCTGCACTCCTCGCGGGCTGGAGTGCGTTCGTGGACCAGCACGGGCGCAAGCTGCCGGCACTGCGTGTCGCGGACCTTGCCGCACAGAAGGGTCGCCTGGCGGAGCTGGCGGCTGCGGTGGACCCGCAGGTCCCGGAGGAGGAGCGACGCGGCTTCGGCGCATGGGTGCTCGGTGTGCTGCTCGGCGTCGCGCTGCATCGGGCCGGCTGGGCGGTCGAGACCGGCCCCGGGGATCCGGCCTATGTCGTGCGAGGCGAGGTGCGGCTCGAGCCGATGGCGATCGGCCGCTCCCTTGCCGGCGGCACGCTGACGGAGGAGGGCTGGGCCGCCGAGTGTGCGCGGCACGGGATCGGCGATCTCGTCCTGGCGGGCCCCGACCTGCCGTCCGGCTGAACCGGGCCGCCCCGGCCGCCGCGCTCCACGCACCGGGACGTCCCCCGCCATGGCATGGCGGGCGTCGGGCCGTCGCTGGGTCCAGGAACCTCCGCGGCGAGAATGGGTTCGAGCACGCCCTCCGCCGCCGAACCTTCCGGTACCAGGATCCGCATGCGCACGCTTCCGCTCGCCCTTCTCGGGATCGTCACCCTGCTCGTGTCGGCGCGGGCGCCGCTGCAGGAGCCGCAGCCGGATCCCGGCCGGGCGGGCTCGGTGCTCGACCTGCAGGGGATCGTCCTGGTGCGGCCGGTGGGCCGGGAGCGCTGGACGGCGCTGCGGCCGCAGAGCCCGCTGTGGACCGGCGACCTCGTGCGCACCGAGGCGCGAGGGGCCAACGCGGTGGAGATCGCCCTGCAGAACGGCGCCCGGCTCGTGCTCGGCCCGGGGGCCCAGCTGGAGGTGGCGGCGGGCGACGCTGCGGTCGTGCAGCGCGGCGAGGTCGAGGTCGTGCCCGAGGCCAAGGCCGGGCTGAAGGTGCGCGGGCCGGGCGGGTACGCGGCGACCCTGACGGTGCGCACGTGGCTGCGCGCGGGCGAGGCGCGCACCGAGATCCTGGGCGAGGCGCCGCGCTGGCTCACCGGCTACCGCGCCTCGACCACCGACGAGTGGATGGGCTCGCTCCTCGCCACGGTCGACGGCCGCGCGGTGCCGCTCGCGGTCGGCTACCACAAGGTCGACGTGGTGATCCGCGACCAGATCGCCGAGACCACGGTCGAGCAGTCGTTCGTGAACCAGACGGCGGGTCGGCTCGAAGGCACGTTCCGCTTCCCGCTGCCGGCCGACGCCTCGATCTCGGGATTCGGGATGTGGATCGGCAACGAGCTGGTCGAGGCCGACATCGTCGAGAAGCAGCGCGCCCGGCAGATCTACGAGGAGATCCTGCGCGAGCGACGCGACCCGGGCCTCCTGGAGTGGAGCGGCGGAAACCTCTTCACCGCGCGGGTGTTCCCGATCGAGGCGCACAGCGAGAAGCGGGTGCGGCTGCGCTACACCCAGGTGCTGCCGCTGCTGGGCGACACGCTCACCTACCGCTACGCGCTGCGCTCCGAGCTGCTGCGCCAGCGCCCGCTCCGCAACCTCGCGCTGCGGGTGAGCGTGACCTCCACGCAGGCGATCGCCGGGGCCGCGTGTCCCTCGCATCCGGTGCGCACGCGCCAGACCGCGCACGAGGCGGTCGTCGAGCACGAGGCGAGCGAGGTCACGCCGGAACGCGACTTCGAGCTGCGCATCGCCATGGCGCAGGGCGCGCCGCTCACGCTGGTGCCGCACCGCCGCGGCGACGACGGCTACTTCGCCCTGCTCCTGCAGCCGCCGGACCCGGCCGCGTCCGGGCTGCGGCGCGAGCTGGTGCCGGAGCGCGGCGCCCTGCGCACGCTCCTGCTGCTCGACACGTCGGCGTCGATGGACGGGCCCGCGCGCGCGGCCCAGCGCCGGTTCGTGCAGGCGTTCCTGGCCCAGCTCTCGGCCAAGGACGCGTTCGAGCTGTGGACCTGCGACCTGGGCGTGCGCCGGTTCCGCGACGCGGCGGTCCCGGCCACGGAGACCAACTCGGGCGAGGCGCTCGCATTCCTCGAGGCGCGCGATGCGCTGGGCTGGACCGACCTGGAGCGCGCGTTCGGCGATGTGCGGCGCCACGCGGCCGCCGGCACCATGGTCGTCTACGTCGGCGATGGCATCCAGACCAGCGGCGACGGCGATCCGCAGGGTCTCGCGCTGCGGCTGCGTACGTTGCTCGGTCCGAGCGGCCTGGTGTGCCACGCCGTGGCGCCGGGTTCCACCTACGACCTGCCGGTGCTGGAGGCGATCGCGAGCTGCGGCGGAGGCTCGTGTCGCGCGCTCGCCGACGACGTTGCGGGCACGGCGTTCGCCCTCCTGGTGGAGGCGGCGCAGCCGACGGTGAAGGACCTGCGCGTGGACTTCGCGGGCCTGCGCACCGCGCGGGTCTATCCCGAGCGGCTGCCGAACCTGCCGGCCGGGGCGCAGCAGATCGCATTGGGCCGCTACCTGCCCGGTGGCGAGGACCAGAGGGGCCGGGTGGTCGTGACCGGCACGCTCGAGGGCAAGCCCCTGCACTACTCCGCCGACGTCGTCCTGCGCGCGGACGACGCCGGCAACTCGTTCCTGCCGCGGCTGTGGGCCCGGCGCCATCTCGACGCGCTGCTCGCGCGCGGCACCGACCAGGCCGTGCGCGAGGAGATCGTCGCGTTCAGCATCGAGTACGGGATCCTGACGCCGTACACGTCGCTCCTGGTCCTGGAGAGCGACGAGGACCGCCAGCGCTTCGGCGTGGACCGGCGCGTGAAGATGCGCGACGGCGAGGCGTTCTTCGCCCAGGCCCGCGACCGCGCCCAGCTCGAGATCCTGCGCCAGCAGGTGCAGGCGGCGCGTGCGTGGCGCATGGCCCTGCGCGAGCAGATGCTGGCCGAGATCCGCGGCCTGGGCCGCGACCTGCTCCGCGGGCAGGCGGCCGTCGCCCAGGCGCCCGAGCGCCAGCGCGGGCAGGACCTCTTCTTCCTGGGGCGGGGGCAGAACGAGGCGGAGCCGCCCGGCGACGGGGCCTGGGGCGAACGAGGCGAGGAGGAGAAACGGCTCGGGGACGACACGCGCGACGACGCCGGCGACGAGTTCGCGTTGGACCTGCCGCACGAGCTCGCCGAGCGCGACGCGCTCGACTACGACGTGGAAGGCGCCGCGAAGTCCGCGCCCGCGGTGGAAGACAGCCGCATGGGCCTGCTCTCCGCCAGGCTGCCCGCGCGGCGCCTGGGCGGGAGGGCGGCGCGCGACGACTTCGGCTGGAGGGGATACGCCGGCCGAGAGGTCGCGTGGGTCGACCCGCGCGGCCCGTCCCTGACGTTCGCCAGCTTCGGCTTCCCCGAGCTGGGCACCGAGCCGGCGCCGGCGCCCGTGCCCGAGCCGAAGTGGGACGCGGAGATCCGCGCCGCGCTGCGTGCCCTGGATCGCCGCGCGCGTCTGGCGCAGCTCGCGGGCGGCGTCGCGCTCGTGGCGGTGGACCGGCAGGTGCATCCGCTGCGCGGCACGGAGCGCCACTCCCGGCGCAGCACGGGGCTGGTCGGCGCCGCGGGCTGGTACCTGCGCAGCGAGGAGGCGCAGTCCCAGACGATGGCCGCCTGGTTCGTGGCGGGCACGCGCGCCGCCGTGGCGGCGGACCTGCGCCTGGGGCGGCGGCGTGCCGGCAGCGAGGCGGAGCGCGCGCGGCTGGCGGGCTTCGCGTTCCCATTCCACGACGGCTCGCTCACCGACTGGGAGCAGGGCTACGCGACCCACGCCGCGCGGCTCGTGCGCAAGGACGGCGACCGGCTCACCGTCGTGCTGGCCAAGGAACGCTCCGAGGTGGAGGTCGAGGTGGACGCGGCGCGCGGCGTGCTCGTGCGCCTCGTTTCGCGCCAGGACGGTCGTGTGCTCGGCACCACGCGCTGCGCGGAGTTCGTGCAGGTGCAGGGGCTGTGGTTCGCGACCCGGGTCGAGCACGGCGACGGCGAGGGGCGGATCACGTGGCGGCAGGACGTGCAGGTGGCCGTGCCGGAGCGCGAGCTCGGCGCGGCGCTGGCAGCGGCCGCCGCGGGGCACGAGGGCGTGCTGTTCGTCGGCGCCGAGGATCCTGATCCGGCGAAGGCGAAGCAGGCGCGGCACGAGGGTCGCGCGGGGTTCGAGGAACAGTTCGCGGGCGTGCTGGAGGCGGCGGGCCGGCAGGACTGGAACGCGGCGCTCGCGGCGTTCGACGCCGCGGCGCAGGCCGCGGGCGCCCTGCCGGGTGTGCCCTGGCTGCGGCTCCAGCTCCTCACGATGGCGCGCAAGGGCGAGGCGGCGCACGGCCTGGCGCGCGCGCTGGCCGCAGGGCTCGCCCGCGAACCCCAGGTGTTCCTGCCGCACCACCTGCTCGGCCTCCTGGCCGGGATCCTGGCCGCGCAGGAACGGCACGCGCTGTGGCAGACGCTGCGTCCGGACGCGGGCGACCGCGATCCGCGCGCGACCCTGCGGCGGCGCGCCTGGAACGCCAAGGAACACCAGCTCCTCCTGGAGTTGGGCCGGCACGGCGAGGCCCTGCGCGTCCTGCGCGAGATCCGCGACGCCGAACCCGACGACCACGCGGCGTTGTTCGCGTTCGCCTCGGCCCTGGTGCAGGCGTCCGGCGACGACGAGGCGGTCGCGCTGCTGCGCGACGCCCTGGCGCGCAAGGACGCCTGGACCCAGGCGGAGCGCGACGGCTTCCACCAGTTGTGGACCGGCTCGCTCCTGCGGCGTGCGCTCCTCGTGGAGGCGCGCGCCGTGCTGGAGGCGTGGACCGCCGAGGCCACCGCGTCCCAGGAGGCGTGGCACCGCCTCGCCAGCGTGCTCTACCTCCTGGGCGACGAGCACGCCGCGGACGCATGGGTCGCGGAGCAGTTGGCGCTGGAGCCGGCCGCCGCCCTGGCCGACCCCAAGGCGTTCGCGCGGCTGGGCGCGGCGGTCAGCGTGGCGCTCGGCGACGGGCACGGCTTCCACCTGCGGCGCGCCGACGAACGCTGGCACGGGCCGCTGGCGCGTCTGGCGCGCGGGCTCGCCGCGAGCGACCAGGACAGCTGGCTGGCGGGACGCATCGTCGGCGACTGGCGCTTCCACCCCACGGACGCGGCAGCGCGCCTGCGCAAGGATCTGGCCGCCGACCTCGCCGCCCCTGGGGCGATCGCGGCGATGTCCCTGCAGCGGCTCCAGCGCTACCTGCAGTGGATCCCATGGGGGCGGACCCAGGTCGACCGGGGCCTGTGGGAGGCGGTGGTGGCCGGTCTGCGCGCGCGGCTGGCCGGCGCGGCCGAGGAGCACGAGCGCGCGGCGCTCGCCCGCCACGTCCTGGGGCTGCTCGACGCGCAGGGCGAGCGCGCCGCGGCGCTGGCGTTCCTGCGCGAGCAGGTGGCGGACCCGAAGAACCCGATGCGGGTGGAGTTCGCCCACGTGCTGGCCGAGCGCCTGCCCGGCGAGCCCTGGAGCGAGGCGTTGGAGGACGAGCTCTTCGCGTTGCTCGCGGCGCGGCTGGCGGAACGGGACCCGGCGCGCCGGGCCGAGGCGCTGGCCGCGCTCGTGCGCGGCACCGCCGACGCCGCGGAGCGGATGCGCTTCGAGGGCCTGCTCGGGCCGAAGGAGGTGCGCGAGACCTGGGAGCGCACGGTCCTGCGCCAGAAGGTCGCGCAGGCGCGCGGCCAGGCGCGCGCGGACCTCGCGGCGGCCCTGCGGCGCCGCGCCAAGGAGGCGGACGACGATGGCAGGCCGTGGTACACGATCGAGGCCCTGTGCCTCAGGGTCGCGGGTGGCGCCCCGGCCCAGGAGGTCGAGGGGGAGGCGCGCGAGCTTCTGGCCCAGGCCGAGGCCGGGCTCGCCAAGGTCCCGGCGTTCGCGGTGCTGCGCGAGCGCGCGATCCTGGTGCTGAGCCACCTGTGCATCGCCAAGGACGCCGGCGCGGACCTGGTCGAGCGCACGCTCGAGCTCCTGCGCCAGCGCGCGGCCGCGGCCGAGGATCCCGAGGCCGGGCGCCGGGGACTCTTCCGGCTCCTGGTCGCGTTGGACCGATCCGACGCGCTCCTGCCCGTGCTGCGGGCCTGGGTTGACCCCAAGCAGGTCGCGGCCGGCTGGCGGATCGCGCTGGGCTACCTGCTGGCCGAGCGCGGCGCCCTCGCCGAGGCGGCGGAGGCGTTCGAGGCGCTGCAGAAG
>JADLFX010000110.1 GCA_020849665.1 Planctomycetota bacterium | reverse complement strand
GTCAGTGCCCTCGCAGCCGCTCCAGCAGCCGAGCCTCGACGCGCTGCCTCTGCTCCCTCGTCAGCGGCAGATGGACCCGCTGACCCTCGTCCCCACTCACCTGAATCGCCACGGTCTGGTCGTTCAGGATCTCCTCCAGCACCCGCTGACCGTCCTGCACCCGGACGACCAGTACCGCCATGTACTCGCCGGGTGCGAGGCGGATCCCTTGCATGTCCGTCTCCAACCACCAGCGCCCGCCCCCCAGCACAGCAGCCTCGCTCCATCCCCCGGCCAACCTCCTGCGGAGCTGCACGCCTACCTTCGTGCCGTCCGCCCGGGACGGCACGACTCCTGGACCGCACACGAACCAAACGCTGTTCGCCCTTCCCAGCGCCACCCTTGCCTCGTTCCCCGGCGCAGGGACTTCCGCCTCTCGATAGCCCCGCGCGCGCACGATCAGCCTGCGTGGCGGCTCGGTTCCCATCCACAGGGCAGCGCCCTCCACGTCGGTCGTGCTGGCCTCCCCATCCTTCGTGTCGGTGCCCACCCAGGCGCCCTGGATTGGCGCGGCCGTCTCCGCGTCGCTCACGACGACGCGTGTACACACCATCCCTTCCGCCAGGCGCAATCGCTGGATGCGCGGATCGCGACACACGCGGCCCGCAACCACCTCCAAGCCGTCCACGCGTACGAGCTCGCGGTTCGCAAGCCGGTTCCTGAGGCGCACGAGCAACGCGTACGTGCCCTCCGGCAAGTCCTGGCACGCGAACGTCCCGTCCTTGCCTACCCCGATCCCCCACGCTCCTTCCTGTCCCTGCAAGGTCAGCTCGTAGTCGATCGCAGCCGACCCGGCACTCGGCTCGATCGCCCCCGCCAAGCTGCCGCCCGCCCGCAGCACGAGCCCTACGTCCTTTGCCCCGTGCCCCACTTCCACGGTCGCGCCGGCGAACCCTCTCTTGCTCGCGGCGATCCGCCACCGCTCCGGGTGATTCGTGCGCTCTGCCGGCAGGCACAGCACGAACGTTCCATCCTCGCGCGTGCGGTCCGTGCCTCCGACCCGGACAGCTCCCCACTCGCCGTTTCCCAACGGTTGCAGGGCGAGCAAGGCCGCGCCCTCAACGGCCATCCCCAGGGTGTCCGTCACCTTCCCCGAGGCAATGTGCTCGCCCAGGCGGAGGTAGAGATCCCCGAGCGGATTGTCTCCCGCCACGAGTGGCCTCGGCACCTTGTGGACACAACTTGCGAGGAGGCCGTCCACGCGGGCACGCAACTCCACCTCCACGCCGACCTGGGCCCGCACGTCCAGCAGCACACGGAACTCGCCTTCCGCTCCGACCTGCATCGGTCGCTCCAGGACACTTCCGTCTGCTGCCACCAACCGGCACTGCACGTCCGCGCCCCGATAGGGCGCGCCCTCGGCGGTCCGGAGCCTCCCCGTCAACCTCGGCAGCGATTCGGAATCGCCGAACCGGATTGCGCGCGCCACCCGCTCGCCCGTACCGCCCGGCCCAGGGAACGCCTCGACAACCACGGTCGCCCCCGCCACCTTGACCGTGACCCTCACCCACAGGCCGGTGCCAAGCCAGTCCACAGCGACCCGCCCCTGCCCGTCCGGCGTCCGAGTCGTCCACTCTCCTGGCGCCCAGACCGGAGTCGAGTCTCGTTCTCCCGGCATTCCGGAAAACGCCTCCAGGGCAACGGTGACCGACTCCCAATTGGGCGGAGCTTCCGTGGCGCTCTGGAGCGTCAGGTCCAACCCACCGTGGAACGGGACGGTCACCAGGATCGCCGGCCCGCCGAGGCTGTTCTCCGCCACGGGAACGCGAAGGTCCGGGAGGCTCGGGAATCCCCACGTCACGTGCCAGCCCGTTCGCGGGCCCAGTTGGAAGCGCCGCTGCACGTGCTCGAACACCGCAACTCCTGACTCCGCTTCCGACACCGTGGTCTTGTCCAGGTAGCTGAGCGGCGCGGTGGCGGTGCACGTGCGTAGGCTCACCGGGACCCCGGGCACGGGGCTGCCCTGTGCCGACAGCGGGACGACGCGAAGGCGGTGGTCCCGCTCCATCTCGATCCGCACCATCCCGGGCAGCGGAGCCTGAGTGTAGGCCACCCCCCACAGTTCCTCGCGCTGTGCCTCGACGATCAGCCGCTTGCGCGGGTGGGACACAACGGCCTTGCCCGCTGCGTCCGTACTCATCGTGATCGCGAGTTGCTCCTGGATCACGCGCCCGCGGGGCGTGTCGCGCGCACAGCGCTCCTTGGCGAGGGCCGCCGCGAGCGCCTCGCTGTCGACCACGGTCACGCGCGCTCCGGCGACCGGGAGCTGCGTGTCCTTGGCTACCACGAGGATCTGCAGCGTTTCCTCTTCCGCGGCGTGCGCTTGTCGCGACGCGAGAACCGGTGTCTCGCCCATCGGGGCACTGGCAACGTGGGCCGGTGCTCCGCGCGCGCTGGACTCCTCCTGGGTTCCTGCGCGCTGGACTCCCACGTCCCCGTTCCTGGAGAGGAGGACGCCCGTCAGAAACAAGAGCGCTGCGACGATCGCAGCCGTGACCAGATTCCGTCGCGACATGAACCTGCCCTCCTACGGCGAACGACTCTACGTGCGTACGGTCGCGCTCGTCCAGGCCCTCCGACCCGGCGCGCCCGGCCAGAGTTCATGCGCGCTCCGCTCGCCAGTGCCTGCAGGTGCGATCTAGAGAGCAGACTTCTCCTCCGTGACTCCGCCACGCGCGCGCAGGTATCACCGCCGTCCCTTGGCGAAGCACCCGGGTGGAGCGCACATCTCCGCCGGATGGACCGCTACCGGGGATGACAACACTGCGTCGCGCACGTCACATCTCCGCCCGGGCCATGCCTACGGTGTGTGGTCAGATCCGCCCGCTACCGCACCTTGATTCCACGCATGAACTCGAACGCGAACGGGTTCCGTTCGGCGATCCGGCAGAAGTCCTCCATGTCGCTCGCGACCACGTCGCGAATCCGCGCGCACTCGGCTTGGTCCAGGGCGAATTGGCCGTTTCCCACCGTGACGAAACAGCGCGGGCAGTACTGGAACGCCCAGCAACCCAAGCACGAGCTCCGACACGCGTCCCGGTACTGGTCCCAGACCTGGTGCACGCGCTCCAGGTCGAGCCCGCGCGTGACGTCCCCGACGGGGACGGTGCGGTTGATCCGCTCGCAGATGTGGTACGTGCCGTGGCAGTCCACGAAGAGCCGCCGAGACCCAGGCACGCAACAGCCGTGGAGCGGCATCGTCGCTGGCAGGCGAGCCTGCTTGGCCCTCCGCCACAGAGATAGAAACGGCTTCTGGAACAGTGCGTCGAGGAACTTCGATCGCGCTCCGCCCGAGATCAGCCGCCGGTAGTACTCCGCACGCAGCTGATCGAGCTCCTCCCGCCACGCCGACGTAGGCGGGTGGCGCTCCCAGTAGTCCGAGTCCTGAGCGGACACGAAGTTGACGACCAGAATGCCGTTCCCGAGCAGCTCGTGCTCCCATTCGAAGAACTCGAACGCCTGCTTGGGGCTGGTCGTCGGCCCCAGGACGCACACGAAGCCGAGGTTGTGCTGGTAGAACTCCGGCAACTCCTGGCGGACGGCCCGCAGGTTGGCGGAGACGCGTGCAAAGGTCCCCTTGCCGCCGCGCAGCACCCGGTTCGCGTCGTGCACCGCCCCAGGTCCGTCCAGACTGACCAGGACATTCATCCCGATGGCAGCGAGCCGTCGCGCATGCGCTACGGTCAGCAGCGTGCCATTCGTGGTCAGCTGGAAACGCACCCGATCGCCGGCCTTCTCCAGCGCAAGTCGGCAGCAGCGCTCCAGGAGGTCCATGCGCAGCAGCGGCTCGCCGCCGTAGAACGTCACGGCGGCCTTTCCCTCGACCCCAGTGGAGTGCTCCAGGAAGTAGTGCACGGCCGCCTCCGCCACCTCGATCGGCATCGTGCGCTGTGAGTAGCCCCGGGTCAGCGGGTAGTGGTCGGAGTACGTGCAGTACCGGCACCGCATGTTGCACTGCTCCGTCAGCTCCAGGATGAGCTGCTGGAGCCCGCTCGCGTAGGTCTGCCGGCGCTGTTCGGTCACCTCCCATGGGACGAAATCCTTGGGGCGGTACGTGGAGAAGAGACCCCGCCGTCGAGCCTGCTGCACATCGTGGTAGGCACGCCGCAGCACCTCCACCGCGAGAGTCGGGTGCTCGGCACGGGCAGCGTCGAGCACCTCCTCTTCTGACCTGTCGGTAGTGAAGTGGCGCAGTACGGCTTGGACGCTTTGGTCCACCGCCACGATGCGGTTGGTGTTCGCGTCGTACACGTAGGCTCCCTGCTCCGTGCGGAAGAGATGCACGAACGGCGTGGCTGCGGCGGTGGCGGTCGGTGCCATGATGCCTCCGAGGATGGTCGTCGGACTACGCGCTCCTGAGCTGCTGCCACACAGCTGCGCGACCCTCACGCACGTAGCTGGGCTGGAACACGCTCTCCACGCTGGACTCGTCGTTCTGGTGCTGGTTCGACGTGCTGCTGACCTGGCCCTTCGCGCTGGCCGTGGACGCGGACGCGGTCGCCGTCGGGGCGTCGGGCGTGACCAGCGCGTTGTTGTTCACGCCTGCCACCGAGGCCTTGCCTCCAGCTTGGCCCCAGTCCGCCCCAAAGGTCTCGTCGAAGGTCCCCGCCGTGGCGTTGCCAAACGTCCCGGAATCCTTGGCCGTGTGCTCGCTGCCGGCCGTGCTCGTGGCGTTCGTCACGCGCTGGGTCTCGTCGTCGCACACGCACGAGCAGGTGCACGAGCAGAGGCAGTTGCATCCGCAGTTGCAGGAACATCCGCAGTCGCAGAGGCACTGGCAGGGTTCGCCATCGCAGTGGCAGGTGCAACCGCATGTGCAAGTGCAGGTGCAAGAGCATTCGCATGCGCAGCCCGCGGCGCCCTCCGCCGGCAGGGCAGAGGCGCCGTCCAGCGCTGGCTTCACCGCCGCCGCCTCCTGGGCCCCGAGCTTGTCCTGCAGTGCCTTCCGCACTGCCTCACGGTCCAGTCCGTCCTGCGCTGCGAGCGAGTCGATCGTCGCGACGTCCAAGAACGCCTTCGCTCCGAAGGCGCCGATGAGGATGCGGGCAGCCGCGTCAAACAGCTCGCGTCGCGACGACTGCCCTACGAACAACCGAGGCTGTTCCGGGTCCGGACCATGGTCCTTCTTCACTGGTTCAGATGGCTTCGATGTGTCGCTCATCGCTGTCCTCCGTTTGCGAACTCCACGTTGTGTCCGATGGCATGCAGTCCGAAGCGACCGCGGAATTGCAGACTGGCCCGGCTCGTCGAGTACAAACCCGCGCGAGGCCGCGTCGGACGTCGGGGATCACACAGAGTGTCCCGAGGAATAGCGCCGCGGTTCTGCGGCATCGCGCCTACTGGGCTCCTCACACTCTGGCCCGAAGCTGCGATCGCGCCGCACAGGGAGTGCAGCCTGCCTGCTCAGGTGGAGCACGTTACATGCACCCGTGAAAGGCGCCAGGAATCCAAGGACGCACACCGTCGGGCTCGTCGCCCACCGTACTTCCAACACTTCCTGGACGGGAGGATCCACTCCACGCTGACACGGTCCACCATGCATGCGCAGCTGTCGGTCACCGACACAGGTGTGGGCATCCCCAATGAGTTCGCCCCGCATGTCTTCCAGGCCTTCCGCCAGGCGGAAGCCTCGGCGACCCGCGCGGTCAACGGCATGGGCCTCGGTCTCACCCTGGTCGCCCGGATCCTCGACCTGCATGGGGGCACGGTGCACGCCGAGAGCCCCGGGCGAGGTCGAGGGCGACCTTCACGCGGCAACCAAACCTCCATCTGCTCATGAAGGCTAACCATGCACGGGATGGGCGCGGTCCCGCCACACGACATTCATGCCGGCTCGCCAGAAGGACGCCGCGTGCTGATCAGCATGGCAGGCCAGCGGGACCCGATCCGGTCAGAGCGAGGCACGTTCGATCGAGTTGCGGACATCATGTCCGGCGGCCATAAGTTGCAGTGCCGCAGAGCTATAGGACGGAATAATTGTTGTAGCGCCCCGACCAGAGCGCCGTGGCCAATGCGCGACGATTCCATTCTAACTCTTTACAGAGTCATGAGTTCGCACGTCCAGCAGGGCCAGCCATAGGGAGACTAATGAAGCACAACCGGGCGCGATCTCTGGCAGTCTCTGCAGGCACGGTGCCGCGACGGATCGCGCCACCGAGGGCTCGACCGAGATGCTTGTGAACCTGCCGCAGGAACTGGCGAACCTCGGGAACCTCGTCGTCGACCGTCATCCGGCTCGGAGCAGACGCAATGGCGTTCCTTTCGCCGCGGGTCAGGAACGAACCAGCGGCGTCACCGCCAGCACGGGTGCTTGCGCAGTAGGCACGACATCGCCGCGCTTGGTCACCACCCGAAGGAAGAGGGGAAGGATGAGGTACCCTGCGAGCGACGCAGGAAGGAGACCGCGGGCGGCCTCACCGCTGGAAGTGCGGGCGATTCAGGCCGCTCATCACAGTGCACACATGCGGTTCGAGCTCCCGGCCTCTTGATTCGCCCCGGGCACTTGCTGTACAGTGAAACAATGCCGCCATGGACGTGTTGAAGGTGCGCCTAATACAGTCACCCCCTCTCCTTGGCACGCATCACCAAGGCCCGCGACAACCCTAGCACAACTTTGGAGCAGCCCATGAAGCACAGTGGCGTTCTGTGGTCGGTGGTTATTGTGCTTGTGTGCCTCCTGACGGGATGCACCAGCTTGGAACCCCTAGATGCACTGCGGCGCCACGTCGCAGATGACGCGGGGCACGTCCTTTGGTACCCTGCGGAAGGCGGTGTCGCACCTGGTACCATTTGGAATCTCGAACAGGGCAAGCACAGGCTCAAGCGCCCACCGCAGTCTATCAAGGTGTCTGAGCCCGAAGATTACATGTACCTCGCGCATACGCGAACTTTCGATGCTACGACTCAGAGTGAGTTGGGTGCGGCATTGAACCTATTCGAGCTACCCAACTCGTTCGCCGTTCGACTTAGCCGACAGACCAAGGGCAAGGTCTCGTTCAGCGTCGGGAACGCCCGCATTATCCGACTCGACGAGATCGCGGACATCTACGACACTTCCGATGCTGGCTACAACGAGTACGTACAGCAGCTGACCAGCGACAGCTCGGAAGTAGTCCTTATCAGCGCAGTCGTAGTGGCAGGGGAGCTAAGCTTTGCATTTGAGAATCGCGACGCCAATGCCGTGCGTGCGCAGCTTGGCGAGTACAAGAAGGAGCTGCCTCAGGGCGAGTATACCGTCGACTTCGACGCAGAGAGCACCACAAACCACAGAGCGTCCCTAGTGTTCCGGAGGACCGACGAACCTACGCACTGGCCCGTCATCGCAGTGTCGCTCTGGAAGAAGCGCCCGCTGCCTAGGGATGCCACTGCGCTCTTTTCCAGGAGCCTGCGAGAGGCCACAGCGCTGAATACTACTGGAGCCGATTCTTCGGCAGCGCGACAGCGCTCGCCGGCAGTGAGTGGGTCCATTGTCACACACTACGGTGATCGGTTCGCGTCGATGGACAGCGGCGTTTCGGACAAGGCGCGAATCGAGGTGAAGCGCAACCATGACATCAAGATCAAGCTCACGGGAAGAGCGACGCGTCGCGAGTCTGTCAAGCTCAACGGCCCTCCGGACAAGATCGATGGTATTCCGACATATCATTGGAATGGATACGACATAGCTATCTTTGGACGCTCGTACGGGCCCTCAGAACGAAGCGTACTTGACCAAGTCCACTGGGGAGTGCGATTCATAGAGCAAGACGGCAAGACGTTGTCAGAGAGGCTGCCCGTGCTGGCAAGCACTGGTGACAACGCGCTGATGTTGCGCTGCAAGGCGCCTGACGATGGGTACATAATACTCTGTGGCCCTAATACGCCGGTAATCACTGGATTCGTTGGAATCGATGTCTACCAGATCGACTATTACAGGAACGGACGGATTGAGATCCGCCCAAGTCCTGAACGTGACAATGCGAGGGCGCATATGGCTAGACACGGACGAAGCGACTTGCTGCTGCGAACAGAGAGTTACTTCGGGATCCAGTGCGAAGTCGAGTACGATATATTCGTCAACGACGAGGCGTAGGGTAGACAATGCGTTCCGCTGTTAGCCCAACTTGAAGAGTCGGATTCTCAGTGAGGTGCTCTTCGCCTGACCTCGCCACGTAGCTCCACGACTACGCCGCCGGGATCACGCAGCGTGACGTCTATGGGAGAAGACACTGCGTGCGCCGGCCCTAAACTGGGCAGTCGATTGTGTCAACGTCCCGGAACGCAGGAGCACTGGCCGCTCGCTGCAAACGATAGGCTCAGGAGCTCAGAGTCCCGACAGGGTTGCCAGAACGGGACGAGAGCATCCGCAGGGACAGCCCTTCTTCGGTACGCAATTGCAGGAGGCGGAAGATCACTACGCGTCTGGATGAACGGGTGACATGCGGCCGATCGTAAACGCATTCCACGAGGGAGCAGCCCGCGGTCCGGCCGGTGGGATGCACTCCTGATCGAGTTGCGGACATCATGTCCGGTGGACGTAAGTTGTGGTGTCGCATAGCTATAGGACAGAACAATTGTTGTAGCGTCCCGACCGAAGCACCGTGCCTTGGCCACGACGACTTCACCCTAACTCCTTACGGAGCCATAGGTTCGCACGTCCAGTAGCTATGGCCATCCGGACAATGGTGCAGCTCACACCGGCACCACACCCACCCCTGCCCCTCCACCTCACAGAGTCGGTACTCCACCTCGACCACCGGGCAGTCCGGCTCGACCTCTACCGTCTCGGCCAAACGACGCGTCTTCCCCGTCGATGTCGCCAGCAGCAGCCTCCGCAGATCCCGCAATGCCGCCGTCACAAACGCGCGGCTCTCCCGGGGGTCGAGTCTTCGAAACCTCCAGTTCGCCATCCGGATGCCGAGCAGCGGCTCCTCTTTTCTAGTTCCGTGGTTCTCCGCCTTGGGCACGGCGCTCGCGGTCTTGCGTCGGGGCATGGTCTCCTCCTTCGTGGATCACGCGCGGCCGGTTCGTGCCGCGCTCGGGTCTAGGGCTTCGCGCTCTTCGCGCAACGGAATCCGATGCGGGGCGACGTGGTGCTCGGGCTCGTGGGCACGCGGGCCGCTGCGTGGCACATCAACTCGTTGGCGGGGTCGAGCCACGACGAGCCGCGCGTGACCCGCTGCCCTGCGGGCACCAGCCACACGGGCTGGGCACCCGCCGGCCCGCGCGGAACCCAGGGGTCG
>JADLFX010000109.1 GCA_020849665.1 Planctomycetota bacterium | reverse complement strand
GGTCCGTACGCCTTCTCCTGCAACACCTGGACCCGCTCGGCGGCGAGCATGCGCGCGATCTCGCGGTACATGCGCACCGCGTCCTCCACGGCGGACACGCCGGGCGCCCCGCGCAGCGTCAGGTGGTACTCGAGGACGTCGTCCCGATCGACTCGGCGCACTTCCATGGACTGAGCTGCTCACCTCCGCCATGCGGCGATCCGCGCACAGGACACCATCCGACCCGCGCCGCTGCGGCGGCGACCAAGAGGGCGGGCAGGGCCCCAAAGCGCACGTAGCAGGTTACGTCGTCCGCAGCCGGCGGCGCAGTCGCGCACCGCAACGTTCACGAACGCGCGACGGACGCTACGCCGCAGGGACGTCTCAGTCCGCGCCCAGCACCTCACGCGCGCGTCAGCACCTCGGGCGTGCGTGGCGGACGGAAGCGGATCGACGAGTGCAGCGGGACAGCGCCGGGGGCCGCTGCGCCGGTCAGCGGATCCGGTCCGCCATCACGTTGGTGAAGCGACTGGCGAGGAGTTGGTTCGGGTCGATCAGCAGCACCTGGCTGTAGATCGTCTGGTTGAGCAGGGCGGGATCCTGCGGGATCTTGAGCATCGCCGTCCCCTGGCGCGATGCATCGAGGGTCACCGCCGCAAGCGCCACGTGCGCGTCCGGCGCGAGGCCGAACGTGCCGAAGGGCGGAATCGGCGTGCGCTGGGCGGAGGATGCGATCAGCGGCAGCGCGATGGCTCCCGGGGAGCCGTAGATCGTGAGGATGTACGGCTGCCCGAGCGCGGCAGCACCGTATGCGTGGAGGTGCCGGGTGAGGTTCAGGTAGAGGCGCTGGCGGCCGAGCGGATGCTGAGCGCCACCCGCATCCGGAAGCACGACGTCCAGATCGCCATCGCCGTCGACGTCACCGACCGCAGCCATCGGTGTCCCGCCATCCCAGAGATCGGCGATGAACCGGCTGGTGGCATCGGTGAAGCGACCGCTCCCGTCGTTTTCGAGCACCTGCTCCTCGCCATCGAAGAGGCCCCAGGCACCGATCGTCGTCGCGTTGAGGATATCGCAGTCGCCATCGCCGTCGAGGTCGCGCAGGTAGACTCGCCAAGCCCAGCGATTCGTCGCCGGCAGGTGTGTGGACGTGACGTGGGCGAAACGGCCTTTGCCGTCGTTGAGGAACAGCTCCAGCAGCCCGTAGTAGTCGGTCATCAGGAGATCGAGATCCCCGTCGCGGTCGACGTCACCCAGCTCCGGCATGAAGTAGTTGCGCGTCAGTGGCGGCAGCCGCGTGGCCGACTCGTAGGTGAACCTTCCGATGCCGTCGTTGATCAGGAGCCGCGGGCCCCAGGTGCCGCCCACGACGATGTCCTGGTCGCCGTCGCCATCCAGATCGCCGGCGGCGAGGCCGGTGATGTTGGCAGGTCGAAGAGGCGGGAGCTTGGAAGTGTCGAGGCGGAACGAGCCCTTGCCCTCGTTGATGAACAGGAACAGAGTCCCCGTATCCTCCCAGAGTAGATCCGGCGATCCATCCTGGTCGACGTCGATGAGCAGGACGTGGCCAGTGCTGAACGCGGGCGTGATCCTCTGGCTCGTCTCGTCGCGGAATCTCCCAGAGCCGTCGTTCAGCAGCAGCTTCAACGGGGCCATGCCGAGGCCGATCGCTTGGTTCGCGAGCGCGATGTCAGGATGTCCGTCGCCGTCGAGATCGCCCACCGCGATGTCCCTCGTGTAGGCGTTGATCGCCGGCAGGTGCGTGGACGTGGCATCCCGGAAGGTGCCGTTGCCGTCGTTGAGGTAGAGGCGCGGCGGGAACTGCACCAGCCCGTACCCGCCGAGGATCAGGTCGAGGTCCCCGTCGCCGTCGAAGTCGGCCAGCTTCACGGCCATCGCCCGGTCATCCGGCGCGGCGCGGGGGATCGGCTGCTTGGCCAGCTCGACCAGGAGCGGGAGCGGGGCTACGCGGTCGCCTTGGGCGGGCAGCAGGGCGCTGAGCACGGTGCACGCCATGGCGAGCGCTGCGGCTCTGCGTGGCTCGGAGTGTCGGGTGTTCATGGGAGTCCTCCATGGGGCCGCCGCGGCGGGACCGCGGCGGCCGTGCTCAGTTCACTTGCTGCCCTGCAGCTTGCGGAACGCCTCCTGGGCACGGCGGTGCGCCGCACTGTCGTGCTCGAGCCGCTGGGTGTCGGACGGCAGCATCGAGCGGCGCGGCCCGGAGCCGCTGCTCCCCGACTGCTGCTCGCCGCCCAGCTCGAGAGCCGGCACGTCGGATCCCGGTCCTTGGACGATCAGGAACGTGGGAAGGTTGTTGGAGAAGCCCAGCGCCGGCCAGGACGCGTTGTCCGGGTCGAAGAGCTCCATGTTGACGCGGATGCCCTGCCACTCGTGTCCGGGCAGGTAGGGCACGACCTCGCCGCCGGGGAAGCCCGGGGGCGGCTTGTGGACGTCGCCCCAGCCGCGCGGGTTGACCTGATACACCGAGTCCAGCGGCGACATGAAGTCCCACATCCCGATCCCGTGCGCCGGGTTCCAGAAGAGGTACGACACGCTCCGCGGCGGCTGCGGCGGGGGCGGCGGCGCGAGGCGCTGCGTCACGGGTCAGCGTGTCCTCGCCGCTCGCGGAATCCACGGCTGGAGAATACGTGAAACAGTTGCTGCCCTGGTCCGGCGCGACCATCGCAAGGACGGTCAACATGAGGAGGACCTCGATCGACGCGTGCGAGCGCAGGGCCTCTCCGTCCTGAAACGGTGGCGCGAGCGCCGGAGGCTGCAGCTCCCCCGGCTGGACGGGACGGCAAGCGCCCGTCCCAAGGGCGCTGGGCGAAAGCGGAAAGGTGGGAGCGAAACCGGTTGCCACGCAGCCGCGCGCGGATGCTTGTGCGACGCCGCGGGCGCGCACCGGGGTATGTAGGCCGCTCGCCCGGCACCTCACGCATACGTCAAGGATCGTCGCGCGCGGGCGCAGCACGCATCGCGCGCAGGAAGAACGCGAGGAAGCGGAAGCACGCCACGTGCGCGGCCGCGTCGCCGCCGGGGATCGCGAGCACTTCGAACCCACCGGCCCGCGCCTCGCTCGCGAGCGCCGTGCCGGCGACGGCGCGCGGCGTCGCGTGCCGCTCCAGGCCGAGCGCGGCCAGGAGATGGTCGGCGCACTCGGTGGTGGAGGCGTACTCGGTGCGGATCGCGGAATGCACCAGGAGGAAGCGCTTGTCCCCACGCGTCGCCGCGCGCGCGAAGCGCACGAAGCCGGCCATCTGTTCGTCGATGCGCGCGCGGTCGGCGTGGATCGAGTCGAGCGCGATCAGCGTGGCGATGCGCTGCTCCCACGCCGCGTCGCGCAGCAGCTCGCGCACTGCGCCGTAGCCCGCGCTGAAGAACGACACGGTGAGGGGTGCCGCGCGCACCGGGCGGCGGAGGCGCGCCGCGAGCTCGGCCTCGACCGCGGCGATCTCGCGGGCGAAGCGCGCGGGGTCGTCGCGATAGGGGCCCGCGAACGCGCCGGAACGCCCGCGCAGCGTGGACACCAGGAGCGCGCCCGGCGCGCCGCTGTTCCGCCATTCCGCCGCCACCGCGGCCACGCCGCCCTGGAAGTGCACCACCAGGGGCACCGAGCCCGCGGCGTCGGGTGCGCAGTCGCGCGCGACGAAGAGCACGGCCTCGCCGAGCTCGATCCGATCCGCCGGCGGCGCCGCGCAGGCGGTCAGGAGCACGAGTGCCAGGGGTCGCATGGGCGGAGGCTACCGCTCCTGTTCCGCCACGCCGACCACGCGGCCGTCGCGCATCGACACCCTGCGCCGCGCCCGCGCCGCGAGCCCGGGGTCGTGGGTGACCACGATCAGCGTGCAGCCCTCGCGCCACAGCTCCTCGAGGAGCTCGATGACCTCGACGCCGGAGCGCGAGTCGAGGTTGCCCGTCGGCTCGTCGCAGAGCAGCAGCGACGGCGCGCCCACCAGCGCGCGGGCCACGGCGACGCGCTGCTGCTGGCCGCCGGACAACTCCCCCGGGCGGTGCTCGAGGCGGTCCCCGAGCCCGACCCGGCGCAGGACCTCGACCGCCCGCGCGCGGCGCACCGCCGGCGCGACCCCCGAGTAGCGCAGCGGCAGCGCGACGTTGTCGACGGCGCTCAGACGCGGCAGCAGGTGGAAGGCCTGGAACACGAAGCCGACGGCCCGCCGCTGCCGCGCCAGTGCGTCGGGCCGGAGGCTCGCGATCTCCGTGCCGGCGAAGCGATAGCTGCCCTGGTCCGGGCGGTCGAGGCAGCCCAGGATGTGCAGCAGCGTCGACTTGCCGGAGCCGGACGCGCCGGTCAGGGCCACGTACTCGCCGGCCGCGATGTCGAGGTCCACGCCGTCGAGCGCGCGCACCGGGGCGCCATCCCGTGCGTACACCTTGCTCACGCCGCGCAGTGCGAGGAGCGGCTCAGGCATGGCGCAGGGCCTCCACCGGCTGCACCGCCGCGGCGCGGCGCGCCGGGTGCCAGCCCGCGACCAGGGCGCAGGCCCCGAGGAGGGCCGCGATGCCCGCGGCCACCGGCAGCGACGGCACGGGCGAGCCGAGATACGCGCGCACGCTGCGGTCCAGGGGCAGGGCGTCGAGGCCGAGGAGCAGCAGCGAGGCCAGCCCGAGCCCGCCGCCGCCGCCGACGGCGACGAGCAGGGCGGCCTCCAGCAGCGCCCGCGCGCGGATCTGCAGCGGGCGCGCGCCGAGCGCCAGCCGGAGGCCGATCTCGCGCACCCGTTCGTCCACCAGCGCGTGCATGATGTTGGCCACCCCGACCGCCGCCACCAGGAGCCCGAGCACGCCGACGATGCCCAGGAAGAGGCGGATGCCGAGGATGAGCGCGCCGATCTCGCGCGCCTGGGCGGCATGGTCGCGGATCGCCACCGCGGCGCGGTCGCCCGGGTCGAAGCGCAGGCGCGCGGCGAGGGTGCGGCGCACTTCCTGCACCAGCTCGGCGCTGCGCTCCGCCCGCGCCGCCTCGAGCACGACGAACGAGGGATTGCGCAGGCCGAAGAGGGCCCGCAGGGTCGTGGCGGGCACGAAGATCTTGTCGTCGTCCTGGCCGTTGTAGGTCATCACCGTGATCCGCGGCGCGAGCACGCCGGCCACGGAGAAGGGCTGGCCGCTCACCAGCAGCGTGCGGCCGATCGGATCCGCGGCGCCGAAGAGGTCGCGCGCGATTCGGTCCCCGAGCACCGCCACGCGGCGGCGCTCCTGGCCGTCGATCGGGGAGAGGAAGCGCCCGCCGCCGCGCACCCGGATCCCGCGCACCTCGGCGTAGGCATCGTCGACGCCGTGCACGCGCGCGTTGGGCCCCTCGCCCGCGCCCAGCGTGACGCGGGCCCGCACGGTGTACTCGAGGCTCAGCAGGCGCACCCCGGGCAGCGCGCGCAGCGCCGCGGCGTCCTCGGGCGCCAGGGGCACGGGGCGGCCCGCGGGCAGGCCGCCGGCCGGCACGGTGGTCGCGCCGCCCGAGAGGCGCAGCATGCGGTCGCCGGACTCGCGCAGCACGCCGACCATCGCGCGGTCGAAGCCGTGGCCGAACCCGAGCAGCACGGTGAGGCCGAGCGTGCCCCAGCCGAGCGCCACGACCACGAGGAACAGGCGCCGGCGGTCCGCCCACAGCTCGCGCAGGAGTTCGCCGAGTTCGCGCATCATTCCCTCAGCGCCTCGGCGGGGTCGAGGCCCGCGGCGCGCCGCGCGGGGAACCAGCCGGCGAGGACGCCGACCGCCAGCAGGAGCAGCGCCGCGCCGGCGCCCAGGGCCGTGGGGATCCGCGGCACGCCGGTCTCGGCGATCCATGGCCCCGAGCGGGCCAGAGCCACGGCGCCTGCCGCCAGCACCGCGCCTGCCGTGCCGCCGGCGCCGACCAGGACCAGGGTCTGGACCAGGACCTCGCGGCGGACCTGCGCCGGGCGCGCGCCCACGGCGAGCTTGAGCCCGATCTCGGACGTGCGGCGGCGCACCAGCAGGAACATGAGGTTGGCGATCCCCACGCCGCCGGCCAGGAGCGTGAACACGCCGGCCATCCCGAGCACCACGTGGAACGCCAGGAAGATCGTGGCGACCATGCGCTGCTCCTCGGTCGTGTCCCAGAGCCCGAGCGCGCCGCGGTCGGTCGGGTCGAAGCGCAGCCGCGCCGCGAGCGCCTGCACGATCCGGTCGGTGCACGCCTCCTGGCGCGCGGGGTCGGCGGCGCGGTAGACGAAGTTGTTCACCAGCCGCGTGCCGTACACGTCGGCGAAGGTGGCCGCCGGGACGAATGCGCGGTCCTCGTCGAGCGCGCCGTAGTCGCTGTCCTGTTCCTTGGTCCGCAGCACGCCGACCACCGTGAACGGCGCCTCGCGCAGGAGCAGCGTGCGGCCGACCGGCTCGTCCGCGCCGAAGAGCGAGCGCGCGAGGTCGTCGCCCAGGAACACGACCCTGCGGCGCCCGTCCTGGTCCGCGGCGTTCAGGAAGCGGCCGCCCGGCCGGGGCTCCAGCTGCCGCAGCCGTCCGAACTCCGGGTCGACGCCGGAGAGTTCGACGCGCAGCACGCGCGCGCCGACCTGGAGGCGTTCCCCGGCGACGAATTCCGCGCTCAGCGCCTCGAGTCCGGGCACCGCGAGGGCCAGGGCCCGGATGTCGTCGTGGGTGGGCCGGATGCGCCGGCCGGGCGGCAGGCCCTGCCACGCCTTCGTGGTGCGCGATGGCCACGCGATCGCGATGCCGGTGCCCAGCCCCTGCTGCCGGCGCGCGAAGAGCTCCGCGAATCCGACGCTGAAGGCCAGCAGGAGGAGGATCGAGAGCGTGCCCCACGCGACGCCGCTCAACGAGAGCAGCGCGCGCAGACGCTGCTGGCGCAGCTCGTGGCCGAGCTCGGCCAGGCTCTCGCGCAGGCCGGCCATGCTCAGCGCGAGACGCCTTGGGGTTCGAGCACGCGTTCGCCCTCGGCCAGCCCGGAGCGGACCTCGACCAGGAGGCCGTCGGCGAGCCCGGTCTCGATCGCGCGCCGCTCGGGCGCGGCGCCGCCGCCGCGCACCAGCACGTACGGCCGGCGGCCGTCGAAGCGCAGGACCCGCTCCGGCACGACCAGCACCTGCTCGGCGCGCGCGAGTTCGACCTCGGCGACCGCCGAGAACCCGGCGCGCAGCGCGACGCCCTCGGCCGGCTTCTCGACCTCGATGCGCACGTCGAAGCGCGAGGCGCCGTCCTGACGCCGCGCACGCAGGCCGATCTCGACCACCTTGCCGCGCAGCTGGGCGTCGGGCAGCGCGCCGAGGACGACCGCGGCGGCCATGCCCTCCCGCAGGCGGCCGACGTCGATCTCGTCGACGGTGCCGCGGAACACCGGCCGGTCCAGGTCGCCCAGGACCGCGACCACCGTGCCGATGCCGTACGAGCTGCGCGGCGTGACCGGATCCCCGGTGCGCGCGACCTCGAGCACGTGCCCGGCCACGGGCGCGCGCACCGCGAAGTCGATCTTGCGGCCGTCGATCACCACCTCGCCCTTGCGCAGGAGCTCGAGCGTCTCTTCGGCGCTGCGCCGGCCGCGCTCCGCCGCCTGCTTCATCCGGCCGAGGTTGCGCTCGCCCTGCAGGAAGCGGGTGACGGAGGCGAGCACGTGCTCGCCCTCCACGAACTCCTGCGCCGCCTGCTCCCCCTCGATCGCCGCCTGCAAGGAGCGCTCGGCGCGCAGCAGGTCCTGCTCGGTCAGCGCGGGCCACACCTCGACCAGCGCCGCGCCGGCCTCGACCTTCTGCCCGAGCCTGACGTGCACGTGGCGCACGAAGCCGCCGAGCTGGGTGTTCACCTGGGCCTCGCGGAACGGCTCGACGAAGCCGGTGGCGATCGCCTTGCGCACCACGGTGCCGCGGGCGACGGTCACCTCCGCGGAGGGTGCCGCGGATCCACCGCAGCCGGCGAGCAGGCAGAGACCGAGAGAGACGACTTGGCGGACGGGCATCGATTCGGCTCCAGGCGGCGGCGCGGGGGTGGCGGTCCACCCGGGGCGGAGCCCGCGCGGCAGCCGTGGAGTATCACCGACCCGCGCCTGGCGGCCGGCACGTCCCGTCGCGGCGGGCTCCGGCCGCGCCCTGCCGGGTCCGGGCCGCTCAGCCCTGGCCCTTGCGCGCGCGCCAGCGCGGCCCGAGCACGGCGTCGAGCGAGAAGCGGCCCGCGCCGGTGAATGCGAGGGCGAGGAACGCGCTGAGGAAGAGCAGCGCCGGCTCCTTGCTGGCGCCGGCCGCATGCATCATCCAGGGGTCGTTGGTGTGCACCAGGAACGCCGCCACGCCCATCGTGAACGCGACCGGCACCGCGGCCAGACGCGTGAGCAGGCCCACGAGCACCAGCAGGGCGCACCCGAACTCGGCACCGGCGGCGAGGATCAGGCTCAGCTTGTTGCCGAGGCCAATGGGGTCGCCGAACTTGTCGAAGGCGCCGGCCAGGACCATCTGCACCTTGCCCCAGCCATGGGCGGCCATGTAGCCGCCGAAGCCCAGGCGGAGCACGAGGAGTCCGATCGAGGTGCCGAGATCCGTCTTTTCTGCGTCCATGGGTCCTTCCTTGGTCTCTGTCCGCGCGCGGGGCAAGGTGCCGCCGGATGTGTGGCGGCCCGCCGTGGCGCGCGGCGCGCGGGGGTTGTAGCACTTGGCGGCCCTCCGCCGAACCGTGGCGGCCGAGGGCGGTGGAAAAGACGGCCGCGCGCCCGCGGCGCAGGTCCGGCCCAGAACCATGCGCACACGCCTCCTGCTCCTGATCCTCGCCGCCGCGGTGCGCGGGCTGGTGGCCCTGCGCACCGAGGTGCCGGCGCGCGATGGGGCCACCTACCTGTGGATGGCCGAGCGCTGCGCGGCCGGCGAGCCGTGCGCGCTCTTCGCGACGGTGTTCCACCCTCTGTACGCCGCACTGACCGGGGCGTGGCTGCGCTGGCTGCCGGCCGGCGCGGCCACGCCGGAGCTGGCGGCGATGGCCGCCGGACAGTGGGTCGCCTGCGCCTGCGCCGCGCTGGCGGTGCTGCCCCTGCACGCGCTCACCGAACGCCACTTCGGTGCCCGTGCCGCGCTGGCGGCCGGGGTGCTCTACGCGCTCGGCGCGTGGTTCGCGCGCCACCCGGCGGAGTGCATGAGCGAGGGGCCCTTCTTCCTGTGGGTTGCGGGCTGCGCCTTCGGGCTCACGGCCGCCGGCCCGGGGGCGGTGGGCATGCCGCTGCTCGCGGGAGTCCTGGCCGGGCTCGCGTTCCTGACCCGGCCCGAGGGCGCCGCACTGGCCCTGCTCGGCGCGCCTTGGCTCTGGCTGCGGGGTGCGCGCGCCGCGGCGCTGCTCTGCGCCGGCGCGGCGGCCGCCGTGGCGTGCCTGCTGCCGCTCGGGGCGTGGCTCTGCGGCCAGGGGCTCGTGCTCACGCCCAAGGCGGGGTTCGTGTATGCGGACGGCATCGGCCAGCCCGGGGTCGTGCCGGTGCTGCACTACTTCACCGAACTGGGCCAGACCCTGCTCGCGGCGGCGGAGGCGGTGGGCTTCGTGGCCCTCCCGCTGGCCGTGGCCGGCCTCTGGCTGCGGCGGCCGTGGAGCCTGCGCGATCCCGCCGCGCTGCTGGCGGGCCTCTTCGCCCTGCAGGTGCTGGTCGTGCCGCTGCTGCGCAGCAACCTGCGCTTCCTGGCCGGCTACGGGATGCTGCTGCTGCCCCTCGCCGGCCTTGCGTGGCAGCGGCTCGCGCCGCTGGTGGCGCCGCCCCGCTTCGTGGCGCGCCTGCCGCTGCTCTTCCTGGCGTTCCTGCCCGACCTGATGCGCCTGCCGCAGGCGCGCGGCGCGGAGCGCGTGGTCGAGCGCGAACTGGGGCTGCATCTGCGCCCGCAGCTGCGCGACGGCGCGCGCCTGGCCACCGAGATGCCGCGCCTGCACTACTTCGCCGGCCAGCGGCCCGGGCCGCCGCGCGAGATCCGGCCGGAAGAGGTGCTGGCCGACGCGCGCGGGCTGGCGACGCGCTTCGTCGCCTGGGTGCCGCTGCGCACGCCGCTGGCCAGCGACGCCCTCGTGGCGCTGGGCTATCGGCCTGCCGTCCTGCCCGAGCCGCTGGCGCGGAGCATTGCCGCGCGCGGCATCCTGGTCTACGAGAGGTGAATCGTGAGTGGCTACGACCCGAACAACGTGTTCGCCCGCATCCTGCGCCAGGAGATCCCGGCCAGGCTCGTGCACGAAGACGAGCGCTGCGTCGCGTTCCGCGACATCGCGCCGCAGGCTCCCACCCACCTCCTGGTGATCCCGCGCAAGGCGCTGGCGCGGCTCGGCGACGCCGGCCCACAGGACGAGGGTCTGCTCGGGCACCTGCTGCTGGTGGCGGCCGGGCTGGCCCGCAGGGAAGGACTCGCCGACGACGGCTACCGCGTCGTGATCAATCACGGCCGCCGTGGCGGACAGGCCGTGTCCCACCTCCACCTGCACGTGCTGGGCGGCCGCGACATGGCCTGGCCGCCCGGCTAGGCCCGGCCTGGGCGAGGCCGCGCGCGAATGCGGAGCGGCGCAGGGTCGTGCCGCCGCGGCCCTGCGCGGATCTTCGCGGACCGGCGCTGGATTCTCGCCCACGGGTAGGGTCCGCTGCGCGCCCAGGGGCCCGAGCCCCTGGCACCTCCACCACTCTTGTGTCATCCTCCTTCCCGCACTCCGGCATGGAATTCGGCAAGCTCCTGATCGGCGGTGAGTGGCGCGACGCCACCTCCGGCAAGACCTACACGACGATCAACCCCGCCAACGAGGAGGTGTCGGCGCACGTCGCCGAGGCGGGTACCGAGGACGTCGACCTGGCGGTCAAGGCCGCGCGCGCGGCGTTCCCCAAGTGGTCTGCGGCGCATCCGGCCGAGCGCGCCCGCCTGCTCTGGAAGATGGCCGACCTCCTGGACGCGCAGGCCGACGAGGTCGCCCGCCTGGAGACCCTCAACACCGGGAAGACCTGGTTCGACTCGCGCAAGGTCGAGATCCCCATGGCGGCGCACGTCCTGCGCTACTTCGCCGGGCTCGCCACCAAGGTCCACGGCGCCACGATTCCGACCCACGAGCGGGCGTTCACCTTCACCCTGAAGGAGCCGGTGGGGGTCGTGGCGGCGATCGTGCCGTGGAACTTCCCGCTGCTCCTGGCCACCTGGAAGCTCGGCCCGGCGCTGGCCGCGGGGTGCACCGTGGTGGCCAAGCCCGCGAGCCTCACACCGCTCTCGCTCCTGGCACTGGGCCGGATCGCCCTCGAGGCCGGTCTGCCGCCCGGCGTGCTGAACATCATCCCCGGGCCCGGCGGCTCGGCGGGGATGGCGCTGGCCACGCACCCGATGGTCGACAAGGTCGCGTTCACCGGCTCGACCGAGGTGGGGCGGCAGATCGCGCGGGCCTGCGGCGAGAGCTTCAAGCGGGTGAGCCTGGAGCTGGGCGGCAAGTCGCCGAACCTCGTCCTGGCCGATGCCGACCTCGACGCCGCGGTCCAGGGCGCGCTGACCGGGATCTTCTACAACAAGGGCGAGGTGTGCGCGGCCGGGTCGCGGCTCTTCGTCGAGCGCTCGGTGCAGGACGCGTTCCTGGACAAGCTGGTGACCAGTGTCGCCCGATACAAGGTCGGCGATCCGATGGACAAGGCCACCCGCATGGGACCGGTGATCTCCAAGGGCCAGCTCGACTCGGTGCTGCGCTACGTCGAGAAGGGCAAGGCCGAGGGCGCCAGGCTGGTCGCCGGCGGGGAGCGGCTGAACGTGGGCGGCGGCAAGGGCTTCTACGTCGCGCCCACGATCTTCGCCCACGCCACCAACCACATGAGCATCGCGCGCGAGGAGATCTTCGGCCCGGTGCTCACGACGATCGCCTGCGAGAACCTGGAGGACGGGCTCGCGCAGGCCAACGACACCTGCTACGGCCTCGCGGCTGCGGTGTGGACACGCGACGTGTCCAAGGCGCTGCGCGCGGCCCGGACCCTCAAGGCGGGGACGATCTGGGTGAACACGTACAACCTCTACGACCCGGCGCTGCCCTTCGGCGGCTTCAAGGAGAGCGGCCTCGGCCGCGAGCTCGGCGTGGATTCGATCGCCGGCTACCTCGAGACGAAGTCCGTTTGGGTGAACCTGGACCGTTGAACGACACCAACCCTCCCCCCGAGGTCTTCTTCCTGCCGCTCGCGATCCCGGATCGCGAGGACCTGGCACAGCGCCTCGCCGCCGATCCCACGGGACTCGGTCCGCGCGCGCTGGGGATCCTGGCACGGCGCATCCCGGACTTCCTGCACCAGCTCATCAACCACGGCGACGAGGGGCCCACCGCGATGCTGGAGGTGCAGAGCCCCGGCGAGGAGGGGCCGGTGCGCTGGGTGGACCTGGAGGACGTGCCGGACGCCGAGGAGGCGTTCGATCTGCTGCCGGCCGAGGAGCAGGAGGAGGTCCCGCGGGCGCGCGCGGTGGTGGTGGGCGAGATCGCGGTGGCCAACGAAGGCGTGCTGGTCACGCTCTCGTGCTACTTCGAGGCCGGGGTCGAGACCGACGCGGTGACCCTGCGCGCCCTGCTGCCGTTCGCCGACCCGGTGCCGGCGCTGCGCCGTCTCTCCGAACGGCTGGCGCGCGTGCTGGAGATCCGCATCCTGCCACCGCCGGCGCGACTGCTCACGAAGAGCGGGCGCGCGTTCTTCCAGTTCCTGGCCGGGCTCGACGGCGCCGCCCTGCTGAGCGGCGAGCTGGCGGTGGAGGCCAAGGACGATCCCGAGGAGCTGCTGCGGCCCTTCGCCGAGGCGCTGCGCCTCGACCCGAGCTTCGGACTCGCGCTGCGCACCGCGCATCTCGCACTGGCCGATGCGCTCGAGGGCGAGCGCGTGGGCGAGTCGACCTGCACGGCCGTGCTCGACCGCTGCCTGGCCAGCTCGCCCAGCGACGGCGAGGCGTGCGTGGCGGTGGCCGAGCACTTCGTGGGGTTGGGCGACGACCAGCGCGCGATCACGTGGCTGGAACACGCGGTGCAGCTCGAGCCGCCGCCGGCGCGCAGCCTGGAGACCCTGGGGATCCTGTACGCCAACCGCGGCGCGACCATCCAGGCGCGCGACCTCTGGCTGAAGGGCCTCGAGACCGACGGCCACCCGGACTTCTTCGCGCACCTGGCGCGCCTCGCGTTCACCGACGGCGATCTGGCCGAGGCCTGGGACAAGGTGCTGCGCGGCCTGCGCCGCACCTATGAGCGTGCGGTGCGCGCGGCCGAGTGGGAGGCCGACGGGCGCGGCGTGGGGGTGATCCTGCGCTACCTGGTCGAGCACCTCGACGAGCACGATGCGCCGGACGAGGTCGCCGAGGCGCTGGCCGATCTCGCCGGCGTCCTGGCGTGGGACGACGACCGGATCGACCTCGGCCTCTGCCTCCTGGCGGTGGGCGAGGAGGAGCTGGCCCGCGAGGAGCTCGAGGCAGGCCTGGGAGGCACGCCGGATGCGGAGGTGCGCGACCGCGGCCTGCGCGCGCTCCTCGGGCTGCAGGTCGAGGACTTCGAGGCGCGGTTCCGCCGCGCGGTGGACGAGGTGGTGGGTGCGAAGGACGTGCGCCACGGCCTGGCCGAGTTCGAGGTATTCCTGGCGCACCAGCCGGAGTTCTGGCCGGCGGTGTTCTTCCAGGGCGTGGCGTTGAGCCGCCTCGCGCGCGACGAGGAGTCGCTGGATCGCATGGCCGAGGTCCTGCGCCTCTCGCCCGGGCAGCCCGACGCACTGCACCAGATGGCCGTGCTCTTCGACAAGCGTGGCAATCCCAAGCGTGCCGTCGAGTGCGTCGACGAGGCGCTGCTGGCCCGCTCCGACGACGTGCAGCTGCTCACCAGCCGCGCCCTCTTCCTGGGCCACCTGGGCCGCCTCGACGCCGCCCGCGAAACCCTCGACGACGCCCTCAAGATCGCCCCCAAGGACCCAGAACTCAGAAGACTCCGGAAGCAACTCTGAGCAATCTCGACGGTCGCGTTACGCGACCGTAACGCCGGCCGGCGGCGCGGATGCTCGAGCCATCACCACGCCATGGATCCGCGCGTCGCCTTCCTGGTCGTCCTGCTGCTCGCGGCCCCTCGGCTCGGTGCCCAGGAGACGCCCGATCCCGAACGGCTCAAGGAGGCCATCCAGTGCCTCTTCCAGGGCCGCGATGAGGCGACCATCCGGCGCGGGGCGGAGATCTGCCTCGAACTCGACCACGTCGAGTCGATGAAGGTGCTGATCAAGGTCCTCAACGGGCCGAACCCGCACCATCGCGACATCGTGTGGGAGGTCCTGCCGCGCTTCACCGACCCGTACGCGCGCAAGCGCGTGGAGGCGGAGTTGAGGGAGAACGCGGGCTCGGCCGAGGTGCGCCAATGGTGCGCCGAACTGCTCGGGCTCTACCGGGATGCGGCGTTCGCGGGCACGCTGGTGCGCGCGCTCCAGGATCGCGACCCCGCCGTGGTGCGGGCCGCGACGCGCTCGCTCGGCCAGGTCGGGCACGCAGCCGCGGCGCCGCAGCTGCTGCGCCTTTGCGGGCGGAAGGACGACCCGTACTTGCGGGCGCTGGCCGCAGAGGCGCTGGCACGGATCGATGCGCGCCAGCATCGCGGGACGTTCCTCGCGGCCCTGGCGGACGCCGACGGCGGAGTTCGCTGCGCGCTGCTGGGCTCGCTGCCGGGGTTCTACCCGGAGCTCGTGGAGGAGCGCTCGCTCGCCGCGCTCGCCGACAAGGACTGGCGGCCGCGCATGCAGGCGGTGGAGAACCTCGCGAAGGTGCGCACCAAGGGTTCGGTCGCCGGGCTGGTGAGTGCGGCCGCCGACGCTCGGCCGGTGGTGGCGCGCGCGGCGATGCGCGCGCTGGAGGGGCTGACGGGCCTCTCGATGCTGCGCGCCCAGGACTGGGCGGAATGGTGGCGCGAGAACGAGGCCGCGTTCGCGTTCCCCGGGGAGGCCTCGCGTCCCGCGACGCGGCGCCAGGGCGGCACGGTCGCCAAGTACAACGGCATCGACCTGGTGAGCGATCACGTCGCATTCCTGATCGACAAGTCTGCCAGCATGGCCGCGACGCTCGAGGCACAGGGTTGCAGCAAGGAGGACGCGGCGCTGGGCGAACTCGGGCGCGTGCTGGAGGGCCTGCAGGGGCGGCTCACGTTCAACGTGTTCACCTACCACAACGATGTGGATCGCCTTCACCCGCGCGCGGTCCCGCTCACCAAGAAGAGCGCTGCGGCGGCGCTCGCGTTCCTGCGCGCCGGGAAGCTGCGTGGGAACAAGAACATCTGGCAGGCGCTCGTGGCCGTGTGCGAGGACCCCACGCTCGACACCGTGTACCTGCTCTCCTCGGGCGAGCCCGAGGTCGGCCTCTACGTGCACTGGAACCGGGTCACCCTCCACCTGCGCGAGTTGAACCGCTTCCACAAGGTCGTGGTCCACACGGTCGCCTACAACCGCTCCCAGTGGTTCCGCGACCAGCTGCAGAAGATCGCCGAGGTCACCGGCGGCGAGTTCCAGTGGTACCAATGATCTGAAACGACTCTGAGCAATCTCGACGGTCGTGTTACGCGCAAGTAACGCGGGTGGAGGTTGCGCGGCACCTCGGCAGCGGGTGCACTCGACAACGGTCATGAATCGCCGAGCGCTCGACGTCGTGTTCCTGTTGTTCGCCTCCGCCGGGGTCGCAGCCCAGACCACCAAGGAGGCCACACCACCTGCGGCGGAGCGGGCTGCGGGCGGCGCGGCTGGGGACGACGCCGGGCGCCGTTACGACGGCGTAACGCAGACCGTCGAGTTTGCTCTGAGTCACTTCGGGTACCTTCCTCTGTTGGAGGAGGGGGTGAGGGCGGGGCAGTTTGCGTCGACGGATCCGGGTGGGAAGGGGCGGGACCACGGGCACTTCCTGCGGCGCGAGGGCGACCGGTTCGTGCTGGCCGAGATGCAGGGGCCGGGCGCGATCACGCGGATCTGGTCGGCGAACGCGCAGGGGCGGCTGCGGGTGTTCCTCGACGGCGAGGCCGCGCCGCGGCTCGACCTGCCCTTCCAAGAGCTCTTCCGCGGCACGCGCGCGCCCTTCCTCGCGCCCCTCGCGGTGCACGCCTCGGGCGGCTGGGTCTCCTACGTGCCGATCCCGTACGCGAAGTCATGCCGCGTCGAGCTCACCGAGCTCGAACGTCCGGAGAGCCTCTACTACCAGGTCCAGTACAAGAGCTTCCCGGCCGGCACACCGGTGCGAACGTTTACGCCCGAGCTCTCGCAGGAGGAGCGCGCCGGATTGGCCGCCGCCCTGCGGCTGTGGCGCGCACCCGGCGGCCTGCCGGCGGCGGCCGGGGCCAGGCCCGAGCCGCCCAAGAGCGGCGAGTTCAAGATTCCCGCGCGCGGCACGCACACGCACCTCGACGTGCAGGGCCCCGGCACGCTGTACCGGCTGGCCGTCGAAGTCACGCCGCGCCTGCCCGAACTCCTGCGCGGCGTCGTCGTCGAGGCGTACTACGACGGCGCCGAGACGCCGTCGCTCTCCGCGCCGCTCGCCGACCTCTTCGGCTGCGGCTTCGGGCCCACGGTGCAGCGCGGCCTGCTCCTGGGCTGGTTCGCCGACCAGGGCTACCTCAACTTCCCGATGCCGTTCCGCGAGCGACTCGTGCTGCGCTTCCGCAACACCCTGGCGCGCGAGGTCGGCGTCAGGGTCGACACCGTCCTGCGCGCGGAGCCGGTCCCCGGCACCGCCGGCTACCTGCACGCCGAGTTCCGCGCCGTCGACGGCGTGGGGACCGATCTCTACGAGTTCGCGCGCATCGAAGGCCCCGGCAAGTTCGTGGGCATCACCCAGACGCTGCAGGGCGTGGGCGACCTCTGGTACCTGGAGGGCAACGAGGAGATCACGGTCGACGACGAGGCCAGGCCCTCGATCGTGGGCACCGGCACCGAGGACTTCTACAACGGCGGCTGGTACTGGAACGAAGGCCCGCTCGGCCTGCCGCTGCACGGTCTGGGGCGCAAGGAGGAGTGGAGCACCAACCGCACCACGCCGTACCGGCTCTTCCTCCTCGACGCGATCCCGTTCGCGCGCCGCTTCGTAGGCCGCATCGAGCATGGCTCGTCCAACCAGGTGCGCGACGCGTACTACGCGAGCGTGGCCTTCTGGTACGGGCCGCGGCGCGAGGTGCCGCCGGTGGACCCGAAGCTGTGCATCGTGCCGCGGATCTGGCAGCACCTGCGTGCCGGCTGGACGGCCGGGAACGCGCTGCGCTGGCAGGGCCCCGAAGAGGTGCCCCTGCGCGCCTGGGAGGAGATCACCACCAATCGCCGCGGTCTGACGCGCCCGCTCTTCCAGGCCTTCCCGGTGAGCTACGTGCGGCACGACGGTCCCGAGGTCGACGCGCGCGTGGCCTGTCTGCCGCGCGCCGCCGACCCGCGCACGTTCACCGCCGCACTGCCGGTGGCGCATGCCGATCGCTACGTCCTGGAGGTGCGCGCGCTGGTGCCGCCCACCGCCGACCCGGTGCAGGTGCTGCTCGACGGCGAGCCGCTCGGCGCGCTCGATCCGCGCGCGATGGCCAACGACCCCTGGGCGCCGGTGCGCCTGCCGGCACGCGCGTTCGCGAAGGGAGAGCGCACCCTCGGCTTCGTTTTGCCCGCCGGCCAGGGCGTGATCGGGATCGACCAGCTCCGACTCGTGCCGGCCGCGCCGTTCGTACAGAGCTTCCTCGTCGGCCCGGCGTTCCCGCAGGGCGCGAACGACACGGTCGAGGCTGCCGGGCCCGACGAGGCACGCTTCACGGCACCCGACTTCGACCCCGCCGCGGCCGGGTGGAAGGAAGCGAGGATCGATGGTGAGGTCCTCGACCTGAACGCCCACTTTGCGCGCCCGGCGCCCTGTGCCGGCTACGTCGCGTTCGCGGTGCGCAGCCCCAGGGCCCGCGCGGCGACTCTGCGCCTGGGTTCCGACGACGGCGTGCGCGTGTGGTTGGACGGCAGGCTCGTCTGGACCAAGGTCGTGCACCGGCCGATCGGCCTGGACCAGGACCTCGTGCCGGTGGAACTGCGCCAGGGCTGGAATCGTTTCCTGGTCAAGGTCCGCAACGACGACGGCGGCTACGGCCTGGCCGCCCGGATCGCGGATCCGGACGGCGAGCTCGAGCACGCCGCCGCCGTGCCCCGCTGAGCGGACCTCCGCCGCCTCAGCTGTCGTGAGCCGCGGGGTCCGGGCATTGACGCCGGCCCCGGGACGGGCGAAACGAAGGAGCTGGACGCCCATAGGAGCAAGCATGGACCGTGCCGCCCTCGTGGTGCTCGCAGCGCTCGCCGGTGCGCTGCCGGCGCAGGTGCCCACCGGCCACTATCTGGTCCTCACCACGCGCGCGCCCGCAGGCGCCGCGCTGCTCGACGCGGATCCCGCCACGGGCACGCACCGCGCGCTCCGCCGCTTCGCGGCCGACGGCGCGACGCCGCTCGCGTGCACGTGGGATCCCGTGGCGCGCCACGCCATCGTCGCCCTGGCCGTGGCCAGCGGGACGGAGCTGCACCGCGTCGACCCGGCCGGCCCGTACGAGCGACATCTGGCCACGTTGCGGGATCCGGTGATCGGACTGGAGCTGAACGCGACCTGCGACCTCTACGTGGTCACCGGCGGCGCCAATGGCGCGATCTGGGAGCTCGCGCGCAACGGCGCGACGCCGCGCTTCCGCTGCGCCACGCCGCACGCCACGGCGCTCGGCGCGCTCAAGCGCTCACCCTATCTCTGGCTCGGTCTCACGCCCCCCTCCGGCTCGCCCTCGATCACGGGGATCGACGCCGACTCCGGCACCGCGTTCATCCCACCCACGCCGATCCCCGCGCTCTCAGGCCGCCGCATCACCGGCGTGTACGACCTGCCCACCGGCGCGATCCGTGAAGTCGTGACCGACGACCAGGGCGGCATCCACCTCTTCGAGTTCCTGACGTCGCTGCGCACGCTCGCGGTCACGCCGCCGCTCCCTGCGGGCGCCTGCGTCGACCTCATGGTGGAGCTGGGCACGTCGATCGACGCGGTGGTCCTGGGCGATGCGCGCCACCCCTATCTCACCCGCGTCCCGGTGTTCGGCGGCGCGCCGGTGGCCACCAGGGTCGCCGGGCCGCTGGCCGGGAGCCCGGTCGGCGCGGACCTGGTGGACAGTCGCGCCGGGTGGGAGTTCGGACGCGACTGCGGCTGGGCATTCGGGTCGAAGTCCCTCCTCGCGCCACCGGGCGGCACGGGTGTGCTCGAGGTGCAGGCGGCTCCACCCAATGCGCCGGCCCTGGCGGTGATCGGCGCGTCCGAGCAGGTCTTCGCGGGCGGGAGCCTGCCGTTCCCCCTGCCGGGAGGCTGCGCCCTGCTGGTCGCTCCCGACCTCCTGGTGCCGACCGTGACCGATGCCTCGGGGCTGGCGCGGCTCACCTTCGCGGTCCCGGCCAACCTGCCGCGGGGCTTCGCGGCATACGCCCAATGGGTGATCCCCACGCCCGCTGGCCTGGCCACGACCAGCGGTCTCTCGATGCAGATCGAACCCTGAGCCCGCACTCCGCCCGGTCCGGGCAATTCCGGCTCCGCCCCGGCGTCGAGACCGGAGGGCCCGACCGACATGGACAGCGCCAAAGACCCCGCACGCTCGCCGCACGAGCTCGCGCCGGAGCGGCTGCGCCACCGCTGCGATCCCGAGCGCTACGAGTTCCGCACCACCGACGACCTGGAGGACCTCGACCAGGTCCTGGGGCAGGCGCGCGCGGTCGAGGCGCTGCGCTTCGGCCTCGGGATCAAGCGCACCGGCTACCACCTCTTCGCGATGGGTCCCGAGGGCAGCGGCCGGCACACGATCGTGCAGCGCTTCGTGGGGGAACGAGCCGGCGCCGAGCCGGTGCCCGACGACTGGTGCTACGTGTTCGACTTCGCCAGACCGCACCAGCCACGCGCGCTGCGCCTGCCGCCCGGGCAGGGACGCTCGTTCAGCGGGGCGATGACCCGCCTGGTGGACGAGCTCCGCGCCGCGATCCCGGCGGCGTTCGAGACCGATGAGTACCGCGCGCGGCGGCAGACGCTGGAGGAGGAGTTCTCCGAGCGTCAGGAGGAGGCGATCGAGAAGGTGCGCAAGCACGCCGAGGAGCTCGACATCGCCCTGGTGCGCACGCCCACGGGCTTCGCCTTCGCGCCGACGCGTGCCGGCGAGACCATCGCGCGCGAGGAGTTCGCCAAGCTCCCCGAGGAGGAGCGCACGAGCATCGCGCAGCGCATCGAGACCCTGGAGGGCGAATTGCAGCGCGCGCTCCTGCTCTTCCCCAAGTGGCGGCGCGAGGCGCAGCAGCGGCTGCGCGAGCTCAACCGCTCGGTGACCCGCATGGCGGTCGACAGCCTGATCGACGAGCTGAAGGCCGCCTACACCGCGCTGCCGCAGGTGGTGGAGTACCTGGGCCAGGTGCAGGAGGACGTGCTGGAGCATGCCGAGCACTTCCACGCCAGGGACAGCGAGCCGCAGACCCTGCTGGGGCTGCCGCTGCGCGTCAAGGACGGTTCGGAGTCGGCGCTGCAGCGCTACCTCGTGAACGTGCTCGTCGACCACGGGGCCAGCCGCGGCGCGCCGGTGGTCTACGAGGATCAGCCCACCTACGACAACCTCGTGGGGCGCATCGACCATGTCGCCCAGATGGGCGCCCTGGTCACGGATTTCACCATGGTGAAGTCTGGCGCCCTGCACCGCGCCAACGGCGGCTACCTGATCCTCGACCTGCGCAAGCTGCTGGTGCAGCCGTTCTCGTGGGAGGCGCTGAAGCGCGCCCTGCGCGCAGGCGTGATCTGCACCGAGTCCCTCGGCCAGGCGATCGGGCTGGTGAGCACGATGGCGATGAAGCCCGAGCCGATCCCGCTCGACCTCAAGGTGGTCCTGGTGGGCGAGCGGCTGCTCTACTACCTCCTGCACGCGTACGACCCGGACTTCGCCCAGCTCTTCAAGGTGGTGGTCGACTTCGATGCCGAGATGGAGCGGCGGCCGGAGAGCGACGCCCTGTACGCGCGCCTGGTGGCCACGATCGTGCGCCGCGAGAAGCTGCGCGCCTTCGACCGCGCGGCGGTGGCCCGCGTCGTGGACCACGCCGTGCGGCTGGCGGGAGACGCCGCGCGGCTCTCGATCCTGGTGGGCACCCTGGCCGATCTCCTGCGCGAGTCCGACCACTGGGCGGCGAGCGGGGGCCACGCCCGGGTGGGCGCCACGGACGTGCAGCGCGCGATCGATGCCCAGGAACGCCGCGCCGACCGGGTGCGCCAGCACCTGCGCGAGGAGGTGCAGCGCGGCACGATCCTGATCGACACCGGCGGCGCGAAGGTCGGGCAGGTGAACGGGCTCTCGGTCCTGCAGCTGGGCGGGTACGCGTTCGGGCACCCCAGCCGGATCACCGCGCGCGTGCGCCTGGGTTCCGGGCAGGTGCTCGACATCGAGCGCGAGGTCGAGCTGGGCGGGCCCGTGCACGCCAAGGGCGTGCTGATCCTCACCGGCTTCCTGGCCGGCCGCTTCGCACGGGAGCAGCCCCTGGCCCTCGCCGCGAGCCTGGTGTTCGAGCAGAGCTACGCCGGCGTCGAAGGCGACAGCGCCTCCCTGGCCGAGCTCTGCGCGCTGCTCTCGGCCCTGGCCGAGCTGCCGGTGCAGCAGGGCCTCGCCGTGACCGGATCGGTGAACCAGCTCGGCGAGGTCCAGGCGGTGGGCGGCGTGAACGAGAAGATCGAGGGCTTCTTCGCCGTGTGCCGCGATCGCGGGCTGAACGGCGAGCAGGGCGTGCTGATCCCCAAGGCCAACGTGCAGCACCTCATGCTGCACGAGGACGTGGTGCAGGCGGTCGCCGAGCGCCGCTTCCACGTCCATGCGGTCGCGCACGTCGACGAGGCGGTCGCGCTCCTCACCGGCATCGCGGCGGGCGCACCCGATCCCAAGGGCATCTGGCCCGAGGCCTCGGTGAACCGCCGCGTGGCCGACCGGCTGGCCGCGTTCGCCGCCGCGGCGCGGCGGTTTCGCGCCGCGGGGGAGGACGACACGGAGCGCAAGCCGTGAACCTGCGGCGCATCCTCCTGGCGCTCGACGCCACCGCACGCGAGTGGCGCGGCCTGGAGGAGCTCGCGGCCCTGGCCGCGCGTCTGGAGGCCGAGCTGGTCGGCCTCTTCGTCGAGGACCTCGATCTGCTGCACGCGGCGGCGCGGCCGGAGGCCCGCGAGATCGGCCTCGCCTCGGCCTCCGCGCAGGTGTTCGACCCGCAGGCGCTCGACCGCACGCTGCGCGGCCTCGCGCGGCGCGCGGAGCGCCGCCTGGCCGAGGTCGCCGGCCGCAGGCAGGCGCGCTGGTCGTTCCAGGTGGCGCGCGGCCGGGTCCCGGCCGAACTCCTGGGCGCGGCCGCGGGCGCCGATCTCCTGGTGGTCGGGCGCAGCAGCCGCAGGGGAACCCCGCGACGGCGCCTCGGCTCCACCGCACGGAGGATCCTCGCCGCTCGCGAGGGCCCGGTGCTCCTCCTGCCCCCCGAGACCACCCTGCAGGCCCCGGTGGTGGCGTGGATCGACGCGGCCGAGGACGTGCCTGCCGTGGCCGGGGTGGCCGGCACGCTCGCGGCCGCGGCGGAATCCAGCCTGACCGTGCACCTCGCGGCAGACACTCCCGAGGGGGCCGCGGCACTGGCCGCCGCGTGGCAGGAGTGGAGTCCCGGCGGTGCGCCTGCCGCCCGCGTGGTCGCGCATGGCGACGCCGCTGCGCTGGCGCGCGCGCGGCGCGACGTGCTGGCGCACGCAGGCGTCCTGGTGCTGCGCCAGGGCGGGCGCTGGCTGCGCGAGGCGGGCGTGGAAGCGGTGGCGGAGGCCGTGGGCCCGGTCCTGCTCGTTTCCTAGCGCGGCCTGCCCCGGATGCCGGGCAGGCGATCGCAGGCTATCGCAGGGCCAGCGCCGAGGTCGCGGGTTCGGCGGCCTCGATCAACGCCCAGAGTTCGGGCAGGGACTTCCGGAAGTCGGTCTGCTGCTTGCGATCCAGGTCCGCGATGGTCTTCATCAGGTCCGGCAACAGCGACTGCCGCTCGGCGGCATTCATCCACTTGAGCACCGGTTCGTACGTGTCATGGATGGATTTCGCGACGCTCGCCTCCTGCGTTTCACGCGCCCACGCGAACAGCTCCTCGTACTTCTTGGCGATGGCAAGCTTGACCGGCTTCGGGAGCACCTGGATCGACATCGGCTCCGGATACTCCAGGATCCAATTGCCAGGGTGCACTCCGAGCTTCTTGAACTTGCGCCCGACCTGCCACCGGACCATCTCCGGGATGTAGAGCACGTTGAACACGGAGATGGTTGGCGAGAGGTTGCCGACGATGTTCGGATGCTCGCAACTGTCGAGCCTGTCGAGATTGCGCTCCACGACACGCCACTGCGCCGGATGGCGGATGTACTCGTTCACGTGCGCGTAGCCGTCCACCGAGCAGCCGACCCAGATCTGCTGGAACTTCGACCACTTCTCGATCATCTGGTCGGTCAGAGTGACCGTCATGTTCGTGTTGTAGTAGATCGAGATCTCCGACGCGCGACCGCCCGCGACGCACTGATCGATCAGCTCCCAGTGATGCTTGCTCATGAGTGGCTCGCCACCCGTGATCATCAACTGCTTGACTGCGCCACTTGCTCCGACGCTGTCCAGCAGCTCCCGCCAATAGGGGGAGTCCACATACCACGTGTAGTTGGCACGCGTGTCCGGATCAGGGGCGTAGCGCGCCCACGTCGAGGAGAAGTGGGGGCTGCACATCTTGCACGCGAGGTTGCAGAGGTTGCCCAGACGCAGGTCGTAGTACTGCAGCGGGAACTCGCTGTGGACGATGGTCCCGTCCGCGCGTGTGAGCTGCCGGGCACGCTCCATGAGTCCCGGGTACTTCTCGGCGTTGATCTGCCGTGCGGACAGGGCGCCGACTCGCTCGGTATCCCAGCACCGGTTGCAGGCCGTTGGCTTCTCGCCCCTCAGCATGGCCGCGCGGATGTCCCGGAGCACCGGCGCGTTGCGCGCCGACGCGACCGTGTCGGTACCGGCGTTGTAGTCCTGACCGGAGCCATCCTTGCCCTTCTGCAACGGCTCGTAGACGAGGCAGCAGGCGAGCATCTGGCCGTTGGTGCGCACCGAAGCATGGTTCCAGGGGAGCGGGCAGAAGACGTCGGCGAAGTTGGATCCTGACATTGTGCGTTTCCCGGAAGTGTGAGCGGGGTGCAGGATGCAACCCCGCCCGTCGCCGAACTCTAGCGCCCCTCGGCCGCTTCTGCACAGGGACGCGCCGCCCCGGCCCGGGAGGTGGCAGGGAGTGTGGAGTCCCGCCCGTCGCCGCCCGTACTGCTAGGCGCTGCCGACGTGCTGGCGCACGCAGGCGTCCTGGTGCTGCGCCAGGGCGGGCGCTGGCTGCGCGAGGCGGGCGTGGACGCGGTGGCGGAGGCCGTGGGCCCGGTCCTGCTCGTGTCGTCGCGGGCGTCGTGCGTCGCGAGCGGTCGGGGCGTCAGTTCGCCGTGGCAGGGGAGCTTGACCTCGTCTGCGCGCCCGGCAAGCATCGCCGCCGCGGCCCGGGGCGTCCGGGGCGCACTCCGTCCCCCGCAGCACTGGCCTGCAGGGCGACGCGCAGACCCGAGCCGCGGGGAGATCGCGATGAGCATTCCGAGATTGACGGGTGGTGTCCTGTTGCTTGCTTCGGTGTTCGCGGTGGCGCGCGCGCCCGCCGACAGGCTCGCGTTCCCGGCGGCGGGGTTCGCCATAGCGGCCCTCGACAGCGCTCCGTCCAAGGAGAGCACCCAGATCCTCCTGATGTCCCTGCCCCCGTCGGCCGGCTTCGCGCCGAACGTGAACGTGCAGATCCAGCCCTGCGCCGAGGGGGTGCAGGCCTATCTGGCGCTCTCGAAGAAGCAGTTCGAGCAGATGGGTCTCGAACTGGTCGCGGAGAGCAAGCCCTCGGCCTCCGCGATCACGATGGAGTACCAGGGCGAGCTGCAGGGCCGGAAGCTGCACTGCTACGCGCGTGCCGTACAGAAGGGCGGGAGCATCTACCTCGCCACCGGGACCGCGCTGCAGTCCCAGTGGGACAAGGTCGGCGCCGAGCTGAAGGCCTGCGTCGACTCCCTCGAGACCCTCAAGGACGCGCCGGCGGGCGCCGGCGGGAAGGCTACCGGCGGCAAGTGAGGCGGAACCGCCCGCGAACGGCGCCTCGGGCCGCTTGCGGACGTGCCGGTGCACGCCCCGGCTGCTTCACTTCCCAGGCGCCGGCTGCGGGCCGATCTGGGCGGGGTCCATGGCCTCGGCGGATGCCGGCTGCACGGCCACGGGCGCCTGCAGCACGAAGTCCATCTTCTCCTTCTCCAGCCACTCGTAGATCGAGTGGATCG
>JADLFX010000108.1 GCA_020849665.1 Planctomycetota bacterium | reverse complement strand
GGGCGTGGAACGCGGCCTGCGCTACGAGGCGGATCTCGCGCTGGAGGGCTACTTCTTCGCGGTGACGATCGGGTTTAGTTTCTAACCCAAGGGGGGCCAGCGGCCCGGTTGTGACCCAAGGGGGGCCAGCGGCCCCCCTTTCGAACCCCCCGGCGGCGGTAACGACAGGGAGGCGACGGGAAACGACGGGGAGGCGGGGACGGGGGGGAACGGGCCACGACCGGACAGGGATGCGACGGGGAACGCGAAGGCGGCGGGACGGCCGGACAGCGGGGCACGCGTCCCTGGAGGAGGGACATCGACTCGGAGGCGCTAGGGGCGAGGAGGCGAGGACAGCACGCCACGCGCCTCGAACCCCCCGGCGCCAGGAACGACAAGGCGGCGGCGCAGGCGTGGGGATCCGGAGTCGACGGGGAGGCGCAGACGGGCCACGCCGTAGAGCGGCCCCGGGGGCGGTGCGGGGCCATCGCGAGGCGATTGCCGAGGCCCGGGCGGCGGGGGCGGTCAGTTCGTGCGCAGGCGCAGGACGGGGATGCGGCCGCTGCTCACCTGGCCCTCGGCCGGCAGGCCGGTGGGCCCGAGATCCGCGCTCACGGTGGCGAAGCCGGCCGCGGGCACGGCCGCGATCGTGGCGCGCACCGCGTTGGTGAGGCTCACGCCCAGCGCATTCGACCACTGGCTCGGCGGGAGGCTCGTTTCGAGGTCCAGCCACTGGAACCAGAGGCTCGCGCCGGCGAGCGCGGGGTCGCGAGGCAGACGCAGCGACGCGGTGGCCAGTCCCGGCATGCGGGTCGAGACCGAGGGCTGGTAGAGCGCCGGCAGCGTCACGGCGGGCGCGACGTGCAGGCGGCAGCCGGTCATGCCCAGGCCCGAGAGATCCGCCCCGCCGGGGATCTCCTGCACGCCAACGAAGAGCAGTCCGGGCGTGTTCGCCTTGCCCGAGGCCTCGAGCAGCGCCGTGCTGCCGGGCTGCAGGCGGCTCTCGCCGACCACCGCGCTCGGCCCGACGAGGCCGAGCGCGCCGCAGCCGGTGCCGACCTCGGTGGTCGTGCCCGGCGCGACCCGCACGGCGGCGTCGACCGGCCAGTCCGCGGCCACCTGCCCGGCCACCGTGCGCCCCACCACCTCCACGCAGAGCGTGCCGCCGCGATAGGCGAATGGAGTCGTGAAGTCCACGCTCACCGCGTTGCCGCTGCCCCAGGGGTCGGGCGCCGGTCCGGGCACGGGCGAGTTCGGCACCTGCACCGTGCCGCGGAACACGAGCGTGCGGTCGGCGCCGTGGTTCGCGTCGAACGCCGGCTCGGGCGCGTCGGCGGACGCGGCGGCGTGCGAGACGTGGATCTCCAGCTGTGCGGCCCCGCCGGCGAGGGCCACGGCGCGGCCGAGATCGCGCCGCAGGTCGAGGCCCACGAGGTTGCGGCCCGAGAGGCCCGGCAGATGGGCGGCGTCGAGGAGGTAGGCGTCGCGCATCGGGGTGCCGAAGCCGGGGAACCACGTGTGGCCTGCCTGTTCCGCGGCGGCGCCGCTCGGCGCGACCAGGGACTGGGCAGGCAGCAGGGCAGGAACGAGAACGACGAGGTACGGGAGCGCACGCAGCATGGTGGTGTCGATCGAGGATGGGTTGCTCGCGGAACGGGTGCGCGCACCGGGACGAGGATCACGGCGGCGCGAAGACTCGGACGCCGCGCCGCGCGCACGCGCGGACCCGGCGGAATGGACGGGCACGACCGGAGTGGCGGTCATCGCTCGTAGATGGGGTAGATCCCCCAGCGCAGCTTCTTGCCTGGTTCGCCCGTGGCGACCGTGATCTCCACCGCGTTCGGCGGCACGGAGACGATCGCGACGCGGCGGCTCGGGTCGCCCGGATCGGGATCGAGCTTGGTGCGGAAGCTCCTGCCGTCCTGGTCGGTGAACCAGACCGCGGAGTCCGCCCCGGTCGAGACCTCGATCCGCACCCGGTCGCCGCTCAGGCGCTCCACGCGGATGCCTTCCCGGCCTTGGGCCATCGGCGCCTCACCTGCCCTCGGCACGGGCCAACGTGGTGCGCAGGCGTTCGCGCAGCTCGCGCAGGTCGCGCTGCAGCCGCGCGGGCGGCGGGACGAGCGACGCGGTGAGCAGCAGGTCTTGCTGCAGCGCCTCGGCCTCGCGGCCCTGGCCGGCGAGCGCGCGCGGCAGGAGCCGCTCGACGCCGAACCAGAGCGTGGCGTCGTCGCCGAAATGGCGCAGCGCGTGCGTGAGCATCTGGTGGTTGCGCTCCAGGTCCGGCAGCGGGCCGCGCGCCAGATCCCGCGCCAGCGCCACGAACGGGTTCGCCTCGGGCTCGGGGGCCGCGGCCGGGGTGGCGAAGAGCTGCGTCGCCAGCGCCCCCAGCCCCAGACCGCTCGCGAGGGCTCCCAGGCCCCAGAACACGACCGTGCGGCGGGTCTCCTGGGGGTCCTCTTGCAGGGCCGGGACGCCCTTGGGAAGGGCGTACTTGGCCGGCTTCACGTCGGGAAAGGTGTCCTTCTTCAGCATGGTGTTCCTCGAAGGGGTTCCTACGGACGAGGAGTGGCCTCTACCCCGATGGCACCGGTATCACCATACTTTTTTGCATGCGCTTTCGTTCTAGCGTTACGTAACTGCCCGAAACATCCGATGGCACCGGATCGATCGCGCCCCTCCGGCCCGCCGCCCCGGGCCGGGCCGCGTCGGAAAAACCGACAGCGGCGCGCGCGCCGCGGGCTGCGGGGGGCCTCGCGACCCGACCGCGATCCGCCCACGCCACCGGCCGCACCATCCCGCGGGCGGCGGCTCTCGGGCAACCCGGCGTTTCCCTCGATCGGCCGGCGCGGGCCGCGCGGCCGGCGGACCCGGCCTCGGTGCTCAGCGCGCCGCGCGCGCGAACGCCTTCAGGGCTCCCCGCCACCGTGCCAGCGCGGCTTCGAGCGCGGCGGTCTCCGCGGGGAACTCCTTCTCGGCCTTGGCCTTCTCCCACTGGTAGTGCGCTTCGCCGAGCGGATGCCATGCGGAGCGCAGCTCCTCGTCGCTCACCACCGGCCTGCCCGCCGCCTGGTTGGTGGCGGTGGCGAGGACGCGCAGCGTCTGCCAGTCGAGGTCCGCCATGCGCTCGTCGCGCAGGATCGCGAGGAGCAGCGCGCGCCGTTCGGGTTCGCCGAGACTGGCGGCGAAGCGCGTGCGCCCGAATCCGAACGCGCCGCGCTGCGGCACGTCGCGGAAGAACCACTCCTGCACCGCAGTGAACGCCGCCGCCCCGCCGTGCCGCAGGCGCGCCTCGGCGAGGAGCATGCGCTGGTCCTGGCGGTCGAAGGCGCCGCCCGCGCCGAAGCGCCGGTCGGCCGCGTCGAGGATCGCCAGCGCGTTGGCCGGATCGAGATCGGCCGCCGCCACCGCCCAGCGCGCGGTGCCGAGGTGCAGAGGGCCGCCCGCGTTCGCGTGCCGGAGCTCCAGCTGCAGGAGCTCGCCGGCATGCTCCGGCTGCAGCACCTCGCGCGCGTGGCTGAGGAGGAAGGGCGCCACGCGCTCGAACGCGAACGGCGAGCGCGGCCGCAGCCGCAGGTCCGGGTCGTCCGGGTACGGGTCCTTGCCCCGCAGCAGGTCCATCGTCCGCGCGGGCCCGAGCCGCCGCGCGGCGCGGATCAGGTCGGCCTCGCTCGCCAGCGCCTCCGCCCCGAGGAGCCGGCCGCCCAGGCCCCAGGGCGCGCCCAGCCCCAGGAGCACCCACTCCCCGTACGGCGTCGGCAGCGCGTCGATCGCCTTGCGCAGCGCGGCCACCTTCGGCCGCCGCTCCTCGGCCAGCGGCAGCGTTCCCCCCGAAGCGCGCTGCAGCTCGACGAGGAACCAGCTCAGGCAGTGCGTCCGCGTGGCCCGCTCCGCCCAGTACGCCGCGAAGCCGGGCTGCCCGCCCTGGCCCTCGATGCCCCAGAGGTAGCCCGCGGCGGCCATCCACATCCCCACCACCCCCCGCGCGAGGTCGCCGACCGTCTGCGCGTGCTCGGTGTACTGCGGTTGCGCCGGCATCCCCGGCAGCCAGGCCGCGCCCAGGATCCTGCTACGCGACGGCGGCGCCTCGCCCTTGTCGCCGGCCAGGGCCACGAGCGCGGGCAGCGCACGCGGATCCCCGTGCACCCCCACCACCGCCACCGCGAGCGCCCGCACCTTGCTGTCTGCGTGCTTCAGCAACGCGAGCGCGTCGGCCCGCGGCGTCGCCTCCGCCAGCTGGAAGAGCTCGGGTTCCAGCCGGTCGTACAGCAGCTCGCCCGTGCTGAGGTGTTGCAGCGTGGTGAGTGCCTTCCGGAAGCGCGCCTCGCTGTCGGCGGCCTGCTGCGATGCCTTCGCCGTGCGGAGGCGTGCCTCGGTGTCGGCGCCGTGCTGCGATGCCAGTCGCATGCGGATGCGCGCCTCGCTGTCGTTCGGCGACTGCGATGCCAGCTCCGGCGCGGCGAGTGCCAGCCCCGCGAACACCCCGACCGCCGCCGATCCGAAGGCGAGTCGCTGAGGGCGGGTCGTCTGTTGTGCCGAGTGCACGAAGCGGCTCCTCGGCCACACGAGGTCCATGGAACCATTCGACACCATCCCCCCGCCCAAGGCGTAAGCGCAGCGTAAGCCGAGCGCGAGCGCAGCTCCCGCGCGTCCCCGCTGCGGATCACCCCCGACCGCTCCACAGTTCCCGAGCCTGCCCGAGCTCGGTCGAGTGTCACCCATGTGCCCGGACACGGGTGCCGCCCCTGTACCCGCGTTGGACCAGCCCATCCGTCGCCCTAGCTGCCCGGCCGGGCCCCCGCCGCGCCCCGCGCCGCCATGCCCTGCCCCACGCCGACGGCACTGCGCCGCTTCACGGACCCGTTGCCAACGCCGCCACCCCTGCGGTAGAAGCTGAGCCGCTCGACCCGGGTCGCGAGGCCCGGACGAGTTCGGTTCGCGGGTGTAGTTCAGCGGTAGAACGTCAGCTTCCCAAGCTGAATGTCGTGGGTTCGATCCCCATCACCCGCTCCATAACTGCCTGAGAAAGAAAGAGTTGCGGTGGCTTCCGAACAGGATTCGGGAGCTTTGGGGAACCTTGACGGCTCCTTGGGGAACCTTCCATGCTCTTCCCCATGAGGAAGAGGCCCCCACGCCCCAGGCGCCGCCTGCCCGGAATCGAGGTCCGCTGGTCGGGAGGCGCCTGGCGATTCCGCGCCGCGGTGAAGGTCGAGGGCGTGGTCGTGAAGGGGCCCACGAGGGACACCCAGGAGGCCGCCTACGACGACTCCCGACGCATGGTCGAGGAGCGTGGGAGCAACCGGCGGCACGTTGCGAGGCTCGCGGACGCCCTCGCGCAGGTCGTCGCGGACGCCAAGGCCCGCGGCCTCCCTCGAGAGACCATCCGGCGCTCGATCCTGAGCCACACGCGCGTCCTGGAGCGCTACTGGCCCCTTGAGACCCGCCTCGAGGACCTCGACGCACGGGCAATCGAGCGCTTCGTGGCGGACCAGATGAAGGCCGGCCGGTCCATCAACACGATCCGGCAGAAGGACCTGCAGATCCTCGAACGCGCGTTCCGCCTGGCCGGGGAGCTGAGCCCGATCCGAGAGGCTCGCATCCCCCGCATGCGGAGGCCCGTCATGGTGTACCTCTCGGTCCAGGAGGTGTCCCGGCTGGTGCACCAGATGCGCAATGGAGACTTCGGAGTCGACCTCACCGCGCGTGAGCGGCACGCGGACCTGGTCGAGCTGCTCTTCTTCACCGGGATGCGGGTCGGCGAGCTCTCCCGGCTCCGCGCCGGCGACGTCGACCTCGCCCACCGGCGCATCCGGGTCGAGTCCAAGGACCGCAGCCACCCGCGCGTAGTCGAGTACCCGGCTGCGATTGCCGGCGCCGTCGAGCGCCTCGTCCGCGCCGCCGGAAGCCGGACGCTGATCACGGGCATGCACGAGATCACCAACCTCTGCAGGAAGTGGAAGGAGAGGCTGAAGGAACCCAGGTTGAACGGGCGCGCCCTGCGCCATGGCTTCGCGACGTCGCTGCTCGCAAACGGGGCGATGCCCGGCGAGGTGAAGACCCTCATGGGTCACAAGCATCTGGCCACCACGGATCGGTACGTGCATGAGGTCAACCCGAGACCTGGTGTGTTGGTGCAGCAGCTCGCCGACGTCGCGGCCGCCGCGCTGCACGACGAACGCGCTCGATCCGATCCCGAACCGTCTCCGGGGAAAGCTGGTGCTCCTGGTACCAGGCGTCGAAGGCGACGCGCTCGACCAGGTAGTGGCGCCGCGTCACGCGAGTGAGCGGCGGGAACTGGCCGCGACGCGCGAGTTCGCGCAGGCGGGCCGGCTCGACGTGGAGCGCCTTCGCGACCTCGGCGAGCGGGACCAGTTCCGGAAGTGCGCGCGGCTCGCTCACCGCAACACCCCCACCACCCACAGGACCACCAGCCAGCAGGTCGCCCCCAGGACGACGCCTGCGAGCATGCCCACCAGCGGGGAAGTGTCGAGGCGGCCGCGGCGCAGGAGTCGAGCCTGCCCTTGCTGGGCTGGGCGCGCGCCGCGGCCGCCGTCGACGGACCCGCGAGAGGAGAGGAGCGGGTCAGAACCCCCTCGATACCACAGACCGCCCTGCTGGTTCACGGTCGCTCCTCCCCTACCTGCGGGTTGTCGAGAACCCGTCGCAACGCGCACCCGGGGAAGAGCGCGCGCAGGTGCGTGGCCGCATCCGCCTGCACTGCCGCCCGGTGGACCGTCCTCCAGGCAGCGTTGCGCCTGGCGCTCGTGCGTTCCTGGATGACCCACCCACCAGGGTTGCGCACCGCCCTGCCCACCAGGGCACCTTTCTTGCGGGCCTCGAGTGCGATCGTGCGTGCCATGGAGACACCGTTCACGGTGAGGCGAAAAGGGCCGGGAGCGGCTTCCGCTCGCCTGACACAGGGAAACCGCTCCCCGGCCGCCGTCCAGCGCGCGCCCGCGCGCACCTCCACTCGCGGGCCCCTCGGGCGCCGGACGGCTGCGAAGGAGAAGACCCGGTGCCGTGGGCGGCCGACACGCGGGAGATCGGGGCGCTTGCGAGTTTGCGCAGGGGGCTCCGCCCCGTCCTGCGCGCGCACCGATCGTTGGTAGTCCGATCTCGCATGGGGGCGAGGATGTATACCTATCCGACTTGCTAGTCAATACCTTTTCTCCTAGTTTCGCCGCTCAGGATGGAAGCCCACAGAACAGTCCTCGCCACGGAGGGTTACGATCCGTGGTTCTCGTCCGCCCCCCTTCTCATCGTCCCAGTGGAGAAACCGAAACCCACTCGCGAGTCACTCGGCGCGCGCATCAGAGACCTGCGCACGACCAGGGGGCTGAGCCAAGCTGACGTGGCACAACGCATGGGGAGCGTCACGCAGAAGACCATCTCGACTTGGGAGCGAGGAGGGAGCGTCCCGGACGCGCTGCAGCTGCTGCAGCTGGCCGAGGTCCTCGGCGTGCGTCACGAGGTCTTCTTCGAGCACCGCATCGTGCAGTCCGAGAACCTCCCCCCCGCGGTCGCGGCACAAGTGATGCTGCACGTCCGAGCGATCCAGCGGCTGATCCGGCCCCATCGTAGTCCGCGCCCAGGCAAGCCGTCGGCGGAGCGTCGCGCGCCGGCGGAACCGTAGCGTTTCCAGACGCCTGCTGAAGATTCCCGGCCTCCGCGTCCAGATGGGGGCTCGACTTGCGTTTTAGGGGTAGCAGACTGCCATCCCCCCCCCCATGCGCCGCTTTTCCGGAATCCAGCGTCACGGTTCCAGGGCTCCGCAGTTTGGTACCCCAAGCCGAGGGGCTTGCGCCCCCCGGCCCCAGCCAGCAACACTTCCGCTCTGGTAGGAGATCCCATGTCCGAATCGCCCGAGAGAGGCAGCCCTACTCCGCACGTCGGCGTCCTAGCCGGGATGCGCTTCGCGCTCGGGGCGACACTCACGGCAGTGCTCGTCAGCGGCGTCCTGAAGCTGGCGACCGACAGCCCGCTCCCGATGTGGATCATGTTCCCCGACCGTGCCGCCGAGGGCTGCCGAGAATACTGGCTGCGTGAACGGCAGACGGATCCCTCGGTGAAGAACACTGTCGAGCAGTGGAATGAACTTCGCAGGGCAAGGGATGCCAACTTCCAACCCAGGAACCGCTGATATGCGCCTTCTCGCACTCACAGTTCTTTCGTTCACTGTCCTTTGCACAGGTGCCTGCGTCGGCACCAGCGGCCGCAAGGTGAGCGACGAGAAGATCAGTCAGCTGAGGGCGGGCATGAGCAAGGAGGAGGTTCGCGAGCTGCTCGGCAGTCCTCAGCACCAGGGGCTCGATGCGAACGGCAACGAGGCCTGGACGTACACATGGGCCAAGGTCTTCACCGGCATCATGGGCTTCGGGGGCGACGTCGAGACGCGAATGGTCCACGTGTACTTCCAGCAAGGGAGACTGGTCCGCACGGCCGACTCCCAACCAACAACCCAGCCCACCAAGTAGTGGGTCTTCGCAATCAACACCGACCTAGGAGAAGAACGTGCACTACATCGCGATCCTGTTCACCGTCCTGGCGCTCTTTGCGCCTGTCGCTCATGACTCACACCGGCCCGCACATGTAGCAGAGGCCGTCTTCCTTGTCGCACTCCCACCTCGAGTCTGCGCCTGCAATGCTACCGTGGACGCCACCCACATCGGCTTCCCGGCCATGACTGCCGAGTGCCAACGGTTGAGCAACGCCTGCCGCGCGAACTGGTCGTGCTTGCCAGCGCTCGGCGATGAGGACCTCTGTTTTGAGGCGCAGAACCTCCAAGTCACGCCTGTGCAGAGTCCGCTTTGCACGGTCCCAGGAAACCCGAACTGCCAGGAACCTGATGGTGAGTGTGAATTCACCATGACGTTCAACGGCGTGTTCTACGACTACTGTGAACACGGAGGTAGCGGTGGGTATCCGCCGGCGTGTCCCAACTGCCAGTGCTGCCCAGGGAACTCCTCGGTTACCATCACTGGAGCCAGGAACTACTCCCAGGCCATCCCCTGCGACTACAACTACGCATTCACGGTGAGCATCGTGTGCGAGGGCAGTGGCCAAGCCTACGGCTCATTCGGTTACAACATCCACTGTTCCGCCTGCCAATGAACCGTGCATTGCTGGTTGTTCTGTCCGCCTGCGCGGCCGCGGGAGCATGCGTGTGGCTGTGTGCTCCACGTGGCGCTGAGCCAGAAGTCCCTCATCCCATGCGAGCAGGCGATGTAACCGATGCAGTTCCCGAATCCAAACAGGGCTCTACCCTCGCGGACGGGGCCAGGGTACGAATCCTCTCCTACCGCCAGGATGATCCGGATGCCATTCTCCAAGACGAGCGCGTCATCGAGACGAGGAAGCTGACCGATGACGAGCTCAGGAAGCTCGGCCGCTCCATCGCACACGGGATAAGAGGCTCGATGGCCAACCTACAAAGGGTAAGATCGCGGGAGGACAAGGACACGGTCGACTATGCCATAGCCGAGAACTCACATCTCTTGGAGTTGCAGCTCGTTCAGGCGGCGGAGCGCGAGCTCAAGAATGGCAAGGCATTCACCGTCACCAAAGCAACGGTGAACTTGCAGAGCCCGTTCAACGGGTGGTACTACTGGAATGCGTCAGTCGTGACGGGAGAGACGAGCATCCTCGCCCGTGTGCCGATCTGGTTGGCAGACTATCCTGCGATCGAGGGCAATCTGAAGCTCCGCGAGCAGCTTCAGGAGTATGAACGCACTGAGCGGGCATTCGAATGGAATCGGAAGCCGTACGAGGAAAGGAAAGCCCTGTGGGATGCGCGCACAGCGGCATGGACTGAGTTGCGTGGAATCCAAGAGGAGTGTCGCACGATCGAGGAGACCGTTGGCCGCCAGGAGCTACGAACGCATAAACACTATCAGGACCTGCTGCGTAGAGCGCAGACGCTGAATTCAGCTGTGCGAGGTGTCCCGGGGCGCGTCAACAAGTCAACTCTCATAGCTGAGCCGCGGTAACCACAGATCGTCCCTCACCAGCCACCGATCCCCCTAAAGGGGGCGCTGCCACCTCCGTTTCGGCTTCGCCACCGCATCCCACGTCCGCGGGTTGTAGAGGAGCGGCACCCGTCACCGCCGCTTCGGCTTCGCCACCGCATCCCACGTCCGCGGGTTGTAGAACAGCGGTACCCCGCGGTGTCTCTGGGTGAGCTCGCTCACCCGCGCCTGCAACTCCTGGATCCCCGGCACTGCCCGCGCGTCGGTGCCTTTCGGCTGCGCCAGGTAGAGTTCGCTGATCTGCTTCTGCAGCGCCTGGACCTCCTTGCGGTCCCGTTCGGCGGCCTCGAGGAGCGTCCGTCGTTCCTCGATTGGCTTGGAGTTCCAGGCCTGGTTGCTCTGTTCCTCCTCGAGGCCCTTGAGCAGCTCGACCATCTCGAGGGACTTCGCGACCTGGGGGAACCGCTCGAGCTCGATCGGGAAGTGCACAAAGATCTGCTTGCCCTCGTCGTCCAGGGCCACGTTGTTCCCGTAGGCGAAGCCGTCTGCGGTCTGGAACACGGAGTCCGAGACGAAGGCCTTCCCCTCCTCGAGGAGGCGCAGCTTCGCCTCGTTCATGTGCTGGAAGCGCAGCGCCTGCTCGAGCTCGAGCGGCGTCGCCGGCGGCTGCTTTGCGAGCAGCTGCTCCATCGTCGCGTGAGCGGCCCGCTGCCCGTACTCGAGGAGGCGGGCCACGCGCCGGCGCTCGTTGGCCGTCAGCGGTCGCCCCGCGATCTCGCGCACCTTCGTCGGCGCCGTCGCGGTCGTCGAGTCGTAGACCTCGATCCGCACGGGCCGGCCGGCGGCGAGCGCGGCCGGCACCTGGTGCAGGTCCTGCTCGTTGAAGCGGATCACCTGGGCCGGGGCGAGCGCTGGGTCGCTCTGCCACGGCCCAAGTACGAGCAGCGCGCCGACCAGCACGGCCAGCGCGGCCGCGGCCACCGCGAGCGGTCGGCGGCCTAGTTGCACGACCCGCAGGTCACGTTGTACCCGGGGTTGAGCATGGTGGTGGTCTGCATGTTCCCGACGCATTGCACCGGGAAGAATAGCTGCTGCGCGCCGCTGCCGCAGGTGAGGGCGGCCCAGATCGAGATCCCCTGCGTCGTGCCTGATGGGTAGTTCTGCCCGTCGATCCGGATCGTGCCGTTCCCGCAGCAGGTCACGCACGTGCAGCTCCCCGTGCAGGGCTCGACGAACGTCCAGTCGAAGACGAAGTTGTACCTGCAGTCACGCCCCGGGATCTGGTCGCCGGTCTCCGGGTCCGTGAAGGGGCAGTTGCCGTCGTAGTCGTAGAGCGCGAAGTTCGAGATGACGCCGCACGGGTCCTCCGGCTCCTTCAGGCACCAGGGCGGGCAGCTGGTCTGGTAGGCGAGGCGCTGGCACGGAGCGCCCTGGTACCAGACGCCGACCTGGTTGCCGACGCTGGACAGGCACCAGTGGTCGTCGAACGGCGCCAGGACCCGGATCACCAGGGGATCGGGGTGGCGCAGGGAGTCGGTCTCGGCGGCGTACAGAGGGGCGAGGAAGCTCGCGAACAAGGCCGCGAGCGGTGCGAGCAGCTTCAGCATCGGGTCTCCTTTGCCAGGCGGCGCGCCTGGTCAGGCGGACCCTGGATGCCGCCGGAGCCGACTGCAAGGCGCGTCAGGTCGCCGGAACTCGTCGCGGCCCGCGCGGCCGCCCCTTCTTCCACCCGCGCCCCCGCGGCGTCCACGCCGCAGCGTCCCCACGCCGCACGGCCCACCCGCTCGGTTCGCCGTCCACCCCGATGATCGGCACGCCCAGCAGGTTGCCCCGCGCGATCTCCAGCTGCACCGTCGACCGCGAGCAGCCCTTCAGCGCGGCAACCGCCGCCGTGCTCAGCAGGTCGTCGTCCCTGGGGGCCCGGCGGCCCGCGTACCTCGGTCGCTCTTCCATGGCGTCCTCCTTGTCGTCGCTCTCGCCGATTATCGCAAGCCCTCCCCCGCCTCAGAAGGACCCGACGGTCTCCGAGGCGAAGGAGAAGAACCGGCCGTCGCCGATCACCACGTGGTCGAGGAGCTCGATGCCGAGCAGCTCGCCGGCGGCGCGAAGCCGGGTCGTCACGGCGCGGTCCTCGGGGCTGGGCTCCGGGTTGCCGGCCGGGTGGTTGTGGGCCACGACGATCGCGGTGGCGGCCGCGGCGATCGCCGGGAGGAACACCTCGCGGGGGTGGACCAGGCTCTGGTTCACCGTGCCGACCGAGGCCGTGTAGACCCCCAGGGTGCGGTAGCGGCTGTCCAGGAGGACCACGAAGAAGTGCTCCCGGTGCTCGCCGTCGAGCTTGGCGGCCAGGCCGCGGACCAGGCAGGCGAGGGAGTCGGGGCCGGTGATCGGGGCGCTGTAAGGGCCCCGGCCGTCGCGGCGGAAGCGGACCTCGGCGACCCGGGGGGTCAGGGTGGGAAGGGGGGTGAGTTGCATGGGGACATATTCGGCCCTCACGTCGTGTATTGCCTGATTGTATCGAACGCTGTCGTCTGACTCGCTGCTCCCCGCAGCTACCATTCGAGCCCATGAACGACGAACAGCCATGGGCCGGCCATCGGCTAACTGAACCGCTCCGTGCTGACTACAGCTCACTGCTGGGTTGGAGTCTCTTCGGTGCGGTCGCACTTACTCTATTGATCATCCTCCTGAGGGTGAAGACGAACGGGTCACGACGCGCCGCCTCCGAGCAGGCGACCTCTGTAACACGTGATCCGCCGGACTGCAGCTGGCCTCATGCCATCGCTACAATCGGCATCTGGCTATGGACGATTGCGCTGTGGCTCAACGGCGCGCTGTATGCTGGGCGTCTCCTCTTCGATCAGATGTCAAGCGCTGAAGCGATTCTCGTGTCATCGCAGCTCGAGATCAGTCTCAGACTCTGGGTCTGGGGGCTCATGCCGCTCGGACTCGTTTGGCTTGCAACCCGACCACCCGTGAGTGTCGCGATCGTATGGAGCCCACCAGCTAGCAATCCAGGTACGGCCAACAACCAGCCATGATGGAAGAGGCGGCGAGACTCCCTTCGCTCAAACGCGCTGAACCGGGAGGACCCAACGCAGCAGCTCGCTGGTGTACCGCCACACCGCCTCCGAGACCGCCTTCGCCCCGGTGACCGCCCGCCCCGCCGCCAGGTTGAGCGCGGCCGCCTTCGCGTGCGCCAGCTCGGCGTCGACGTCTTCCCCCAGCAGCGCGCGCGCCTCGAGCTCGACCAGGTCCCGGGCGACCCGCTGCCCGAGCTCGATCTCCTCGGGCGTCCAGTCGCCCCCCGCCTTCTCGAGGATGTCCTCGAGGATGCGCTTCAGGTCGGGCCGGCTCACCGCGTCACCACGACGGCGTCGACCTCGGGCACGGCGGCGGTGACTTTCCCGCCGGCGTCCTGGACGCGCTTCTTCCAGGTCGCCAGGGTGTCGAAGCGGCGCTGCTTCTGCTTCGGGTCGAGCGCCTGGTCGTTCCGGACGTAGCCGGCGTGCCCGGGCGCGAGGGCGTCGTAAGTCGCGGCGTCGGCGGCGATGTAGAGCTCCGCCGGCGTGCAGCTGGTGGCGAAGCAGAGAGCCAGCCAGAGCGAGATGGACAGCCACCGGAGGCTAGCCCTGCTCGCCTCCCTTCTCGTCGTTCTCATCGTCGTCCTCCTTGGGGAAGCGCTTCAGCACGCGGTCGAGCTTCCGTTCCACGCGCGTGAACATGATGTAGACGATCCACGCCACCACGGCCCAACCGCTCAAGTCCTTCACCTGCGTCACCCAGTCCGGGAGCCCCTCGGCCTTCGCAACGGCGGTGGCGGCCGCGAGCGCGGTGCCGCCACTCAGCAGGACAATGAGCGGGTTCGCATCGCTCAGCAGGCGCAGCGGCATCACGGGCGGCCCTCCCGGGCGGCAACGGGTTCGCGGCGCGGCTGGCTCCAGTCCATCGTTGCGGGCTGGACGTCCTTGAGCAGGGGATCCGAGCGGCCGCCGGCGCCGAGCTCGACGACCTGCTTCCCGTCGCGGGGATCGGGCAGGACGTGGTCCTCGGGCATGTACTCGGCGATCCGAGCCAGGACCTCGCGGAGGCGCGCCCGGTCCTCCTGGATCGAACGCACCACCAGGCCGCGGACCAGGCGCACGAGCAGCTGCACGCGCTCTGGCCCGAGATCCTCGACCAGGCGCGGCACGCGCTCGAGGAAGGTCAGCACGCGCTCCTCGGCCTGGACGCGGGCCCGGTAGCGGCGCACCTGGACGATCTTCTCGATGGGCCCTGGCTCGCCGCGCACCAGCAGCCGGTCGCCGCCGGCGTTGACCGGCGGGCCTTCGCGGTGCGTGAAGGGCGGGTGGCGGTCGCGGTTCACAGCGGGATCAGCTGGCCGGCCAGGGCGACGAGCTCGGGTTCCACGGGCACCAGCTGCCCCTGCTGCAGCTTCGCGATCCCTTCCTCCGCCCGGGCCAAGTCGGCCTTGCGGTGGTCGAGGCGCTCGACCAGATGCGGCGGCAGCTCGCCGCCGAGGTACTCCGCGGCCAGGCGGCTCGTGGCCAGGTCACGCGCCAGCTCGAAAACCTCGGCCTGCAGGGCCCGGATCCGCCAGCTGCGCAGGCGCTCGCGGATGGCCTCGACCGGGTCGACGCGCACGCCGCCGTCGACCTTGGTGGAGTGGCCCACCACGAGGGACCAGGTGCGCGGGCGGACCTGGAGCAGGATCTCTGGCGCGAGCTCGAGGGCGTGGTGCTCGGCGATCCGCGGGTCGGCGGGGGCGAAGAACGCGCGGTGCGGCTCGAGCGCGCCGAAGTCTCCTGAGGAGCACTCCTGCATGCGGACGAGCCGGTTGCTGCGGTCGAAGAGCAGGAAGACGCCCACGCTCAGCCCTCGTAGAAAGCGTCATAGCCGAGGGCAAGGCACGCCCAGCTGATCTGCTCCGTCGAGTTCACCGGGACCTTCCGGCCGTGCAGGTCGCGGGACTTCAGCCGGAAGCCGCTCGGCGTGCGGCCCTCCTCGACCCACCAAAGAGCTGGGCACTCGCCGGACCACAGGTTGCCGTCTGCCTGAGGGGACTGGCACGCGAAGAGCACCACGTAGCCGTCCAGGCCCACGGACGAGCCGCGGTTCAGGTCCTTGCCGAAGGCGACGTGGTAGCCGAGCGCCTGGTCCTCGGAGAACTCGCCCAGCGGCGCGCTGCCCGTCACGAAGGCGATCCCGCGGAGGCCGCCCTCGGGCTCGAGGAACTTGTCGAGCCGCTCCCGGAGGGACGCATTGCCCCCCTTGGGGCCGTAGCCGCCGCCGGCGAGGGTCGTGGACCCGGCCCCGAGAGCCGCCTCGATCCGGAGGATGGCGTCCTGGTAGAGCTGCAGGTCGGCGGCCACCAGGGGCGTGAAGCCGTCGATGATCGGCAGGAGGGCCTCGAGGTCGGTCGGGAAGGCCATGGTCAGAGGTAGGGCATGAAGAACGCGACCAGGTCGACGACGACGTTCTTCGAGCCGGAGGGGTGGCCGTTGTCCTCGAGGGCCGTGGCGCCGCGGTAGGTGCCGCTGATGTTGGTCGCCGTCGTCGGCTCGAGCATGCGGCCGCGGACCACGGCAGGCCCTGCGGCCATCTCCGCGGGCGTCACGCCGGCGAGGCGGTTCGCGCACCCAAAGAGCAGCGGCGTGCGGCGGCTCGGGTCGGCGCCGTGGTAGTTGTTCACGCCGAAGCTGGTCTCGTTGTTGAGGGCCGTCATCGTCCCGGCGACGGTCTTCTTCACGACCCCGTAGACCTGCCCGGCTTCGTCCTTGGCGATCGAGCGCACGAGGCTCAGGCGCGCGGCGCCCTCGGTGCCCAGGAACTGGAGCAGGTTCTCCGAGGCGCCGATCCTGCCGCCGTTGGCGGCGCCCAGCGGGCCGATCTCCCCCATGACGGCCTCGACCATCAGGGCCAGGTAGTTGTGCCACTGGCCGGCGAGGGGCGTCACCGCGTCGGTGATGGTCGGCGGCGTGTCGATGGCGTTGGGGTACCGCACGGCCATGACCGAGGCCGGAGCCTCCGCCGGCGAGCCCGCGTCGCCGGAGAGGCCCACGGAGCCCAGGAGGAAGGGCGCCCCGTTCCGCAGCGTGCGCGGCCTGGGCACGGCTACTCCTCGAACTCGATGTAGCCGACGCAGTTCACGGTGGCCGCGGGCGTCACCACCCGCATGCCGAGCCGGTCGCCGCCGGCGACGGTGAACTGCGCCGGGTCGGGCACGGTGTAGACGAGGCCACCCTGCGGATGGATCAGGAACGAGCGCACGACCTCGTCGGCGGTCGGCTCGGCCGTGAAGGTCTGCTGCGCGGTCGTCTGGATCGTGTTCGAGTCGTGGCGGCTCACCTTGCGGGGAGTGAGGGCACTCGCCGTGCCCGCGGTCGTCTGCCGGAGCAGCTCGACGCGGATCGGCGCGGCCAGGTTGTCGGTGCCCTTGAAGCTGATCGCGAACTCCGTGATCCGGACGCCCCGGTTCGACGGGGCCACGACCTGCACGAGGGTCTTGGTCGAGGTGCCCGAGGCGACCTCGTCGAAGACGGCGACTGCACGCATGCTCTACCCACTCCCTGCTCGGATCTGCATGAGCCGCTCCCGGCGCCGAGCCTCCGCGGTGCGGCTGCGATGTCCCATCCACTGGTTCCGGCGGGTCTGCCAGGCCTGCGCGTTGGCCGACAGGTTGCCCGCCTCGAAGTCGTCCCCCACGGCCGCGCTCAGGTTCACGAAGGAGAACACCCCGCAACCTTGGCCTGAGGTGACCGTGCCGTCCGTGACGGAGATCTCGGAGACCCCGTTCTTCCCGCCGCGGATCGTGGTGCCCTGGCACTCGATCTCGATGGTGTCGCCGATCGAGATCGAGGAGCTCCCGCCCGTGCCCAGGAGGAAGTACGTGCCCGCGGCCATCAGGCCGAGCTGGCGGAACAGGCCGAACGCGGGGCCCGGGTCCACCATGTAGGCGGTGAAGAACGAGGTGTCACAGCGGGCCAGCACGCCGGGCGAGTAGTTCTGGCCGGCATCGGCCACCGTGACCTTGGCGTAGTGGTCGCGCGGGTGCAGCGTGCCGCGGAGGACCTCCGAGCTCGCCACAGTCGTGAAGACGTCCGCGTTGTAGGCGCTGCCGGTGGTGCCGTCGAAGCCGCTCCCATAGAGCTGGCAGGGGTTCGTCGGGGCACTCGTGTTGTAGACCTCCCCGAGCTGCTGGCCGTCGCCGCCGCTGGAGAAGTCGCACTGGCGCACCATCACTCGGCCCACATCAGCCTCCCAGGTGCGTCTCGCGACGGCCGAGGTGGAACTCCCCCGAGGCGATGCCGAAGTCGGCGAACGGGTCCTCGAGGAAGGCGCGGTAGGCCGCGCGGAAGGTGGTCGTCGCCGTGGGCATCTTCGCGCTGGGGAAGCCCGCCTCGGCCAGCTGGTCGAACATGGCGAACCGGGACACGCGCGGGAGCAGCCCGAGCTGGGCGTCGAGCGGTGCGGGGAAGAAGAAGGGCCCCAGGCGCTGGTAGAGCAGGAGCGTGCGGGCGGTCTCCTGCAGGAAGTACCGCACGGGCTTGGCTGGGTCGGCCAGGCGCTGCACGTCGACCAGGCGCTCGTCGACCGCGGTCAGGAAGTCGGTGCGCCTGGTCCAGGTGGTGCCGCTCGTGCCGAGGGCTTCCCGCAGGTCGAAGACCTCGGCGTCCGGGGCGCCGCGGAGGGCGGCGAAGTCCGCGGCGATCGCCGTCGGGTCGACGATCGCGTCGTCGTACGTGACGGCGAACACCCCGCCGCCGATGCCGGGCACCTGCAGGAATCCCGTCCACTGCCCGACGCGGCGGGGGATGTGCTTCAGCGCGGCCGCGGCGAACCCCCGGCGCCCGTCGCCGGCGAGCGTGGAGAGCCGGGCGTAGCTCGAGAGGTACCAGCGGGATTGCAGGCTCATGTGAACAGGGCCCAGAGGAGGAAGTTCCAGGTCACGCCGTTGGCGGTGTTCCCGGTATGGAGGTCGGGGTCGCGCGGCACGGCGAGCGTGTCCTTGTTCCCGGCGCCGTCCTGCGCGATCCAGCTGATGGTCGACTCGGTCACCGCGGCCAGCGCGCTGCGCCACGGCACACCGGCGCGGCCGTTGGTGTTGGCGATTGCCGTGTGGTTGAGCGGCCCGCCCACTGCGCCGAACGCCGCGGGGATCCCGTCGCCCCAGGTCGTGCGCATCCCGTCGAAGCGGGCACGGTTGTAGGGCAGGGCGTAGCCGACGAAGGACTGCCGCCAGAACTGGTTGCCGCGCAGGTTCGGCGTGGGCTCCCAGAGCAGACGCTGCCAGAGCCCGGTGGTCTCGGAGATGTTCCCCGACGCGAAGAGCCTGCCGTAGATCGTGCCCAGCTGGCCGCTCGGCTGGATCCCGAGCTCGGTCTGGATCTGCACGACCACGTCGAAGAGGTCCTTCAGGTCCGCCGCGACCATGTGGTCGAAGTCGTCCACGTACGGGCGGAAGCGATCGAGGGCCTTCGGGTACAGGACGCCCATCAGAAGTCCTTCCTCGTTCGCCTCAGGGCGTCCTCGGCCTTCTGCACCTGGTCCTGCAGCACGGCCATGGTGGTGAACGCATCGCCGGCGAGCTCGCCGAGGGTCAACTCGGAACGGACCACGCCCTCGGCGCTGCTCACCTTGTAGGTGATGGCCTCGCAGTTGAAGACCAGAGGCCCGCCCCAGCGCTTGCTCACGGTGGGGTCGACGGAAACGAGCTGTCCCAGCCGCGCCGGCGTCGTGATCTTGGTCGCGTTCGAGCTGCCCGGGTTGGCGTGGGTCGCGTTGACGAGGACGCCGGCCTGCAGGATGGGGATCGCGACGTTCAGGGCGCTGCGGCGCTGGAAGGGCGCGTACCAGAGCAGGCCTTCGCCATCGTTGCGGTGCAGCTCCTGCGCCTGGTTGCGGGCAATGAAGCCCACCACGCCGTCCGGTTGGGCCTCGACGCCGCGGCCGGCCTCGACCAGGGTGTCGATCGCCCAGGCCATGTCGAGGACGACGTCGCCCTTGAACTCCGTCGCCGGCGGCGCCGCCTTGCCGTGGTCCGCGAACCGCCACGGGTCGCTCGTGGAGACCAGGACCTCGGCCTGGTGCGTGGCGTCCGTGAGCGCCAGCGTGTTCCCGTTCCAGGCCTTGAAGGTCCCGAGCTGGTCACGGTGCATCGTCAGGTGGACCACCGTGCCGCTCCCCGCGGCCGGCACCGAGATCCCGAGGTCGATCTCGACGTTGGCGGCGCCGGCGTGGCGGTACCGCCAGACCAGGGTGCCGGTGCTCGCCCCGGTCTTCTTCCACCAGAGCTCGCCCCAGCCATGCAGGGTGGCCGAGTTCTGCGGCCGGCCCAGGAGGAAGGCGTAGTCGCCGCTGGCGCCCGGGTGCGCCCAATCGAAGCGGAGCGCGGCGTGGAGCAGCCAGCTGCGATTGCGCTTGCGCTCGTTGGTGTTCGAGGCGAACTGCACGCCGGAGCCCAGGCTGCCGCGCAGGCCCAGGGCGACGGCCTCCACGTCGCCGTAGCGGCGCAGGAGGTAGGGCGCGACCTTCTGCACCTCGGTGCCCGAGCCCGAGAGTGTCTCGAGGGGCGTCAGCGGCTGCGAGTGAGATCCGCTCACGAGCGGGCGGTCGACGATCGCCACGCGCGGCGAGAACCGCGTGAGGGCCTGGTAGAAGGTCCGCAGTCCCAGGATCGGCTGGGAGACGGTGAGGCGGCCGGTGAACCTGGGCGCGCAGTTCCGCTTCAGCTGCGCGATCGCGATCTTCCCCGCCATTCCCGGGTCGCGCACGTTGCCGTCCGAGTAGACCATGTCGCGCGTGCCGTACAGCTGCTGCGCGCGGACGCAGGCGGCCTCCGCGAAGATCCGGCCCAGCGTCTTGCGCCGGATGGTGGTCGCGCTGTTCGCGACCTGGCCCTCCTCGTCGCTGAGCTCGCGACCGGTGACGGTCACCCGGGTGCGCACCTGGCTCACGTCGAGCTCGCGGGAGAAGTCCACGCCTTCGCGGTCCACGAAGTACGTGGTGATCCCCTCCCCGCTCATGTCGTTGTCGTACGTGTCGGCCTGCTGGTCGAGGTAGAAGTCCCCGTCCTGGTCGACGCCCCAGACAAAGG
>JADLFX010000107.1 GCA_020849665.1 Planctomycetota bacterium | reverse complement strand
CAGGAAACCGCGGCCGGTTCCGGGACTAGGAAATGACGCTCACGGGCGCGACACTCCCGATCGCACCTGGGGGACCCTGCCACCGGCACTCACCACCAAACACCACATGCGTGCCTCGGCGATGCGGATGGATCGCACCACCGTGGGGCTGACCCTCATGGGCGCGGTCCTGATCCTGCTCCTGGCGCTCCTGGCCTGACCACCGCGACGGCGTCCGCCGTGCCAAGGGCCCGTGCCAACACGGGCTCCAGCAGGCTCATCGTCCTCTCGGTGGCTCCCTGGTTGCTGCGGATCAGCGCCACTGCGGCGGCGCCCAGCGCCCGGCCGCGTTCCGGCTCCGACCAGAGCCGGGCGATCTCGTCCTCCAGCTGGCGCAGGTCGCGCACCTGGATGGCGGCCTTGGCCCCGAGGAGCAGGTCCACGTCGCGGCGGAAGTTCTGCGTGTGGCGGCCGAAGAGCACGGGTTTGCCCAATGCCGCGGGCTCCAGCATGTTCTGCCCACCGTGCGGCACGAGGCTGCCGCCGACGAACGCGAGGTCGCCGGCGCCGTAGAACGCCTCGAGGTGCCCGATCGTGTCCACGACCACGACCTCCGCGTCCCCGAGCGGGCGCAGGTCGGTCATCCGCTCCTTCCAGCTCACCGTGGGCGCACCCAGGACGCGCAGGCGCTCCCGCACGCCCGGCACGCGTTCGGGATGCCGCGGCGCCAGCACGAGACGCAGCGGGCGGCGCAGCCGCGCGCTCACGCGCTGCGCCACCCCCGCCAGCCACACCTCCTCCTCGCCGTGCGTGGAGCCGCACACCAGCACGGCGCGCCCGTCCGGGCTCAGCCATCGGCGCAGCCGCGCCGACTCCGGGGGCGCCTCCTTCAGGTGCAGGCTGTCGTACTTCATGTTGCCGGTCACCAGCACGCGCGACGGCGGCACGCCGAGGGCGCGGATGCGGGTCGCGTACGACGAGTCCTGCACGCAGTAGACCTGGATCAGGTCGAACTGGGGCAGGAGTCCGCGCGCCCAGCGGTAGCCGCGGAAGCTCTTCGCCGACATCCGCCCGTTGATCACCATCACCGGGATCGAGCGCCTGGCCGCCGCCTGCAGGAAGTTGGGCCACACCTCCAGTTCCACGAGCAGGACGCAGGCGGGCCGCACGCGGTCGAGGGCACGGGACGGGAAGGCCGCGAAGTCGAGCGGATAGAAGAACACCCGGAGGTCCGGGTGCAGGCGCCGCGCCAGGTCGAGGCCGGTCGGCGTCGTGCTGCTCAGCACCAGTTCGATCTCGGGATGGCGCTCGCGCAGCGCCCGGATCAGGTTGCCCGCGGCCTTGACCTCGCCGACCGAGACGCCGTGGAGCCAGACCACCGGACCCGACCCGGCGCTGGCAGGGACGTAGCCCATGCGCTCGCGGATCCCGTGGCGGTAGCGCGGGTCGCGCACCATGCGCCAGAGCAGGACCGGCAGGTAGAGCACGAACGCCACCACGAACACGAGGTGGTAGACCACCATCGTGGCCCACACGCGTCCCATGGAGTGCCGCCCGCCCGCCGGGGTGGAGGGGCTCGGCTCAGCCACGGTCGGAGCCGGCTGCGGTGGACCAGGGTCCGGGGCCATCCTGCCGCGGAGCGCGCTCGTTCACTCGAACGCCGGGAAGCAGCACTTCTTGTACTTGATGCCCGAACCACACGGGCACGGGTCGTTGCGCCCGGGACGCGGCCCGGCGGGCTGGGCCGCGCCGCCCGCCGGTGCGGACGGTGCCCCCGGACGCGCCTTGGCCTGCTGCGGCGCCGCGCCCGGCGCAGCCTTCGCCGGCGCCGCGCCGCCCGTCTGCGCGGCAGGTCTGCTGCCATCCGTGGGCGGCCTGGGCGGGGCGAGCGGCGTCCGCGGCGGCTGGCCCTGCTGCTGCACCGTCACCTTCGCCCCGCGTGCGACGGCCTCCATGATCTCCGGCGGCGCCTGGCCCGCGGCGATCAGGGCCTCGACCATCGCCTGCGCGGTCACCGGATCCGGCGCCTGCTGCGGCCGGCGCATCTGCGGCGGCGGCTGCGGCGGCGGTTCCTGGATCTCGACCTTGAAGACCAGGTCGGTCACGGTCTCGGCGATGGCCTGCTTCAGCAGCTCGAACTTGTCGTAGCCCTCCTTCTTGAACTCGTTCTTGGGATCGACCTGCGCGAAGCCGCGCAGGCCGATGCCGGCCTTGAGCACCTCCATGGCGTGCAGGTGGTCCTTCCACTTGTGGTCGAGCGTGTCGAGCAGGAGGAAGAACTGCACCGTGACCCACTTCTCGTCGCCGTAGTACGCCCGGCGCTTCTCGTACAGGGCCTCGGTGCGGGCGCTGATCCAGTCGAAGAGCTGGGCCTCCTCGACCTTCTCCAGGCCGTCGAGATCCAGCTCGGTGCCGCACCTGCGGACCAGCCACTTGCGGATCTCCTCGTACTCGACCGGCTTGTCCTTGGTGGCTCCGTACTGGTCCAGGATCGGCTCGAGCACGTGCTCGAACATCCCCAGCACCTTGGCGCGCAGGTCCTTCCGCTCGAGCACCTCCTGGCGCTGCGAGTAGACGAACTTGCGCTGCTTGTCCATCACCTCGTCGTACTCGAGCAGGTTCTTGCGGATGTCGAAGTTGCGCGCCTCGACCTTGCGCTGCGCGCGCGCGATGCCGCGCGAGACCATGCCGCTCTCGATCCGCTCGCCGTGCTTCAGCCCCAGGCGCTCCATCATGGTCTTCACCCAGTCGCGGGCGAAGATGCGCATCAGGTCGTCGTCGAAGCACAGGAAGAACTTGGTCGTACCCGGATCGCCCTGGCGGCCGCAGCGGCCGCGCAGCTGGTTGTCGATGCGCCGCGCCTCGTGGCGCTCGGTGCCGAGCACGTAGAGTCCCCCCAGACCCACGATCTCGTCGCGCTCCTGGCGGCAGCGGTCGGCGATCTCCACGCGCAGCGCCTCGGCCTCGGGGCTGGCCGGATCCAGGCCGCGCTCCGCGACGGCTCGCTTCCACAGGCCTTCCGGGTTGCCACCGAGCACGATGTCCGTGCCGCGGCCGGCCATGTTGGTCGCCACCGTCACGGTGGCGCGCCGGCCCGCCTGGGCGATGATCTCGGCCTCCTTCTCGTGGTACTTGGCGTTGAGCACGTTGTGCGGGACGCCGGCATCCTTGAGGCGCTGCGAGAGCTTCTCCGACTTCGCGATCGAGGTGGTGCCGACCAGCATCGGACGGCCGCGCTCGTACTCGGTGCGGATCTCCTGCACGATCGCGCCGTACTTGTCGTTCTCGTCCAGGTAGACCACGTCCTCCAGGTCCTTGCGGATCACCGGGCGGTTGCTCGGGATGGTGACGACGTCGAGCTTGTAGACCTTGCTGAACTCGGCCGCCTCGGTCATGGCCGTGCCGGTCATCCCGGCCAGCTTCTCGAACATGCGGAAGTAGTTCTGCAGCGTGATGGTGGCCAGGGTCTGGTTCTCTTCGCGGGGCGGGATGCCCTCCTTGACCTCCACGGCCTGGTGCAGTCCGTCGCTCCAGCGCCGCCCCACCATCAGGCGCCCGGTGAACTCGTCGACGATGATCACCTCGACCTGGTTGGTCTGCTTGTTCTGCACGACCACGTAGTCCTTGTCGCGCTCGTAGATGTGGTGCGCGCGCAGGGCCTGTTCGATGTGGTGCGGCCAGTCCATGTTGCGCGGGTCGGAGTAGAAGCTCTCGACGCCGGCCATCTTCTCGGCGCGCTCCACGCCCGCCTCGTTGAGCAGCACCTGGTGCTCCTTCAACTTCACCTCGAAGTGCTCGTCGGCCTTGAGCTGCCGCGCGATGCGGTCGGCCAGCAGGTACTTCTCGCTCATCCCCTCGGGCGGGCCCGAGATGATGAGGGGCGTGCGCGCCTCGTCGATCAGGATCGAATCGACTTCGTCGACGATCGCGAAGTTCAGGCTCTTCTGCACCTGCTCCTCGGCCGACCACTTCATGTTGTCGCGCAGGTAGTCGAAGCCGAACTCGTTGTTGGTGCCGTAGGTGATGTCGCACCCGTACTCGGCGATGCGCTCGCGCGGGCTCATCTGCGACTGGATGGCTCCGACGGTGAGGCCGAGGTACTCGTAGATGGGCGCCATCCAGTCGCGGTCGCGGCGCGCCAGATAGTCGTTCACGGTCACGACGTACACGCCGCGCCCGGACAGCGCGTTGAGCGCCGCCGGCAGCGTGGCCACGAGGGTCTTGCCCTCGCCGGTGCCCATCTCGGCGATCTTGCCGTGGTGCAGGACCGCGCCACCGAGGATCTGGACGTCGAAGTGCCGCAGCTTGATGGTGCGCTGCGCGGCCTCGCGCACCATCGCGAAGATCTCCGGCAGGGCGTCGTCGAGCGCGGCCTTGCCGGAGCGGACCTTGTCCTTCCACTCGCTCACGCGCGCCCGCATCCCGTCCTGGTCGAGGGCCTTGGCCCAGCCATCCAGATCGCTCACCTGCTTGACGATCGGCTCGTAGCGGGCGACCTCCCGCTGGTTGGCCGATCCGAACACCTTCTGCAGCGCCTTGCCGATCCGCGCGGGGATGGCACCGAAATCGAACTTCATCGCGAACACTCCGAGGTTGCCCGGCACGCCGCCGGGAGGGAGATCGGGTAGGGAGTCAGGGGCAGGGGCCAGGGCCCGTGCCGGAGTCGCGGGCCGGGGCCCGGAACCGGGATCGCGGAGGATCCGTGCTGCCGCCGGCGGCGGTCAGAGGCTGCGGGCGCGATCGGGGGCGCGGGGCCAGGGCAGTCCCCGGCCGACGCGCGTGGCCGCAGGCGCCGTCACCAGCCCGGCCATGCGCAGCCCGCGCCCCGCGTCGGGTGCCGCCGGGAACGCCAGGCCGGGACGGACCGCCACGACTTCCGCCTCGCTCCCCTTGGCCTCGAGGACGATGCGCTCCGCGGCGAGCGTCCGCGACCGCACGTCGGCGCCGGGCAGGCCACCGGCCACCAGGATGAGGATCAGGAGCGCCACCGTCGACGACGCGCAGCGGCGCCCGGGGCGCGGCTCGGACCTCGCGTGCGGCGGACGGGTCATCGCCCCACCTTACGCGCGTCCAGCAGGCGCTTCACCATCGAGCACAGCAACTCCTCCTGGAACGGCTTGGCCAGGAAGCCGTCGGCCTTGCGGATCTCGTCCACCGAGATCCGGCTCGCCGTGGCGAGCAGGACCGGGATGTTGCGGGTGGACTCCCGCGCCCGCAGGCGCGCGATCACCTCGAGCCCGTCCATCTCGGGCAGTTCGTAGTCGAGCACCACCAGGTCGGGGTGCAGGCGCTCGGCCTCGGTCAGTGCTGCCTCGCCGTCGCCCGCCTTGGTCACGTCGTAGCCGCGTGCCTCGAGCAGGCACGCGACCGTGTCGCAGAGGTGCGGTTCGTCGTCGACCACGAGGATGCTGCGCCGCTCCCCGGCGGCGACATCGCAGGTCCGGCCGCCGCGCAGGCGCCGCTCGATGGCCTCGCGCAGGCTGACCGGCGAGGGGAGTCCGGCCCGGGCGAACTCCTCCTCGATCTGCCGCTTGAGCCCCTGGTTGAAGCGACGCACGGCCATCCACGCCTCGTAGTCGGGGAAGTCCGGCTTGATGTCCATCTCGTCGTGCGTGTCGACGCAGAAGTAGAACTCGCCCGGCAGGAGGTGGTCCTGCAGGGCGAGCTTCATGAACGGGTAGTTGCGGTTGCCCAGCCGCAGCGAGTAGCGCACGCAGCGCTGCCCCTGCGCCTCGCTGGACTCCTTCTGGAACAGACCCAGGACCTGTTCCCACGTGGCGTCGGCCGGCAGGGAGAGATCCGGAACCCGTCCGGGCCGCCCACCGCCGCCGTAGGCGAGTCCCATGTAGAGGGACACGGCCTTCGACACCGTGGCGATGGACAGGTCCTCGACCCTCATGTCCGCGCCACCTCCGCCGGTCCGGCTCCGCCGATGGACCCCCGCACGCCGGGAGGGGCGCCGATCCCAAGGCCGCGATGGCCCGGCCAGAACGTCGTTGGAGCGCCTTGCATCACCTCGTGGTTCCTCGGCACCCGGTGACCGTGCCGGAGTGCGGGCAGGATAGCCCAGGATCCATCGGCCACCCAAGGGGATGACCTTCCTAGGACGCGGCATTCCCACCGGTTTCGGGCTTCGCGCGCAGGATCAGCAGCGCCAGCGTGATCGCGCCCACCGAGATGCAGGAGTCGGCGACGTTGAACGCCGGGAAGCACCAGGGGGATGGGCCGCCGCCGAAGCAGAAGTAGAGGAAGTCGCGCACCCCGCCGACCTCGCCGCCCGGCACGGGGTAGACGGCGAGCCGCCCCTGGGTGAGGTTGTCGTAGAGGTTGCCGAGGGCACCGGCGAGGATCGCGCCGAGCACGAGCAGGGTGAGGCGCTGCGATGGCCGGCAGCGCAGGGCGAAGTAGACGAGCGCCGCCACGGCGCCGATGCGCAGCACGATCAGCGGCAGGTTGAAGCCCTGGCCGAGGCCCCAGATCGTCCCGGTGTTCCACCACTGGGTGAGGCTGAACCGGACCCATCCGCCGAAGATCTCGTGCTGGGCATACGGCTTCCCCGGGTAGGTCGCATCGAGGAACCCGAACACCAGTTCCTTGCTGGCGAGGTCCAGTGCCACCAGCGGCAACACCGGCAGCCAGAACCAGAGCCGATCCAGGAACCAGCGGTCGCCCTGCGTGCCCTGCGTCGCCGTCACTGGGGAGTCCTCGGCGCGACCGATGCCCGGGAGGGGGGAACGCGCCCGCGCCGCGAGCGGCTCAAGCGATGTTCCGGTTGCTCTCTTCCTCTTCCTGGTGGCGGACGCAGTACTTGGCCCAGGGCACGTACTCCAGCCGCTCCTTCGGGATCCACGGCTCCGCCTTCACGGTCTTCGCGTTCTTCGCGGGCTTCACGGCCTTCGCAGGCTTCTTCGCGCTCTTGGCGGGCGACGCCTTGCTGGCGGCCGCCTTCCCGCCCGTGGTCTTGGCCGGCTTCTTGGGTTCCGGCTTGAGCTCCTTGGACTCCTCGAGACAGGCCGGGCACGCGCCGTACGGCCAGTCGCCGCGGCCCTCCACGCGCTCCAGCGCCTCCTCGATCCGCACGATGGTCTCCTCCTCATTCTCGATCAGCCCGAGGAGGAAGCTCTGGTCGTAGTTGTCGCTGCCCTGGTCCGCCAGATGGTCGACCGAGTTGTCCTGCTCGGAGGCCCGCAGCGCCTCGTCCTTCATCGATCCCACGTCGCCGCGCAGGACCGCCATGTGGTGCAGCAGGGTGGCGCGGTACTTGGCCAGTTCAGTCTTGGTCGGCTTCGGCATGACACTGAGGAGTGGCTGTTCAGGAAGGCGATGCAGGCCGGGGTCGCTCGTCGTCGGCCGCCGTCGATCCCTTCCGACACGAACTCACCCACCTGCCCCCCGAACCCGCACGGTGATGGGCCTGGTCGGCCGGATCCCCGTCCGGGTTCTTCGGAGGGGGGGGGACCATACGGAGCCCTCGGGATAGGGTCAAGCCGACCCGCCGGGGGTTTTCTCTCTTTCACGTTCGCCTGCGACTCTCCGGTACGGATACACCCGGCCACCGGCCGTGCCGCGGGCTGGCGCCCGGCCGCACGGGCGAGTTCCTCCGTATCCCGCCATGGCCCCGCGCCAGGATCCTGCAACCGCCGATCTCGCCGACTTCCTGGTCTACCTGGGAGCGGAACTGCAGCTCTCCCCCAACACCGTGGCCGCCTATCGGCGCGATCTGGAACCCCTGCTGAGGGGCCGGGTGGGCACCCCGGATCGGAACGCGATCCTCACGTACTTCGCACGGCTCAGGGAGACCCATGCTCCGGCCTCGGTGGCGCGGGCCCTGGCCGCGGTGCGCGGCCTGTTCCGCTTCCTCCAGGCCGAGGGTCGGATCGGGGCGGACCCCACCGAGGGGTTGCTCGGCGTGCGGTTGGAACAACGCCTGCCCGGGGTGCTGAGTCGCCAGGCCGTCGCGGCCATGTTGGCCGCCTCGCCGCAGGACACGCCGCTCGAGCTGCGCAATGCCGCCATGCTGCACGTCCTCTACGCCACCGGCGCGCGCGTGTCCGAGGTCGTGGGCCTGCGCGTGAACTCGTTCCTGACCGATCACGCCTTCCTGCGCATCCGCGGCAAGGGCGACAAGGAACGCATGGTCCCCCTGGCGCCGGCAGCGGTCGCCGTGCTGCGGCGCTATCTGCTCGAGGTGCGCCCCGTCCTGGCCGCACGTGCGGGAAGTGCCACGCCCGAGGCGCTCTTCCTGTCCCGCACCGGGCGCGTCCTGGACCGCCAGCGTGTGTTCCAGGTGGTGCAGGCCGCGGCGCGGCGTGCGGGGGTACGCGTGGCCTGCTCGCCGCATGCCCTGCGCCACGCGTTCGCCACCCATCTGGTGTCCGGAGGCGCCGATCTGCGCGTGGTGCAGGAACTGCTCGGTCACGCTTCGCTCGCGACCACGCAGGTCTACACGCACGTGGACTCCCGCCGCCTGAAGGAGACCCACGCGCGCTTCCACCCGCGCGGATGATCAGCGGCGCGCCCGGTCCGGAGGGCCCTCCGCGGCCTGCCCGGCGCCGGGGTGCAGGGCCGCGTGGATCCGCGCCGCAAGGGCCGAAGGGATCCCCGGCACGGCAGCGAGCGCCTCGCGGTCCGCGGCGCGCACTGCGCTGAACGAGCCGAAGTGACGCAGGAGGGCGCGGCGCCGCCGCGCGCCCACTCCGGGGATGGCGTCCAGTTCGCTCGTGATCCGCCCGCGCACCTTGCGATGGTAGGTGACGGCGAAGCGATGCGCCTCGTCGCGGATCCGCGCCACGAGCAGCGTGGCGGGCGCCCCCGCTGCCAGCGGCAGCGCCTCCGCGCGGCCGGGCAGGAAGAGCCGCTCGCCGCTCTCCACCCGCGCGTCGCCCACACCGCGCAGCCGGCTCTTGGCGAGCCCGGCCACGGCCACGTCGTCCGCCAGCCCCAGGTCACGCAGGGCGGCCTGTGCCGCGCCGAGCTGGCCGCGCCCGCCGTCGACGAGCAGGAGCTCGGGCAGCTCGTCGGCGTCGTCGTCCAGGCAGAGGGCGAGGCTGCGCTGCACGGCCTCGCGCATGGCGGCGAAGTCGTCGCCCGCGGCCGGGGCGCCGATGCGCATCCGCCGATAGCCCGACTTGTCCGGTACGCCGTCGACGAAGCACACCCGCGACGCCACCGTGCTGGTCCCCTGGATCGTGGACACGTCCATGCAGTGGATCCGCTCGGGGGGCTCGGCGGCCCCGAGCAGCCCCGCGAGGTCGACCACCGCGCCACGGGCCCGGGCGGCCTGGTCCGCGGCGGACGCGTCCAGGAGTTCGGCGTTGGCCATCGCCATCGCCAGCTGGCCGCGGCGCGGGCCGCGGCGTGGCACCAGGATCCGCACCGTGCTGCCGCGCTTCCCGGTCAGCCAGGCGGCCACCGCCTCGTGCTCGGCGGGCGACTCCGAGACCACCACCTCGCCCGGCACATACGCGTCGCCCTCGTAGTAGCGTCCCAGCAGGTCGCCGAGGAGCAGATCGGCGGGCAGCTCCGAGCGGAGCTGGAAGCGCGCACTGTGCTCCAACCGGCCGTCGCGGAACGCGAGCACCACCGCCGTGACCTCGGTTCCGGCACGGTGCAGGCCGATCACGTCCTGATCCGTCCCACCCTGATCCACCACGCCCTGGCGTTCGGCGACCGCCCGCAGCGCCAGGATCTGCTGCTTGCATGCCTCGGCGCGCTCGAACTCCAGGCGCTCGGCGGCCTCGCCCATCTGGCGTTCCAGGTCGGCGACCACGCCTGCCACGCTGCCGCGCAGGATCGCCACCGCGTCGTCGAGGCGCCGGCGGTATGCGGCCGCGTCGATCAGGCCCACGCAGGGGGCCGGACAGCGGCCGATCTGGTGCTTGATGCAGGGACGCGAACGGTTGTGGAAGACGCCGTCCTTGCAGTCGCGCAACGGCACGATCTTGTGCAGCAGGCGCAACGAGCGGCGCACCGCCTTGGCCGAGGCATAGGGACCGAAGTACTCGGCGCCATCGGCGAGGCGCCGGCGCACCAGCCGGAACCACGGCCAGGGTTCGCCGCGGTCCAGGCGCAGGAGCAGGAACGCCTTGTCGTCCTTGAGGCGGATGTTGTAGGGCGGCTTGCGCTTCTTGATGACCGTGTTCTCGAGCAGCAGCGCTTCCGCCACGGTGCGGGTGGCCAGGAACTCGACGTCCACGGCCTCGTGCTCCAGGAAGCGGAGCAACGGCCGGCCGTCGCCGCCCGGACGCAGGTACGAGCGCGCCCTGGCCCGCAGGTTCGCGGCCTTGCCGACGTAGAGCGCGCGTCCGCCCGCCCCCAGGAACACGTACACGCCGGGGCCCTCGGGGAAGCGCGCCACCTTCGCGACGATCTGGTCCCGCACTAGAGCTCCATCTCCAGCTTCTCCAGCCGGAACACCTCGTCGCGGATCCGGGCCGCGCGTTCGAAGTCCAGCTCCTTGGCGGCGGCGAGCATCTGCCGGCGCAGATCCTGGATGTGTGCGAGCAGCTCGCGCTGGTCGCGGAACGCGCGCACCGAGTGCAAGGCATCCTGCACGGCGGAGCTCGGGGTGCGCGCGCCGCGGCGGCGCTTGCCGGCGCGGCCGGCCGGTTCGGCTTCCTCGGCGTCCTCCCCGCCCTCCACCTGCAGGAGCTCACGCACCGCCTTGCGTACGCTGCGCGGTTCGATGCCGTGCGCGCGGTTGTGGTCGGTCTGGCGGGCCCGCCGGCGCCCCATCTCGTCGAGGGCGGCGCGCATGGAGCCGGTGGTGGTGTCGGCGTAGAGGATGACCGCGCCGTGGACGTTGCGCGACGCCCGGCCGCAGGTCTGGATCAGGGACGTGCGCGAGCGCAGGTAGCCTTCCTTGTCCGCGTCGAGCACGGCCACGAGCGCGACCTCGGGGATGTCGAGGCCCTCGCGCAGCAGGTTGATGCCCACCAGCACGTCGAACACGCCCAGGCGCAGGTCGCGGATCAGGACCGAGCGCTCGAGGCTGTCGATGTCCGAGTGCATGTAGCGGACCTTGACCCCCAGGTCGCGGTAGTACTCGGTGAGTTCCTCGGCGCTGCGCTTGGTCAGCGTCGTGACCAGCACCCGCTCGCCGCGCGCGGCGCGGGCGCGGATCTCGGCCAGCAGGTCGTCCACCTGGCCGCGCGCCGGCCGGATCTCCACCTGCGGGTCCAGCAGGCCCGTGGGCCGGACCACCATCTCGGCCACGTGCGCACCGCTACGGTCCAGCTCGTACTTCTCGGGCGTGGCCGACACGTAGACCACCTGATTCTGCAGGGCGACGAACTCCTCGAAGCGCAGCGGCCGGTTGTCGAGCGCGCTCGGCAGGCGGAAGCCGTACTCGACCAGCGTCTCCTTGCGGCTCCGGTCGCCGCGGTACATCCCGCCGGCCTGCGGGATGGCGACGTGGCTCTCGTCGACGAAGAGCAGGAAGTCCTCGGGGACGTAGTGCAGCAGCGTGGCGGGCGGCTGCCCCGGCGCGCGCCCGTCGAGGTGGCGCGAGTAGTTCTCGATCCCGGGGCAGATGCCGGTGGCACGCAGCAGCTCCAGGTCATGCCGGCAGCGCTGCTCCAGGCGCTGCGCTTCGAGCAGCTTGCCCCGCCCGCGCAGTTCGCCGAGCCTCGCCTCCAGTTCGGCCTCGACCGCGGTGCAGGCCCGCACCAGCTCCTGGCCCGGCGTGACGTAATGGCTGGTGGGGTAGATCGTCACCTCGCCCAGCTCGCGCAGGACGTCGCCACGCAGGGGATCGACCTCGACCAGCTGCTCCACCTCGTCACCGAAGAGCTCGATGCGGATCGCGCGGTCCTCGTCGTACACCGGGAACACCTCGATCACGTCGCCGCGCACGCGGAACGAGCCGCGCTGGAACTCGAAGTTGTTGCGTTGGTACTGGATCGCGGCCAGCGAGCGCAGCAACGCGTCGCGGCGCAGCGTCTCGCCCTTGCGCACCCGCACCGAGAGCTCGCGGTAGTTCTCGGGCGAGCCGAGCCCGTAGATGCACGAGATCGAGGCCACGATCAGCACGTCGCGCCGCTCCATCAGCGAGCGGGTCGCCGAGTTGCGCATCCGCTCGATCGCCTCGTTGATGCTCGCGTCCTTCTCGATGTAGGTGTCGGTGGACGGGACGTAGGCCTCGGGCTGGTAGTAGTCGTAGTAGCTGATGAAGTACTCGACCGCGTTGTCGGGGAAGAAGGCCTTGAACTCGCCGTAGAGCTGCGCAGCCAGGGTCTTGTTGGGCGCCAGGACCAGCGTGGGGCGCTGGACCTCCTCGACCACCCTGGCCATGGCAAAGGTCTTCCCCGAGCCGGTCACGCCCAGCAGCGTCGCGTGCCGCACGCCGGACTGGAGCCAGTCCACCAGCCGGCGGATCGCCTCCGGCTGGTCGCCGGCAGGCTGCAGCTCGGTCACCATGCGGAACGCGTTCGCGACGCTCACGCGGGCACTATAGGTCACGGCCGCCGGCGCCCCGGAGGTTGACGGCCGGTGAACCGCGTCCCTACCGTTGCGTTGTCTGCCCGACGCTCCGCCCGCAACCCCACTGGAGACCGCTGCTTTGGCCACGGCCCGTCCTTCGCGTCCCCCACGCCCGTCCCGCGACGGTCGCGTCGACGTCTACTGCCCCAAGTGCTCGGCCCAGTTCCGGGTCCAAGCCGAGGCGCTGGACTCCAAGATCCGCTGCTCGCAGTGCCAGCACGTGTTCGCCGCCGGCCGCCACACGAAGAAGGCCAAGCGCAGTTCCGCCGGTGAATGGAAGGGCCTGATCGGGGCCGGACTCGGACTGGTGGTGGTCGCGGTGCTCTACCTCGCCGTGCAGAAGATGGCGGGCGGGGGCCAGCCCGCGGCCGGGCCCGGGCCCGCGGTGCAGCCCAGGGAGGAGGTGATCGACCTGGGCTCGAACCACCCGCGCGTGGTCGGGATCGGCGAGTGGCTCGACGCGGTCACGCGGGGCAACCGCCTGCAGATCGAGCAGCGCACGGACTTCGAGGCCCTGCAGAAGCACCTGGGCATCCAGGTGGCGACTCCGATCCTGCAGCAGCTCCCGGCGAGGCAGGAGGAGCTGCGCAAGGAGATGATCGACGCGCTGCTCACCCGCGAGGACACCGCCCTGTTCCGCGACTTCGAGTACGCCGGTGGCCAGCTCCCGGAGCGGAAGTACCACGATGCGGCGACCGGGAAGGCCGACATCCGCCTCAACCCCAAGGACACGGCCGCCTGGGCCTCGGGGGCCGAGGTGGAGTTCGGCTTCCGCTACCAGAAGCCCTTCGTGCTGGTCACCGACTGGCGCGTGATCCGCAAGGCCGAGAAGGTGCGCCGTCCAGCGGCCACGGCCAGGCCGGCCGGCGGCCAGGGCGAAGCGGGTGCGCAGCCCGGCACGGCGCAGTCGGCCTCGCAACCGGGAGCATCGGGGGAGCCCGCCAGGCCCAAGCCGGGCGCTGTCGTCACGGTGGGTCCGCTGGCGCACCTCGCCAGCACGCCACCGGCCCTGCAGACCGAGATCGACGCGCTGGTCGCGCAGATCGCCGACGTGAACGCGACGCCGCGCTCCCGCACCACCGCAGGCAAGCGGTTGCGCGAGATCGGCAAGCCCGCGATCCCGCGCCTGCTGAACAAGTTCTTCGAGATCCAGGGGGCGACGGATGAGGAACGCCAGGCGCTCAACCTCCTGAACCGACAGCTCACGGACCTGACGGGGCACGGCGTGGCCTACATGCCCTCGGCGGAGATGGCCGAGGCGGTCGGCGGCAGGGACGCTTCGCGCGAGACCGCGCTGCAGAAGTGGTACGCGTGGTGGGAGGTGAACAAGAACCGCGTGATCCGCCCGCCCGTGGCCGGGGAGGAAGAGGACCTGCCCCCCATGAAGCCGAGGCCGAAGACCCCGGCCACCGCCCCGACTCCCACGGGCAAGGGCTGAGGCCCGCCCAGGCCCCTGTTGCCGGCCCGGCGTGGCCCCGCGGGCGGGCCGTGCTATCGTTCGCCCCTGCTGCAGGCAGCCCCCTCTGCAGGGTCGATTCGCATCCCAAACCTCTCCATGGCCGATCCTGGTCGCATCGTTCCCCCGAAGAGCTCTCTCGATCCCCGCACCCGCAACGCCAAGAAGGGCATGAGCCCCATGATGATCGGCATCCTTGCAGCTGCCGTCGTCGTCGTGCTCGCCGGCTGGTGGGTCACCAACGTGTACATCCCCAATCGGGACGCGCAGAAGGCGAGTGCCGCCCCTGCGCTGCCGGCCGGACAACCTGCCAAGCACTGACCCGATCCTCACCCAACTCCCTCCTCCCATGTCCGTCCTCACCGTCCAGTGCGTCAACTGCGGCGCCAAGTACAAGCTCCCGGAGACCTTTGCCGCCGACAAGGCCAAGTGCAAGTCGTGCGGGGCGGTGATCGACGTGAAGGCCCAGCGGGCCGCGCCGGCAGAGGCGCCGGCCGCGCCCGCCACCGCCCAGCCCGCGGCGAAGGTCCAGGCCCCGGCTCCCAAGCCGGCGGCCAGACCAGCCGCCGCCGCACCCGCGCCGCGCAGCAGCGCGCCCGCCGCCGCCCACGCGGGTCCGGCCACGGCAGCGAGCCACCGCAGCGCTCGCCATGCCGCTGGCCAGGACAAGGAAGGCGGAGCGCGCGGCAGCGGCCGCCATCGTCATGGCCATGGCCACGGTCACGGCCATGAGCGCAAGAAGGGCGCCAACCCCATGGTCTTCGTCGGCGTCGGCGTGGGTGTCGCCGCCCTGATCGGCATCGCGTGGTGGGGCCTCTCCGGAGGCGACGCCCCGTCGCAGACCCCCACGGCGCAGAACCAGCCGGCGGCGCAGACTCCAGCGGCCGGCCAGCAGACGCCCGCCCAGGCGAACGCCGCGGGCGCCGCCGCGGCGAAGCCGAGCGAGACCGGCACGCCACCGGACCTGGGGGCGAAGCCCGCAGAGGCCGCGAGCGCGCCGAAGCCGGTGGAGCCCGCCAAGCCCGCCGCGAAGCCGGCCGAGAAGCCGGGCGTCAAGATCACCTCGCCGGACCAGGTGTTCCAGCCGGCCAAGGAGCTGCAACCGCTCGCCTGGCCCGAGGGCACCACCGACGATCAGAAGCAGGAGATCACCGACCTGATCGGCCGCGTGCGGGACGGCGGCATGCCGGGCAACCGGGCCAAGACGCAGCTCGCGGCCAAGGGCTACAACGCGATGGTCGGGATGATCAACGCGCTGCGCGAAGTCGACTACAAGGACTCCGAGCAGAGCATGTTCGGCGGCGAGCTGAACAAGCTGATGGAGCAGATGACCTACGGCCTGAACGCCGGCTACAAGCACACGCTGCTGGGCGAGGACGTGCCGCTGGAGACCGCCCACCACAACGGGCAGACCGTGCGTGCGTGGCAGACCGTGATGGTCCGGACCCTCAAGAGCCCGGAGGAGTTCACGAAGGTCGTCGTGGAGCGTCAGAAGAGCCGCGACAAGGACGACAACAAGTAGGCCGCCGCGGGGCGTGCCGGCCTAGTACGCCATCGCCGCGCCGCCAGAGCGCGGGTCCTGCACGGCGAAGCGCGTGCCATCCTTCAGGACCGCGATCGCGGACACCTGCCCGATGGCCACGGCCGTGCGTGCGAAGCGATGTCCGAGGTCCTGCAGCCGCTCGCGCACGTCCACGCTGAGCGCCAGGGTCTCCCAGGTGATCTGATCCGGCTTCCACTGGTGGTGGATGCGCGGGGCGGCGACCGCCAGGTCGAGCGGCATCCCGTGATCGACCAGGTTGGTCACCACCTGGAACACCGTGTTGATGATCCGCCCCCCGCCCGGGCTGCCGAGGACGTAGCGCACCTTGCCCTCCGAGAGCAGGATCGTGGGCGTCATCGACGAGAGCATGCGCTTGCCGGGCTCGATCTGGTTGGCGCGTCCGCCGACGAGGCCGAACTGGTTGGGCACGCCGGGCTTGGCCGAGAAGTCGTCCATCTCGTTGTTGAGCAGCACGCCGGTGCCGTCCGCCACCAGTCCGCAGCCGAAGCTCGCGTTGAGCGTGGTCGTGCACGCGACCGCGTTGCCGGCCGCGTCGACCACCGAGAAGTGCGTGGTGTGGTCCCCCTCGGGGGCGCCCTCGGGCTGCCCCGGCTCCACCTCGCTGCGGCGATCCAGCCGCATGCCCAGGCGCAGCCGATCCAGGTAGGACGGGGCCAGGAGCCCCTCGACCGGGACCTTGTAGAAGTCCGGGTCGCCCAGCCAGCGTGCCCGATCGGCGAACGCCCGCCGCATCACCTCGGTGCGCAGGTGCAGGCCCTGGCTGCTGCCGAAGCCCATCCCGGCCACGTCGTAGGGCTCGATGAGCGCGAGCATCTGCAGGAGCGCGATGCCCCCCGACGAGGGCGGCGGCATGGTCAACACCTCGAAGCCGCGGTAGCGGCCGACCAGGACCGGGCGCTCGATGGCCCGATACTCCTGCAGGTCCTTTGCACTGAGGATTCCGCCGCCGCGCTGCATCTCGGCCACCAGCAGCCGTGCGGTCTCGCCCTCGTAGAAGCCCTTGGCCCCGGCCTGCGCGAAGCGCTCCAGCGTCGCCGCCAGATCCTTCTGCACCAGCCGCTCGCCCTGGGTCAGCACGCGCTCCCCGCTGAAGAACACCTTGCGAGTCGCGGGGTACCGGCCGAGCACCTTCTCGTGCGCCTTCAGGGCAGCGGCGAGGAAGTGATCGACCTCGATGCCCTCGCGCGCCAGCCGGATCGCCGGCCGGGCGAGCTCGGCCAGGGGCCTCGTGCCGAGTTTCGCGAGCGCGACCTCCAGGCCCATGGGCGAGCCAGGCACGCCCGCGGCGAGGGCGCCGAACTGCGCCCGGTCCTCGTCCACCGAGCCGTCGGCGCGGAGGAACATGTCGCGCTGCGCCCCGGCCGGGGCCTTCTCGCGGAAGTCGAGGGCGTAGTTGCGCCCATCGGCCATCCGCGCCACGAAGAACCCGCCACCACCCAGGTTGCCGGCCTGCGGGTGGGTCACCGCCAGGACCAGGGCCACCGCCACGGCGGCGTCCATCGCGTTGCCGCCGGCCTTCAGCACCGCGATGCCCGCCGCGCTCGCGTGCGGATCGGCGCTCGCGACCGCGCCCGAGCGACCCTTCGCCTCGAGGTCGTTCGGCGCCGGCACCGCGCCGAGCGAGAGTCCGGCCAGGGCGCCCAGCGCCCAGCCCAGCGCCCCCGCTCCGGTCACTTCGTGCCTCCCAGGCCCTCCCCGACCGTGATGCCCTTGTCGCGCAGGTAGGTCATCACCCGATCCACCTCGGCCTGCTCGCCCTCGAGCTCCAGCGCCACGAAGCCGCCTTCCTCGGTCACCGACGCGCCGCGAATGTTGATGACCACGTCGAACTGGCGGTTGAGCTGGTAGAGCAGCGGCGTTCGCACCAGCTCCTGGGAGAACTCGAAGTGGATGTTCTTCTTGGTCTTCACGACCCGGTCCAGGATGCCCCAGGGCAGGAGCCGAGGCCAGAACGCCCGCCAAAGAAACCGGCTCCGCGCGATCCGCCCGCCGGAGGCCGGCCACCCTTGCGCCCCACCGGCCAGGGGCCTACGGTTCGCCGCCCTACCGGACGGTGGTGTAGCCAAGTGGTCAGGCAAGGGATTGCAAATCCCTCTACGCCGGTTCGATTCCGGCCACCACCTCCAAGTCCTTTCCGTTCTTTCGAGGTCAAACACGAGGGTCCCCGGTTCCCCGGGGTTGCGCTCGGTACCACTCTCGGTACCATTCCCGCCATGGCGAAGCGCAGCAGCAAGCCGAGCGCGCCCGGGGTCATCACGCGAACCCGCGGCGACGGCTCGCACGTGTTCATCGCGTGGATCCCTGCGGGGCGCGCGGGCGCGAAGCGCTACCTGCCTGCGGTGCCGACCCTCCAGCAAGCGATCGACCTGCGCGCGCGTGCGTTGCGCAACCTCGACGCGCTGCCGGAGCACGGCGTGACGTTGCAGGGGGCGATCGACGCCACCGTGGAGGAGATGACCAAGCGCCGCGTGCGGCCCGGCACGCAGGACTGGTTCGCCAAGGAGAGCGCCGCGCTGGTGCGCGCGTTCGGCGGGGGCATGCTCCTCGCCAAGCTGCGGCCCTCGATCCTGGAGCACGCCGTGGCTGACTGGTTGGAGTCCGTCTCGCCCTCCACGGTCGCCCACCACCGCCGCGCGCTCGGCTTGCTGGTAAGCACTGCGATCAAGCGCGGGTGGCTGCTGGAGAACCCGCTCGCCAAGGTCGCGTGGCCCAAGGTCGAGGCCGCCGAGCGCCCCTGCCTGACCCCCGAACGAGTTCGCGAGCTGGTGCACGCCATCCGCTCCTCCGGCCGTGAGGGCGCGGCCTGGGACGCCGCCCTGGTCGAGCTGCTGTTCGCGTGCGGCCTGCGCCGCGCCGAGGTCGCCCGACTCCGCGTGCGGGACCTGCGCAAGGACGGCACCCTGTGGGTGCAAGGCAAGGCGGGCAACACCACGCTCCCCCTCGGCTCGGTCGCCCGGCAGGCGGTCGAGCACCTGGCCGAGCATGCCGGCGAGCCCGATGCCTGGCTGATCCCGGGGGCGACCGAGCAGGAACGAGCCGCGAAGGTCTCGGCCGTGTTCCGCTCCTGGGCCGCAGCGCTGCGCGAGCCGGCGCTGACCCCCCACGGCGCGCGGCACCACTTCATCACCACCCTGGCAAGGAACACCAGCGACCTGCGAAGTGTCATGGCCTTGGCGCGCCACAAGACCCCCGCCATGTCGCTGCGCTACATCCATGCCGCCGCCGAACACCGGGAGCTCTTGGCGGCCGTGGACGCGAGCCTGAGCAAGCCGCCAAGTGCCAAGCGGGCTTCCAAGCGCCGCCATCGCCTGCGCGTCGTGGCCGGGTAGAATTCCGGGCACCGCCGGGTCCACCTCGAGGTCGCTCCTCGCGGAGGTGTGCAACGCTGGCCCGCAGGACCCGGCGGCCACTCACGCAGGCCAGCGGGAGGGCCAGCGATGACGAAGAGTAGACCGCGACAGCGGGAGGATGAGGAGTGGACGCCAGCGCTTCACGGTGCTGACAACCCCGAGCAGGCTGGTGACTGTCCGTGCCCCTCCAACCGCGGCCCGAGTAGCATGCCCGCCGCCGTCGGGCACCCATGGACTGATCCCCTCGGGGCGCCGCTGCTCGCGTAGCCCCGCGGCTGTCTCTTCGACGGGCAGGGCGGAGCAGCACGCATGAACCGATCGGAGCGCGAAAACTGGGAAGCGGAGAATCCGGGGCCTGAGCCGACTGGGAACAGAGCCGAATCGGAGTTCACTCCGACCGCGTCGGGGGCGGAGCCCGCACGGACCCGAGCCGAGCAATCTCAGGCTTCCGTGGACCAGCCATCGCAGGCCATGCAGACACATCAGGAGAGACCCGCCACAAGGGGAGAGTTCGCAGACCAGCAGGATGGCTTGCTCCTTAGTTGGATTCTCAACGCACGTTCTCAAGCACGCCACAGGCTGACTCGGGGACCAGCGGCTCGCGCCCTTCGCAGTGCTGTGGTGCGAGCGGAGTGCGTGATCCGTCCGCACGTCAACGAGCTAGCCCACCGGTGGACCCGCCGCGGCCATTCAGCCCCGTACACCGTTGGGCGGTGGACCGCAGGTAGTCCTCCGGAAGCCCTTCTCACGGCTGCCTGGGCCATTCAAACCTCTTGCGAGAAGACCTTCGGCATCGAGCTCCTCCCACGGCCGCAGGTGACGTGGGCACAGGATCTTGCGATGCTGCTGGAGGAGATCCACGGGCACATGGCTGGAGTGCGGGACCTGTGTTCGACTGCATGGCCCATCCGCCTGATTCGAACTCTCAGCCGCAGGCTGCTGCGCTGGTGGCGCAGGCTTACCAGGCGGGCGCACCGACAGTCTCGCCGGAGCCGGTGGCCCCCGAAGGCGCTGGACCTGGGGCTGGTCGAGAAGGCCTGTCACCGGCTTCTCATGGTGCTCCAACGCCTCGACTTCACCTTCCGGGACATCCGTGACGAACAGCGGCGGGAGTCCGAACAGGCTTTCGGTGCGCCGGTCAGCGCCTTTGATGAACTGGCGCTTCTCCTCGGCGGTCCGCGAGCTGCGGAAGCCGTCAACGCGCCGGCCGACGAATTCGCGGTTGGGGCACGCCAAGCCTGCAAGATCCTCCGCTTGGATCCCGAGCGTGGCGGGCGCCAACGGCTCCAGCGGCTCCGCGAACGTCGGGAGAACCCGCTGCCGTTCCGGGAGCGGGGAGGTGAGTACCTCTACCGACATGCGGACCTGCTGAAGGAGCGCGCGGACAACGACCGCCGGCGCAAAGCCGCGGAGAAGGAGCGCAAGCGCAGGGAGGAGCTGGCAGAGCTTGCGCTGGCGCGGAAGCGTGCAGAGACCCTGCGGCCTGCCTACCCCCCGGACGCCGGGCGGACGCTGAAATCCTGATCGCGAGCTCCTGGCCACTCGGAGCGGCCTGGCGACCGTCGCGGCTGGCGGACGCGTCCGTCGCGCGTCCGCGGCACCGCGAATAGGAGAGCGGCCGTGGTAATCGGCGGCGCATGTCACAGATGCGCCCACCCGAGCCCGACGTGCCTCGGTACATGTCCGCACGACGGATCGCTCACCTCCTACGCCTGTCCGTCGCCGAGGTTGTAGACCTGGCCGAGCGATACGGTGTTCACATCCTGCGCGTGCCTACCAGAGCCGGCCGACCCAAGATTCGGGTGGAGATTGCCGGCATGCAGCGCGCGATCGCCGAGATGAGCCGGCGGCCGCTGGGAGCCTCCGACCGCGCCGAACTGGCCGTTGCGCTGGCCCTGGAGGAGGCCGGCATCCAGCCGCGTCGGCGCCGCAGGGAGGTCACCCCATGACCCCCGACGGAATGCGCGGCCAGCGCCCCGGGGTGGGGGCGCCGACCGCGACGAATCAGAGGTCTAGTGCAGAGCATACCGGCTGGGTCAGGGTCACACGCGCGCGGCCCTGCCCGGTGTGCGCGAAGCCGGACTGGTGCACGATCACCGCCGACGGCGCCTTGGCGATGTGCATGCGGGTGCCCGACGGCGCCGCTGGCACCACCCGGAACGGCGGCTACTTGCACCGCCTCAGGTCCCCGGATCTGCGTGCCCCGCGGGCATCCCGCACGGTGGCCGCGGTGCACCTGCCGCCGGACTGGACGGCGAAGGTCGCCGTGGCGCAGGCCGCCACCAGCGCGGACGACCTGGCGGGGTTCGCGGGCGAACTGGGGGTGGCCCCGGAGTCGCTTCGCGCGCTGGGGGCCTTCCGGTCGAGGCGCTGGCCCGAGGCCCTGGCGGTGCCGATGCGCGACGCCAGCGGCCGCGTGGTGGGCGTGCGCCTGCGCGCCAGGGACGGCAGAAAGTGGAGTGCCCTCGGCGGCACCGAGGGCCTGTTCTTGCCGGCGGAGCTGGCGGGGAGTGGGCCGCTCCTCGTGCCGGAAGGGCCCACGACTACCGCGGCGTGCCTGACTCTCGCGCACGAGGCGATCGGACGCCCGAGTGCGAGGCCGGGCGCTCAGGCCATGGCCGCGTTGCTGCTAGCCTGCCGCGGGCGCGACGTGGTGGTGGTGGCCGAGCGCGACCGCAAGCCCGACGGCCGCTGGCCCGGCCGCGAAGGCGCTGAGCACACCGCGTACCTGCTGCACCGCGTCGCGCGCACCGTGCATATCCTCTACCCCCCGGACCCGCACAAGGACCTGCGCGACGCACTGCGAGCGGGGCTGACCGCCAAGCAGCTGTGCGAGCTGATCGCGATGGCCCCGGAGCACTCCCCCGTTGCCTCAACGGCGGAGGTTGCGCCATGACCGAACGGGTAAGCGTCACCGCGGAGCCCATTGGACGTGGGCGCTCGCGCGTGGTCGCACAGCTTGGTGCACATCCGGTCCACGCCGACGAGTTCTCGCTTGGCTCGGAAAGGGGTCGCGAACAGTTCTTGAAGCGTGTCAAAGAGGCCGTGCCGGCGCTCACGCCCGAAGCGCTGGCCGCGATGCGCGCGCAACTCGTCCAGGAGGCAGCGAGGCCACGGCAGCCAGCCAAGCCCGCGGGCGCAGAGATGGTGCACGGGCGAACCCTCGAATACGACGACCCCGACCCGTGGCCGGAGCCGGTGGACGGTGCGGTACTCCTGGACCGCATCGCGGCCGTGTTCGCCCGCTACTGCCGGCTGCCGGCGCACGGCGCGGACGCGCTCGCGCTGTGGGTGGTCCACACGTACGCGCTGAACGCGGCGGAGCACACACCGCGGCTGGTGCTCACCTCGCCAGAGAAGCGGTCCGGCAAGACCCGCGTGCTGCGCGTACTGGGGCTGCTGGTGCATCGGCCACTCACGGCCGAGAACGTCTCAGCCGCCGCACTCTATCGCATGGTCGAGCGCGATCGGCCAACCCTCCTGCTGGACGAGGCTGATGCCTGGCTGGTCGGGCGCAACGCCGACGACTCCCTCCGGGGGCTGCTGAATGCAGGCTTCGAGCCAGGTGGGGCCGTCATCCGTTGCGTCGGCGAAGACTCGGAGCCCGCGGCGTTCCGCGTGTACGCCCCCGTCGCGTTGGCGATGATCGGCCAGCCGCAGGGCACGATCGCCGACCGAGGCATCATGCTCCCCATGGTGCGTGCCACGCCGCAGGAGTCCGCGGGCCTTGACCGTCTCCGCGTGGGCGCGGTCCGGGGCGAGCTGCGAGAGTTGCGCTGCATGGCCGTGCGCTGGGCGGCCGATCGCCACGCCGCCCTGGTAGAGGCGGACCCGTCGCTGCCCGAGGGGCTGGATGATCGCGCCCGTGACTGCTGGAGACCCCTCGTGGCGATCGCCAACGAAGCGGGCGGCGAGTGGCCGGCCAGGGCCCGGGCGGCGGCTGAGGCCCTGTCGGACAGCCGAGACGCCGGGGACGAGAGCCACAGGGTCCGTCTGCTCCGGGACATCCGCCGCATCTTCGAGGGGGACGCGGGTGAGGGAGTTGCGCCCTGGCCGGAGCCCGCGATCAAGTCGGAGACGCTCGCCGAGCGGCTCGCGGGCATCGAGGGCGCGCCGTGGGCCGAGTGGGGCCGCGACCGCCGACCGCTGTCGAAGGCTCAACTCGCCCGGCTGCTGGCACCATTCGGCGTGCGGCCCAAGAACCAACGCCTCGCCGGTGGCCAGGCTAAGGGCTACGCGCGGTCGCAGTTCATGGAGGTGTGGGAGCGATACGCACCCCCCACCGCCCGCGGAACCGTCCCACCGTCCCAGCCCAGCAACGGAGCGGCTCCCAGCGGGACGGTTCGGGATCCGGCATCCGTCCCAAGCCGTCCCGGCGTCCCGGGACCCCTGCCCCCCGACGGGACCCTGGGACGGTTGGGACGGGCTGGGACGGATCCCGAAAACGGAGCCGTCCCGCGCCAGCCCAGCAACGGCGCGGCTTGGGACGGCGGGACGGCTCAAGAGGAGGAGAGAGGACAGGATGGCGAGCCCTGCCCCGCATGGTTCATGCCGGAGGACCCAGAGCGCCGCGAGCTGTGGGCCGAGCTCGACTCCGAGAGCCGGCAGGCAGAGTTCGACTCCCACGCGCGCCAGGCCGCGGTGCCGGCAACCTGCTACCCGGACGGCCAGGATGTCGGCGAGCAAGCCGCGATGCAGGCCGAGGGCCTGCGCGAGCCGATGCTGCCCTCCGCTCCCTCCCCGCAACCGTGACACCGCTACACCTATGGAACGACGCGAGTTCCGGCATCACGCATCAACCCGGAGACCCAACGTCCGCCGCGGCATCCGTGACTCGATCGCCCAGCAACGGCGCGGGTTGTAACGATTCGACACCTCGGGGAGGGGGAGAGAGGCCCAGATCGCACACAGACCCCGCCGATCGTTGCCCAGGGTGCTTCGCGCCGTGTGGTCCGGAGAGGGGTGTGCGCTGGACCGAACTGGGCCGCCGGCGGTCGCGGGGCGGAACGGCAGTCTCAAACCGCCAGGGCTACTCTACAGCCCTCGGCTGTGGCTCGTGACGGGCCTGCCCCAGCTTGGCGGTCGCTCCGCTTGACCTGCGGGGAGCGCCGGCGGCGGCGCCTCGCGACCCGCGGGTCCCTGGCTGGTCCGGTTCTTCTCCCGCCCGCTCCAGGGCTGAAAGTGACCTGCAGAGGTCGTGGGAGGTGCCTCGAAGTCACGGCATCGTCGACCAATAGGGATTCTCGGTCGAGGTTATTGCATCGCCACCGCTCCTGGGCGGCCAGGAGGCGTGGGTGCTGACACTCAGCGTCCCCGCCTCCCGACGTCATCCCCGAGTGTCGGGCGCGGCGGATCCAGGTCGAGCGAACAGTCCTCCGCGGGGGTGTGGATCCCGTATTGAGCGGAATGGCGTGGAAGGCCCGAGAGGTGTGGCAACGGATGAATAACACCGCAACTACTTGTGGGGAAAAGGCTTGTACAAGAGTGCGCCCCTCCCTATCGGATGCGGGATGCAAAACACGCGTCCTGGGAGGGGCGCCGCACGAGGGTACGTCCTCGTGAGGGTGCCAGTTGAGCACAAGGGGCTCGCCGAGTCGATGCAGGCGTTGGTCGATGCCACGGGGGCCGCGAGCCGGTCGGCGCGCGGCGGTCAGGCCGTCCACTACGCCGACACCGAGAGGACCATCGCCGAGCGCACCGCGGCGATCGAGCGCGCGGCCCATGCCGAGACGTTGCGGGCGCTGGACGTCGACGTGCCACTGATCCGCGTTCGCGGCCAGTTGTTCGCGCGGCTCGGCCGTGAGGCGAGGGCGTACCACTCGATGGCTGGCGACGTGCCCGTCGAGCGGACCGTGTACCGGCCGGTCGGCGTGCGCAACGGTCCGATTCTCGACCCGATCGTGATTCGCATCGGCGCCTACGGTCGCGGGTGGCTTCCCTTGACGGCCCAGTGCATGTCGCACGACGTCCAGCGGGGTCCGTCGCGCGAGGCCGAGGACGCCGCGAGGCAGACCGGTCGCTTCCCCTATTCGCGCGCCAGCTTCGAGCGGGTTGCGCACTTGGTCGGCGAGCACTGGCTGCAGGAGCACGCCGACATCGAGGACCAACTCACGCAGGAGTCCGAGGTGCCCGCGCAAGCCGTCGCGATGAGCGTGGCCTTGGATCGGACGACGGTGCCGATGGAGGAGCCGGCGAAGCGACCAGTCGGCCGGCCACGCAAGGGCGCTGCCAAGCGGTCGGTGGAACGTAACTTCCGTATGGCCTACTGCGCGACGCTCACGCTGCACGACGCCGAGGGCGAGAGCCTGCACACCCTCCGGTACGGATGCATGCCCGAGAGCGATCCGGATCTGTGGTGCGCCCAGATCGCCCACGAGGCCTATCGTCTCCTCGAGCAACGGCGCGACCTCAAGGTGAAGCTGCTCTCCGACGGCGCGCCCGAGCTGTGCAACCTGCTCCAGTCCCACTTTCCCGCCACGGTGTTCGGCAACGTGGAACAAGGCATCGACTTCTGGCACGTGATCGAGAAGCTGGCGCCGGCAGCAGAGCTGATGTTCGGGCACGATCGCGACAAGGCCGAGTTGCATCGCTGGCGGACACGGCTGCCCTGCGCCAACAGCGCTGCCGACGAGCTCCTCGACGAGCTGCGCAGCTCCGGCCTGGAGAACAAGCGGCGCGATTCGAAGCAGCCGGTGCACGAAGCCATCACCTACTTCGAGAACCACCGCGCGCACATGCGCTTCGCCAGGTCCCTGCGCCTTGGCCTGCCCATCGGCAGCGGCAACGTCGAAGCCACCTGCAAGACCCTGGTCGGCATCCGCATGAAGCGCGCCGGATCCCGTTGGAAGACCACGACCGGCGAACACATCCTCCGACTGCGCGCCCTTGCGCTCAGCGACCGGTGGGCGCCAGCCATGCACAAGCTTCACGCCACCCGACGCACCGCCGTCAGAGTCGCCGCATGACCCCACGTCACTTGCTCAATAGCGGATCCACACCCCTCCGCGGCGAGCGGGGTTCGCCGTCCGAGTCGTCCGGCGAATCGCCTAGGAGTACGCCGTGCCTTCGTGGGTTGTGCGGTAGGGCGTGCGAGCGACCCCGCGCCGGTGGGCAGCGGCCGATGCCCGCGAGTTGGACCGGCGCCGGGCGCTCCTACTGGCGCGCGTAGAGGCTCTCTACGGGCAGCCCACCGGCGCTGAGGAACTGGGCACGACTTTGAGCGCCCTCATAGTAGCGGCCCCTCTCCCGGGCCAGGACGTACCGCGCTGCGGAGATGGGCTCCGCGATCACGACGATGCTCAGCCCCCCGAGCGCATGCAGACAGTCGGGACCGGGCGACCACGTCGCCCCCGGCGATCCGAAGCGCCCGCTGCTCCTCTGGCGCCTGCGCGCCACGGAAGCGCTGTTGCAGGAGCCACTGTTCATCCGCCACCTGACCGACGAGGACACTATGTGCCAGCTGGACGGTCGGGGCCGCGCGCCTGACCTCGCTGCTCGCTTCCGACCAACGTCGGGGTCTTCAGGAAGTCGTGTGGGGGAAAACCGCCCGACCCGCTCGCTCGGCCTCTGGCTCTAAGGCTCTCGGGGCCAGCCCCTGCGCCCCTCTGCCGTCGGCATCGGTCCAAGGCTCGCTTCGCGAGCGCGCGGGGCGCGACCGACGCCGACGGCGACGGGGCTCCGGGGCTGATGGACCCCATCTGCTGGGGTCTGGGGCCGGTTTCTCGTCGACTCAGCTGCCTGGCTTACCCACACGAAAGCCTGAAGCGCCCAACGTCGCTTCCGCCAAGAGCCATGGCGATGCTCAAGTTCCTGATAATCCTCGCCGCCTCGGCGCCAGCCGCCGAGGCGCGGAGCGTCCCCGGGTCTGGCATCTCGATCCGCAGCGGCGCACAGCAGGCGGGCCGCAGGGCGTATCTGCGCCCGCCCGGGCCGAAGGCGGGTACGGCAGTACAATAGATGTTGGTGCAGGTTCCGCCGGTGTCCGTCGCCGCATCCACATCCGCGGAGCTGGAGAATGGGTGCTGGCGTGCGGCCCCGGCCCGATCGAGCCGCCTCTCACCTCTTCAGCCTCTCACGCTTGCGGCATGTGGATCCCTGTTCAACGGCACTTCCTGTTACCTCCGTGCTACGGCCTGACCACATGCAGGTCGCGCCAGCGCCATCGGTAGTTGACCCTACTTGGTTACTCCGCAGATCGAAATCCGTACGTGCGGTGGCCGTTCTGCTTCGCTGAATCGCCCTTTCACCCGAGAACCAGCGATGACCACTCCACGCATGCATCCCCGCCGGGCGTCCCGGCTGAGCTACCTTCTGGCCACGGCCCTTGCGGCCGTTGCCCTGTTCGCTCCTGACGTGAGCGGCCAGGAGCGTACCCGCTTCACGTTCCACCTCTACGTCGACCCGGTGTACGGAGACGATGCCCAGGCGATGACGTCGAATCCCACCTGGGACCCATCTTCCGGCGGGCCCGGATTCAGCCGTGGGCTGATCCTCCAGCAGCACCCGAGCTACACCTTCTTCCCGCTCGACGGCAGGCTTCAACATGCGCCCTTCTCTTTCCGCACGGTGGGGCAGGCTCTGGCGTGGATCGACGGGCTCCGGCAATCAAGCACTCCTCCGGCCCGGACCCCGCTGCCCTACCACGCCGGCGACGGGTTCTGGGTGGACTACATCGTCATCCACTGCCTGCCGGGGCTGTACGGACCCAGCTTCCCGCCGGTCGGCGCCGTCGAGGAGTACGATGCTGCATCTGGGCTGCCCTGGAACGGTGAGAGCTTCCCCCTCGAGATCCCGGGACGAGTGTCGATTCAAGGCGCTTCGGCCCTCGACACGATCTTCGACGCCCGCGGGAGCGATCCGCGGGTACCTGCGGCAGCAAACTCCATCTTCCTGATGAGAGATCCGACGATCAGCATCTCGAACCCCCCGGCTCACGAGTGGCAGTACACATTCGTCGACTCCGTGACCGTGCGCGGCTGCCGCGCGCGCCCGGAGCACGTTGGTACGCCGTACGTGGGACCGGCGATCCTGATCCAGGACGAGTCGCCGGTCAACGCCACCATCAGCAACTGCTTCATCTACGGCAATACCGTGGGAGTCGCAGTCATCCGGGGCGGCCTGCCGGGCAGTCTGTACATCCACGAGCCAACCATCGTGAATAACACGTTCGCCTGGAACGAGATCGGCGTGGTCAACACGTCCGCGCACGCGAATGACCTCGTGTACATTGAGGGATTCGCGCACTACAAGGGCTCCAACATCTTGACGTGCATCAACAACGTCTTCGACTCCAGCATGCCCAGCGGCGCGGATCAGCAGTCCTACTTCGGCGGCCTCTATGGCGTGTCCGGCTTCGAGGGCGTGGACTCCGCTGACCTCACGGTCCAGTCCAAGGCCAACTGCCCGGCGGCGGCAGGGAACCGCAACGCGTTCGATGCCCGCCGAAACTTCGGACGCAAGGACAGCCTGGGCCAGGTCATCACCTGGAGCTGGCGGATCAACCAGTTCCTTCCTGCGATCCCGCGCAGTCAGAACTTCGCGGTGTCTCCCCCTACCGTTGCCCTCGATACATTCACCGCTCCTCCTGCAAGCGCGTTCTCGCGCTCCACGGTCCGGGGCGTCCTCTACATCAACGACGTCTTCCGGACGGATCCAGCTCTGTCCTTGATCGCGCCGCGGATCTCGCCGCACGACTTCCGCCTCGCACCGATGGCGCGCGAGGTCGGCGGCCCGGCGCCCGTGCTGAACCCGCTCGTGGATCGCGGTGTCGACCTTCCGGGGAACATCACCATGCTGAACGGGAAGCTCCTCTCCACCGCACCCGGGTTGCCTGCCAGCGCCGAGGACCTCGCGACCCTGCACGCCTTCGACCAGGACGGCGAGGGAGCCGGGAACCTGCGGATCCTGGCACGGACGGACTTCCCCTCTGGTGGGTGCACCGGGAGCATCGATCTCGGGGCCGACGAACTGGGGAACGTGATCATCTCCGGGTACCTGGACAGCACCCGGATCTTCAGCCGCGCCCATACCAGCGAGTCGCCCAACACGGCCGCGCTGGCGTCCGGCAGGCGGCTGTTCTTCTTCAACGTCCACCGCGACCCTGCCACGCCTCGCACCGAGTACGTGCGGCCGCAATTCAACGTGGCACTCGACCTCCGGAGGACTACCCCCTACGGCCACCAGCAGAGCTACTGGTACCGCCAGCTCGGCGTGCCCACGGTGCTGGGCGGCGTAGCGGTCGGCAACCCGTACACGATCGGCACGGACAACTACGCCGAGGGGCTGGACACCTCCGGGGTCACGACCCGACGGTACCGGCTCGTCACGACCCCAGCGAGCCCGACGTTCCCGTACCCGTTCCCGCGGTTCCATCGGAACCCAGTCTGCGATCTGAGCCCCAACCTCTACCACGACATCTGGCCATTCCCGTCCATGCCAGACAACTGGTGGATCGACTACACGGAGTACCAGAACTGGATCCTTCCCCAGGGAGTGACGGCAGATCGGGTGACCGACCTGTTCCGCTCCAACCCGTGGTACCATCAGCGGTCGAACCTGTACTCGATCCTCAACGACAACGGTTTCCTCTACTACACGCCCGCCAAGCCGGTCCAGCTTGGCGTCGTGCGTCCCCCGACGACCGTGTATGGGGTCGGTGGCACGATGCAGAGCAGCTACCTGTTCCGCAACAGCGTGCACGGCATCGGCATCTACGACTTCAACATCCCCAACCCTCCGCAGGTGCAGCCCTACATCTACGCGGTCGACCCGTCCGGGATCGGCGACCGGCAGCCCGGCCTCGGGCTTCTGGGTGAGCCGCTTCCAGCAGTCCCCGGACAGGACTGGCAGGGCCTGAGGATCAACGCGGAAGTCTTCGCTCCGGCGGATCCCTGGTGGCAGACCCAGTACTCGCCGCCCGTGGTCAACAACCTCCAGACGTTCCTGATCGTCGAGCGCTACGCCGCTGGAGGGGACGTGCCCCCGCTCGGCGGCGTGGAGTTCCAGCAAGGCGCCCGTGCCTCAGAGGTACAGCGCCTGGACGCGCACCGCGCGACGGCGGAGAAGCTCTCCGTTGCCAAGCGGCGGATCGAATCGCAGCGGAGGTGACCGTCTCCGACCCGAGGCCCAGCGAATGAAATTAGTCCCCCAACGACGCCAACCCAGATTCCCACACTTTCCATGAAGCGCCCTGCTCCCCTCGCTCATCTCGCCGCAGCTCTGCTCCTGGGCGGCGTGATCCGAGTCTCCACGGCTCAGGTCCAGGTCCTGGCCGAAGACAGCAAGCACCTGCTGCCGGTTCCCGGTGACCTGGCGGGACGCTTCGGCTGGAGCTTCGGAGACGTGGATGGGGATGGTGATCTCGACTTGGTGGCCGCCGCTCAAGGCTTCACGCCAGCGCGTGGTGCCAAGCTCTTTCTGAACGACGGCACGGGAAGGTGGACCGACGTGAGCGGCACGCACCTGCCCAGCATCCAGGGCAGCGGCTGGAACGTGTCGATCGGGGACATCGATGGGGATGGTGACAAGGATCTCTTCTTTGGGCACATCCACCCTGGAATGCTCGGCTACGACAGCCGCCTCCTTCTCAACGACGGGTCAGGCAGGTTCCGGGATGAGACGCAGGTGCGAATGCCGGTATCGACTTCCCTGGATTCTTGGTTCCTGACCATGGTGGCCGAGTCCCTCTTCCTGGACATCGATCGCGATGGCGACCTGGACTTGGTCGTGGGGACCTGGGGTGCAGTCTCGTTCGGCAGCGGGTACCTGGGCTTCTGGATCAACGATGGACGCGGCTACTTCCGACACGATCCCGCGCGGCGCTTCGGTGACTCAGGAGTTGTACAGGACCTCGTGACCGCGGACCTGGATCGGGACGGACACCCGGACCTAGTCGTGTGCACCAACCAGACGGACGGCCGGCTCCTCAGGAACCGGGGAGACGGGTTCTTCGACGACGTCAGCAACGCCATGGTGCCGCGCGGGTTCGGGCGCTCACCACGGTTTGCCGCGGCGGTCGGGGACCTAGACAGGAACGGTTGGCCGGACCTCGTCTTCGGCTACAGCAGCTTCGACATGGGCGACTCGCTCACCGTGTACTTGAACGATGGCCAGGGTCGCTTCCTGGACGTCACGGCAGCCAGTGGAATCGCGAATCCGGGTGGCGTCATGGACCTGGAGCTGGCGGACTTGGACGGGGACGGAGACTTGGACCTCATCGTCGGAGCCGACATCTACGTGGGCGTCACGGATGGCGAGTCGCAGGTCTACCGGAACGACGGTACGGGCCGTCTGGTCCTCGATACCCTGGCCTTCCTACCCCTTGTCAAGAGCGGGGGCTGCCCCAAAATCCTCGTCGGCGATGTCGACCTGGATGGCGATCCGGACGTGGTCCTGCCGGACGCCGGCGGAGGACTCTACCCCGTGGGGCGGGCGCGCCTCTACCTGAACCGCGCGCGCCATCTCTACGCCCTTGGCAGCGCCACGCGCGGTCTGCCGTACCGCCTCGACCTGCATGGTCCACGCTCCGGCGGCGCGGCCGTTGCCTTCGCCGCCGCCCCTGCTCGTATCGCGGTGCCGCCGCTGGGCATCCTGGGTCTTGATCCGCACGGGGTGCTCGTGGCACCCGGCACGGTTCCTCTGGATGCAACCGGCCTCGGCTCGCTCACCGTGTGGATCCCCAACGATCCGGGTCTCATCGGAGTCGTGCTCCGGACCCAGGCCCTGGTGTTCGGAGCGGGGTTCGCCGCACCGAGGTTCACCAACGCCGCCTGGGACACGATACCGTAGCCTGAGCCATCGACCCCCATCGCAGCCCACGCGTCGCAGGTCGCACTCGTGTTCCTGCTCCTGGGTGTGCGCGGGCCCTGACTTCGCGGTGGCCTTCGGGTATCCCGACGTCTCCGCGCCGCGAGGCGCCGAGGCGTGGTCCTGGGCTGACCAGCCAGCACGCTCAACGATGCCTACCTCGCCACTCGCCGCCATGCCCAGGCTGTGCCGATTGAGGCCAGTCCCACGCGTGCAGTGCTCATCCCCTTTCCTCAAGGGCGGGACGGTTGGCGTCCTGCTCCAGGAGCTTGAAGCGTTTGCGCCCTGGGACAAGCGAGTCCCGACTGGCCGCGCTCCGCGAAGGGTCTGGGAGGCCGCCTGCGCTGGCTCGCCCATGGGCTGCGGAGCGAGGGCATCCGTCTCGGATTCGGGGCTCGGACCGGAAGCGGCATTCCGGTCACCATCCGTCGAGTCCGCGGCCACGAACAAGAGGGCGGCAACGTTCACGAAGTTCACCATGTTCACCACGAGCCAGCGGACCCCGAACGCGAGGCCCTTCAGGCCGAGGGCAACGAGTGAATGCGCGGACCACGCACCAGCGAGCCCGGAACTCTCGGCTTGGCGGGCGATGGCGACGCCCACTGCCGGCTCGCTGTCCGATGTGGGTAGGCCGGAAGTGGGCGCTTGGGCGGGTGAACTTCGCCTCCCACCTTGCGGGCGTGGCGGCATCATCGAACTCCCGTTCGGAGCCCCCACACGGCCTCAGCCCAGCAACCGCGCCGCCTGGGACGGCGGGACGGTTCAGGACGGGGGAGGAGTACACACCGTGCACGAACTGCGCCGGCCCGTACCCGGACTGGTTCGAGCCTGGCGATCCGGAGCGCGTCACCCTGTGGAGCGAGCTCTCGCCAGAGGGCTGGGCCGCGGCGGAGACCGCGCCCGTCGGCGTCGCACGCTCCCCCCCTGCCCGCCACCGCGGCAGCGGTGCCGACCTGCCACACCTGCGGCGGCCGGGACTGGTGGGAGCCCGATGGCGACAACCACGCTATGTGCCGACGGTGGCATCCTGCGGCGCCCGGGCTGCGGGTTGAGGCTGGCCGGTGGCCGGCGGGGCGGTGCCGTGACCGCGCCCTGGTCCACCCGCATGGCGTCGCGGCGATCAGGCGGCACGGCGGGGCTGCACTCGGGAACGAGAGGACTACGCGAGTCGACGAGCCAACCACAGGGCGCAGGCTCGGTTCAGCCCGGCTCCACGGTAGGCAACCCAGACTGGCGGTCTCTGAGCCGCCGCTCAGGGTCGAGGAGGCCCTGGCGATCGCAGCACGGAACCGGCTACGCCCTCGACACGCAACCGACCGACCTCCTGCTAGGCCGTGAACCCTGGGCCTCGTGGGCCGGAGAGTGAGGCTGTCTCGGTTTCCGCCCTGTCCCGACCCACGGTTGGATGAGTGCACCGCCGGCACGCGCTTCTACCGGATCACAGCAGAGCGTCACGGCTCATTCCCCAGTTGTCACCACGCAGGACACGGCCGGCGCCGAGCCTCGTAGCTGCGCGAGGCTCGGACCCCTGCAATCCACTACCTCAAGAACGAGCGAGGGAAGACCACCTCCGCGCGCCAAGGCTCTCCGTTCCGGCCGGCGCCGGCCTCATGTGCTACATCCGGGACGATGAACTTGGGCGAGTCGCCGCCGCGCTCCAGATGCTGGGGGTAGGCCTCACCACATCAATGAGCGCTCGGCGTTGTCGCGCTCGCAGGTGAGTCAGGAGGAACGGACCTCGATTGCGAGCCAGCACACCAAGTGAATCTCGTTCTCCTGGATCGGCGGCAGCGGTCCTGGGGCCTCGAACGGCTGGGCACCGATCCGCTCGACCTCGGCCAGCAACACCGACACTTTCTCCCCCTTCGACCCGGCCGTTCCCTCCCAGACCTTGCGCAGCGCATTCTCGTCGCGCCTCGACCACGGCGACTCCAGGGCGTTCAGGCATCGGCGCAGGCGATCGTAGTCGACGTCGCCGGAGGCATTCGCACGCACGAACTCGGCGACTTGACGGTTGAGGGGCCTCACGCGCGGCTGGAGGTTCGCGGGGTCGGTCTCGTAGGTCCACGCCTCGTAGATACTCGCACGCGCGACCTTCCACGCGTCAAACGCCTCGGCAGCCAACTGCGGCGGCATGTGCGTCGGCGTCTTGTCCGTGCACTCGATGAGTCGCAGGCAGGTACCCAGTTCGGTGACCACTTCGCCCTTCTTCTCCCTAGGCACGAACCGCAAGTACACGCGCGCGCCCTTCTCCAGGCCGACCTGCGCACAGAAGAAGAACCCCGCGCGGTCACCCTTCACCATCCCGGAGCCCATGCGCCACGGCAGCCTCTCGATGCGCTTGCCGAACCTCTCGATGGCCTTGCGCAACTCCTGGCGGTACTCCTCGCCGGTCTGCGCTGCTCCCTCCGTCCCACCTGCCTCGTAGATCGAGGCATCGCCGCGCTCCAGCCGCTCGATCTCCTCGCGCGAGTCGGCAAACGCCTGATCGCCGGTGCGCCCGCCCTCGATGGGTGAGTCCTCGACGCCGACCGACGCCGCTGCCTGCGCGAGCTTGCTGCGCACGCGACCTTCCAGATCGAGCAAGTCGTCGAGCTGCCGGGCGGGGAAGAACGTGCGCAGGAAGACCTGGGGGTGCGGGCTGCCGATACGATCGACGCGGCCGTGGCGCTGCACGAGCCGCATCGGGTTCCACGGCAGGTCGTAGTTGATGATGTTCCGGCACTGCTGGAGGTTCATGCCTTCCGCAAGCACATCGGTGCACAGCAGCAGGTCGAACCGATCCTTCGTGTCGGCCGGCGCATCAGTCGATACCGGCGCGAACCCGAACACGGCGGCATCGCGACTCACACCGTGCCGCGACTCGTTGCCCGCCACCGAAGCGGTGCGCTCTGCGTAGCAGCGCACCTGGTCATCGGCCGGTAACGCGACGGACAGGTACCCCTCGATCCAGTCGATGGTCTCGGCGTAGTGGGAGAACACCAGCACCTTGCGCTTCTGCCGGGCATCCTCGTCGTCCATCGCGTCGCTCGCGGCCGACGCCGCGATGCTGCGAAGTTCCTCGATCAGCGCCTTGAGCTTGGGATCCTGCCCCGGCTTCACGGCAGCGACTGCCTCGTGCATCTCTTGGAGCAGATGCAGGTCACCCTGCACTGCCGCAGTCAGCCTCGGAACGTCGTAGCTCGTCGCCGGGATCGTGCCCGTGCCGTCTTGCAGCAGTTCGTCAACTTCGTCGTCCGCGTCGGCCGCCAGTTCGTCGAAGAACTCCTGGGTCACCACCAGCCCCCGGCCCAGAGCTTCCAGCATGACTTCGTGCTGCCGGATCATGCGCCCGACGGTCGCCACGAACGCGAAGCTGGACGACTCGAATCGCTTGAGCAGAGCCGACCGAAGCAACCCGACGAGCGCGCTGTCGGGTCCGGTGGTCTGCGCGCCCGTGAGGTAGCGATCGGCTTGATACCTCGCCATCGTCAGAAGCGGTGTGCCGCTTGGCGGCATCAGGATCTCCTCCAGACGATCGAAGAACCCGGGGAGGCGCGCCTCCAGGTCGTAGTGGATCGTGCTGGCGACCGGTCTTGGGAACCGGATCACCTGCATGGTGCCACCTGGGCCCCGGATCTGGTCGTTCTCGTAGTACTTGCGCACGAAGCGGCGCGTGCGCTTCACCGTGGTTGCATCGATCACCGGGTACAACACGTCCGGGTGCAGGTTGAACGGGTCGATGCGCATAGCATGGTCGAACCTATCCTGCAGGGATCGGACGCCGCGATCTGCCAGTGCTGCGTCCTGACGCAGGAAGTAGCGCAGCACGTGGAACAGGTCCCACAGCGAGTTGTTGACCGGCGTGGCGCTAAGCAGCACGAGGTGGCGGGGCCTGCCTGAGAGTAGCCGCCGGAGAATCGCCGCTCGGCTCGGCGCATCCGGGTTGCGGTAGTTGTGCGCTTCATCGACCACCACGAGCGCGTAGTCGTCGAGGGGACTCTGGAGGTAGCTGTCCTGGCCGCCGAGTTGCCGCTCACGCGCCAACTGCTCGTACGAGACGACCTCCACGAGGAGTTGGAAGTTGTGCAGGAACTTCTTCCACGACGTGTCGCGCAGCGCCGCCGGGCACACCAGCAGCACACGCTGCCGCCGCTCGCGGTAGACCCGGATGATCTCACCCGCCGTAAAGGTCTTGCCGAGGCCGACGCCGTCGGCGATCAGCACACCGCCGTACTTCTCCAGGATCCGGCGTGCGCGCCAGACACCGTGCTTCTGGAAGTTCGTGACCGGGATGTGTCCTGGCTCCTCTTCCTCCTGCTCCAATTCGCCGTGGTAGAGCTGCCACAGCACCTTGAGGTAGACCTCGTACGGCGTGAAGTGCCCCAGCATCTCCTCGTAAATCGCGGCGAGGTCGAACGACTCAGCCTGCTCCCACAGTTGGTCGTACCACGTGCCCACCCGCGTCCGAACGTCGGGGTCGTAGTGGCCGAGGTTGAGCTCCAGGTTGTGTACCATGCCGGCACGTGTCAGGTTCGACGAACCCACGAGCACGCCGCCGTCGCTGCCCCGGACCAGGAAGGCCTTGGCGTGCAAGAACCGCTCGCGGTGGATGCGGACCTCGATCTTGCCCGCGGTCAGGAGCGCAAGCATGCGGCGAATCGTTTGGTCGCTCGTGCGGTCGAACGGCAGCAGATCGCGGTCGCGGCGCAGCCCGGCTTCGAGGCGGTCGATCGACCGGTGGACCTGCCGCCGCGTGAACTCCGGCTCGTCGGGATCGCCGGGCTCGCGTGGCGGCATGCCCCATTCGGGAACCGGCTCTGCGCCAAGGAGGATGCGCGAGCGAGGCACCCGATCAAGTTCGTCGGCGATCAGGTGCAGGCCTGGCGGGTTGAAGTACGCGCTGCAGATGCAAAGCTCGGCGGGGCTTTGGCCGGCACGGCGCAGCGCCTCAAGGTGCCCAGCGAGAGCTCGCGCGAGAGTGTTGCCGTTCTGGTTATCGACGAAGACAGGTCTCATGTCCGGTCCTTCCACGCCTTGAAGTGCTTGAGGGTCTCGCGCAGTCGTTCTTCGTAGTTCCAGCCCTCGTGGAAGGTCTCGAAGATGTGCACGAGGTGCTTCTGGGTCAGGCCGTAGCAGTGCGCCACGACGGCATCCAGCTCGCGGATCATGTCTTCCCTGTCGTCGTCGGCGAGCGGGCCGCACTGTGTGCCGGCGTCCTTCGCCCAGACACGGAAGCGATCATCGGGACACGCAAGGCGGGCCGCGAGTTCCACGCAACGCTGCCAGAGCGGAGTGCCACGTGGCGTGCGGGGCACCGGGATCGGGTTGAAGACGAAGTAGTTCACGTGTGTCTCGACGAATCGTCGTGCGTACCAGTCCAGCGGCAGCGAGCAGAGCACACCAAGGAGGAACGCTTGGTCCCTTGCGTCCCCGCGAGGCCACAGCAGGAACGGGGCTTGGTTCGCGATGAAGACGCGCGGCGGCACAAGGCAGGCAATCACGGTCCGAGTGTTGTCCCACTTAGTGGCGTCGCGGAACGCGATTCGGGCATGCAAGCATGGGAGCGCCGACTTGTCCTGCAGCACCGCCCTGGGGAACTCCCCGTAGGCCGAGTTTGCTCTCCCAGCACTACGAGCCCGACGGTCCTGAAGCTCGGCCGTGAGTATGTCGGGATCAGCCCACGCGTAGTACGTGCCCGTGTCCGGCGTCCACAAATCGAAGGACTCGCCCTTGAACACCGGCCAGAACCCCTTCGGACAGTCCTTGGCCTTGACGTCCATCAGGTCCTTGTCGTTCGTCGCATCCAGTTCGCGATGCGGGCGTGCCCGCCAGGACTTGGCATCATCTAGATCCAAGCGTGGCGACTTGCGCAACTGGGCGAACACCTCCACGGAGTGCTCGGAGGGCAGCAGGGGCAGCGACGCCGTGTCGTTCCACATCGCGATGTCGTGTCCGTAGAAGACGGACGGCTCCCGTAGGACCATGGCCCCGTACGCCTCGCGGCTGGCGTACGGGCCGCGCAGTTTCACGAGAGTGTTGTCCACGCGGCGCTTCTGGAACGCGACGAGTCCGATCGTGTAGCGGTGCTCGGCCTCGTCGAAGACCCACCCCCTGGTGTTGAGAAGCGTGGTGATGTCGACGCCGTCTGCCTCGCCGAAAACCCGCTGGCGGAACAGGGTGGTGCCCTTTGCTGCCAAGGCGGATCGAGGCAGCACGACCCCGATCCAACCGCCATCGGCGATGAGGTCCCAGAATCGCCAGCAGAAGGCCTTGTAGAGGTCTGGGTCGCCCGTGCCCATGCCAGGGAACGTCCCTGACCCGAGGACCCTCCTCAGTGTTTCAGTGTCGCGCAGCTCCCGTTGGTACTTGGCGAACAAGTCTGGGCGTTCGCGCCTCAGCTTCTCCTTCATGCGGACCTGCTCGGCTGGCGCAAGGGCGCGCCTCAATCCACCGGGCAGGTAGCGCACCCAGAACATGTCCTCCTCCAGCGTCGCTTCCTTCCACGGCGGGTTGCCCACGATGACGTCGAACCCCGGTCGGCTGCGTAGGAACACCTCCGGGAAGGCGATCGGGAAGTGCATCATCTGCATCTCGCGCAGCGTGCGCAGCGTCGCCTGCATGTCCTTGTCCTTCAGGATCTCGCCGCGCACCGTCGACCACTTCTCGACGTCCATCGGCAGCGCCGAACCAAGCACGCGGCTCGCGGTGAACGTATCGAGGAAGTCCTTGGGCACCTCCAGCGCCGTGCGAGCCGCGTCCATCGCACGGCGTGCGCGCCCGACCTCGGCTGGCGTCGTGTCGGCGATACGGGCCAGACGTTGCAGCGGTTCCTTGGCCGCACCCAACAGCTTGCCGGCGAAGTACCGCAGAAAGCCGGCGTCGCCTCCCTTCCCAGATACATCCCGGTCCAGTTCGCGCAGGTGCGCGATCCCGACCAGCGAGTTGCCGTACACGAGGTTGTGGTCCAGCAACGACAGGGGCAGTCCTGGCACGAAGGTATGGATCCAGATGGCAAGTCGCGCAAGCTGCACGGAGACGGGATTGATGTCGCAGCCGTAGATGCAGCGCCGGGCGATGAGCCGGCGCAGCAGCTTGTCGTCCTCGATCTCGAACGAATCCTTCAATGTGTCGAGCGCGGTCAGGGCCGCCTGCCGCAGCGTCTGCAACTCGGCGAACACGGCTGGGAGCCGGCGCTTCGCAAGGTAGCCTGTGAAGCCGCGTTCGATGTGGTCCACGGCGGCGACGAGGAAGTGCGCCGATCCCATGGCCAGGTCTGCCACGCGGAAGTCAAAGAACTGCGCAGCGGCCTCGTCGTCCGGCAGCGCATCCAGTCGTGCGTAGTGCGCGTCGAGTGAGGGTTCGAGCGCACGGTCCAGAAGATGCTCGACCGCGAAGGACTTCGTGAAGTAGGAGCCGGTCGACTTGCGCGCACCCGACGCGTCGTGCAGGTAGACGTGGCCCTTGGGGACGCACACGGTGTCCCGTGCCTTGGCGGGCCGGTAGTTGCCCTGCTTGTCGGTCGCGAGGTCGTCCTCGGCGACAGACAGCTCGCTCTCCAGCAGACCTTCGTAGATCGTCCCGAACTCGCGGACGCCGAGGCTGCGGAAGTCGACTGGGCCTAGTCCTTCCTCGGTCTTCACCAGCAGCAGATCGCGCAGGGCCGGACCGACCACAGTGTCAGGCAGTTGAAGCTGCTCGAGCAGCGCACCGACCTTCGCCACCTCGGGATCGGTCGTGAACAGCCCGCCGTCATAGCCTGGGACACCCCATTCGCGGTTCCCCTGGTTGACGGCACGGAAGATGGCCTTCAACTCGTCCCAGCGCGTCGTCCCGTCCCCGAAAGTCTGGTTGCTTCTGGCACCCTCCAGTAGCTCCTGCGCCTTCGTCTTGAGCGAGCGTCGCTGGTACAGGTCATTGTGCGCGTACGGCAGGAGGTTCTTGTCCTCGGCGTACGCGATGAACAGCAGCCGGAACAGGACCGTCAGCGTCATCTCGTATGTCTCGGCGAGATCAGTGGCGGTCGGCTTCCTGAGCCTGCGAGCGGCGACGATGCCCTCGGCGAGCACCGGCACCACGTGGTCGTAGATGCGCTCGCGCAACTGGGCCGCAAGGTCCCCCGCGAACCGCTTGCTGTCGGCGAGCAACTGCTCCAGCGAGCCATCGGGACGCAGTGCCTCCGCCGAGCACAGCAACCACAAGAACCCGGCGTCGTCGTCCCGGAGCAGGGTCGTGTGCACCTCGATGTAGGTCTCGCTGCGACCGCGCCGGCCGACGCCGACACCGACGCGAGTCGGGTAGACCCGCAGCTTGTTGCCGTGCTGCACCAGGACGTACGGGAGGTTCTCGCGATCGGCGACCGACAGCGCGTAGGCAACCGGGGAGAGGTCGCCGAACCTGCTGGTCTGCAACTCCGGCGACTCGGCGGATTCGAGCAACACGGCGATGCCGAGCTTCTTCTGGTCGGCACTCCGGAGGATCGACGTCACCCGGTCGCATGGCTCGACGAGGAAGCCGAGGGCGCGGAGTTGATCGTGGCCGCGCTTCTGCAGCGCCGGCCGTGCAAGCTTCAGAGCGTTCGACCAATCCTCGCGCTGCCGAGCGCCCGCCTGCAGCTCGTGGGTTGCGAGGTAGCCCTCGTTGCGGACGCCGGATAGTGTGGACGTGAGCGCCGGCAGCGAATCGCGCAGGGCGCGGTGGGCTGCGTGCCGATCTGGAGCCAGCAGCGCCTCGCGACAGATCCGCTCGACCTGCCCGCGATCGAGGCCCACGTGGGCCGGGGGGTCGTCACCGGCTGGTCCGCAGATCGAGGCGCGGTCGCCATGGAGCACGACGAGCAAGAGCGGAGCGGGTCGGCCACCTTGGCGCGCCTTCCAGGTCGACCGGAGAGACGGCTGCGAAGGCGCCTGGTCGGCACGGGCGATCGCGACTTCCAGAGCCGATGCTCCTTTGCCGAGAGCCAGCCCGACCGGCTCGAACGGGACCTTGCCGTCGAAGGTGAGGCGACGCTGCTGAAAGTCGGCGAGAAACGGAGTGGAGGGCTGGCTCATGCTCGCGGCGCACTTCGTGGGGCGGATGCCGCCTCCGAATGAGTCGGCCGGCCGCCAACGGGTTCCCGTCTCAGAGGATCATGCACAACGTTGCGTGCCCAGCCAAGGCGAAGCAGTCCTCGCGTGCCGCGAGTCTATAGGGCTCCCCCAGGTCACAGCGCGACTACAGGGGGCAGACGTCCGCTCGATCGTGCACTGCTCGCCGGTTGTGCTCGGACCTTCCCCATGCTGGCACATCCGACTACGCCTGAACCACTGGACGCTGTGTGTACACGCTTGAAGCTCGCGCCCGGGGTCGAGGACCTGCGATGGGGCGACGTGTCGCCAGGCCACGTCCCGAACGCGTGATGTAGGCCGCCGGGGATCTGGCACCATTGATCGGGTGGGGAAGCGGCGGCACGGCAAACCCCGCCTGGGGACCTTGCACCGTGCCTGCAGGGAGTGCAGTCTGCCCTCGCTGCGTTGGGCAGCCACCCAGCATGTTCTTCAACCAGTGCACCCTTGCCGGCACGATCGCGACCGAGCCGCGCTACCGGAACGCCAAGCGCAAGGCCACGGAGCCGCCGCTGCTGGTCGGCGAGTTCCGGCTGCGCGTGGTGCGGCAGCAGTGGAAGCGCGAGCAGCTCACCATCCGGGTCGTCCTGTTCGGCGGAGCCGCGGAGACCCTGCGCAAGTACGGCAAGAAGCAGGGGGACCACATGCTCGTGTCGGGGAGGCTCTGCCAGGCGAAGTTCGGTGGCAAGGAGGGCGGCGTGATCGAGCACCACTACCTCGTGGCCGAGGACTTCCGATTCCTCTGGGGTCCGCCCGGACGATTCGTGAAGGGCCACGTCGTGTTGCCCCGCGCAGAGTACGAGCGTCTGCGAAGCGTCGAGGAGCTGGCCGGGGGCAGGTCGGCCGACGGCGAAGTGGCGGAGGTCGCCGAGAGCCCCACGGCGAAGGACCTGGAAGGCGTCGCCTCCACCCGCTGGGGCTACGAGGGACGGGAGGCCAGAGACCGCGTCCCGGGGTGGGAGGCCGACTGATGCGGGTTCGGAGCACCGTTCAGCGCACCGGTGCGGGGACTCTGCGTGGTCTGGATCGCCGTTCGTGGCGGCCGAGGCTGCGTTGTTCGTCGGGCCAAGCGTGGCATCGCCGGCAGTTCCGGGTGCGGGTGTTTTCGTGCAGCCTGATCGGCCACGCCCCGACCCCGTGGAGGCTCGCAGGCCCCGATTCATCGCCCCTCGCTCACCAAGCACACGGTGGGTGCCCGGCGTTGCACGCGGCACAGGAGGCATGGAACCGATGACCACGCGCGGCTGTCAAGGCCCCCCGGAGGCGCGGCCGGCCTCCCGCGAGCCTGGCTCGGCGGCTCGGCGCCGCCTCGCGGCGGTGCGGCTCGTCGTCGCGGCGGCCTGCGACCCGGCGGTTGCGCTCTCCGTCGATGCGCTCGCGGAGCGCTCCGGGCTGCACCCCTGGGCAGTGCGCCGCATCCTGGACTCTCCGGAGTACGCGGACCTCGTCCGTGACGTGACGCAGGAGCGGGTCGCCTCCCTGATGCTCAAGGGGCTAGCCCGGATGGAGGGCATCATCGACAACGGCTCGCCCCGGAACGCTCTCGCTGCATTCCGGGTGGTGCTCAAGGCCCACAAGGTCCTGCAGGATGCGTCCCCGGTCCACGATGAGGCCGCGACCACGCTGCGGATGATGGAGTTCCTGCGGCAGCTCGAAGCGAGGCGGGCCGAGCGGAAGGCCCAGAATGCGCCCGCCGATGGTGCCCAGCCTGCGACCCCGGCTCCGCGGTAGGGAGCCTCCAGGCGGGGAGCGCCAGCGGGGAAGCGGTTGAGGCCATGGGTCCATCCGCTGGCTGCCCCTGGGGGCACGGCTGGCAGCGCGTCGCGCGGGGCGGCTCCCGGTCGAGCGGCCGCGGCCGAGGCTCCAGCCCCTCGCCCGTGCCGTCTTGCATCGCGCACCCCGGGGTCCTTGAGCAAGTTGACCATGCCTCCACCGAAACTTGACCGCGGTCGTACACGGAGCCTCAACATCCGGCGGCCTTCCGAAGGACCCGCTCTGCAAGGCACCCACCCCTCTCCACCCCCTGGGAAGGGAGGCATTCCGGTGGTGCCGGCGTCCGGTACCGGCCTTCATTCGCCGTGTCCGCCCTCGCTTCACCCGTGCGCACCTAGGTGATGTGGCGATGGTGGATGCGTACACAGGGAACCCGCGAGGACGAGAGGGGAGCGTCGAGACCACCACTCAAGGTGCACGGCCACCTAGTGGCGTGGTCACCCTGCTTGTTCTTGGGCAGCGCGTCGCCGACGGCTCGACGAGCGTGGTGGCACGACAGTTGCTTGGCCCACACGCATGAAGAAAGTAGGCTTCGATTGCGCGGTCCAGCAGACTCTCAACGGAGAGTTCATCAAGGGCCCCGACGGCGCGTTCCTACGGGATGTGGTTGGCCGGTTCTTCCCACGCGCGCCTCGTACATACCTATTCTACGAGGATCTGGGCGACGAGATGCTCGCGGTGGTGCGTCGCAGGCACGGGCCCGGCGTGTTCTCCCCCCGCCAGTTTGACCCGGCCACGGACGGGCCACCAGCGGTGGGCTAGAGCCCCACGCGGACGAACAGGAGATCCGGGACCGTGCTCCTCAAGGATCCGAACGCCATCCTGGCGTTGCAGGCCACCCCCACTTCGCGTGCCCCTGGGCTGCTGCCGGCGTCAACGTGAGTGCGGAGGGTTCCCCACAAGTCCAGGGCGACGCAGCCCGCTGATCGCGCCGGCGAGCTGCAGCGCAGGCCGGTACCATTCTCGGTACCATTCCGCCCCCGGCAACGCACCGTTTCGGGTTCCGTTCGGTGCCTGCGGCCAAGATTGAGCGATGCCGAGAATCGCCGAATAGAGCCCGTCAGCGAGGATCTAGGGTAGGGTCGTCTGCGCGGCCCCGGAACCACCTCTTCCGATTGCAAATCCCTCTACGCCGGTTCGATTCCGGCCACCACCTCCACACTCACGCCGCGCCATGCCGAGGGGGCCGGCTCAATCCTGCACGGCGGTCCCGGCCAGCGCGCGCAGGGCGTTCTCCAGGCGCGGCAGGCGCTGGAAGAGCGGTTCGGCCGCGGACTCGGAGGGCGCGCTCTTGGCCGCGAGGATGCGACCCAAGAGGTCCAGGTCACGCCGGGGCCATCCGGCCAGGTCCTCGATCTGGCAGAGCAGGGGCGCGAGGCCGGCGAGCGCGAGCGAGTCGGGGATGCCGAGCCGCCTGCGGATCCTGGCGGCGCACACGCGGGCCGCGCGTGCGCGGTCGCCGGCGAACTCGCGCGCCAGCCAAGCGGAGTGGGCGAGGCCGAGTGCGCCGAAGGGGAAGGGCCGGCAGCGGCCGCCGGACAGGTCGAGCATCGCGGCGGTGTCGGAGAGGCGATGCAGCATGCGCCGGTCGCTGCGGTGTCCCGGCTGCTCGGCCATGCGCGCCTCCTCCGCGCGCGCCAGGGCTTCGACGCCGGGGTTGGTCGGTACGAAGCCCAGCTTGCGGTAGAACCAGAACGCGCCGCTGCGGATCGCGTCGGGGTTGTCCCGCCCCATGGCGTAGGGCACGAGATGGAAGTGGCGCGCGCCGTACGCCTGATGCAGGACGCGCATGAGGAGGGCATCCACCAGCCGGATCTCGGCGCCACGGAACTCCGGGAACACGTTGATCCCCATCTCGCACACGCCGCAGAAGATCCCCGCGGGTCCGTAGGCGATCGGCGCGCCGTTCTTGAGCACCAGGAAGAACCACAGCGACTCGAGCGGCGTGCGCCACTGCGGCTCCACCCCCACCACCGCGATCTGGATGCCGCGCTCCAGGGCGTGCACCCGGACCGCCGCGGCGCTGGCGTGGATCAGCGGGTAGATCTCCAGCGCGCGCACCGCGAGGGCGCGCAACGCGAGGTCGATCACGTCCTGGCCACCGCGGGCCGGCCTGGGCAGCGGGGTCTCGATCACGGGGCGGATCGGGAAGTGGGCGCGCGGGATCGGCTCGGCCTGGCACACGGGCGCCCGGCCGGGCAGCTCGATGCGCGGGCGCACCGGCCCGGTGAAGGCAAGCGGCAGGCCGGCGCGCGTGAACAGGAACTCGCGCACGGCCGCAGGCAACCCGGAGCGCTCGAGCAGGTGGAGGAAGAGCGCGAGGTCCGTCGGCACACCGGCGGGCCGCACGGCGGCGCACCAGTCCTGCAGGCTCACGTCCTCGTCGTCCAGACCCTGCTGATCGACCGGGTTCACGAGCAGGCCGAGCGCCTCGAGGAAGGGACCCTCGTCGTCGAGTTCGTCCCAGGCGATCTCGATCCCTTCGGGATGCAGGCGGGAGAGGCGCCGCGCCACGTCGTACGAGAACGGATGCACGACCCGCGCGGTGGCCGGCAACCGCGCGACCGCCGTGCGCACCCGCGCGAGGATCTCCGCGTCGTCGGGATACGCCCGCAGGAATTCGAGCGCGGCCTCCAGCGCGCGCAGGCGCCGCCCGCGCGGCGAGGGCCGATCGGCCAGGGCCTGCAGCGCCGCGAGCTTCCGGTCGCGCGCGGCGGGACCGAACTCGCGCGCCAGAGCCTCGAGATCGAGGGCGGATGCGTGCATGGCGCGCGGAGCCTACGCCCCCGCGGGCGCACGGACACCATCGGCTACGCTGCCCGCATGGGCTTCCTGGCCGCGTGCTGCATCTTCCTGGCCGCGACGGTCCCGCAGCAGCGGCCCTGGCTCGCCGACCTGCCCCTGCCCGTCGCCGCGCCCCCCGAGGTGGATGCGGTCCGCGTCGAGCCATGGCCGGAGGCGTGGCGGTGAAGCACCGCCGCGGCGGTTGCGCGCTCCTCGTCCTGGCATGGCTGGCCGCGGGCTGCGTCACCAGCACCGCGGAGAGCCTGGTCGTGCCGATCGTGACCGCCGACGGCCGGGCACGGCCGCTCGCCCGCGTGGCGCTGCCGCTGGCCGAGCTGCAGGCCCGCATCGCCAACCTGCGGGTGGAGCGGCTCGCGGTCTACCACGAGGGGCGTACCCCGATCCCGTTCGCGGTCGAGGACGAAGACGCGGACGGTCGGGCCGACCGGATCGTCGTGGTGATCCCGGTCGCAGGCGACGGCAGCACGCGTCTCCTCCTGGTGTGTCCGGGCCCCCGTGCCGAGGGCGGGCCCCTGGCCGGCGGAGCCCAGGGGGCCATCCCCGACTTCGAGCGCGCGGCGCGCTGAGCCTGCGCCCGCCCGGGCCCTCAGGCGAGGACCATGGGCCCGCGCAGGCTCTCGGCGCGGTCCTTGCCGCAGAGCCGTGCCACCAGCGTCAGCGCGAACGCGAACGCCGTGCCCGGCCCGCGGCTGGTCACGAGGTCGCCGTCCTCGACCACCGGGGACTCCACGTAGCGGCCGTGACGCGCCACGGCGTCGCGCACGGAGGGGTGGCTGGTCATCGCCCGGCCGGCCTGGACGCCGTGCACGGCGAGCACCTTGGGTGCCGCGCAGATCGCTGCGATGCCGCGGCCGTCCCGCTCCTGCGCCTGGAGCAGGCGGCCCACCTCCGCGGAGGCCGCCAGCGCATCGCTGCCCTTCGCGCCTCCCGGCAGGACCACCAGGTCGAAGGGGCCGCGCGCCTCGGCGAGTCCCAGATCGGGAACCAGGCGGACGCCCCGGCTGCACGTCACCGGCCCGGATCCCGCCAGGCCGGCGCTCACCACCTCGATCCCGGCCCGGCGCAGGACGTCGACCGTGATCACCACCTCCATCTCCTCGGCGCCATCGGCGAGGATCACGAGCACACGCGGAGTCTTCATGCTTGGCTGGACCGCCGTGCTCCGGCGGCTCGGGTGGCGGACTATACTTCCGCGCCCCGCACCATGGCCGCACGCATCGCGAGCTGGATCGTCTTCGTCGTGCTGATGACCTTCGTCATCGCCGGCTCGCTCGTGGTCGTGGTCTGCCTCTACCTGCCGTACGTGGCCCTCAAGGCCGTGTACATGGGCATCCGCGGCAAGGTGTCGCTGAAGGCCGGCACCGGCACGCGCGACCCGCACGGCGCGGCGATCTGAGCCCGCGCGCCCGCGGCCCGCGCCGCACTCAGCGGCTCTTGCCCCACTCCCCGCAGAGGCGCGCGGGATCGAGCAGGCGGTCCAGCTCGGCTGGGGGCACCTGGGTCTGCTGCGCCGCGATCTCGCGCACGGTGAGGCCCTTGGCCGCGGCCTCCTTGGCGATCTTGGCCGCGTGCTCGTAGCCGATCGCCTTGTTGAGGGCCGTGGCGAGGATCGGGTTGCGGTGCACGCGCCTGGCCGCCTCCGCGGTCACCTCGACGCCCGCCAGGCACTTCTCGCGGAACATGCGCGCACCATGCGCCAGGAGCGTGGCCGACTCGATCGCGTTGCGGGCGACGAACGGCATCATCGTGTTGAGCTCGAACTGCCCCTGGCTGTTGCCGAATGCCACCGCGCCGTCGTTGGCGAACACCTGGCCGCAGAGCATCAGGACCGACTCGCAGATCACCGGGTTGACCTTGGCCGGCATGATCGACGAGCCCGGCTGGACCTCGGGGATCTTCAGCTCGCCCATGATGCTCGAGCTCATCCAGCGGATGTCGTTGGCGAACTTGTAGAAGCCGGTGGCGAACGCGCGCAGCGCGCCGCTCGCGTGCACCACGGCGTCGAGGCAGGCCTGGGCCTGGAAGTGGTTCGTGGTCTCGCGCAGGCGCACGCCGTGGTCTCGGGCCACCAGCTTGCAGATGCCCTGGGCCAGGCGCGGGTCCGCGTTCACTCCCGTACCCACGGCGGTGCCGCCCAGCGGCACCTCGCAGAGGTCCTCCAGCGCCTGTCCGATCCGCGCCGCGCCGCGTTCCACCTGCCCTGCGTAGCCCCGGAACTCCTGGCCGTAGCGGATCGGCATCGCGTCCATCAGATGCGTGCGCCCGGTCTTCACCTGGGCGAAGGTGCGGTCCGCGAGCCCGTGCAGCGCCTCGGCCAGCCTGCCCAGCTCCGGCAGGAGCTGCTCCTGGATGGTCAGGGCCAGCCCGAGCTGCACGGCGGTCGGGAACACGTCGTTGCTGGACTGTCCCATGTTCACGTGGTCGTTGGGGTGCACGGCCTTGGACCCCAGCGCCTTGCCCAGCAGCTCCCCGGCGCGGTTGGCGATCACCTCGTTGGCATTCATGTTGGACGAGGTCCCGCTGCCGGTCTGGAACACGTCCACGACGAAGTGCCGGTCCAGCTTGCCCTCTGCCACCTCCGCCGCGGCCCGTTCGATGGCGGCGCCGAGGTCCTTGGCGAGTCCGCCCAGCTCCATGTTCACGGTCGCGGCGGCACCCTTGAGGATGCCCAGCGCGCGGATCACCGGACGCGGGATCGCCTGCCCGCTGACCGGGAAGTTCTCGAGCGCGCGCGCGGTCTGGGCGCCGTAGTACGCGTCGGCCGGCACGCGCATCTCGCCCATCGTGTCCTTCTCGATCCGGAATGCCTGGCTCATGGTGATCTCGGGGGTCGGCGGAGGAGAAAGGGCGGATTGTCGCGGGACGGGCGGCAGCCTCAAGGCTTTGGCTTTGGCGGGCACCCGTCCCGCCCCTACCCTGCCTCGCATCCCGCGGGGATGGCGGAACCGGCAGACGCAGCGGCCTTAAAAGCCGCGGGGCGGTAGCGCCCGTGAGGGTTCGAATCCCTCTCCCCGCACCAGCGCGCCGCCGGCGGGCGCCGGGAACCCGGCGGGGCGGTAGCATGCGCCGTCGATCCGAACGAGGAGGCTGCGATGCGCCGGTTCCTTCCCTGGTTGATCCTCTGCTCGATCCTCGTCGCCGCGAACCGCGCCCCGGCCCAGACGGGCTGCGGGATCTTCCGCGACATCACGATCCAGAAGTACGGCACCGGGTGTCCCGGGGCGTTCCTGAACGCACCGGAGCTGGTGGCGACGCTCGATCCGGGACCCTGCGCCCTGGCCATCGAGATGAAGGCCCCCACCGGCTGCTGCAACGTCTACTTCGGCGGCTGGGTGCTCCTGCTCGGCGCGCAGAAGCTGGAAGTGCCGGTGCTGCGCACCGGCTGCACGCTCTACGTCCAACCGCTCGTCGACGTCTGGCTGCCGAGCACCGTGACGAAGGTAGCGGCACCGATCCCGCAGGACCCCGCGCTCGCCGGCACGACCCTGTACCTCCAGGGCGCCGCCCGCTACTTCGGGTTCTACTTCGGCCCGGACCTGAGCCAGGGCGTGGCCGTGACCTTCCGCTGAGCGAGGAGAACGCGCGCATGGCCCTCACCGAATCCCGCATGCTCCCCCTGGGCACGAAGGCCCCGCCGTTCGCGCTGCCGGAGCCGCTGACCGGCAAGACCGTGCGTCTGCAGGACGTCGCCAAGGGCAAGGCGACGGTGGTGATGTTCCTGTGCAACCACTGCCCGTACGTGAAGCACGTGCAGAAGGGACTGGTCAAGCTGGCCAGCGAGTACCTCGCCAAGGGCGTGGCCTTCGTCGCCATCAGCGCCAACGATGCCAAGGCCTACCCCGACGATGCCCCCGCCAGGATGGCCGAGGAGGCGCGGGTCCACGGCTATCGCTTTCCCTACCTCTACGACGAGACGCAGGAGGTGGCGAAGGCCTACCAGGCCGCGTGCACCCCGGACTTCTACGTGTTCGATGCCGGCCTGCGCCTGGTCTATCGCGGTCAGATGGACGGCAGCCGCCCGGGGAACGGGATCCCGGTCACGGGCCAGGACCTGCGCACCGCGCTCGACGCGGTCCTCGCGGGCCAGCCCGTGAACCAGGACCAACGGCCGAGCGCGGGCTGCAACATCAAGTGGCAGCCCGCGCGGTGAGCCGCGCGCCGCGGCTGCCCTGACGGGGCAGACCGGACGGCCGCAGCGCCGCAGCGGTCGGGGCCGCACGCCCGTCCGCCGGTACCCGCCGCGGGGCGGCGGTGCAGGGGGCGCTCAGTACCGGTAGTGCTCGGGCTTGTACGGCCCCTCGACCGGCACGCTCAGGTACTCGGCCTGGGCCTTGCTCAGCCTCGTGAGCCGCGCGCCGAGCTGTTCGAGGTGCAGGCGGGCCACCTCCTCGTCGAGCTTCTTGGGCAGCGTGTAGACGCCGACCTTGTACTTGCTGCCGTTGGTCCACAGCTCGATCTGCGCCAGCACCTGGTTCGAGAACGAGTTGCTCATGACGAAGCTGGGGTGGCCGGTGGCGCAGCCCAGGTTCACGAGGCGGCCTTCGGCCAGCAGGATGATGTGGCGCCCGTTCTTCAGGCGGAAGCGGTCCACCTGGGGCTGGATGTTCACCTGCTCCACGGCGTTCTTCTTCAGCCACGCGACGTCGATCTCGATGTCGAAGTGGCCGATGTTGCAGACGATCGCGTCGTTGGGCATCACCTGCAGGTGCTCGGGGCGGATCACGTCCTTGCAGCCCGTGGCGGTCACGAAGATCTGCGCCAGCGGGGCGGCCTCCTCCATGGTCACCACCTGGAAGCCCTCCATCGCCGCCTGGAGGGCGTTGATGGGGTCGATCTCGGTCACCAGCACGCGCGCGCCGAACGCCTTGAGCGCGTGCGCCGAGCCCTTGCCCACGTCGCCATAGCCGGCCACGACCGCAGTCTTGCCGGCGATCATCACGCCGGTGGCGCGCTTGATGCCGTCGGCCAGCGACTCCCGGCAGCCGTAGAGGTTGTCGAACTTGCTCTTGGTCACCGAGTCGTTGACGTTGATCGCCGGGACCTTCAGCGAGCCATCCTTGAGCATCTTGTAGAGGTGATGCACGCCGGTCGTGGTCTCCTCCGAGATGCCGCGGATGCCGGCGAGCAGCTCGGGGTGCTTGTCGTGCACCACGGCGGTGAGGTCGCCACCGTCATCCAGGATCATGTTGAGCGGCTGGCCGTCGGGGAACACCAGGGTCTGCTCGATGCACCACCAGTACTCCGCCTCGGTCTCGCCCTTCCACGCGTAGACCGGCACGCCGCTGGCGGCGATCGCCGCGGCCGCCTGGTCCTCGGTGGAGAAGATGTTGCACGAGCTCCACTGCACCTGGGCGCCCAGGTCGCGCAGGGTCTCGATCAACACCGCGGTCTCGGTGGTCATGTGCAGGCACCCGGCGATGCGCGCGCCCTTCAACGGCTTCTTCTCGCGGTGCTTGCGGCGGATCGCCATCAGGCCGGGCATCTCGTTCTCGGCGATCTGGATCTCCTTGCGGCCGCGCTCGGCGAGGCCGATGTCCTTCACCTTGTACGGCGGCTTGGCGGTCGGAGCCGGCTTGTCGGCGGGCTTGGAGGCGTGCTTCTTGTTCGGCGCCGTCTTGGCGCTCGCGGTCTTGGCTGGGGTCATGGTCAGGGTTCTCGAGTCTTGGAACGGGAACGGGAAGCGGTCTTGGAAGTCCGGGGGGCGCGCGCGGCGCGCTCCGGCACAGGCGCTGGAGCGGCGGCCGCGGGACGCATGCCGCGCGCCAGGAACATCGCCAGTTCGGTCGGCTGTCCCTGCGGGCTCTCGACGCGGTAGGCGTCGTCCACGTCCTCGGTGACGAGGTCGGTGAACCCGGCCCGGGCCAGGGCTCCGACGACGATCTGGGGACGCACGCCGAGCCGCAAGTCGCCCATGCGTTCGCGCAGCCACTCCTCTCCGTGCGGCAGGAGGTCGGTGATCACCACGCTGCCGCCGGGTCGCACCACACGCAGCAGTTCGCGCGCCGCGCGGTCCTGGTCGGCGAGGTGATGCCACACGAGGTTGGCGAACGCGCCGTCCACCTCGCCGTCGGCCAGCGGCAGCTGGTCGAACTCGCCCTGGCGGAACTCGGCGCCCTGCGGCACGCGGCGGCGCGCCTGCGCCAGCATCGCGGCCGAGTGGTCCACGGCGATCACCCGCGCGCCCCGGGCGACCAGGAACGAGGTCAGGTAGCCGGCGCCGCAGCCGAGGTCGGCCAGTCGCAGGCCGCGCGGCAGCAGCGCCGCCAGGGCGTGCATGCGCAGCGCGCCGCTGCGGAACTCCTGACCCCGCGCGGCCCACTCCGGTGCGAGCCGGTCGTGGGTGCGCCTGCTGCGTTCGCGGCGGCGCTCGCGCAACATCTCGAGCGCCGCGCGGTCGGACTTGCCGGACTGGCTCTCCAGATAGGGCACGAGCACGGCCTCGTAGAGCTGGGGCGAGAGCGCCCCGTCGGGGGCCGGCTCGACCAGGCGGTGGAAGCTCCACGTGCCCTCGCGCCGGTCGCGCACCAGCCCCGCGCGCTTGAGCAGGGAGAGGTGGTTGCTGACCCGGCTCTGCGCCAGGCCGGTGGCGCTCATGAGTTCCTGCACCGACAGCTCCTCCTCGGCCAGCAGGGCCGCGAGGCGCAGCCGCGTCGGGTCCGCGAGGAGCTTCAGGGTCTGGTGCAGGGCCGCGAGCAACGTGGGCACGGAGATATATCAGCCTATCTTGATATAAAGATCAAGCGCGGAGTGGAACACTCCCAGCCACGGTCGATCCGCTGCCATCGGGCTCCCGGCCCCACCGCCCCGCCAGGGAGGGGGCGCGGGGCCGCCGGGATCACTCCTTCTTGCCGCCGCGCGGCTTCTCGCCCTTGCCCGCGCGCGGGGTGTTGCCGTCCCAGCCGGTCTGCCGGCCCAGGGTCTGCGGGCGCGCGTCGGCGCCGGCGACCGCCCACCCCGTCCAGAACGCCAGCCGGGCGATCCGCTCCATCTTCTGCGCGTCGAGCTTGTCGGCGTGGTCGCTGACCTTGTGGTAGTCCTCGTGCTCGCCGTTGCAGAAGAACACCGCGGGGATGCCCTTCTGCACGAAGTTGAAGTGGTCGCTGCGCGTGTAGTACTTGTCGCCGCTGGTCAGCCCCATGCCCAGCTCGCGGGCGAAGCGCGCGGCGTCGCGGACGATGGTCGAGAACGCACCGTGCGCGTAGCTGGGCGTGACCGTCACCTCGTCCGCTCCCGACTCCGGTCCGCTGCGCCCGATCATGTCGGTGTTGATGTTGGCGATCATGGCGCTCGCCTCCCAGGTCGGGTGCTCGGCGTACCACGCCGAACCCCAGAGCCCGAGCTCCTCGCCCGACACCGAGAGGAACACGATCGAGCGGCGCGGCCGCGCCTCCGCCTTGGCGAACGCAGTGGCGATCTCCAGGAGGCCGGAGGTCCCCGAGGCGTTGTCGTCGGCGCCGTTGAACACCTCGCCGTCCATCCGGGTGCCGACGTGGTCCATGTGCGCGGAATACACCACGGCTTCCTTCGCCAGCTTCGGGTCGCCGCCGCGCAGGACGCCCACCACGTTCACCGCCTGGGCCTCCTCCTTGCGGACCGCCACGCCCACGCTGGCCGTGGCGTCCTTCGCCTTGGGGGGCTGTGCGGGTTCATCCCCCGCCGCGGCTAGGCCCTGCTCCGAAAGGCCCATCGCCTCCAGCAGGGCGCGGGAGACCCGCGCGGAGGTGAACACCTTGGGGGTCTTGCCGGCGTAGGCCTGGGCCATCGCGCCCATGTCCGGCATCGCCAGCACCTCGGCGAGCGGCTTGCCCGGCGCGACCAGGTCCTTGCCCGGGTGCACGCCCATGTAGTTGAGGACGTTGGCGATCGCGCCGTGGTCGTCGAGGATCGCGAACACCACGAGCCTGGCCCCGCGTTTCTCCAGCCGTGAGGCCACGCCCTGGATCCGCGTGAGCTGGGAGAACGCGACGCCGAACTCCTGCTCCACGCTCGCGTTCGGCAGTCCGCTGCCGCGCAGGACGACGACCGGGATCGCGCCGGCGAGCGAGTCGTTGCCGGCGTCGCTCGGAACGCGGTTGACCCCCAGGAAACGCAGCTTGCCCTTCACCTGCACGTCCTCGGGCTTGCGCGCCGGCAGGACCGAGAAGCCGTCCGCGAACCGCTGGCCAGCCACTTCGATCCTGGTGTGCTCCGCGTCCAGACGGGTCCTGAGGATGGGGTAGCTCTGGAACCAGCTCCGCGCTTCGCCGGCCTTGCCCTCGTCGCCGAACGGCTCGAGTCCCAGGCTCTCGAAGTGCCTGGCCACGTACTCGGCCGCCTTCCGCTGACCCGGCGATCCCGTGAGCCGGCCCCCAAGGGCATCCGAGGCGAGGAACTCGGCGTGCGCCTGCAGCTGCTGGGCACGGATCAAGGCCATCGCCGCGGGCGCTCCCGCGGGGATGGGGCGTTCGGCCGGGGCGGAGACCGCGGTGGTCGGGGCCTGGGCGGCCAGGGCCGTGGCCAGGAGGAACAAGGAGATCGGGCGGAAGTGCATCATGCTTCAGGTCGCGTGCGTCGCTCGCTGGCCGGCAGGCCCATGGTTCCGGCGGCGCGATCCAGGAAAGGTGGCCGCGGCGCCTTGCTGTCTGTCGACCCCGGGCGGCGGCGGCTCAAGACCGTTTGTACCACTCCAGGGTTTGTCCAGGATGCGGCGCGAGGGACTGGCCGAGGCGCTCCTGCTCCGCCGGAGGCATGGGCTGGAACGCCCGCGCGGCGCCGAGATCCGCCTCCAGTTCGGCGACGCTGCGCGCGCCGACGACCGCCGTGGCGACGTCCTGGGACAGGGCGAAGCGCAGACACTCGGCCGGCGTGGTCTTGCCGCCCGCCACCAGCCGGCCGGCGGCGAACACCTTCATGGCCACGACCGCCGTCCCGGCCGCCTTCGCCTTGGGCAGGGTGTGGCGGACGAACGAGCGCCAGAGCGGATCGGCGATGTTCACCGGCACCAGCAGCGTCGCGAACGCATGCACCGCGAGGCACTCCGCCATCACCTCGGGGTCGGCGTGGCCGGTCACACCGAGGAAGCGGCACTTGCCGGCCTGCTGCGCCGCGAGGGCCGCGGCCAGCGTGCCCTTGTCCGGGTCGAGCTTGCGGCGCAGGTCGTCGCGGTCGCCCACGGCATGCACCTGGAACACGTCCACGCGGTCGGTGCCGAGCGCGCGCAGCGAGCCCTCGAGTTCGGCGAGCGCGCGCGCCTTCTCGATCCGGTACGACTTGGTCGCGAGCAGGACGCGGTCGCGGCACCCCGCCAGCGCCGCAGCCACCCGCCGCTCGGCCCGGTGCAGCGCCTGCTCGCTCGGGTAGGAGGGCGCGGTGTCGATGTAGTTCACGCCCGCCGCGATGGCGCGGCGCACGATCTCCACCGCGGCCGCCTCCTGCGCGTCGGGCAGGGTGCTCAGGGGATGCGTGCCCAGGGCCAGGATCGCGACGTCCTCGCGGGTGCGGCCCAGCGGCCGGCGCGCCAGCGCCGCAGGCGCCGTGGCCGGTCGCGAGTCTTGCGCCCCCGCGGCGAGCGTGCCCAACGACAGACCCAGGAACTCCCGCCGGTCCAGCGGCGCGCGGGGGCGGGAGCCTCCAGGGTCTTCGGGCACGTCCGGAGCATAGCCAGGGTGCCGGGGCGGACCGCGCATCCGCCCAGCTATGGTTGCCGGCATGGACCGCGCCGCGCTGCGTGACCTCCTGCTCTCCCGCCGTCGCTTCCTGGCCGCGTGCGGTGCCGGTTCCGCGCTCGGCCTCGCCCAGGACTCGCAGGGCTCGCGCCCGGCGACGCGCGCGGTGGACAGCCAGGACGTGGCGGCCGCGGAGCGACTGCTGGGACTCTCGTTCTCCGACGCCGAGCGCGAGCTGGCCCGCGCGCGCCTGGCCGAGCAGCGGCGCTGGTTCGAGGCGCTGCGGGCCCGCGCGGTGGACTGGCACACGCCGCCGGCGCTCCGCTTCGACCCGTGGCCGACCGGCCGTCCGCTGCCCGAGGGTCCCGGTGCCACCTTCGAGCCCCTCGCCGCGCCACCGGCGTTCGCGTCCCGCACGCTGGCAGAGGCCTCCGGCGACCTCGCCTTCGCCTCGATCCCCGAGATGCACGCGCTCCTGCGCGCCCGCTTGGTGAGCAGCGAGGAGCTGGTGCACCACGCGCTGCGCCGGATCGCAGCCCTCGACCCGACGCTGCTCTGCGTGGTGACGCTCCTGCGGGACGAGGCGCTCGCGACCGCGCGCGCCCGCGACCGCGAGCTGCGCGAAGGCAGGGACCGCGGCCCCCTGCACGGCATCCCGTACGGGGCGAAGGACCTCTTCTTCTGGCCGGGCGCACCCACCACCTTCGGTGCGCCGCCGTTCGCGGACCTCCGCAGCGACACCAAGGCCACGGTCCTGGCGCGCCTGGAGGAGGCGGGCGCGGTGCTGGTCGCGAAGCTCAGCCTCGGCGCGCTCGCCATGGGCGACCTGTGGACCAAGGGGCGCACCCGCAACCCATGGAATCCCCAGCAGGGGTCGAGCGGTTCGTCCGCGGGCTCGACCGCGGCGGTGGTCGCCGGGATCTTCCCGTTCGCACTCGGCAGCGAGACCCTGGGCTCGATCGTGTCGCCATGCGTGCGTTGCGGCGCGACCGGCCTGCGCCCGACGTTCGGCGCCGTGAGCCGCCACGGCGCCATGCCGCTCTCGTGGAGCATGGACAAGGTGGGGCCGATCGCGCGCTCGGCGCTCGACTGCGCGCTGGTGTTCGACGCGATCCGCGGACCCGATGGTCACGACCCCTCGGTGCGTGCCGCGGCATTCCCCTGGCGCAACGGCCAGGATCCGCGCGGCTTGCGCATCGGCCTGCTCGAGGGCAGCGCCGGCGCCGTGCAGCCGTTCCTCGACTGGCTCGCCGGCCAGGGCATGCAGACCGGGACCGTGCGGCTGCCCGAGTTCCCGTACCGGGCGCTGCTCCTCATGCTCTCGGCCGAGGCGGCCACGGCCTTCGACGACCTCACCCGCGCCGGTGGCGTGCGCGCGCTGCCGGGCCAGGCGCCGAACGACTGGCCCAACACCTTCCGCAGCGGCCGCTTCCTCCCGGCCGTGGAGTACCTTCGCGCCGCGCGCGTGCGCAGCGAGCTGGTGCGCGAGGTCGACGCCGCGCTGTCCCGCTACGACGCGGTGGTCGCGGCGCCCTACGGCGGCGAGATCCTCGCGGCCACCAACCTGAGCGGCCATCCGTGCGTGGTCCTCCCGCTGAGTGCGGGCGAGACGGGGGCGCCGCGCAGCTTCACCCTGGTCGGCCGCCTGCACGGCGAGGCGGCACTCCTGACCCTCGCCGAAGCCTGGCAGCGGGCGACGCGGTGGCACCTGCGCCGCCCGCCGCTAGGGTGATGGCCATGCGCGCTCCTGCCCTCGCGGCACTCCTCCTGGCGCTCGGCGCCTGCAGCTCCGAACCCCGCCCGGGAGACCCGGCCCCGCGCCGCGGCGATGAGATCTCGGTGTGCGGCCAGCTCTTCCACACCGGCGCGCGCGTGGTGCTCTGGAACGACCCAGGCGGCTACGACGCCTACCGCGTGGTGCCGCGATTCCCGCGGCCGCGCGCGCCGGACCTGCCGCCCGCCGCCGAGGCCACCGCTCCGGCCAGCGCCGCCACCGCACCCGCCGGCGCCACCAGCCGCCCGGACACCGGCACCGCGCCGGGTCCCACCGACGAGCCTGAGGAGAAGGCGCGCTACGGCCCCCGCCGCCCGCGCGACCCGGAGATGGCGGCGCGGGTGGCGCGGGACAGCTGGCGGCTCGAGGACCTGCAGCAGGTCGTGCACCAGTTCGTGCTGCACTACGACGTGGCCGGCACCGCGCGCCAGTGCTTCAAGGTGCTGCAGGACATGCGCGGCCTCTCGGTGCACTTCCTCCTCGACGTGGATGGCACGATCTACCAGACCCTCGACCTGAAGGAGCGCGCGTGGCATGCCACGGTGGCCAACGAGGTCGCGGTGGGGATCGAGATCGCGCACATCGGCGCCTACCCGCAGCCCGGCCACCCGGTGCTGCGCAGCTGGTACGACGACGATGCCCAGGGTCCGCGGGTCACGTTCCCCAAGTGGATCCAGGACACCGGCATCCGCACCGAGGGGTTCGTGGCCCGTCCCGCCCGCAAGGAGCTCGTGGCCGGCCGGATCCACGACCGCGAATGGCACATGTACGACTTCACCGAGGAGCAGTACCGCGCGCTGGCGCGCCTGACGGCCGCGTTGCACCGCGTCCTGCCGCGCATCCGGCTGGAGGCGCCGCGCGCCCCGGACGGCGGCGTGCTGGCCACGACGCTGTCGCCCGAGGCGCTGCGCTCGTTCGAGGGCGTGCTGGGCCACTACCACGTGCAGCGCAACAAGCAGGACCCCGGCCCCGCGTTCCAGTGGGAGCGCGTGCTGCGCGAGGCCCGCACCCTGGCGCGCTGAGCGGGGCGCACGAGGCACGGCCCGTTCACCGGCCGCGGTAGGCACGGCGCAGGACCTCCCCGGCGGGCCGGTCCTCGAACGCGTACTCCCAGGGCTGCACCCACTGGCGGTCGGTGTGGAAGCCCCACACGAAGAGCCCCGCGAAGCGGGGCCGCTCGCCCCACGCCGCGAACAGCGCCTCGTAGGCCAGGGCCTGGCGCGCGTGATCGATGGGTGCGTTCTTGTCCTGCTTGCCGGCCCACTCCCACGGCCGCTCGAGGGTGTCGGCGTAGCCCGTGTAGCCGATCTCGGTGAACAGGATCGGCCGGCCGGCCTTCTCCGCCGCTGCCTCGAGCCTGGCGCGGATCGGCGCCCAGAGCGCCACGGCCTCTGCGACGGTGCGCGCCGGCGGATCGCCCTTCAGCTCGAAGTACGCCCCGACGCCGACGTAGTCGACGGCGTCCCAGAACGTGATGTCCTCCCACTCGTCCCACCAGTTCGCGGAGTAGACCAGCGCTCCGCGGAACACGCCGCGCGTGGCCGCCGCGATCTTCCGCCAGCGGTCGGGATGGGTCTTGGCGCTCTGCTTGAGCTCGAGGCCGAGGCCGAGGATCGCCACGCCCTCTTCCTGGGCCAGCCGGCCGTAGTGCAGGCAGTAGCCCTCCACCTGCTGGTGGAAGCGTTCCCAGGTCGCCGCGTCGGGGAACGCGATGTCGGCGCGGAAGGGGTACGGCGGCCGGAAGAAGTCCGGACTCTCGATCCGCGGGAGCAGGAACGCCTTCAACCCCGCCGCGCGGATCCGGCGCAGCACACCACGCAGGGCGGCGTCGTCACGCCCCCACTCCAGGCGCGGCTCGGCCATCCGCGGCAGGTACACGTCCTGGCCGACCGCCACGTGGGTGACCCCGTACCCGCGCATGCGCCGGAGTGCGGCGTCGCCGTGCTCCGAGTCGAGCGGGAACCCCTCGCGCGGCTTGAGCCACGCCCCCCGGAGGGGGAACCGGGCCTGGGTGCTGCTGCCCTCCACGCCGCAGGAGGCTAGAGTCGCCGGCAGGGCCAGCGCCAGCACGGCCACGATCCGCGCACAGGATTGCCACGCTCGCGATGTCGAACTCATCCAGCTCCCATCATGCCGCCCCAGAGCCGCGGATCGTGCTGCGGCCGATCACGCCGGCCGACGACGCCGCGGTCGCAGACCTGATCCGCGACGTGATGACCGAGTACGGTGCCAGCGGTCCGGGCTTCGCCATCCACGACCCCGAGGTCGTGCGGATGAGCGGGGCATACCCCGGCGGGCGTGCGCAGTACCTCGTCGTGGAGTGGAACGGCGAGGTCGCGGGCGGCGGCGGCTTCGGTCCCCTGGCGGGGCTGCCCGCCGACACGGAGGTCTGCGAACTGCGCAAGATGTACTTCCGTCCCCCGCTGCGCGGCCGTGGGATCGGCCGGCGCCTCCTGGGCGACCTCCTGGAGCGGATGCGCGGGGCAGGGTTCCGGCGCTGCTACCTGGAGACGACCTCGCGCATGCGCGAGGCCCAGCAGCTCTACCGCAAGCTCGGCTTCCGGCAGCTCGAGGGCCCCATGGGCGGCACCGGCCACCATGGCTGCAACACGTTCTACCTGCGCGACCTTTGAACCCGACCCCGCCGCCGGATCGCGCCGCCTCGCAGGTGCCCACCGTGGTGTGGAGCTACCGGCGCACGGGCAAGTTCGCGTTCCACGTGCTCACCGGCGCGCTGGAGAGCGACCCCGCGCGGCCGGCGCCGCCGATCGAATTCGCCATCGGTCCGGATCACGTGGTGCGCGCGGTCCGCGCGGCCCTGGCGGGCGGGCATCCGGTCCTGGTCGGCTGGTCGTTCTACTCCCCGGACTTCCTGGCCATGGCGGCCGAGCTGCGCGCAATGCGCGCGCAGATCGAGGACCCGCGCGTCCTGCACGTGGCCGGAGGCGTGCACGCCACGGCCGAGCCGCTGGCCACGCTGGAGGCTGGATTCGACCTGGTCGCCGTGGGCGAAGGCGAGCACACGATCCGGGCGCTGGTCGCGGCGCTGGCCGCCGGTCAGGATCCGCGCGGCAGCCAGGGGGTCGCTTGGCGCGAGGCCGGCCGCCTGCGCACCCACGGCCGCGCGCCGCGCACCGACCTGGACACGTTCCCGCCGTTCGCGCCTGCCCACGGACGCGTCGGCCCGATCGAGATCACGCGCGGCTGCATCTACGCATGCCGCTTCTGCCAGACGCCGTTCTTCGCGGGCGCCCGCTTCCGCCACCGCAGCCTCGCCAGCATCCGCACGTGGCTGCGCGCGCTCGTCGCGTTGGACCTGCGCGACTACCGCTTCCTCACCCCGACCTCGCTCTCGTACGGCAGCGAGGGTCCCGAGCCTGACCTGGCCGCGGTCGAGGCCCTGCTGGCGATGGCCCGGGAGGAGATCGGCTCCCGCCGCCGCCTCTTCTTCGGCACCTTCCCCTCCGAGGTGCGGCCAGAACACGTGACCCCCCAGGCTCTGGCCCTGATCCGCCGCTACGCCGACAACCGCACCCTGATCCTGGGCGGCCAGTCCGGCTCGGACCGGCTCCTGGAGCGCAGCGCGCGTGGCCACGATGCGGCGGCGATCGAACGCGCGGCGGCGCTCGCGCTGGAGTCGGGGTTCCAGCCACACGTGGACTTCCTCTTCGGCATGCCGGGCGAGGACGCGGACGACGTCGCGGCGACGGTGGCGCTCATGGACCGGCTGGTGGCGCGCGGCGCACGCGTGCACGGCCACACCTTCCTGCCCCTGCCCGGCACGCCCTGGCGCCGCGCGGCCCCGGGACGGATCGCGCCGGAACTGCGCAGGCACCTGCTCACCCTGGCCTCGCGCGGCCAGCTCTACGGCCAGTGGCAGCAGCAGGAGTCGGTCGCCCACGCCCTCGCGGGGCGCCAGGGCGTCAGCGGGACTCCTGGAACTTCAACGCTCCCGAGTTGATGCAGTGGCGCAGGCCGGTGGGCGCAGGCCCGTCGTCGAACACGTGCCCGAGATGCGCGTCGCAGCGGCTGCACACCACCTCCATGCGCACCATGCCGAGCGAGCGGTCGACCGCCTGGCCGATCGCCTCCTTCGCCACTGGTGCGGTGAAGCTGGGCCAGCCGCAGCCCGAGTCGAACTTCGCGTCGGACGCATAGAGCGGCTGCCCGCACGCGGCGCAGAGGTAGACGCCCTTGCCCGTGTGGTTCCAGTACTTGCCGGTGAACGCCCGCTCGGTGCCCTTCTCGCGCACGATGTGGAAGACCTCGGGCGGCAGCTCCTTGCGCCACTCCTCCTCGGACTTCCGCACCTTGTCCGGGGCTGCCTCGGGCCCGCTGGCCCCGGCCCCAAGGGCGCTCCCATCCGCGGCGCCGGGCCTCGACTCCGAAGTGCCACCACTGCCGGTACAGGCGCCCGCCAGCAGGCAGAAGAGCGGAATCATGGCGCGGAACCCGGACAGGGGAGCGTGGTGCTGGGCATGCATGTCGGCCTCGATGCGGCTTCTATGCACCCGGTTTCCCTCCGGCTCAAGGGCCCCGGGTTCGCGGGGGGCTTGCTCCCGCGGCCTCCGTTCCCTGGAATCCCGGTCTCCGAAATGCAGAAAGGCCACTCCGACCAGACCACCCAGGGCATCCGGGTCCGCGTCGCGGCGCAGTTCGTGCCCGAGCGCTCCGATCCGGATCGGCGCCACTGGTTCTACGTGTACAAAGTCGTCCTCACCAACGTCGGCGAGGTCCCGGCCCGCCTCGTGTCCCGCCACTGGGTGATCCGCGACGCCGAGAACCGCCAGCGCGAGGTGCGCGGCCCCGGCGTGGTCGGCGAACAGCCAGAGATCCAGCCGGGCGAGACCTACTCCTACATGAGCAGCTGCCCCCTCGAGACCGAGTGGGGCACCATGGAGGGCAGCTACCACATGGTCCGCCCCGACGGCTCCGCCTTCGATGCCCGCATCGGCCGCTTCTTCCTGGCCCCCACCGCGGCCGGCATCGCGGCGCTGGACCTGAACTGACCTGATCGCCGGTTCCCCGGCGTCCCCAGCCCCAGCAATCCGCGCGCGCAGCACGACGCCATTGCGCGCGCACCGGGGAAGCCCACCTGCAGCGAGATCTGCTGCCCCGCCCTCGCTCCGCGGCCCCGGGGCGTGACGCACATCGGCCTGTGCTCGGATGGGCCTGCATCCGCGGCTGCCTTGCCCGCAGACCACGTTCGCCTTCTCCCTCGGCGATGTCGCCGCCGGGGGAGCTCGAGGGGGCGCCGCCCCCTCGAGGCAATACTGGTCGGGGCGAGAGGATTTGAACCTCCGACCTTTGCGTCCCGAATCCTCTTTCTGGCAACGGGTTACGACGCCGCAAACGTCCAGAACAGCCGAATTCTACGCGAGAACCGGCCCCGCTGCAATCCCTAGCAACCGTCGCCCTAACTCACGTTCGCACGTTGGACGGAGGGCGCGTTTCTGGACTTCTGGACGCCTTCCCCAACCCCTCCAACCCACGGAGCCGTGGTGGTGACGCGGACAACCGGGGTGTTCCTAGGTCGCCTCTGCACTTGACTTCGACCTCGGATTGGCCACCCTCATGCCCCCCCGGCAAGGGGGTTTCGGAGCGAGTACCGGAATGCAACTTGGACTGATCGGAAACGGAGCCCATCCGGAGACTGGCGAGCCTGTTGCCTACCGTCTGGATGATTCACTTCGAGAAGCCACCGAACATGGCGATGCATCTCGACTAGGCGACTTGATGACGGTGAAGGAAGCGATCAAGCCTCCTCATCGGGTGTTTCGCGACTCCGACGGCACCTACACCTTGGTCGCGAAGCCGAGGAAGCGGTACCGCGATCCTGCTACTGCTACCCAAGCCCCCTACTACGGCATCTTCCTGGTACACATCGACAGAGGCATGACCATCTTCGACTTCGGTTGGGTTGATCTTAGCCTTGAGTTCCCGGGCCTTTCTGTCGAAGAGGCCGAGCGGCGCTTCCTCAGCGGCACTTTCGGCGATGAGGTGAAGAATGACTGAGGCATCCAACAGGGATCTAGACGTTGTGATCGACGAGTTCGTGAAGTCGGCCAACTCGAAGTTCCAGCCGTACGCGTACTACTCCAAGGTCGGAGACGCCGTGTTCGTGCATTTGGACAACGTGCCTGTCGTGCGCCGACGCCTGGATCGCTACCTCACGATCTTCGTTTCGGAAGGCAAGAGAGAGTTCTGCGGGTTCGTTCTGAGAGGATTCACCTCACTCCTGGGGAAAACGTGGACGCCGCACGGGAAGCTCACCGTCAAGATCGTGTTCGAGCAGCTCGTGAAGAGTAGGCCAGAGGTGCTGTGGGAGGAGTCGATCGACACTCGTCGGCTGAAGGAGTTCAGGGAGCAGACAGTCTGCCTCACCTAGGTCCTTGCCGAAACAGCGCCTGTGACCACCGGCAGCGCTAGGTCGAGGCTCACGGCTGCGAGCCTCCGAAGGCGAGGGAGACGGTTGCCCCGGGCAGCAGCTCGTGCGTTGCATCCAACGCCACCAGCAGCATCGGCTCCGCGATCTGCGGTAGACCGGCGAACAGTGCCAGGCTCGCAACCTCCACGGCCTGCCCGCCCACGTAGGCGAACGTCATCGGTGAGGTCGGCTTCGCAACCCCCGCGGTGGTCGCCGTCCCCGGCGTGATGCTCCAGGCACCCGCAGCGCGTGGAACCTCTAGCGCACGATCGAACGCACCGGCCGCGATCAGGTGCGGGCTCACGTCGCCGTGCGTGAGGCTCCACCCTCCCGGGTGTGCCGGCGGTGTGAACGCGGAGCCGATCAGTCCGACACCCCACGCGGACGGGGTTCCTCCTGGCGTCGCACCGTTCAGCGCCAAGTGCAACAGAGTTTCCGTGCCCGCACTCGTGGCGAACGCCGTGCCGTTCGCAACCGGACCAAGGCCGATGCTCGCGCCGGCGATCGCAAGCGTCTGCCGCGGGCTCACCGCGCAGCGTGGCAAGTCGAGGACCGCCAGCAGCGGGTCGCTCGGTGCGGTGCCCAGCGCCAGGGCCACGCCGGCAAGGTCGAAGGCCTGCGCCGCGACCATCGCCACCGGCGCGGCGACGCGGGCCTGCACGGCAAGCGTGGAACCTCCCGCCGCTGCGATCGACCACGTGCCAGGCGATCGCGGGAGGAAGCCGGTGGAGTAGGCCACGCCCGGCGGCAGGTCGATGGCGACGCTGCCCACCGTCTCGCTCTCCCGCCACGTGAGGGTCCCGGCGCGGACCAGCAACACGTGGAACCCGGCCAGCGTGCTGCCGTTCAACCCGACACCGCGGAACCCGAAGCTCTGCAACTCGGCGATGCCGCGGTGGGTCCAGAAGCTCGCCACTTCAGCGCTCCGCGCGGCCGGCCCCGTGCCGCAGGTCGAACAGCGCAACCAAGTGCTCGTAGGACTCGAAGGTCGCGCGGATCGCAGGCCGGCTCCACAGCGTTGCCATGTAGGTGGCAAACACCCGGCCCACGCGCGCGGCATCCGCACCAGCCTGCACCATCAAGCCCAGGTGATCGGCGACCACGCCGAACGCCGCGTCGATGGAACCCGGCAGGAAGTCGGCCTCACAACCAGACGGCGGTGCGCTGCGCTTCGGTGACGTGAACCATCGGGCACTCGGCGTCGCGCAGACGGTCGCGGTCGTAGGCGCGCTCGAAACGCGGGGGTGTCCAGGCATAGCCCCCCCTTGCGATCGTCGATCCTGGGCCAACGTCGCGGGCCGATTCGCGCGGATCTCGGGCACCATGCCCGGATCGCGTGCGGCAAGATCCTTCTCGGACGCTTCCACGAGAGACGCCAGGCGCGCACGGTGAACGTGGTCCAAGGTCGATCCCGCACCGATCGGGCCGGACCCAACGAGCGCGGTTTCGATGCTCCTCTGCACGGTGATCGGGAGGCGCGCGAAGCGCTCCAGCACGGGGTCGGTGGAACTCATCGGCCCGCCTCCTGCTCGCCGGCCAGGAGCGCGGCTTCCCGCGCCAGGCTCGCGTGCTCCTTCTGCGCGCGTGCGTGCTGCTCCTCGACCTCGGCCAGCTCGCGGCGCAGGCCTGCAAGAGCGTGTTCCAGTGCCTCGATGCGGGCGGCGCGCAGATCCGGACGCAGATCCTCGTCCTCGCCGGCGGCGCGCAGGCCTTCCTCGTCCTCGCGGATCTTCCGCGTCAACTCGGCGATCTTCGAGCCGGACACCTTCACGCCCGAGGATGCGCTCCTCAAGTTGTGTTGCAGCGCGGGGTGAAGCAGGTCCAGGAGCGCGGCCATGGAGTCGGCGGCGGCGCGGCCGGCAACCTGCGCCTGCTCGACCTCGCCGCGGGCCAGGCGCAGCTCGTTCTCGGCGGCCTCACGACGGGCACGTAGCGCCTGCTCCTGCTTCGTGATCTCCTCGATGGTCTTGGAGTAGGTCGCGGTCGTCTCGCGCAGGTGCTCGCGCAGCTCGGGGCCGACGGCGGCCTGCTCGCGCAGGGCGTTCAAGCGCTGGCGAACGGTCACCAGCTCCTCCAGGTTCTCGCCACTCAAGCCGAGGCGCTGGAGAAGGGATGCGGTCGCGGGGGCGTCGATGCTCGGCCGCTTGCCGGCGGCCAGCTCGGCCACCAGGTCGGCCAGCTTGTGTCGGTCGGCGCGCGCGGCGGAGTCGGTCGCGCTCGCAACGGAACTCAGGAAGTCGGGAACGGTCGCGGTCATCGGTCGGTCTCCGTGTTGGGGTTGTCTTCGGAATCTCTCACGTCGTCGTGTTCCAACTCGCGCAGGTCGTCGCCCAGGTCCTCGGCGCGCGTCTCGGCGTCGGTCGGCTCGGGCGGTCGCGGCAGCGGGCGCGAGTAGAACACCAGGATCTCGTGCAGCTCCTCGTGGAGCAGGTCCGCGGCCTGGCCCTCGTTCATGCGTGGGCACGAGGGGGCAACAGCACGGGCGAGCGCTTCGAGGGCACGGCGGGCACCCTGCGCTCGGTCGGCTAGAACGGTGTCGAACCAGCGCGTCGGCATCAGCTCCCCGCGCTCGCGTTCCAGTGCAAGCTCGGCCGCGGCGGCATCGGCGAGTCGGCATGCGTCCAGCCACCTGCGCGCTGCTTCCGCCGGCCGCTCCCCATCGCGCACGGCCGGCTCGCGCTCCAGGTCGGCCATCACCGACGCCGGCATCGGCAGCGGGATCTCGGCCGCTCGGTCCGCCAGGTCCTCGCATGCTGCGCGCAGCGTGTCCTCGATCGTCGCCCGGGCGGTGCGGGCGTGCTGCCCCGCGATGCGGGCGGCCAGGGCAGGGACCAGGGCGAGCAACACCTTGCCGACCTCGGCACTCCGGTTCCTCATCTGCTCGCGGCACCAGCCGGCCGGCAGCAACTTGGAGCGCGTGACCTCGTGGCGGTGGCGCGCGAGACGGGCACGGCTCCGGCGCAGCTCGGCGAGGCTCCGAAGGTCTTGCCCAGCCTGCCGGGCCTCGCGCTGCTCGCGTCGCTCCTGCGCCCACCGGCGGCATGCCGCGACGTTCCAGCCCAGCGGCTCGCTCCAGGGCAGGCCGAGGTCGCGCCAGGTGTCGATCGTCGAACGGGCGACGTTCAGGAGCCGTGCGAGCCGGCCGGGCGAACGGGTGAACTCCTCGGGCGCGGTCATCGGTCCCCCCTGCCCGAGTCCTGGCCCGTTCGGCCGGGCGAAATCCCCGGGCAGGTCGCGCTGCGGACATCCCCATATCCACTACCGGCCTCCCAAGGACCCCCTAACTCCGCACTCCCTAGAGCCTTACGTGCGGCGCGGGTCACGGCTGGCCCTCCTGCTCGATCGCCTGGCGCTCGGGGTCGGGCTCGCCGTCGGCCGGGTGCGGGTGGCCGTTACGGTCGGGCGTCCGTGGGTTGGGTGGGACGGTTTCCCAGCCCGCCAGCTTTTCACGATTCCCAACCGCCTGGGGATTCGTCCAACCCAACCCACCCCCGGCTCCACCTCCACCCTCTCGGGTGTCGGCCACCCTCCAGCGAAAGATGCCTCCTCCGGCAGGCTCTTTCTCCAAGACTAGGCCGTCGGCGATCCGGCCACGCATCGCGGCCAGGGCGTTGCCCACGGCGCGGGCCGATGGTCGGCTTCCTCCACGAGGATCAAGGGCGGTCAGCACCGCGGCCAGCTCATCGTCGCCGGTGCCAGGCACGGGCCTCCCCATCGCGTCGGTCTCCGGCTGGCAACGCCTGAGGGCCTGGGCGACGGTCACACCACCGACGGGGCCGAATCGGTCGCGCCACAAGTGGAGCGTCTGCCGCAGCAGATCCAGGTCGGCGTCGGCACCGTCCCCGGTGTTCGCACGTCCGCGGCACGGGTCAGGTAGCCCGGCACCGATGACGGCTTGCCGCACCACATCGTCCCAGCGCTCGAAACTGCCCAGGCGGTCGGCGGTGTGACGTGGGAATCCCTTAGCGGCATGGTGCCGTAGCACCACGAGCGCGGCCACCAGCAGCTCGCTGCGATGTTCGGCCACGTATGCCAGTAGATCCTCGTGGGCGAAGCCACTCCTCTCCTCGGGCCTCTCCACGCCAGGTGCGAGCTGCGCCACCAGGATGCGCCTGCCCAGGTCTCCACGAAAGACAACGTTGTTGCCCGTCAGTGCCCAGCTCGCGGCGAGGGGCAGGGTCGCCATGCGATTCCCACCCAGCAGTCGGTCGCGCCATTCCCTCGCGGTTAGGGCGGCGGCGAGCTGCGGGTTCCCGAATCGACCGGCCGGGATGTTGTCCACCAGCACATAGCGGTCCCCGGCGAGGGCGATCGCCGTGATGACCTTGCGGAACTCTTCGGGGCGATCGTCGGCGGTGATGACGGCCGGCAACGATCCGGTGGCGATCAGTCCGCCCACCGATGCCGCTAGCGTCTTGCCAGCTCCCGGCACGGCAGCGTTGTAGTGCGTTGCGGGCACCGGACCATCCACGGCCACGCGGCCCACCGCGGTGATGACGGCGGCCACGGCCACCGCTGCATCCACATCGCTGGCGAAGGGGAAGTCCCGATAGGGCTCGCGCAACAGTGAGACAGATTCCGCCACCTCCCCGTCGGACGGGTGCAGGGGAACGTCCGGGAAGGCGCTGGCATCGAACTCGGCGAGTATGCCGGTGCTCGCGTCGTAGCCTGGCCTAGCGAGGATGGTCCCGTCGGGCCGCATGATCGGATTGCAGACCACGCCACGCAGCTCGGGAATGCCGCTCCAGTGCCCACGCTCCACAATGTCGGTGCCAAGCCATTGGGGAGGATGCACAACACGATCGCCCCGCTGGAACTCCACAACGTCGGCCAGCAGCTCCCGCACGCGGCCTGCCCGGATTGGCGCCACGACCGGGGTTCCAGCGGCCCGCCGAATGGTGTCACCCTCGCCGAGCTGGCGCACAACCTCGACCAGAACCGTCCCGCGCTGGAACACCACGCGGCGGCGCACCAGGGCCTCGATTGCCTCGGCGATGATCTCGGGCAACGGTGCCGTGAGACTCACGGTCGGCAGTCCGCGGTCGCGGATCTCCACTCGGGCGCGACGGTGCTCCTTCTCGGCCGCGCGTGCGATGTCGCTAGGTCCGCAATCGCTTACGTCCCACGGTTGGGGCTGGCGGCTCATCGGACCGTCCTCCCGCGTGTGTTCAACCTCCCGATGTATGCCGCGGTCTCGATCGCCCACCTCTGCCGCAGCAGCGCGACCAACTCGGCCTCGCGGCCGCGGTAGAGCGCGTGGGCCATGACACAGCTCTGCACGGTCTCGGCCAGCTCGGTGTCACGCACGACGGCCGACCAGGCGAACCGATCGCCCACGACCAGCACGACCTCGGCGGTCCGGCGGCCACGCGGCCGCACGCTCCAGGCAACCAGGTTGATCGGATCGCGCCGCGGCACCTCGGGCAGCGGAACGCCGTCGCGGCCCAGCAGGACCACGCGGCCGGCATCGAGGCGCCAGGTCGGGGTCTTGGAGTCGGCCGCGGAGCGAGTAGACTCCTCTCCGTCCTGGACATCCTTACCGGGTCGGCGGCTTGCGGTTGCCGGCCCGGCCGCTTTTGAGGGGGGCTTCATCAGCGGACTCCCGCCCTCCGCAGTGTGGCATCGACCGCGACCACGCGGCGCCGCACGCGCGCATCGGTTGGCCTCGGTTCAGGTGCGGGCCGGCCCTCGCTCAGGCGCGCAAGGAAGCGCAGCAAGGCCTGCCGCGTGGTCCTAAGCTCGCGGCCGACGCGGAACGTCTCCAGCCTGACACCGCGGACACCGCGGAGGCTCCACCTCCACAAGGTCGCAGAGTGCTTCCCGAGCATCCGGCCAGCGTCGTTCAGTGACAGCGGCTCTTCCGCGAGTAGCCGCCCGATCGTGCAATCCGTCGCATTCATGGCGACGGCGAAGACTGGACACCGCGACAGATAGCGCGACCCCGACTGTGGCTTTCTAAGGTGCCAATAAGGTGCCACCCTGCCGCAGTGCCGCGACCATCGGGTGCGCCTCGTCTAGCGCGTGCCCGCCGCGGGGCGGGTAGTGCAGGACCACGCCGGCCGCCTTGAGCGCGTCGAGCGCGCGGAGGACCCGGCGCTTGTGGGCGCCCATCCAGAAGGGATCCGACAGAACGTCCGCGTCGCTCCACCGCAGGCCGGGGCGCTGGGCCATCTGTCGGACAACCTGCTGCTGGTCGGCGTCGAGGTTCCGGAACTCGGCCTCGTAGACGTAGATGGCGGCGCGCGCCCGCTCCTGCCCAAGCAGCGCGTGGATCTGCTCCAGGTGTTCGGGATCGGCGGGGCCTAGCGCGAGCCGCGCCCATGCGAGGGCCGCGGCTCCCGGGTGTGCCTTGCCAGTCTGGATGAGGAGCCGGAAGCGCACCGCGTCGGCGACCATCGCGCCGATGGTCTCTTCGGTCGGTGTCGCCGAGGGGCAGGTCATCCGTGCGATCTGCGCCGCGGCCGCGACGCCAAGGTGCCGCACGCCATCGTGCGCGGACTCGTATGCGCTGGTCCCGATGGCAAGCCCGGCACCGGCCGCGGCACGTGCCAGGTGGTCGTGGACGGCTGGCCAGAGCGGTTCCAGGTCGAGAACGCCCTCGAGCAAGTCGAGGACCGCCGCGCGGGCGGCTTCCTCCTGGTTGCGGTCACCGCAGCCGCGGAGATCCTGTAGTGCGGTCAGGATGCGCGACGCAGTGGCGTGCGCCATGTCAACGGTTGCCACGCGCTCGACCTCGGGCGCGGGCTTCAGGCGGTTCGGTTTCACCATGGCGATCTCCGGCCGTGGTCGCTCCGGCTGAAGAACCGCCGCCGGGAGCCCCGGAGCGGGCGCGTCGCGTAGCTAGCACGACGTTCCCGGCGGCGTGGTCGTCAGGATACGGCCGGCACCGCGCGGCGTGCGCGGACGACGGTTTCGATGCTCGCCTCGGCGTAGATGTGAATGGCGTCCAGCCCCTTGTGCCCGAGGGCCTGCGCGGCGGCATCCACACCGGCGGCGGCACGGATTCGCGTGGCGACGGTGTGGCGGACGCGGTGCGGCGAGAAGCGCGGAACCCCGGCGGCGTCGCATGCTCGCTCCAGTGCGCGCCGGTAGACGTCCACGCTGTAGTGGAGGGTCGGCGCCCTCAGGATGCGCGGCCGTCCCTGGGCACGGCACCTCTCGGCCTGCCGCTGGGCGTAGCGTGCACGGCGCCGCTCGGGTGCGTGCGCCCTCCAGACCTTGAGCTTGCGCGCCTGTCGGCGCAGGGCGTTCCGGTATGCCTCAGAGTCGCGCGGGCTGAACACGTAGTCGTCCGGACCCTTGCCTACCAAGAACGGCTCCAGAATCGCGCGGTCGGCCTCGAGCAGCGGATAGCCCGGGTGCACGTCGTCGCGCCAGTCGCCCTTGTGTGCCGCCGGCCGGAAGATCCACTCGGGCTTGCCGTCGACTACCACGCCCTGCCGGTCCACGTCGGCCACGCGCATCCCCAGGACCTCGCCGGGTCGCGCGCCGATGCTCACTTGCACGCGCAGGACCGCGGCCAGGGCCGGGCTCAGGTGTGGCAGCACGGCGCGGATGTGGTGCAGCGGGACCGCGCGCACCTTGCGCGACTCGCGGGCGATGCTGCGGTTCTTCCGCAGGCTAGCCACGGCCTCCAGCGCCGTCCACAGGCTCGGGCTCACCAGCTCGCGGGCGACACCCCACCGGAACGCGACCCGGACGCGGCGCAACCAGTCGTTCGCCGTCTTGCGTGCCAGGGGCTCGGGGCGCGGCTCCAACCGGAAGGGCTCGCCCTCGGCGTCGCGGACGACGCGGTGTGTCACGATCAAGTCGCGCCATGCCTCCAGGTGCATCGGCCCGAAGTGGTCCTCGGGCCTCGTGGGGGAGCGCGGGTCCCAGGGCCGCAGCAGCAGCCGGCCGTGCAGGTGGTCCAGGTGGCGGAGAACCAGGGTCTCGTGCGCAATCTGGGACGGGTGCCCGTTCTTGAAGTAGTCCGCGACGTGCAGGGCGTAGGCGGCCACCAAGTCGGAGACGGTGCGCCCCGGGTCCCTGGCGGCCTCCTGGGCGATCGTGGGCGGCATCAGGCCGAAGCGCTCGGCGATCAGGGCACCGTAGCTCCTGGCGGCCTCCGATGTGCCGTAGGTGCCGAGGTAGTGCTGGTGGCCGTCGATGGTGACGAATGCGCGCCCGGTGCGCTTGTGGCAGCAGAGGGCAGGCGGCTTGACCGGCCTCGGCCGGGAGGCGGCCGTGGCGGCCGCGGGAACGTCGGTGCGCTTGGTGGTCATGGCGATGCTCGAAGGAGTCCAGGCCCGTCCGTTTCTGGACGATTCTGGACGGCTGCTTCGTCGCACCGCCTCAACCGGCGGGTAAGCGCAACGTGCGCTTTCGACTAGGAAACCAGGAAAAGGACTCGGAACTTGAAGTGGTCGGGGCGAGAGGATTTGAACCTCCGACCTTTGCGTCCCGAACGCAACGCTCTACCAGGCTGAGCCACGCCCCGACGATCCGGCCGAGAACTCGATCGGGAACGCGCGGTCCCGGCCAGAAGGCGCGGGAACCTACGGTGGTGCCGCGGAACGGTCAAGCGTGGCATCCCCTTTCCCGGGGCGGCATCCTTCTCCGCGGCTCCGGCACGGCCACGGCGACGGACTCATGCGCAACCCGCTCCTCACACCAGAACTGCGCGAACTCCTCGAAGAGGGGCAGCATGCGGAGCTGGTCGAGGTGCTCGCCGACCTGCACCCGAACGACGCGGCGGCCTACCTCTCCGGACTCCTCCCGGAGGAGGTGGCCAAGGTGCTCACGCTGCTGCCCCTCGAGCTGGCGCGCGTGGTGTTCTCGTACTTCGACATCGACGTACAGGAAAGCATCATCCTCAGCGCGGGCCGCGACGAGGTGAAGAAGCTGCTCGCGGCGATGCCCTCGGACGACCGGGCCGCATTCCTGGAGGGGCTCGACGAGCGGGTGCGCGAGCAGATCTTCCCGCTCCTGGCCCAGGCGGCGCGCGACGACCTGATCCGGCGCGAGCAGTACGAGGCCGATCAGGTGGGCGCGGTGCTGAGCACCGAGTACTGCGCGATCGCGGCCGACCTGCTCGCCCAGAAGGCGATCGAGGAGGTGCGCCACCAGGCGCCCAGTCGCGAGACGATCTACGTGCTCTACGTGGTCGACAAGGAGGGCCACCTGATCGGCGTGCTCTCGCTGCGCGACCTGATGATCGCGCGCTCGCACCAGCGGGTCGGCGAGATCATGCGCACCGAGTTCGCATCGGTGCGGGCCAGCGACAAGGCCGAGGACGCCGCCAAGGTGCTCCAGCAGTACGACTTGATCGCCGTGCCCGTGGTCGACGACCAGCAGAAGCTGCTCGGCATCCTCACCTACGACGATGCCGCCGACATCCTCAAGGAGGAGGTCACCGAGGACATCGAGCAGCAGGCGGGTCTGGTCGGCGAGTCCGTGACCGACACCTATCTCAGCGAGCCCGTGACCCGCTACTTCCTGCGGCGCATCCCCTGGGTCGCCGCCCTCGCGCTCTGCTACATCGTGACCTCGAGCGTCGTGCGCCACTTCGAGGGCCGCCTGCAGACCGCGGCCACCATCCTCGTCGCGTTCCTGCCGATGGTGATGGCCACCGGCGGCAACGTGGGCGCACAGACCGCGACCGTCGTGATCCGCGGGCTGGCGATCGGCGACCTGAAGGCCAGCGCGCTGCTCGCCGTGCTGTGGAAGGAGCTGCGCGTGAGCATCCTGCTGGCGTTCGTACTCGCCATGGTGGCGTTCGGACAGGCGTGGTTGCTTGGCCAGCAGGATGTCGCCGGTACATTCCGCGCCCCCGCCGCGATCGCGATCGCGCTCTGCGTGCACGTGATCTCCGCCGCGGTGCTCGGCGCCTTGATCCCGATCGGGATCTCGGCGCTGCGGCTGGACCCGGCACTGCTCGCCAACCCGGCCCTCACCACGCTCGCGGACCTCTCCGGCGCGCTGATCTACTGCCTGACGGTCACGACGCTGCTCTGAGTCCGGGCGGCACGGACCCCTACCGGCCTGCCGCTCACTCCGCGGAGGCGTCGGGCGTGGCCTCGGCCACCGTGTCCTCGCCGGCACTGCGCCGGCGCTTGAGCTGCAGGCGGAACTCGCCCCGCTCCTCCGGCTCGGCCGGGCGCCAGCGGCCCTGCTGGCGCCGCTTGGCGACGGCAGAGCCCTGCATGTTCAGGGAGGTCACGTGCTTGGCGTCGGTCGTGAACACGTGCACCCTGCCCTTGGGGCCGACCACCACCACCGTCCCCTCGACGTCGTCCTGCAGCAGGTCCAGGTCACCGGCCTGCTCGGCGTCCTCGTAGGCCTTGGCCGTCGGCCGCACGCCCTGATCGCTGCGTTCGACGGCATGCTGGGTGCGCCGCCCGGCGCGACGCGAGTAGCCGCTCAGGGCCTGGGCCAGGTCCTTGAGCAGCGGCAGGACGAACTCCTCCTCGTCGAGGGCCTCCGTGCCGGACTTGTGCAGGCCCGCGAGCCGCAGCGACTCGGCGTCGAGCCGGCGCTGGAAGCGGTAGACCAGGTTGGCGACCTCGGGATCGGCCACGTCCAGGAGATCCACCGCGCCCACGGTGTGCAGGCGCAGACGCGGCTTGCCTTCCAGCGTGGTGCCGCGCAGGAGCTGGAACGAGAACGCGGCCTTGCGCTCGTCGTTGAGCAGCGGGAAGAGTCCGGCATCCACCTGGCCCAGGATCCGGTACACCGGCGAGGTCTTGCCGAACTCCTGCAGCTGCTGGGTGCGCAGCACGCGGCCCATCGTGACGTGGGTGAGGATCACGTCGTCGCCGGCGAGGAGGCGGTCGAGGAGCGGGTCCTTCCGCTCGATCGCCATCGTCACGAAGTCGGTGAACACGGGGCGGCCCGTGCTGGCGTAGCCGTCGAACACCTCGCGTGGCTGCTCCGGCCGGCAATGCTGCGCCTGCGCCGTGTCCTGGAAGTAGCAGTACACGGCACCAGGCACCAACGCGCGCTCGTGGCTGCGCACCTCCTGGATGCGCTTCAGGATCTGCTGCATCGCATCGGACGCGGCGCGCACGCCGTCGCGGCGCACGTCCAGGGGGATGCGTACCGGGATCTCCACGGAGCGCGGCATGTCGAGCGGATCGACGCCCTCGACGCGCAGCAGGCCCTCCACCATGGCGGCGAGCGCGCGCACCGCGGTGATCGCATGGTGCTCGGACCCGTGGCGGGCATCGCGGTGGCGAGGCTCGCGCCGCTCGTCGCGGAAGCGACGCTCCGGGCGCGGCCTCGCGGGAGCGGCGCTCCCCGGCGCCGGAGCGCCCGCGGGGGCGGATCCCGGCGCAGCGCCCTCGCCGGCCTCGCCACGCCGGCCCTTGCGGCGGCGCCGGCGGCGCCGCCGTGGTCCGCCATCGGCCTCGGCCGCGCCCGGCGGGAGGCCGGTCAGACCCGCATCCGGAAGCGGCGCGACGGGGCCCGCCGCGTCGCCGGCTGATGCGGGGGCGGGAACGGGCACGGCAACCGGGGGCGTCTCGGCGGATTCAGGGGTCTGCATCGGGGAAGGGTGATGTTGCGGAGTGGAGCCGCGTTTGGGAAGAGGAGCGGTGCGAGTGTGGCCCGGTATGGGCCAGCCTGCTTCAATCTGCCGGTCGCGATCCCCGGCGCCGCCGTGCCGCCGCGGTCGGGACGCAGGCAGCGGAAGCAGGGCGCAGGGATGGCCGTGGCCGCGACGCCGCAACGGCGGTGGCCACCGGATTCTGCGCCAGCCGGCCTCCGCAAGGCCGCTGGTCGCCAGACGCACGGAGAGACACGCCGATGACGCTCGTCCACGATTCGATCCTCACCACCGTCGGACGCACCCCCATGGTCCGGCTGGCGCGCATCGCCCGCGGCCTGCCGTGCGAGATCCTCGCCAAGTGCGAGTTCATGAACCCCGGCGGGTCTGTGAAGGACCGCATCGGCACCCGCATGCTCCTGGACGCGGAGGCCCAGGGGCGGATCAAGCCCGGCGACACGCTGATCGAACCCACGTCCGGCAACACGGGGATCGGGCTCGCGCTCGCGGCGGCCATCCGCGGCTACCGGATGATCATCACCATGCCGGAGAAGATGAGCCGGGAGAAGCAGGTGGTGCTCGAGGCCCTGGGGGCCGAGATCATCCGCACGCCTACGGAGGCGGCCTGGGACTCGCCCGAGAGCCACATCGGCGTGGCCCGCCGGCTCAAGGAGGTGATCCCGAACTCGCACATCCTCGACCAGTACGCCAACCCCTCGAATCCGCTGGCCCACGAGGAGGGCACGGGGGCGGAGATCTTCGAGCAGTGCGGCGGCAGGTTGGATGCGATCGTGCTCACTGCCGGCACGGGCGGCACCCTCACCGGCGTGGCCCGCTACCTGAAGCGCAAGCTGCCCAAGGTGCTGGTCGTCGGCGTGGATCCCGAGGGCTCGATCCTCGCGGGACCCGGACCGATCCACAGCTACAAGGTCGAGGGCATCGGCTACGACTTCATCCCGAAGGTCCTCGACACCGGCCTCGTCGATCGCTGGATCAAGAGCAACGACCGGGACTCGTTCCGCGTGGCGCGCATGCTGATCCGCCAGGAGGGCCTGCTCTGTGGCGGCTCCTGCGGCTCGGCGGTGTGGGCGGCCATGCAGCTCGCCAAGGACCTGCCGGCCGGCGCACGGATCGTCACGCTGCTCCCCGACTCGATCCGCAACTACCTGAGCAAGTTCGTCGATGACCGCTGGATGCGCGAGAACGGCTTCCTGGAGCCCGATTGGGCGGTCGGGACCGTGGGCGACGTGCTCCGCGCCATGCCGCCGCACGAGGTGCTCACCGTCGACATCGGCGACCGGCTGGGCCGCGCCGTCGCGATCTTCAAGGAGAAGGGCATCTCGCAGCTCCCGGTCACCGACGCGGGCCGGCTCGTGGGCATCGTCACCGAGACCGACGTCCTGCACGTGATGGTCGAGGGCCACGCGAGCGCGGAGACGGCGCTGGGCGAGATCATGGTGCGCAAGGTCAGCACGCTGGCGCCGCATGCCAGCGCGAGCGAGCTGCCCCGCATCTTCGAGCGCGGCGAGGTGGGGATCGTCGTGGACGAGCAGCGTCGCGTGCAGGGCATCCTCACGAAGATGGACATGATCGAGTACCTGACGCGCAAGCCGCAGGTCCAGCCGCAGCGCGGCGGGCGCTGAACGCCCGCATGACCGGCACCGCGTCGCAGGCGGCGGATCGGCTCGCGGGTGGCTACTTCGTCCTGCAGGCCCTGCTCTTCGGGGCCTGGTGGCTGGCCCTCTGGCTGCGCCCAGGACTGCGCGCGGCGTTCGGCGTGAACGCGTGGGGTGACGCGTGGCTGCTCTCGTTCGGACCCGCCGATGCCGCCACGGGACTGGCCTCGCTGCTCGCCGGCGCCGGCCTGCTCCGGGGGAGATCCTGGGCCCGGGCCGCGGCGTGGGCCTGCACCGGCGCCGTCGGCTACGCCACGCTGTACTGCACGGCCGTGTTCGCCCGCACCGGCGGGGCAGCATGGGCGGTGGTCGCCATGCTGCCCGCCGCGGCCGCGAGCTGCGCCGCCGCGGCCGCGGCATCCGGGGCCACCACCGGCTGCTACCGTGTCGCCCGCCCCGCCGCCACCGGCTGGAACCTCGCCAAGACCGCCGCCCAGACCACGGTGTTCTGGGGGATCTTCCTGTTCCTGCTGCCGCCAGGGATCGTGGCGCTGGAGCGCGCTCTCGGCCTGCCGGCGTTCCACGCCGGCTGGCAGCGCGGTGCCGGCGCAGCGCTCTTCGCGCTCGCCGGCTGCCTGGGCATCGGCAGCGGCATCGTGGTCGCCGTGCGAGGCAAGGGCACGCCCCTGCCGCCCGACACGGCGCGGGAGCTGGTGGTCAGCGGTCCGTACGCCTGGGTGCGCAACCCCATGGCCGTGGCCGGCATCGCCCAGGGCGTTGCCGTGGGCATCTGGCTGGGCTCCCCCGGCGTGATCGCCTACGCACTGACGGGGGGCGTCGCATGGCACCTCCTCCTGCGCCCCAGCGAGGAGCGCGATCTGGAGGCCCGCTTCGGCGAGCCCTATCGCCGCTATCGTGCGGCCGTGCGCTGTTGGCTGCCGAGGATCGGGCCGTACCGCCCGACCCCGGCCGGGGGCTAGGCGACGGGATCGACCCGCGCGGCGGCGCCGCCCGGGCTCGGAGCGCTCTCCTCCGCGCCAGCGGCGCTGCCCGCCAGCGCCGCAGGCACCACCGCGGGCAGCACCACGCGGAACAAGGAGCCTGCACCGGGCCGGGACTCCACTTCGATCCGGCCGCCATGGCGGACCGCGATGTGGCGCGCCAGCGTGAGTCCCAACCCCGCTCCCGGAGTCTTGCCCGTGAGCACGTCCTCATGCACCTGCCGGAACGGCTCGAAGATCGCCTCGTGGTACTCGGGGGAGATGCCGATGCCCCGGTCCGCGACCTCGACCACGATCTCGCGGCCCATCGCGCGGACCCCTGCGTGCACCTCGACCGGCGAGGGCGCGTCGCTGAAGCGCAGGGCGTTCTCCAGCAGTGAGGTCCAGAGGCGTTCGAGTCGCTTCGCGTCTCCCAGCACTCCTGGCAGCTGCCGATCCACCAGCAGGTGGATGCGCTGGCGCTCCGCACGCGGCAGGGCCGCGAGCGCCCGGTGCAGCGAGTCCTCGATCCTGGTCTCGTCCATCACCCACGTGCCCTGGGCCGTGAGTTCCAGGACCTTGTCGATGAGCTGGGTCAGCCGCTGCGCCTCCGCACCGATCATGCCCACGAACTCCAGGCGCGTGGCCGCATCGGTGTCGTTGTAGCTGCGCAGGATCTCTGCCGCGGTCAGGATCGAGGTGAGGGGCGTGCGCAGCTCGTGCGAGACATTGCTCAGGAAGTCCTGCTTGGCCTTGGCCGCGGCCAGCGCGGCGTCGCGGGCCACGACCAGGGCCTTCTCGATCTGCTGGCGCCGGCGGATGTTCTGGAGCAGTTCCTCGGTCATCGAATCGAAGGACCTGCCCAGGTCGCCGAACTCGTCGGCAGCCTCGATCCGCGCCCGGACGCCGTACTCGCCGGAGGCCAGCGCGCGGGTCGCCGTGTGCAGCCGCATGATCGGGTCCAGCATCCGGCGCACCTGATGCAACCCCAGGGCCAGGACGACCAGGAACACCAGGAACGTGGTCAGGGCGAACCCGCGTTCGAACCCCGCGATCGGGGCGAACACCGCGGCGCGCGCCCGACTCTGGACCACCACCCAGTCCACGCCGTACTGCGCGCGCAGGAAGAGCCGCCAGTGGCGCGCCACGTGCGCCTCCCGGCCGAGTTGCCATTCCCGGGTGCCGGAGGACTCCACGCGCCGCGCGAACCCGACCAGATCCTGCGGACCGGGCGCCTCGGCGCTGGTGCGCATGAGGCAATCGCCACCGGAGCCGAGCACGAACACCTCCGATCCGCTCGCCCGGAGCGTCTCCGGATCCCAGAACCGGTCCTCGCGCACCGCGGCGGCCAGCAACGCGAGTTCGCCGCTCTCGTTGGGAATCCCCCGCAAGAGCTGCAGCGAACTCATCCGGCCGTCGCGACGCCCGGCGGCGGCGCGCACCAGCGTGCGCCCGGATTCCAACTGCGCACGCTCCGCCGGATCCAGGACCGAGGCGATCGCCGGAACCTCCCCGTGCAGCGGGATCGCCTGCGCGCGGTCGAGGAGGACGACGCCGTGGAACCCCGCAGCCAGTCGTTCCCGGATCGCGGGGTGGACGGTCGTGCCCGTCACCGCAGAATGTTCGCGCACGTCGCGTTCGGCCAGCAGCAGGTCTTGTTCCAGGCGCTGCAGCTTCTCGGCCAGGCTCATGCCGGCCGACTTCGCCGCGGCGTGCAGGCTGTTCTGGGCGTCCTCCCAGAGCTGCTCGCGCACGTGTCGGACCGAGAACCCCGCGAACCCGAGGAGCGGGAGCAGCGCGCACACCAGCAGTACGCCGAGCCAGCGTCGTCCCACCCTGCTCGCTGCGACGGTTGCGATCCCGGTCATGGTGTGCGGTCCGAGCGCGGGATTCAGTGGACCTGCGCCACGACCTCCGCGGGAGGTGCCTGGACCCGGTCGCCCGACTGGTCCGGCACGCGGCGGAAGCGCTCCAGCGCGGCGCGCACGTGGGACGCAGCCACCCCGGACGCCTGCAGCGCGTCCCGCAGCTCGGCGTCGGTGCTGAACGCCGCGCGCGCCTCCGCCCGGGCGAGAGCATGGACCACCGCCGCCTGGGCAGAACGCAGCGCCGCGAAGTGCTCGGCCAGCTTCGCCATGGTCTCGTTGAGGACTTCGACCTCGGGTTTGAGGTAATCGTGGCGGCGTGTCCGCAGCGGTTCGGGCACTCGACCTTCGCCGAGCATCCTGAGGTGGCGCTTGAAGCGCACCAGCGGACCGGCGATCCGATGCGAGATCACCAGGGCACCGAGGACCGCGACGACGAGACAGGCGGCGGCGATGGCCCAGAATCGCTCGTGCATGTAGAGCAGGACCACCGCGGCATCGGTCGAGCGGATCGGATCGGGACCCTCGGCGGAGGACTGGTGCAGGAGGGGCACGAACACCCCCAGGGTGAGCAGGACGAGGACGCCCAGCGTCAGGAGGGTCGCACGCCAGATCAGGTCGAGCTGGAAGCTGCGATCCACGATCCACTGCCGGCGGAACCAGGATCTGCGATGGTGAGCCATGGCGGGTGCTTCGCGCTCAGTACTTCGAGGCCAGTCCGAAGTAGCCCCCGTCGTTGGCACGGATGACGTCGTCCATGGCCATGGGCGCGCCCAGCGAGACGGCCGTGCGGCTGTCCGGCCCCAGGCTGAAGAGGTCGTAGTCCGAGTTCAGCGGAAAGAGATAGCGGTCGCTCCGGCGCACCACGGGCACCGGGACGTCGATGAAGGCGCGCTTGCGGCCCCGGCTGCCGCGCAGCACGTTGCGAAGGTGTGCCTCCGCGCTCCTCCCGGGGCCGGAGCTCAGATCCACTGCACTGCTCACGCCACTGCCAGGTGTGCCGACAGCAACGAGTCCTGAACCACCGCTCCCTCCGCCACCCCCGCCGGCACCTCCACTACTGCCGCCGCCGCTTCCGCCTGCGCCAGCACCACTGCCTCCGCCACTCCCGCCGGTGCCTCCTCCACTGCCGCCGCCGCTTCCGCCTGCGCCAGCACCACTGCCTCCGCCACTCCCGCCGGTGCCTCCTCCACTGCCGCCGCCGCTTCCGCCTGCGCCAGCACCACTGCCGCCGCCACCCCCGCCGGCGCCTCCACCACCGCCGCCGCCGATTCCGCCTGCGCCAGCACCACTGCCGCCGCCACCCCCGCCGGTGCCTCCACCCGCGCTGCTCCCGCCACCGCTCCCTCCGGCGCCGGCACTGCCGCCCGAGCCCGCACCCGCATCGGCCAGGAACACCGCGCTAGGATCGAGGAGACCGGCGTCCAGCGCCCAGTCGAGGCCGTCTCCGGTGCCCGCCTCGTAGTTCAGATAGCAGTACGGCACACCCCACGGATCCAGCCGATCGCCATGGCCCACCTCGTGCAGGGTCAACGGCAGACGCGATCCGTTCTGCGCGCGGTGCATGTCGATCGCCGCGCTGATCACGCGCAGCTCCTCCTTGGCCTTCTGGATGCGGGCCGAGCGGATCGCGCTGAGGTACGAGGGCACCGCGATCGTCGCGAGGATCGCGACGATGCTGACCACGATCATCAGCTCGAGGAGCGTGAAGCCCCGAGTACGGCGAGCCGCTCGTTCCCCGCGAGACACGGTCTCGCCATCGACCGGCCGAGCCGCCCGGCTTGAGGTGTGGGGATTCCCGACACCCCCCCGGCGCGGACGCCACGCCCCCGCCGGCTCAGCGACCCAGTTTCTTGCGCAGCTCGGCGTCGTTGGGGAACACCCGCAGACCCTTCTGCCAGATCTCCCGGGCCTTGTCGTCCTTGCCCTGCTGGGAGTAGAGGTTGCCGAGGATGAGGTAGGTCTGCAGGTACTCGGGGCGGTTGTCGCCGCGAGTCTCCTGCTGCGTGACCAGGGTCTCCAGGTTGCGTACGGCCTCGGGCTTGCGACCGAGGAAGTCCGGCCAGTTGGCCAGGGACACCGCCTTCTGGAACCGCGCCTCCCAGTGCTCGGGATCCGCCTCCAGGGCACGGTCGAAGGCCTTGTCGGCGCGGGTCCCCCAGAGCCCGGCCTCGGGCCCCATGCCCCCGGCGAAGAGCTTCTGCAGGTAGGCCTTGCCGAGCTCCGTGTGGGCCTGCGCCTGCCCTGGGTTCTCCTTGGCCCGCGCCTCGAAGAGCTTCACCAGCTCGTCGAGCTTCCCGGCCTCGCGCGCCTGCTTCCAGATCTCCCCGAGCTTGGGGTTCCAGATGTCGGTGGTGGCCAGGAGCTCCTGGAAGGCGGCCTTGGCGTCGAAGGTCGAGGGCTTCGCTGCGGCTCCGCCAGCGCCGGCACCGGCGGCTCCGGGCTCGCCACCGCGGGCACGGAAGTACCGCGCCACGGCCTCCTCGATCTGGGCGTCGCTGGGGCCGGACGCCTCGACCCGGGCCGGCGCCCGCTCCGGCGCCCCCGCCCGCGACTCCAGGGCCTGCAGCCGGCGCTGCACTTCCTCGAGGGTCTGGCGCTGCTCCTGGAGACGGGCGGCGAGCGCTGCGGCTTCGCCCGCGGCGCTCTCGGCGTGGGCGGCGTCGTCGGGCAGGAAATGGGGAAGGGCGAAGGCGGTGGCACCGGCGACCAGGGCCGCGACGCCCACGGAGGCGAGGATCTGCGAGCTCATGTGAGGCAGCGCCGTTGCGTGGCGCGAGCAGGAGGATTGCCAGGATACCGGAACTTGCGGCCCGCCCCCTCGGAGCGAGGCCCCCCGCGCGCTCAGCGGATCGCCGCGGCGATCTCCGGGCGCAGTCCCGCCCACCTCTGCATGTAGGCGGCACGGTCGGCCTTGATCTTCTTCACCAGCTCGCGGTACTCGTCCATGCGCTCCTGGCCCTCGTAGAGCAGCCTGGGCTGGAGGATGTCGAGGTCGGCCTCGGGGAAGTCGGGCACGTGCGTCGCCACCTCGTACCCGAAGTCGGGATCCGTGGTCCACCGGATCGTGCCCTCGGCGATCGCCTTCACCACCGCCGAGCTGTGCGGGATCTTCACCTTCTTGGAGCCGGTGTGCTGATCGCCGCCGCCGACCCGCCCGGTGTTGAGCAGGAAGACCTGCATCGGGCTGTGCTGCAGCAACTCCCACAGGCGATTGCCCTGGTTGGCATGCAGCATGGGGAAGAACGGATTCGTGCCCGGCACGCGCAGGAACTTGCCCGCCTCGTCCGCGCCGCCCGCGGACGTGCCGCGCGTCTCGCCGAGCATGAAGTACGCGGCCGCCTGCGTTGGGCTGAGGCGCGCCACCGCGGGAATCAGGTTGTCGTTGCGGTTCAGGATCAGCAGGAAGTCGGCCTTGCGGATCCGGCTGGCGTCCGCCGCGCCCTCCACCGAGGCCATGCGGAACACCGCGCGGCCGTTCTGGGTGTAGGTCTCGTTGAAGAAGTCCACCTTGCCGTGGGGATCCTGATAGACGTTCTCCAGGTAGGCGTCCGCCTTGGTCACCGCCCGGTAGATCGCCGGCTCGAACTTGGGATCCAGGCCATAGGTCTTGGCGAAGCAGCCGTTCTCGGTCGCGTAGACCTTGCCGCCCGGCATCAACGCCACGAAATCGTCCTGCACCGGCATCGAGTCGTTCTGGCGCGTGAACGTGGTCGTGGTCTTCCCGGTCCCCGAGAGACCGACGATCAGCATCGTGCGCTCCTCCTTGCCGACCGGCACGATCTTGGCGCCGGCGTGCATCGGCAGGCCGCCGCGCTCGTAGACCATCTTGTTCCACATCCGCAGGCCGCCCTTCTTGCTCTCTCCGAAGTAGTCGGAGTTGAACACGCGGGTGATGCCCTGGTCGAGGTAGACCGCGATCAGCCGGTCGTTGGGCTTGCCGGGGGCAGGCAGATTCGGCGTGTAGATGACCTGGAGCTTGGGCTGGAAGTTCTTGAGCTCGCCCGGTGCCGGGTCGAAGTACAGCGCCTTCTGCATGGCGGCGATGTTGGCGTTGCGCACCTCGATGATCAGGCGCGCGGGCACGCGGAACGCCGGGTCGTTGCCGATGTACCCCTCGATCACGATCATGTCCTGATTGCGGACGTACTCGTCCTGCAACCTGGCCCACTTCGCCCCCTCCTCCCGGCTGAGGATCTGGTCCGACTGGGTGGTCGGATCGTCGGTGACCACGAAGGTGGACGCCTTGCTGCGCGAGAGCACCCGGGTCTCCACGTTGTAGTTCCGGAACTCCGAGAGCCGGGCGTTCGGCATCTTGGCGATCAGACCGCGCAGCTCCTCGAAGCTGGGGTTGCGGATCACGGAACGAGGGTGGACGGGCAGATCGTGCACGGTGCTCATGGTTCGGGACGTCCCCGGCACCCCTCGGGCGCCGCAGGAAAGGCGCGAAGGGTAGCCACCCCCCGGGAGCCCAGCAAGCGCACGCGATCCGCGCCCGCCGGCGTGCCGCCGGCCGGCCAGCGGCGCGGCGCCGGGAGCCTCGCAGGCAAGGCGCGTTAGAGTGCGCGCGTGCGGCACTGCGCATCCCGCCTCGCACGGATCCTCCTCCTGGCCGCCGGTACGGCAGCTCCGGCGCAAGAGGTCACGAGTCGCCCGATCGAGGTGTTGGCGACGGCGGAGGACGGAGCGCTGCTGGGCGTGGGGCCGCAGCGGATCCTGATGCTGCGCGGCGATGCCTTCGCCATGGGCCGGCAACACGGCCAGCTCCTCCGGGATGAGGTCCGCTCCACGATCGAGGGTGTCCTCGCCTGGAGCGCGAGGATGGGGCTCGACGAGGCCGGTCTGCGCCGGCTCCGCGACCTCGCATGGCCGCACGTGCCGGAGCGGTACCGCGCGGAGTTGCGCGGCCTCGCCGAAGGCTCGGGCCTGGCCCTCGAGCGCGTCGAGCTGGCGCACCTGATGCCGTCGCGCTTCCACTGCTCGGGTGCGATCGTGATGCGCACCGCAAGCCGGGATGGGCGCACCTACCACACGCGCAGCCTCGACTACCCGCTCGCGCTGGGCGCCGAGGACCGGATGCAGAATCACGCGCTCCTGATCGTGCGCGCCCCCACCGGCGGCATCGCCACGGCGGTACCCGCCTGGGCCGGCTTCCTGGGCGCGGTCACCGGCATGAACGATGCCGGCATCTCGATCGGCGAGATGGGCTCCGAGTCGCGGGACGAGGACCACCGCGGCGTACCGATGATCTTCCAGGTGCGCGACGCCCTGGAACGGGCCAGGAACCTGCGGGAGGCCGTGGACGTGTTCCGTCACGGACCCAACACCTGCGGCTACCACTTCCTGATCGCGAGCGGCGACGAGGACGAGGGCGCCGTGGTGGAGGTGACGCGCACGTACTTCTACGTGGGGTACCGCAACGACCCGCTGGAGGAGCAGGCGCCACATACCGGCTTGCGCGACGTGCTCCGGCGCACCAACCACTTCGTCGCGCCGCCGCTCGCGGCCACCCAGCGCGACGCCTACGACCCGCGCCGGTCGAACCGCTCGTCGTGGCTGCGCTACGAGCAGATCACGCGCTTCGTCACGGAGCGCCAGGGCCGCCTCGACGCACGGACACTCATCGATCTGCTGCGCGCCTACGACCCCTGGCACGAGGTGCAGCATCAGGCCGTCCTGGCGCCGCACGAGCGGACGCTCTGGCTCGCCCAGGCCAGGGACGAACGCGTGCTGCCCTTCGCCGGTGCACAGAACCAGGACTTCGTGCGGCACGACCTTCGCGCACTCCTGGCGGGGACGGCCCGCACGAGCCTGGTCCTGGCGCCGCCGGGTCCCCGGGGCGGCGGGGCGGGAACCCACCTCCAGAACGCCGGGGGGATCGCGATCTCCCGGCTGGCCCTGAGGGTGGGCGGGCCCTCCGGCAACGGCACGGTCGAGGTGGAGCTCTTCCGACCGGAGCTGCCCGCCCCGGATCAGGACCCTGGGACCTGCCTGCTCGTGGGCGCTGGCGACCCGGGAACGCGCTTCTCCCGCGTGCTCGCCCTCCTCCTGGCGCGGAGCGGCCTCAGCACCGCCCTGCTCCAGCCACAGGACGCGACGCGGCTCGGGGAGGTCGAGCAGGCGCTGGCTGGCGTGTGGACCGGCCAGGGCGGGAAGGATCCGGTCCGCACCCGCCACGTACGCGCGGGGCTACTGGCGGGGGCCGGACTCGCCGGCGACCTGCATGCGCAGCCGGGGACCGCGGCTCGTCTGCTCCTCGTCGCTCCCGCGGAGGGTCTCGAGGCACGCCTGACCGGGGATGCCGACTTCCCGGCATGGTTGGGCCTGGACGCCGCGCGCGCCGCGCGGCTCGCGGATCGACTCCGCGTGGGCCACGACGCGCCACGCAGCGCGGGTCGAGTCCTCATCCTCGCCCTGGGGGGCGAGCGGCGGCTGCCCCGTGCCGATCAGGAGCGCGCCCATGCGCGGCTGCCCGGGGCCGAGGTGCTCTGGCTCGATGCGAGCCTGCGCGGGTTGCCTGAGCGCTGGCCCGACGTCCAGGAGCGGATCCGGGCATTCCTCCTACGGTGACGGAAGGAGCCGGCGGTTGCGCCAAGTTTGTCTGCGGCAAGGGAACCTGGTGTCCGTGCGTTCTCGTCCTGCGTACATCAGGATCGATCCGGCCCGGAGCCTCGGAAAGACTCCCTTCGACGACCGGGCCGCACCCTCGGCATCGAACTGGACTTCGCGCCGCAGAGGCGTCGTCAGGCCGGGCTGACCCGGGACGTCGCGGCAGAGGCCCAGGAAGCGCCGCTCGGGTGCTCCCCGGTGCTCCATCCGCGGCTGCGGACCCTTGTCCAGGGGCCCCCGGAGGAGGCCAACCATGCTCGCGACCCAGACCGACCCGTGGCAGGTGCGGTTCGGCGACTTCCCCGCCACCGCCGCGCCCCGCCGCAAGCTCGCCCATCTCGTCCACTACGCCGTACTGGCGCCGTCGAGCCACAACACGCAGCCGTGGCTCTTCCGCGTGACGAAGGACGCGCTGGAACTCTTCGCCGATCGGACCCGCGCCCTCCCGGTCGTCGACCCCCACGACCGCTCGATGGTGATCAGCTGCGGCGCGGCGCTCTACCACGTGCGCATCGCGCTGCACGAGTTCGGCTACCGCGGCATGGTCATGCCCATGCCGGCCCGCGAGGACGACGACCTGCTGGCCGCCGTCCGGCTCGGGGACAGCGCGGCACCGGACAAGGTCGAGATGCGCATGTTCCGGGCGATCGCCAAGCGCCGCACCACGCGCACGACCTTCGCACCCGATCCCGTGCCGGAATCCCTGCTGCGCGAGCTGCAGCATGCCGCGGAACTCGAGGGTGCCTGGCTGCAGGTGGTGCACGACGAGAAGACCCGACACGAGGTGGCCGACCTCATCGCCGAGGGCGATCGGATCCAGCTCGGCAACCCGAGCTTCCGCCGTGAGCTGGCCAAGTGGATCCACCCGGTGCGGAGCAAGAGCCGGGACGGGATTCCGGGCTACGCCTTCGGGATGCCCCAACTCCTGGACTTCGCCACGCCGGCGTTCGCCTTCGTGCTGCGCACGTTCGACGTCGGCAAGGGCCGTGGCGCCAGCGACCGCCGGCTCGCCGAGCACTCGCCGGCGCTGATGGTCCTGGGCACCGACCAGGACCGGCCCCGCTCGTGGCTCACGGCGGGACAGGCCCTGGCGCGCGTCCTCCTGCGCGCCTGTGCGGACGGCTATCAGGCGTCCTACCTGAACCAGCCGATCGAGGTCGCCGACCTGCGACCCCGACTCGCCGCGCTCCTCGGCCGAGGCGGTTCGCATCCGCAGATCCTGCTTCGCATGGGCAAGGCCCAGGGCAAGGAGCTCCCCCACACGCCGCGGCGTCCAATCCGCGAGGTCCTCGAGGAGAGCGCCTGACCCGACGGCCCCGCCGCTGCGCCACGGGCGCGGGCCGCGGCCCGGCCCGGGCCGCGGCGGGGATCCCTAGAACAGATCCAGCACGCCCGCGGCCCCGTTGGTGAGGGTCTCGACGGCGGCGCGGTAGTTCACGTCGCGGGCGATCGGCGCGTTCCAGGGCAGCAGGTCCTTGTCGCACACTCCGCCGAGGGCCACGGCGGCGAACGCGCGCGAGAGGGCAGGCAGCTTCTCGTCCTGCACCATGCGCACGAGGGGTTCCAGGGTGCGGGCGTCCCCGATCTGGCTCAGGGCTCCCGCGATCGCGCCCAGGCGAGCGACGGTCTGCTCGGGCGCCGCGAGCAGCTCGATGAGCCGCTCGGTCGTGCCCGCATCGCCCAGCTTGCCCAGGGCGGTCGCGACCTGCAGGAAGAGTTCGGGACGGCGCAGCGATCCTTCCAGCAGGCCGCGCAGCTCGTCGCGGGCGTCGCGTTCGCCCAACAGCGCGAGCCCGATCGACAGGTAGCCGGCGAGCTCGTCCTGCTGGCGTGCCTCCCGCAACGCGGCACGCAGCTCCGGCGCCGCCGCGTCGGCCTGGGCCAGGCCGATCGCCACGGCCAGGGCCGCACGGGTCTCCGGGTTGCGCGCCTCACGGAACGCGGTGAGCAGGGCCTGGGAGATCTCCGGGTCGATCCCGCCCCGGTTCCGGGTGGTCGCGCGCGCGAGCGCGAGCGCGGCCCACGGCTTGTCGAGGGCCTTGGATCCCTCGCGCAGTCCGCGCAGCAGCTCGGCACGCGCGGCGTCGCTGGCGACGCTGCCCAGCGCCATCCAGGCGAAGGAACGCGTCTGCTGGTCCCGGCTCTCCCGCGCGGCCCGGATCAGGACCTGCACGTACTCGGCATCGTCCTTGTGCGCAGTCAGGAGGCCGCCCAGGGCGATCGCCGCGGACTGCTGGAGCACCAGATTGCGCCGCTGCTCGTTGCCCTTGTCCAGGAGCTCTGCGAACACCCGCTTGGCGCGCACGCGTTCGGGGTCGTGACCCGGCCCGAGGATCTGGGCCAGGGCGGGTGGCACGTGGGCCTGGATGAGCTGCTCGCCCGGCCCCAGGTCCTTCTCCAGGTATCCCCAGAGGGCGTGGAGGATCTGCTCGTGCAGGCGCCGCTCGATGGCGCTGCGGGCGGGTTGGGCATCGACGAGCCGGAGGCCGTGCAGAACGCCGACGCGCAGGTTCATCCCGCTCTGGCCCGCCTCGGCGAGGAGCGGCACCAGGGTGTCCACCACCCTGGCCTTCACCTCCGGAGCGATGCTGGCACCCGCCAGCACTCCCAGGCCGTAGACGGCGAAGGTGCGGGTGCGGTCATCGACCGACGACCTATCGATCAGGCGGCGCCCCTCCTCGGTGTCCCGGGCCAGAGCCGCCAGCCAGGGCAGCGCCTCCAGGCGCTGCGAGATGCCCATGGCCAGGGCGGCCGTCTCGCGGATCTCCTGGTCGCGGCTGGTCAGCCGCGCGCACAGGAGCGGCAGGATCGGCAGCCCAGGGGCGTCGAACCCGATCTTCGCCACGGCGATCAACGAACCCGAGACGAGGTCGCGGTCGCCGCTTCCCTCGAGGACCTTCGCGAACGCAGGCAGGACCGACTTCGCGATCGCCTCGCGGCTCGGCCTCTGCCGGGCTCCGGCAGTCCTGGTGATGCCCAGCAGTTGGGCCTCGAGGTCCGCGCCGGGATCGGCCTGCTGGACGGCCTCGCGGATGCGCAGGTAGGGGTCCTTGGAGAACTCCCACCAGTACTGCCACCGGGCGAGGTCGGGCTCGAGGAACGACCCGCCGCGGCGCACGCGTCCCGCCGTCCCGACGGCCCCGATTCCCGTGCCTCCTCCCGTGCTCGGCCCGGCCGAGGGTCCGGCCTGCACGCCGCCCGCGCCGCCACCCGGCCCCGGCAGGCTCGGCCCGGCACCCGTACTACCGCCGCCCGTAGGGCCGCCGCCCTGGTTGCCAGGGGGGATGACCCCGGTAGGGCCACGATACTGGCCTCCGTGGGCGGCGAGCGGGGAGCCAGAGGCCAGGAGCAGGGTGAGGAGCAGGAGAACAGTGCGCATTGTGGACCTCTCGCGGATGCCTGGAGCGAGAAGCGTGCCGGGGCCCGCGCGGAGGCCCGTACCGGCCCCGTCGTGGACTCTGCGTCACGCCATCGGAACGACAGGGCCGATCTGGCCGCCGAAGCTGCGCGCCCGCAGGCCCATCCGCAGCAGGCTTTCCTCCCCCACCACCGCCTCCAGTTCCGCCATCGCGAACCAGCGCAGCGCATGGGACTCGTCGCTCGCCCGCGGCGACTGGCCGGCGCCGGCGACCAGGAGGAACCGCACGTCGTGGTGCCAGTGGCCCGGCTCGTCCCGCCAGGGCGGGATCCAGTGCACGTCCACGTCCAGCGGGACGAGTTCGCCGTCGATCAGGGGCAGGTGGAAGAGCGCCATCCCGGACTCCTCCCTGGCCTCGCGCAACGCGACCTCGTGCACGAGAGGATGACCGTCGGCATGCCCGCCGAGCTGCAGCCAGCGGTTCAGCTTGCGGTGGTGCGTGAGCAGGAAGCGGCTCCGGTCCGCGGACAGGATCCACGCCGACGCGGTCACGTGCCCCGGCAGGCAGGTGCGCTCGAAGCACTCGGACCGCATGCGCACCAGCCCCAGGATCCGCCCCGTACGCTCCCGGTCCTCGGGAAACCGCTCGGCGTAGCGCCCGAGGAGCGCCAGCAGCGGCTCACGATGCACCCCGGCCCTCCGCGAAGCCCAGCTGGGTCCTCAGGGCCGGAACGTCGACCTTGCGGTTCTGGTTGAGAGGCATCTCGCGCACGACCTTCACCTCGGCCGGCACCATGTAGAAGGGCAGCAGGCGCCGGCAGGAGCCGAGCACGTGGCCGGCCAGATCGGCCGGTGCCCCCGGCGCCGGGCTGACGCACGCGATGAGGCGGTGGCCGCTCGACTCGTCCGGTACCCCGAACACCGCGGCCAGCGCGACGCCGCTCACGCCCCGCAGGGCCTCCTCGACCTCGTCGGGAGAGACCCGGTAGCCGGACACCTTCAGCTGGCCGTCCCTGCGGCCCACGAAGTAGAGGAAGCCCTCGTCGTCCTCGCGCACGAGATCGCCGGAGAACACGACCCGGCCCGGCCACTGCGGATCGAAGGGGTGCGCACGGAATGCACGCGCGGTGTCCGCCGGACGATTCCAGTACCCGTGCGCCACGAACGCCCCCGCATGGACCAGCTCGCCGACCTCGCCCCGAGCCACCGCCTTGCCGGTTTCCGGGTCGACCACCAGCAGGCGCACACCCTCGACCGGCTTGCCGAAGCTCAGCGGCCGGCGGTCGACCTCGCTCGGCGGCAGGAAGGCGCTGCGGAACGCCTCGGTCAGTCCGTACATGCTGAACACCTGCACCCAGGGGAGCTCCTTGCGCAGCGTGCGGATGTCCTCCACCGCGAGGCGGCCGCCGGAGTTGGTGACGTAGCGAAGTGCGCGCAGGGTCTCCGGCCGCACCTCGCCCTTGCGCAGCCAGGACGCGAACTCGCGCCAGAAGGTCGGCACTCCGGCCAGGCCCGTGCAGCGCAGTTCGCGCAGCTCGGTGAACACATCCGCCATTCCCAGGTAGTCGAGCGTGGTCACCCGCGCGCCGGCCCAGGCCGCCGCGAGCACCTGGTTGAGCCCGTAGTCGAACGAGAAGGGCAGCACCGCCAGCACGTGGTCGGCCGCGGAGAGTCCCAGGTACCGGCCGACCACGGCCGCGCCGAGGGCGAGGTTGCGCTGGTCCTGCACGATCCCCTTGGGCAGACCCGTCGATCCGCTCGTGTAGAGGATCGTCGCGGGCGCGCGCGGGTCCACCGGCGGCAGCTCCCCCTTCGGCCCCGCCAATAGCTCCGCCATGCCACGATGCGGTACGGCCAGTCCGGCATCCGCGTAGGTCAGCACCAGGGGCACCTCGCCGACCGTGCCCGCCGCGTCCTGGAGGAGGAGCATCTTGTCGAAGCTGGCGAGCAGGAGCCTGGCCCCGCTGTCCACCAGGATGTGGCGCACCTGCGCGTCCTTGAGGCGCGGGTTCACGATCACCGACACGAGGCCGGCCGCGGCACACGCGAAGATCGCCACGACGGCCAGCGGGCCCTTCTCCAGATAGATCGCCACCCGGTCGCCGGGCGAGAGCCCGGCACCCAGCAGGGCCGCAGCCAGGGCGCGTGCGTCGCGCGCGACGCGCGGGCCGCTGTGCTCGGCGTCGCCGCCGCGCACGAACGCGGCGTCCTCGCCGCGCGCGGCCAGCCGATCCAGGAGGTCCACGAGGTGGCGGGGATCAGCGGCCATGTCCCGCCTCGTACGAGACAGCCACGCCGCACCCGAAGAGCCCCTGCGCGATCTTCACGACCACGAGATTGCGGCCCGCGCGCAGGTTCACCCCGGGGATCTCGTCGGCCCAGGGATCCACGCCGCGCACCGCCACGGCCTCGTGCACCTTCGCACCGTTCACCCACACGCGCGCCGCATCGTCCGAACCGAACGCCAGCGCCACGCGCTGGTCCCGATCGCTGGGCAGGACCGCCACGGCATAGACGACGCCGTGCTCCATGGCGTTGCCCAGGACGGCGCGCAGGTCGAGCATCGCACCCTGCGCCGGAACCTGGCGCCACGGACGATCGGCGACCCGTCCGCCGGCTGCCGGCGAGAGCCCGCCCTCGTCGGGGACGCAGGGCGTGTGCAGATAGCGTTCGAGGATCGCGCGGTTGCCTGCGTCGTCCTGGGCGTCGCGCACGCGCTCCGGCTGGGGGAATGGTCCGAGCAACCACCACTCGCTCGGCGTCACCGCGGCCACCGCGGGCACCTCGCCCCGGATCCGCGCGGCGATCTCCGCGTGGTCGCGCTCCGGGGCGCCAACCTTCGGCGTGCGGTCGTAATGCACCAGCCCGTTGATCTCCTGCTCGACGTCGGTGAGCTGGGTCCAAACGAAGCCGGCCAGGTTCTCCGCCCGATACACCTGCCCGCAGAGCATCTGGATCCGCCGCAGGAATCCCTCGGGCGAGCGCGCGCGCGAGTAGCCCCAGCCCTCGGTCCACGTGTGCCCGGGCAGGGCGAAGGCCACCCCGCCCATCTCGCCGAGGATCAGCGGCCGGCGTCGCTCCTTGGCCGAATGGCGCAGGAGGTCGGCGCCGTAGTCGTGGACGTCGGTGATGTCCGTGTCGTCCCGCTGGGTCCAGCCCGAGGCATCGGTCACGCCGCGCGTGGGGTCGAGGCGCCGCAGGTGCTGCACCGCCACCTCCTGGAAGGCGCCTGGCCTGCCCCAGTCCTCGTTGAAGGCGACCCAGTGCACCACGCTCGGGTGGTTGGCCAGCTTCCGCACCATGGCGGTCATCTCGGCGAGGTAGTTGTCCTTGGCCTCCTGTTTGTCCAGCGCGTAGCTCGCGACCATGTCCTGCATCACGAGGAGGCCGAGCTCGTCGCAGGCCTCGTACCAGGCCGCCTCCTCGACCTTGACGTGCTTGCGCACCAGGTTGAACCCCAGCCGCAGGGCCAGCCGCGCGTCCTCGACCAGTGCCTCGCGTGTCGGCGCGGTGAGCCCGCTCTCCGGCCAGTAGCCCTGGTCGAGCACGCCGCGCAGGAAGAGCGGCGCGCCGTTGAGATGGAAGCGCCCGTCGCGCCACGCCACGCTGCGGAACCCGACCCGCCCGCGCAGCGCGTCCACCGGCTTCCCGCCCTCGAGCAGGTGCACGGTCACTTCGTAGAGCACGGGGGAACCCGGTGCCCACGGGCGCACGCCCTCGACCCGCAGCGCTGGGGGCCGCGTGTCCCCGGCCAGCGGCACTTCCTGCCTCTGCTCCAGGGTGGCGCCGTCCTTGCCCGGACCGCGCACCTCGACCGCCAGGCGCAACGGACCCTGCGCCGTGCCGCGCACGCTCGCCGCCACGCGCACCTCGCCCTCGTGCGTGGTCGCGACCCGCACTTCGTCGAGCGCCACGACCGGCACGGCCTCCAGCCAGACGCTCTGCCAGATCCCCGACGTACGCGTGTAGAAGATCCCCTGCGATCCCAGCTGCTTGCCGCGCGGCTGCCAGCCGTCCTGCCGGATGTCGCCGGGATCGTGCACCTCGACCCGGAGCCGATGCGTCGCGGGTCCGCCGGCCACGCCGAGGTCGAACGTGAACGGGTCGTAGCCGCCGCGGTGGCTGCCGAGTTCGCGGTCGTCGAGCCACGCCCTGGCCTGCCAGTCCACCGCCTCGAAGTGCAGCAGCACGCGCCGGCCGGCCCACTCGCCGGGGATCTCGAGCTCGCGCTCGTAGCGCAGGCGCGGCAGGAGCCGCTGTCCGAGTGCGAGCCCCGAGAGGCGGCTCTCCGGGGCGAACGGGACCACCACCGTGCGCGCCGCCGGCTCGTCGCCGACGAAGAGGCGCCACGGCCCGTTGAGGGAGCGCCAGCGGGCGTCCGGCCGGCGCCAGGCCCGCGGGTGCTCGGGGCGCGGCGCCTGCGCGACGACGTCCCGCGCGAAGCGCGTGGCCAGGACGGGCGGCTCCTGGGCGGGCAGCGCCAGGGCGAGGAGCAGGGCGACGAGACCGCGAGGCATTCACCCAGGGTAGGCGCCCCACGCGGGCCCCGCCACCCGGCGGGCGGCATGGCCGTCCCGCCGCGAGACCGGTCGCGCGGCGCGGAGCCGCCATGCAGCGTCGGCTACCTTCGCCCCCGAACCGCCCCGGGCCGCGCTGGACTCAGCGCCGCAACTCCAGCGCGATCTCGCTGAAGCCGCAGTGCCCCTTCCACTGTCCGCCGGGCTCCCGCTCGACCACGCGGACGTCCAGCCGCGAGATCGCGAGCGTCCGGCCCAGTGCGACCGACGTGGGCGCGCGTTCGTCGGCGACCAGTTCCACCACCATGGGCTTCTTCTCGCCGTTCACCCGGACTTCGACCCGCCGGATCCGGTCGTAACGGCCGGCGATGCGATCGTGGCTGCAGGCCGGCGAGAGCACCACGGTGTTGGCGCGCAGGGGAGCGGCTGGGGCGAGGGTCAGGGCCGGCTCCGCGTCGTCCTTGCCACACACCCAGCGGGTGGCCTGCACGCCGTCGCAGGCGTGGTCGGGCTGCTCGTTGCCGTTGCGGCTGCTGGCCGTCGCGACGCACTCCTGTCCGACCAGGAGGTTGCGCTGGCGGGCGGTGGCGGCCTCCTGCATCCAGGGCTCCAGTGCCGAGTCGACCTGCACCGTGAAGCCGGGGCCTTCGACCACGGCGCTCCCGGACTCGGCCTCCGCGTCGGCCAGATGGACCCGGGCCGTGACCTTGTGCTTGCCCCGGCTGCGGAGCACGACCTGGGCCGCGTATGCCTCCTGGGCGAAGGGCCGCGTCGGATCGCCCGGAACGGTCGCCGCCACGGCACCGTCCACCAGCCATTCGACCTTCGCCACGCGCAAGCGGCCCTGCGCGTCGCCGTGCCGCGCACGAACCGCGTCGCCGAAACCGCTCAGGGTCAGCGTGAGTTCGTAGGTGCCCGTGCCGCGGATCTGCACGTCGGACCTGCGATCCTCGCTGACGTGCAGATCGCCGCGCCGGCGCGGCGGCTCGCCGGTGAGCGCCGAGTGCATGGCACGCCGCAGGAAGAGGATGGCGAAACAGGTGTCGGGTTCGCTGCGGTACCAGGGCCCCTCGCTCCACGCGCCGTCCTGCCCCTGATTGTCGACCAGCCACTGCGCGCCGAGGTAGTACCAGGGATGCGGGCCCAGCGACTCCATCCCGCACAGCGCCATCGCCCGCTCCAGCGTGTAGAGGTAGTAGTAGGTCCAGTAGCCGTGCGCCGGGTTGGTCGCGACGCTGAAGTTGTGCTCGAGCCAGCCCGTCCCGGCCTGGATCGCCGCGGCGACGCGTCGCGCCTCCTCCGGTGGCAGCCGCGTGCCGAGGTGGAGCTGGGCCAGGCGCAGCACCGAGACGCCGGCCGCGGTCATCGAGCCGTAGGGGCCGTTGCGGTTGCGGTAGCCGAAGCCCGCGATGGCGCGGCGGCCCGACCCGGTGCGTCCCTTCTGCACGGGGGCCGCAACGTCGCGCGGCGCCTCCTGGTAGTCGAGCACCACGTCGACGAGCGTCAGCCACTGCGCGTCCGGCACCTCGATCCCGGCCCGCACGGCGCTGCTGTACGCCAGGGCGGCGAACTGCATGTTGGAGAGGTCGGGTGTGCCGCGCAGGTCGCCGAAGCGCTCGCCCTCGTGCGCGCGCGGGTAGCTGTAGCCCTGCGGCGTCTCCCATGCGATCAGCTCCTGCACCATCTCGCGCATGCGCGGGTGATGCGCAGGGTCCCCGGTCTGTTGCCAGGCCATCATCATCAAGGCCAGCGTGTAGGTCTGTTCGGGCCGGATCCCGTCCAGGAACCAGAGGCCGCGCTGCACCGCCGGGTGCTGCAGCGGCAGCCCCGCCTTCAGCAGCGTGTACACCGCGAGTGCGGTCATGCCCCCGGGATACATGCGCGCGTCGTGGCCGAACGAGCCGTCGCGCTGCTGCATGCCGAGCAGCCATGTCACGCCCCGGTCGATGGCGCCGTCGATCCTGGGCTGCAGGCGGGTCACCTCCACCCTCGGATCGAGGGCCGCCGCCCGCCACGCGCCCGCGGCGGCGAGGCGCTGCACCGCCATGCGCCCGTTGCCCGGGACCAGCCGCAGGGCGCCCACCGGGCCGGGGGTGGCCGCGCCTTCGTAGGTGGGCAGCCCCTCGATCTTGACGACCAGGGTGCCGGCCGCACGGCTCACCTCGACACCCACCATGCGCCCCCGGCCGAACGCCCGCGTCGCGTCGCCCAGCGGCACCGCGCCCTTGCCGAACCACGGCCCCGCGGCGTGGACCGACTGCTTCTCGCCGTCGAGCACGAGCCGCTGCTCGCCGAAGTGCAGGGCCGAACCGTGGCCGTTCGGCTCGAGCTGCACGCGCAACCGCAGCGTGAAGTCGCCCTCGCCGAGTTCCTCCAGGCTCACGAGGTCGTTGCCGCGCCCGCTGCCCTCCAGGCAGTCGTGGTCCTTGCCGGGCCGCCAGGGCATGCCCGCGAAGCGCAGCCCCTGGTAGCGCTCGCCCTGGATCAGGACCACCTCCGCGCTCCGCTCCTGGGCCGGTGCCGGCGCCACGGGCAGCGCGCCCGCGACGGCTGCCAGGGAGAAGGCCCGCAGGGGTCGCGCCATCGGTGTCACGAGTCTACGGTCCGGTCACGGCGTCCACTTCGGGTCCCGGATCCGCAGCAGCTCCGCCAGCGACCACGCCTGGAACGGGCACCCGCCCGGGCGTTGGGGTGCTTCCGCGTCGAACACCTCGCTGACGTGGCCCAGACCGGCCTCCTCCAGGTGGCGCAGCAGGGGCGGCAGGAACCGGTCGCGCGCCTGCGCTGGCGTGCCGAATCCGGCCCGCACCCACGCCTCGGCGAACGGACCGATCAGCCAGGGCCACACCGTCCCCTGGTGGTAGGCGCCGTCGCGCTGTTCCGGCCCTCCTTCGAAGCGCGGCCGGTAGCCGGCCTCGCCAGGCGCCAGCGAGCGCAGGCCCAGGGGCGTGAGCAGATGCGCCTCCACGGTCTGCACGATGGCGCGCGCCCGGGCCCGCGTCACCATCGAGGCCGGCAGTCCGCCGACGGCCAGGATCTGGTTGGGACGCAGCGCCGCGTCCATCGCCCCGGTGTGATGGTCGGCGTCGACGACGTCGTAGAGGCAGGCGCGGTCCGGGTTCCAGAAGCGGACGTGGAACGACGCGAGCGCGCGCGTGAACGGCTCGCCGTAGCGAGGGTCGAGCAGCGCCCCGGCCCGCAGCGCGTTGAGCCAGAGCGCCTGGACCTCCACCGGCTTGCCGATCCGCGGGGTGATCTCGCGTCCGCCGACGCGCGCGTCCATCCAGGTCAGCTGCAACCCGGGGACGCCTGCGGCCAGCAGGCCGTCTTCGGTGACGCGGATGCCATGGCGGGTACCGCGCAGGTGGGCCTCGAGTACTCCGAGAACGGCGGCCACGAGGTCCTCGACGGCCTCTTCCCCCACCTCCCGGCCGGCCCGTGCGGCGGCCCGCAGCGTCTCGTGCACCGCGACCACGAACCAGAGTGCCGCGTCCACCGAGCCGTATTCGGGGGCCTCGCCGCGGTCGGGAAACCGGTTGGGCAGCATCCCCTGGGAGACGTGCGGGGCCCAGGCGCGCAGGACCGCCCACGCTTCGTCCAGGCGACCGGTGGCCAGACAGAGCCCGCGCAGTGCCAGGAAGGTGTCGCGCCCCCAGTCCGTGAACCAGGGGTATCCGGCCACCACGCTCAGGCCATCTGCGCGGCGCACGAGGTACTGGTCGGCAGCCCGTGCCAACGGCTCGGCGAACCGTGCCCGGCGTGCGGCCTCGCGCGCCCGCAGCCCGGCGGACAGGTGCACGGGGTCCTCGAGCGGCAGCGGCGCCGCGCTGAGGATCCAATGGGCGTCGGCGCCGGTCAGGTCGAAGACGAACTCCCCGGGCGTGGCGAGATCCTCGACCGCGTCCAGCCCGCGCTCGCTCTCGCCGCGATAGAGGAAGCGGCGATACCAGTCCGGGCGCGCCTGGAACCTGCCGTTGGCCAGCATCCGGACCTCCGGCAGCCCGTCGCCCAGGTCCAGCGTCACGATCCCCCCGTCGCGCGCAACGCGGGGCAGCCGCTCCGCGGACTCCGCGTGGAGCGCGTGATGGTCGCGGCCGGACACGAACGGCACGACGCGCAGCTGCGCGACCCCGCTGCCGACGACGCGCCGCCAGCGCACCACCACGGTGGGTTCGCCGTGCACGGCGAAGATCTCCTGCTCGATCTCGGTGCCGTCCTCGGCACGCAGTCGCCAGGTCGGCCACGGCTCGGATGCGAACCACGCCACGCGCCGCGCGCCGTCCGGGTGCAGGGTGTCGGGCGCGTAGGCCTGGGTCGAGAGGGCGTAGGTGCCGGACGCGGTCTCCAGGTACACGTCGGCACCGTTCACCAGGAGCACGCGCCCGGTCGGGGGCGTGGTCGCGACCTGCAGCAGCGCGTGGTAGCGCCGTGTGCGCACGAGGCCCACCGTGCCCATCGCGAAGCCGCCGAGGCCGTCGGCCTCCAGCCATTCCGAGTCGAGTCGAGGAAGATTGCCTGCCATGTCGCTAGCGGCAGCGTCGCAGGATCGCCGCGAAGAAACCATCGCTTCCATGCACGTGCGGGAGGGTGCGCAGGTAGCACCCGTCAGGGTCGCTGATCGGCCGGCCGCGCTCGCCGCCGAGGACCTCGACCACCCGCACCGGCTCCAGGCCCGGCTCGGCGGCCAGCACCTCGCGCACGACGTCCTCGTTCTCGCCCCGCAGCACCGTGCACGTGGCGTAGATCGCCCGCGCCCCGGGCCGCAGGAGCCGGACCGCGCGGGTCAGCAGCGCGACCTGCGTGGCCCGCAGGCGCACGAGGTCGGACTCGTCCACCCGCCAACGCGCGTCGGGATTGCGGCGCAGCGCCCCGAACCCGCTGCACGGCGCGTCCACGAGGATCCGGTCGGCCCGGCGCGCGAACTCCTCCACCTCCGCCGGCCACGCGTCGGGCGGCACGCGCAGGGCACGGATGTCATGGGCCCCCGCGCGGCGGGCGCGCTGGCGCAGGTCCGCGAGACGTCCGGCGTCGGCGTCGAGGGCCAGGATCTCGCCCTGGTTGGCCAGCAGCGCCGCCAGCGCCAGGGACTTGCCGCCCGCCCCGGCGCACGCGTCCAGCACCGCGCCCGCCGGCGGCGGCGCCACCACCTCCGCCACGAGCTGGCTGGCCTCGTCCTGCATCTCGAACCAGCCGGCCCGGAACGCCGCGGTGCGGAAGAGCTGCGCGGGCGTGACGACCTCGAGCCCCTGGGCGGCGAACCGCGTGGGCCGCGTCTCGATGCCCTCCTCGCGCAGGCGCGCGGCCAGTTCCTCCCGGCTGCAGCGCAGGGTGTTGGCGCGCAGCGTGAGCGGGGCGCGTTGGTTCAACGCGTGGAGCAATTCGGCCGCCGCCGCACCGAACTCGTGGTGGAAGCGGCGCGCGAGCCAGTCCGGCAGCGAGGCGGAGAGGGCGAGGCTCTGCACCGGATCGGGCAGCGTGCGCACCTCCTCGGGCAGGGCGGCGACCCGCTGCCAGTCCACCCACGGGATCCGCGCCCGCGCCGCCTTGGGGCCGAGCTCACCGGCGAGCACCTGGGCCACGAGGAAGCGCAGCGGCTCCGCCACCCTCGGGGCGACGCCGTTGGGCGTGGCCACGGCCAGCGCGTGGTCGATGAGGCGCCGCCAGGCCAGCATCCGGTGGAAGAGCTCCTTCACGCGCTTCTGCTGGCGTGGCTTCAGCTCGTGCGCGCGGAACACGTCGCTGAGCAGCGCCGAGGCCGAGGCCCGCGAGCCCTCGGCGCGGCGCAGCAGCTCCACCACCAGGGCCTCGAGCGGCTCGGTCACGCGGCGGCCCGTGCGCGGCCACGCGCCTCGTCGATCGGCCACGCCAGGACGGCGCCCAGGGCGAAGAGCACGACGATGGGCAGCAGGGCGAGGCGCTGCTCGCCGGTGGCCCGGATCAGGAGTCCGTAGGCGAGCGCGGCGATCCAGTTCGCCGCCTTGCCGGACAGCGCGAAGAGCCCGGCGAACTCGGACTCGCGCCCCGCCGGCGTGAACCGGGCGAGCAGCGTGCGGCTGGCCGACTGGTTGGGTCCCATGCCGAGGCCCACCAGCACCGCGGCCACGTAGAACGCGCCCTGGGTGGGGATCGCGATCGCCAGGAGCGTGCCCCCGCCGAGCAGGCCGATGCTGGCGAGCACGGAGATCCGCGCCCCGATCCGGTCGTCCAGGTAGCCGAACCCCACGGCGCCGACACCCGCGATCACGTTGAGCAGGATCGCGAGCAGCACGATCTGCCCCGGACCCATGCCCAGCGTGGTGCCCATGTAGAGGCCGGCCAGCCCGATCAACGCCAGCAGCGCGTCGTTGTAGAGCAGGCGCGCCACCAGGAGCCGGAGCAGGTCCGGGTAGCCGCGCAGCGCGCGCACGGTCGCGAGGACCTGCGCCCACGCGCCGACCGTGGCGGCGGGCCGGTTCCGCGGCGTGCGGTCGCGCAGGAAGAGGAACGCGGGCAGCGCGAACACCAGGAACCACCCCGCCACCAGCAGGTTGGTGGCGCGCACGTTCACGTGCCCGTCCGCCGGCAGCCAAGCCGGGATGCCGCCGAAACCGATCATCCCCAGGCAGAGCGCGAGGCAGAGCAGCCCGCCGGCGTAGCCGAGGCCCCAGCCGTAGCCGGAGAGGCGGCCGATGGTGGCGGCGTCGCCCAGTCCGGGCAGGAACGCGTTGTAGAACACGAACATCGCCTCGAACGCGACGTTGGCGGTGACCACCAGCACAAGCGCCAGCGCCAGGTGGAACGGACTCGCGCGATCTGCGCCCGGCGCGACGCCGGGGATGTAGAGCAGCGCCGTGGCGGCGATCACCACCCCGGACATGAGCACGAGGTAGAGCTTCTTGCCGCGGATCTGGTCGGCACGCGCCCCCAGGACCGGCGCGAACGCCGCGACCGCCAGCCCGGAGATCACCAGCGCGTCGGCCCACAGCGCGTTGCCGCGCAGCTCGTCACCGACCAGCACCTGGGCGAAGAACACCGAGTACACGAAGGTCGTGACCACGGTGTTGAACGCCGAGTTGGCGAAGTCGAAGAGGCACCAGGAGACCTTCTCCCGGGTCGTGGCGGCGCTGGCCGGTTCCATGGCGTCGTGGACCAATCCCAGGCTGCCGAGGCGGCGGCGCAGGGGACGGCCGCAGGCGGTGGTCCGCCGCGGCCGGATTGGCGTCCCGTAGGGGATTCGAACCCCTGTCGCCACCGTGAAAGGGTGATGTCCTAGGCCGGGCTAGACGAACGGGACCTGTTGGCCGCGGAACTGTAGGTCGAGCCTGCGGGCCGTCAAGGCTGCGCGACCCGCCCCCGGGCCCAGGCGGACCGCCCTTCTGCGCCGTGGCTCGCCGCCGCAGGAGTGCCCGGCGAGCGGCGCAGCGGCGCAGGCTCGCTGGTTCCGTCCGCCGCGGTCGCCGCGCGGCGGCGGCGGGACCTCAGTCGAGCTGCTTGAACTCCTTCAGGCTCGGCAGATCCTTCAGCGACGCCAGGCCGAAGCGCTCCAGGAAGTGCTGCGTGGTCCCGTACTGCAGCGGACGCCCCGGCACGTCGGCGCGGCCCACGACCTTCACCAGCTTGTGGTCGAGCAACGTGCGCAGCATCGGGCCGGCCTTCACGCCGCGGATCGCCTCGATCTCGGCGCGCAACACCGGCTGCCGGTACGCGATGACCGCCAGGGTCTCCAGCGCCGCCTGCGTGAGCTTCTCGGCGCGGCGGATGCCGCGCAGACGCTGCAGGTAGGGGAAGACCGCCGGCGCGGTGAGCGCCTTCACCGAGGTGTCGGTGACCAGGAGCTCGAGCGGCAGGTGCTGGTTCTGCAGCTCGCCCTGCAGCCACGCCACGCCGTCGCGCACCATCGCCTGCGACGTGTCGCAGACCTGGGCGATGCGCAGGAAGCTAAGCGTCTCGCGCGAGGCGAGCAGGAGCGCCAGCAGCACGCGCCCCATGTGCGCGGCGTCGTGGATCGGCGGTGCGGCCTCGAGCGCCTCGTGCTCGCCGACCGTGGGCACCTCGTCGGGCTCGGCTTCGACCTCGGCCTCGGCCTCGATGGTGCCCGGTGCGGCCATGCCCGGTTCCTCGCCTGCATCGGCGCCCGCCGGCTCCGGAGTGCCGTCCCCGCCCGATCCGGGCAGGATGCGCGGTCGGGGCTCGGGGTCGGGCTCGGGCATTGCGTCGCTGGACACGCGTGGCTCCTCGGCGTCCTGGACCAGCCCTGCCAGCCGGTCGAACGGCTCCATCCTGCGCCCGTGGACGAGATCGTCCAGCCCCGCCTCGCTGTCCACGGCGCGATCCAGTACCGGCCGGGAGACCCCCTCCTGCGGCTCGGACGGGAGTCCTGAGGACTCCCGCGTGATGTCGTCCATGGGAGCGGGTTTGTAGCGAGATCAGCGCCCCGAGGGAAGGGCTTCGGCGGCGCCGCGCAGCTGCAGATAGAACGCGTTGAACTCGAACGCGGAGAGCGGCCTCGCCCGCATGTCGCGGTCGAGCTCCTCGCGCACGGCCGCGAACTCGACCACCCGGGCCGGCATGCGGCGCACGCAGTAGACCAGGTAGTGGCGCGTGGCACCGCCCGCCGTGTACTCGAGGATCGGCGAGAGCTGCCCGGGCTCCAGCTCGAACGCCTTCTTGGCCACCGGATGCTCGAAGCCGCGCCCGAAGGGGGGCAGCAGCCCGCCGTCGCTGCGCGTCTCGTCCTCGGAGTGGCGCAGGGCGAGGGTGGCGAAGTCGGCACCGGCCTGGACCTTCTGGGACACCTCCTCGAGCACCTTGCGGTCCGCGGACACCACGTAGCGGACCTGGACCCGGTCCTCGCGCATCCCGAGGTAGCGGGCGACGTACTCGCGGTAGACCTTGCGCGCGAGGGAGAGGCGGAGCCAGCGCCGGTACTCCTCCACCCGCATGCCCATCTGCCGGGCCACGTAGAGCTCGAAGCTCACCCGGGTGCTGAGCTCCTTCTCGACCTGCTTGCGCAGGCGCTCCTCCTCCTCCTGGACCATCGTGTCGATCGTGGCAGGATCGACACGGATGGCGAAGCGCTCGGCCTGCTGGGCCACGAGGGCATCCAGCACCAGCATGTCGGTCAGGTCGCGCGCCCGGGCAGGGTCGGTCTCCAGCAGGCGCTCGAACACGTGGGCCTTGCGGATCTGGATCGTGCCCGCCCGCGCCACCTCCTCGTCGCGCGTCCCGGCGTCGGGCAGCAGGATCCGCGGCGGCAGGTCCTGCGGCCCCGCCGCCACGCCCAGGTCCGAACGGTGCACGGGCAGGGTGGCGGACGCCTCGCGCGCGGCCGCAGCGTCGCTCCCGCCGCGGACCGCCTCGGCAGCGTCGCGCGGCACCTGGGAGCACGCCGCGAGCGGCAGCACGACGGCGAGGAGCGCGCGGATCACCAGACCCGGATCCGCCGGGTGAAGCGGGTGCCGTGACAGAGGAAGCACTTGATCTTCTTGGGTTCGCCCTTCTCCCCCACCTCCTCGGTCGTGCCACGGCCGCCGCAGTTGATGCAGTCGGAGGTGTAGGCGCGCACCATCTTGGCGTCGCCGGAGAACTCGGCGTAGTAGGCGGCGATCCACTGCGCGCGGCTGCCCACCGGGTACTCCTTCCACCAGTCCTCCTCGCTCTGTTCCTGCGGCTGGCCCTCGCCGCCCGACGTGCGCCGGGCCCGCTCCATGATGGCCCGGATCCGGCGGATCTGCTCCTCGACCTGCTTGTCCTCCTGCGAGGTCGACTTGCCCGCGCCGTCCTTCTCCTCGGCCTTGCCCTGGGCGGTGTCCTTGAGGATCGCCTTCTCGCCGAGCACCCACGAGCCGATGCTGTAGCTGATGGTGCGCTCCTTCGCGAAGCCGCGCTCGATGCGCTGCTGCCAGAGCTGGGTCGCCTCGGCCTCGGGGATGCCGACCACCTTGGCGACCTTGGCGCGCAGGTCCTTGCCCATCTGGGTCTCGGCGTAGCTGCGGGCGGCCTGGTAGGTGAGGCCCTTCTCCTGCGCCTTGGCGTAGGCGACCACCGGCACGTTCTGGTACCAGCTCGCGATGACCTGATCGGCGAGCCAGCGTTCCCGCGCCTTGGCGAGGCGCTCCTTCTCCTTGTCGAACTCGGGCTTGAGCGGCGAGTTGGGGAACTCCTTCTCGAAGGTCGCCACCAGCTCCAGGGCCTTGGCGAAGTCCTTCTGGGCGCGGCGCGCGGCGATCTCGCTGAGCAGGTCGCGCTCCTTGGCCCGTTCCTGGTAGAGCTTGAGGCGCTTGATGCGCTCGTCCAGGGCCTTGGGCTGCAGCGAGTTGCCCAGCTCCACGGCCCGGTCCAGGTGCTGGCGGGCGTGCTCGTAGTCGCGCACGCGCATCAGCAGGTCGGCGAGGAGCACGTGCTTGTCGGCCTCGTCCCCGGGGTTGGCCTCGTTGAGCTTCTCGCGGTAGTACTCGTCGCGCGTGTAGAGTTCGGCCACCGGCACCTGGCGCGTGGTCATCGAACGGAAGCGTTCCTGCGGGATCCGCAGCGAGGGATGCCCCTTGGTGCGTACCAGCAGGTCCTTGCCGTCCTTGCCGAGCACCCGGCCCACCACCTCCCCCACGCTGCCGCCCGGCAGCTCGTAGCGGATCGCCGCGGCGTCGACCAGGACCTCGCCGTCGTCCTCCTGGGCGATGCGGAAGCGCCGCTGGATCGTGCGCGCGCTCTCGCTGGAGAGGTGGTCCCATCGCAGCTGCAGGACGCCGCCGTTGTCGACCCTGCGGAACTCCAGGCCGTCCTCGTCGGCGCGCACGACCTCGCCGGCCAGCAGGTGGCCGGTCTTGAGCTGGACCACCTGCCCGCTGAGGGCCGCGGCCGGCACGCAGGCCGCCAGGATCGCCAGGAACGCGTGGAGCAAGGGCATCTGCATCGGAGACTCCTCAACCATTCTCGGGCCGCAGCCGCCCGACCCGGACCGAATAGGACTCGTGCAAGGGAAGGATGCGCTGGAACTCCTCGCTCTGCACCTCTCCCTGCTGCCGCCACTGGACCCGCACCCGGGCCAGGATCAGCTCCGGATGCTCCTCGTCCGCGACGAAGCGGACCGTGTAGCGCATCCCCGGATAACCGTCGACCCGGTCGACGGCGAGGTCGGCGGGCGGCGGATCGCCCGGACGCGGCGCGCGCAGGTAGCGCTCCTCCAGCTCGAAGAGCACGTGCCCGGCCAGGGCCACGGCACGGCTCTGGGCCTCGGCGTTGCGCCGCCCGGACACGCCCGCCGAGAGCACGCCGATGAGCGCGGACATGCCGAAGGCCAGGATGCCCACCGCGGCCATCATCTCCACCAGGGTGAAGCCGGCCGCGGATGCGCGGGGCGGGTGGGGAGCGCGGATCTCAGCCATTCCAGCTGTCCTTCCCGTGCGGGACACGGAGGTAGAAGACCTGCGTGCGGCCGTAGCGCAGGCGGGTGCCCACGGCATGGGTCGCCGCCTTGGTGCCGCGGAGGCCGCGCTGCACGCCGCGCAGGATCGGCCCGTCGCGCTGCGTGCAGCGGATCCACTCGCCGCCCAGCTTGAGGTACTGCACCTCCTCGGGGTCCGGCAGGTCCCGGTCGTTCCGCACGCGCAGCGTGGTGGATCCGGGGCCGACCTCTTCGGCCAGGATTCCGGGAGCGATCGCGCCCGGGCCGCGGTCCACGACCACGGTGACGCGGATCCAGCGCGGCCACACATGCAGGGCCGGGTCGTCCTTGGCCTGGGGCCCGATGTCGAGGGCGAAGCGGCGGGCGTCGTCCTTCTCGCCCAGGAAGAGCCCGGCACGGGCCGAATCCCACACCGACTCGGGTCCGCTGCCGGGACTGGTGCTCTGCCAGTCGCGCGTGAACTGCGACCAGAAGGCCATCTCCACGTGCAGGAGTCCGGTGGCCACCGGTCGCGTGCGCGCCTGCACCAACGCCGGCGGAAAGGTCTCGCCGTCCAGCGGCTGCAGATCGAGCACTTCCATGCTCCCGCCATCGCGCAGGGGCACGCCTTCGCCCTGCAGGAACACGCCCCGCCGCAGCTCCAGGTACGCACCCTCGGCATCGCCCGCGGGCCAGGGCAGGAAGAGCAGCGTGCCGAGGCCGCGCCGGGTGGCCGCCTCGAGCGCATCCTCCTCCTCCGCGCGGCCGGCGGGGCCCCGCTCGCGCTTCGCCCGCTCCGCCAGGGCCTCCTCCTCGCGAGGATCCACGTGCACCGTGGAACGCAGGACCTGCACGTCGCCCTTGGCCGGATCGAAGCCGAGGGGCGCGCGCGTCACCAGCAGTCGCACGCCCTGCGAGTCGCCCGACGCGCCGTCTCCGGTGGGTCCGGCCATCGCGGCGAGGGTGGTGCGTACCGCCTCGCTCGCCGCATGGGCGCGATCCGAGAGTTCCTGGCCCTCGTCCCCTTCCTGGAAGAGGCCGATGCCGGAGTTCAGGAGCTGGACCAGGAACACCAGGAAGCCGGCGAGCAGGCCGGTGACCACGAGGGTCTCGACCAGGGTGAAGCCCCGCTGGCGGCTGCGCGGACCGTGGTTCATCGCGCCGTCACCCTCTCCTCCAGGATCCGCGAGCCGCCCTCGTAGCCGATGCGGACCGACTTCACGGTCGGTGCCCGCTTCCACGCCTGGCCCTGGAACGTGATCGGGTCGAAGGCCCCGGGCCGGTAGACGTGCACGAAGCGCGCCTCCAGCCGGCTCCCCTGCCAGCCGATCGGGTTCGGGCGTCCGTTGGCGAGCGGGTCGCGGAACAGGTACAGCCCGGGGGCCACGCCGGGTTCCTGGTCGAAGCGCGAGCGCTCGTCGACGCGCACGTAGCAGTGCAGGTCGACCAGTGGGTCGGGCAGCTCTTCCTCCCACGTGATCCCCGTGTAGTAGACCGGCGAGTTGCGGGGCGAGAGCTGCACGTAGGCCTGTTCGGGGTCGTCCGCGCGTTCGTGGTGGCGATCCCAGTAGCGGAATGGGAACGCGATCACCGGCTCGCCACCCAGGGCACTGACCGGCAGGGTGCCGTAGCGGCCGCGGAAGAGCCCGCGGCCCTGCGTGTCGGGGCGCTCCGGGTCGCTCCAACGCGGCATCTCCAGGATGCGCCCGGCCCGGGTCCAGGTGTAGTGCAGCAGCTCGGTCTTGAGCAGGACCGTGCCCGAGAACGGCGAGAGCTCGCCCAGGGCCTGCAGCTGCAGCGTCGCACCGGTCTCGCTCGCCCCCTCCGCCAGGATCGCCGCGGGCACCTGGTCGAGGAAGAACACCATCGCCCCCTCGGCGTGGGCGCGTGGCTGCGTGCCGAGCAGGCCGCGGCCCGAGCGCGCCACGGTGAAGCGGCCGGACTGGTACTCCGAGTAGGCAAGGATCTCGTCGTCGATCCGCAGCAGCCCGCCCGTGGGCGGGATCGTGGCCAGGACGTTGCCCGCCGCCACCGGACCGACCGGGCTCACGCCGAGGTCGGCGCGTACCAGGATCTCGGTGCCGGCGTCGCTGAGAGTCTGGTCGAGGATCGCGGCCAGCGGCGCGGAGATGGGCGGGTGGCGGTGGCGCACCAGATCGATCTCGTCGATCACCGCGCGCGACGGGTTCACGTCCTGCTGGCGGGTCGCACCGAACATGGCCAGGTCGACGTACGCCGCGGGCAGCTCTCCGCTGGGGAACTTGACGATGCGATCCACGGCACGCACGTCGGCGAGGTCGTTGCGGTCCGTCGGCCCGGTGTAGAGCGTGCGCAGCGGGTCCTTGAAGCCCACGAGCTGGAACGGGTAGCGGCCCAGCCGCTGCACGGCGCCGCGCTGCTGACCCTGTTGCGGGTTGTCCGAGCCGTAGCGGCGCGCGGTCCAGTTCACCGTGTGCCACTCGAGGGCCGCGCGTGAACCCGACGCGGTGGCAAGGCCGCCCACCAGACCGATGCGGTCGTGCCGCCCGGCCCGACCGGTGAGCGCGCCGTAGTTGCCCCAGTCGAGCTCCATGCGGTGCACGGGCAGCACCATGGCGTTCGCGCGCTGCGTGTGGCTCGTGGTGCCGGTGAACGGATCGCCGCGGAACCCCAGCGCGTTCCGCGTCACGTTCACGATCGGATAGCCGTTCCTGCCGACGTCCTCGATCGGGTCGAGGTAGCCGATCCGGCGCACGCCGTCGCCGCGCGGCTGGCCGTAGTCGAGCTGTCCCTCGTCGCCCGGGGTGAGGGAGCCGCCGCCAGGCCCGATCGGCTGGCCGGAGTTCGCGCCCCCCCGGCTGGTGATCGCCCGGAACACCGAGAACCAGGCCGAGGGCTGCGTGCGGACCACGTGCTGGCGGTCGACGAGGAGGTCGTAGCGCACCCACTCCGTGTCGTTCTCGGCGTCGCCCGGACCGGGGTAGATCTGCAGCCACTCCACGTAGCCGAGCGTGGTGGGATCCGTCACCTGCCCCTGGACGGGGAGCGAGATCGGGACGACGTAGCACTGGTACTGGATCAGGTCGCGCGCCGGCGTCCGCCCGACGGTGATCGACTTGTCGTAGTCGAAGATGAACGTGCGCGGCTGCCCGTCGTAGAGCCCGCGCACGGTCACCTGCTGCCCGGGCAGCTGCGCGGCACGCGTGACGCCGCTCAGCTTGTTGCCCTGGCGCGAGGTGTAGCGGATGACCTCGATCCCGCCGAAGGCGAAGGCCGCGGTGGTGGTCGGGTCGGGCTGGTAGTTGCGCTCGTCGGCGTACTGCACCAGCAGCGCGAAGCCGCCCGTGGTGGAGAACGCGCCGGCGATCCGGTCGGGAGCCTGGGCCGGCGGGTAGCTGGCGTTGGCCGCCGGCACGACCGGATCGCCGAGCTCGATGTCCGGGTTCTCGCTGGCATTGGCCGGCAGGCCGCGCCCCAGCGTGATGCTCGATCGCTGGCCGGCGACCGTGATCGTCTTGGCGTTGCTGACATACGCGCGGGCGATGGCGAACGCCTGGATCTCGCCCGTCAGGCGGGCCGAGCCGGGGTTGAGGATCGTGTCCCGGTAGATCGGCAGCGAGTAGCCGTAGAGCTCGACCGCCGCGCCCGACGGGTGCTCGGGGGTCACGTCCAGGTTCTGGCCGCGCACCAGATCCTCGGCGTTGCGCGTCGGCCGGCCGCTCGCATCGACCGGCAGGTCCGGGCGGTACTCGAAGAGCCCCATGCGCGCGACCCGCCCGCCGAACGAGTCGACGTACTTGCACTCGAAGGTGCTGGGCGTCTTGCTCGTGTACTCGAAGAGCTCGAGGCCGACGCGCAGCACGCCCTGCTCCGGGAAGCCCTCGGTGCTCTCCACCTGGATCTTCGGATGCAGGAGCGGCTCGTCGTAGAAGGGCCGCCCGCTGTTCTGCTCCTTGTAGGCGGGGATCGGCGCCGTCAGGAAGGTGCGCAGGTCGGGCTGGCTGCGCGGCACCCCGTCGAGCAGCAGCGTGATCTGACCGGGGCGCGTGCCCTCGGCGGAGAGGCTGACGTGATACCAGACATCCGGCTGCAGCCGCGCCTGGTCGACCGGGACGCGCCAGCGCGCCGCGCTGCGTTCCACCTGGGTCTTCGAGAGCGAGGGATCCGGGTCCACGCCGGCCTCGTCCAGGACCTCGAACACGACCTCGCGGTTCTGCACCAGCAGGCGGATCCGGTTGCGGTCCGGCTCGGTGGCGCTCAGGTCGTAGAGCGCCTGGTCGCCGAGGTCCTTGAGCTTGAACCAGAAGCTCACCGCGTGGCGGGCCACGTAGCCGCCTCGCCCGCTGAACGGGAAGCGGTTCCGGGCCGCGCCGCCGGCCTGCGGTCCCTGCGGCCCGCCCGCGCCGGCGCCCGGGGCGGGTCCGGAGTTCTCCAGCTCGTACGGCCCCTCCTGCACGACGTCGCGGCCCTCGGGATCGAGGGCCACCGTCATCGCCTGATGCGTGCGCAGCTGCCCGCCGTACGGCGTGCTGGACGGCGCGGGGCGCAGCGCCGCGCCGAGCGGATCCCGTGCCGGGAAGCGCGCGGCGCCCATGCCCATCTGCGGGAACGCCTCGGGCACGAGATGCGCGAAGTGGCGGGAGGCGGGGTCGGTGCCGAGGTCGTTGGGCAGGATCGCGGCGACGTTGATCGGGAAGGTCTGGAAGTAGGGCGCCCGCCGGTCGAGACGGAACGCCTCCTCCAGGCCCTCCTGGGTGTGGAAGAGACGCTGCAGCGCCGCCCCAGGCATGACGGCCGCGACGCCGCTCAGCTCCAGGCGGCCCACCTCCTGTCCCGCGATGCGCCGGCGGGCCGCGGCGGCGCGGTAGGCGACGGCGTTGCCGGACGCGAACGTCAGCGGCGCCGTGCCCATCTCGACACCGCCGTCCTTGCCGTTGAGCAGCGCCGAGTAGAGCAGCAGCAGGCGGCGCTTGGCCTGGTCGTCGGCCGCCTCGGCGAACCGCGGGCGGAACACGCGCTTCACGAGGTCTTCCCAGCCGTCGAACGCGCGCGGCGCACCTTCGCCGCCGGCGCGCTGCTCGTCGAGAGTGAGCGCGCGATCACCGCGCAGGGCCACGATCTGGTCGACGAACGTGCGCGCCTCCGCGTCGCTCAGCGGCGGCTGGAATGCGGTCGGCTTCACGGTGTCGCCGTCGCGCTGGAAGCGCACCTGCCGCGCCGGCCGCAGAT
>JADLFX010000106.1 GCA_020849665.1 Planctomycetota bacterium | reverse complement strand
TTCGCCCCACTCCCGCCGCTACCTTCCCGCGCCTCACCGGCGGGCCGTTAACTCAGTTGGTAGAGTGCGATCGTCACAAGGTCGAAGTCGCTGGTTCGAGTCCAGCACGGCCCACCAGTCCAAGTCCCAGCCGATCACGCGGTTGCGTGAACCCGCCCGAAGGGGCGGCGCGGCGTCCTGGTCTCTCGATGGCTTGCACGTGCAAGTTCACGAGGAGAAACCGATGCCGCGAACTCAGAAAGTCCGACGCCCTGCGAGGGGCTCACGCGTGTCCGGCCCGACGCTTCGAGAGCGTCTCCTGCCGAGCGGGAAGATCGGCACCTACGCAGTCTTCGATGGCCGCTTCCTCTCGTTTGGACCGGCCGACGACCCAGCCAGCCGGGCGCGCTTCGCGCAGCTCAAGGCGGCGTGGGAGGCCAACGGCAGGAAGCTCCCAGCCGCCGAGGATCGCGCACCGTCCGCGACGGTCGAGGACCTGGCCGACGCGTTCCTGGCCCACGCCGAGACCTACTACCGCCGCAAGGACGGCGCTCCGACCGGCACCCTCTGGCACTTCAAGCAGGCGCTCCACCCCCTGCTCCTGCTCTACCGCGACCTGCCGGCGGCGGAGTTCGACCTGCCCAAACTCAAGCTGGTCCGGCAGAGCCTGATCGACGCCAGGCGCAGACCCCGCGCGCGCAAGGATGGCCGGCGCCCGCCGCCAGACTCCGCGGCGCCCGCGCGCTTCTCCCGCAGGACCATCAACGCCCTGGTCGGCCGCATCGTCCACGTGTTCCGCTGGGGTGTGGAAGAGCGGATGGTCCCAGCGACGGTCGCGGCGGACTTGCGCGAACTCCGCCACCTGCAGGCCGGTCGGTCGCCTGCACGCGAGACCGAGCCCCGCCAGCCGGTCTCCGAGGCCGCGGTTCTCGCCACGCTCCCCTACCTGCCACGACGCATCGCGGCCATCGTGCAGGTCCTGTGGCTCACGGGAGCGCGTTGCGGCGAGATCGTCCAGCTGCGCACCCGTGACGTGAGCATGACCGGAAACGTCTGGGTGTTCCGTCCGGAGCATCACAAGAACGCTTGGCGCAGCAAACCCCGCGAGATCGACCTGGGGCCGCAGACGCAGGCGGCTCTCCGGTCCTGGGTCAAGCTCGATCCCGACGCCTACTGGTTCGATCCCAGGGAAGAGGTCGCGGAGCAGTTGGCACGACGCACCGAGGCACGTGCCACGCCGCGTTGGCCCTCGCACATGCTGCGGAATGAGCGCAAGCGCCGAGCCGAGCACAAACGCCCGCCGGGGCCTCTGTACTCGACGCTCGCGGTCGGCGGCGCCATCCGTCGTGCCTGCCGCCGAGCCAGGATCGCGCCCTGGTCGCCTCACCAGCTCCGGCACGCCGCCCTCTCCCGCATCCGGGAACGATTCGGCCTGGAGGCGGCACAGGCCGTGGGCGGCCATGCCTGCCTGCCCATGACCGAGCACTACACGCGGGAAGCGGAGCGGGCCCTGGCCCGCAAGGTGGCCGGCGAGGTCGGGTGAGGGTTGCCGGCCCCGGCACAGGGGCTACCTTCCCTGCCGGCGAGGGGCACGCCGGGTTGTTCCCCCGGCGGCGATCGCGAATCCAGGCTCCGGCGCCCCTCGCCGACCTTGACGCCTGGAGGAGCCTGAAGGATGGACGCGAAAGCCGTTCAAGAAGCGCCGTTCGAGATCCTGCATGTTCGCGAGGCAACGCTCGAGGTCCTGCGAGCACTCGAGGCGCTTCTCGTCACCGTCGAGGACCCTGCCGTCGTGGCGACCCAGGACGTAGAAGGCAGGAGCTTCGTCATGTGCGGTGAGGTGATGAAGGACACTGAGCCGCTCACCTCGGAGCAGGAGAACGAGAGCTGGGACCGGGTGGTGCGCACAAGGGTGGAGGCGAGGCAGCTCCTGAAGCGCAGAAGGCAGACCCTCGCGGACGCCGTGCGCGCTGCAGAGACGTGCATCGATCCTCATGTCGAGAAGCTCGCGGACCTCTCGATTCGTGCCGGCTTCCCGTCCGGGTATTCCGTTGGGCGATGGCACGGCGGGAGCCCCCCGGAAGCCGTGCTCATGGCTGGTCGCGGACTTCTGAGCGCCAGCGAAAGCACCTACGGCGTCGGCCTTCTCGACCCCCCCACCCTCGATTGGGCCGCGGATCTCAGAGGAGTCCTGCACTTGGACAAGCGGCACCGGGTGGCTGTCCGCGCCACCTGTTCACCCGAGGCGGAACGCGTCGGGCCTGGTCCCAATTCGAGTCCTCCCACGCTCCCGTCAACGTCGCCGATCCACGAGCCCGTCTCCGACCCTGGTGAAGGCCGTCCCGAGGCTCCTTGCTCGAGCTCTCCGTCGCCGGTACCCGGGCCTGCCACCAAGTCCGTGGAACCCGCTTCCGAGGCTGCTTCTGCCAGTACTCCACGGCTACCCGCGACCCGGCGTCGCCGCCGGTCAGTCGAGGAACTCCGAGCCGGAGAATCCCGAGCACTTGTCCGACTGTTTCAGGAGCCGGGAGCTACACAAAAGGAGCTGGCGGAACAGGTGGGTGTGGCACCGAGGCATCTTCGACGCCTGCTAGACCGCGGGAGGCTCCCGAAGCTCCGCGAGGCACTGGACGCAGCGTCGATGACTAGGACTCGGCGGGCAGTCTGGGGGGCCGCGAAGGGGCGGCTTTCTCACTCTCCGCCCCCTCAGGGTAGTGAGCCGGCGGACGAGATCGACTAGCCCGGAAGCGGACATGTCCACTTTCTTGTCCCCTCGCCTGCTGGCCTGACCCCACGCGCTCGGAGGATCCGGGCCACAGGGACGCCAAGGTCAGGGACCGACGTGTCCACTTTCGTGTCCGCTCGTGCGGGTAGGGCATGAGAACCTACGCCAAACCCGCCGAAGCCGTGGGAGGCGGCGCGCACAGCGCCCACACGGCGCAGCTAGCCGATCCCGACGAGCCTCTCCCCGTAATCCACTGGGCCCGCCACTGGCCCGGCCGCCGTGGGCGGGCCCCTCTGCACGTCTCGGTCGTCTACCGCTGGATCAAGGATGGGCAGGACGGTGTCCGCCTCCGGGCCCAGCGGATTCCCGGAGCAGGTACGTGCTGCACGGAGCGGGACGTTGCCGAGTTCGTCGCCGCGGTCGCCGCTGCCCGGGCTGGAGGAGGGACGGAGCCTTCCCGGTCCGGGACGAAGCCGCGGAGGCCACATGCGGCCCTCGCTCGCCACGGCCTGGCACGTCTGCAGGAGGAGGCTCAGCCGTGACCCACCCCCTGCAGCCGACGACAGACCACCCGAGCCTCTCCCAGCGCGCGACCACGACGGGGAGGCGTTCCGCGTCCACCGCCAACCTCCTGAACCTCCGGTGTGCGATGACAGGGTGGTCGACCCATCGCGCGCCCCCGGGCAAGCCACTGGGCCGCACGAGGAAGTCCGCAGATCGACCCGGCCGCTCGCTCCAGGAGGTGCGCCATGTCACCTGAACAAGACGGCCCCGCCCCGGAGGCAACCGGGAACGGGGCCAAGAGTCGAGCGTTGGCAGAGTACCTCCGACCCCCACGACAGAACACCCCCACGACGTGCGAGGACCGGACCTTCGCAGTGTCCACGACACAGGCGCTGGACGGGAAGGGGGAGACGTGAGCACCCCGAAACGCAGGCACTCACCGCACAACCTGTGTGCAGTGTGTGGCGGCCACGATCGACTACCCCGCGGTCAGGGCGTGCGGTGCTCGGGTTGGACCACAGTGGACGGCTACGTGCACTGCTCCCGAGAAGAGCACGCAGGCGGGCTGCCACCGGAGCAAGGCGGCACGTACGCACACCGTCTCGGAGCTTGCCGCTGCGGGGCTACGCACGGCGAGCCACCTGCGAAGGCTCCGATCGCCATCCGCCCACATCCGCGCTCGAGGATCACGAACACGATCCGATACGAGATCAGAAACGCGGACGGCGCCGTCATCGCGGTGCACGTCCGGAGGGAGTTCTCCAACCGCTCCAAGTCGTTCGCCTGGGAGACACCGGGCCGGGGCTCCGGCTTGCACGGGCGGTCGGCCTCCGCGCTGCCGCTCTACCGGTTGCCCGAACTGCTGGCGGCTCCGCCCGGCGAGCCCGTGGTCCTGGCCGAGGGCGAGAAGGCGGCCGATGCGCTAGCAGCGGCAGGGATCCTTGCCGTCGCAACCGTGACCGGTGCGAATGTCACCCCGAGCGACGACACGCTAAAGCCGCTGGTTGGACGATCGGTCTACCTCTGGCCGGATCACGACGACCCAGGCAGGCAGCACATGCAGAGGATCGCGGCAGCTCTCGATCGGCTCGGTGGAGCGCCCCGCATCGTCCGGTGGGCCGATGCCAGCGCGCCCGGAGCCGACGCGGCGGACTACCTAGCCGGCGGAGGGACGGCCGATGGAGTGCGCCAACTGCTCACGATGGCGCAGGCGGCTGAGAAGACGCCGGCAGACGCAGGTTCTGATCCGGAGCACCCCTACTCCATGACCAGCGCCGGCATCTTCCGAGTGCGCATGACCAGGGAGGGCGAGGTCATCGACCGCCTGACGAACTTCGAGGCCCGGATCGTGGAGGACGTACTGATCGACGACGGGCTCGGTGAGCCGCGCCGCGAACTCACGGTTGAGGCGAATTACGCCGGACGCTGCCGACGATTGCGTGTGCCGGCGCGGTTCTTTCCAACCATGGGCTGGGTGGCGGAACACCTGGAGTCAGGAGCGCTCGTCATGCCGGGTATCCAGACACGCGATCACGCCCGAGCCGCGATTCAGTTCCTGTCCGCGCCGCTATGCCGCGAAGTGTACTCGCACTCTGGATTCAGGCAGCTCCAGGGGCGGCAGTGGGTGTTCCTCGACTCGGGCGGCGCCATCGGCACCGCGGGTCGCGTCGCGGACGTCGAGGTCGAGCTGCCGCGGGTGCTGCAACCCATGCTCTTGGAGGTGCCGGAGAATGCTGATGCTGCATGCGACGCGCTGCGTGCCAGCCTTGCACTGCTCACGATTGGACCGATGTGCGTGATGGCGCCGCTGCTGGCGGCGACATTCCGACCGGTCATCGGCGAGGTCGATTGCTCCCTCTTCATCACCGGCAAGACCGGCGTGTTCAAGAGCGAACTGGCCGCGCTTGCGCAGAGCCACTTCGGCCGCGGATTCGACGCACGACACCTACCCGCGAACTGGACCAGCACGGAGAACTCCCTTGAGGACTTGGCATGCTCCGCCAAGGATGTGCTTCTCACGATCGATGACTTCATCGCCACTTCAGGCGAGATGGCGCGGCTGCACGCCAGGGCCGAGCGGGTGCTGCGCGCCCAGGGCAACCACCAGGGGCGCCAGCGCATGCGCGCCGACGGCACGCTTCGCCCGGAGCGTCCGCCGCGCGGCATGATCCTGAGCACGGGCGAAGACGTCCCAAGGGGCAGCTCGCTCCGTGCGCGCGCGTTGATCGTCGAGGTTGCGCCAAACGCAATCCCCAAGGCTTCGCTCACCGATGCGCAGCGGCAGGCCGAGAGTGGGGTATTCGCTCAGGCGATGGGCGCGTACGTGCAGTGGCTCGCACCGCGACTCGATGAGGTGCGGGCCGGCTTGCGCACCGAGGTACGCGAGCTACGCGATCAGGCGGCACGCATCGGACAACATGCGCGCACCCCGGACCTCGCCGCGAACCTGGCACTCGGGTTGCGATGGGTCCTGAAGTGCGCGCTTGACCTTCGCGCGATCACCAAGGAGGAAGAGGAGCGAACCTGGCAGGAGTGCTGGGAGGCGATCCTGACCGCCGCGGCAGAGCAGGGCGAGTATCACCGGCAGGAGGATCCGGCAGAGCGGTTCCTGCAGCTCCTCGGAGCCGCACTGGCCAGTGGGCGCGCACACCTTGCTGCGCGCACCGGCCTCAGACCGGCCGATCCTGCGCGCTGGGGGTGGCGGCAAGTCGGGCCGGGCGGGGACTGGCAAGGGCTCGGGGAGCGGATCGGCTGGGTCGACGGCGAGGGCGTGTACCTGCTAGGCGATGCGGCCTTCGCCTGTGTGCAGGAGTTCGCGCAAGATCAGCGCAATCCCATCGGCATCACGCTGCCGACCCTGCGCAGCCGACTGCGCGACGCAGGCTTCCTCCTGGTTGAGCGCGAAGGCACAAGGACTCGTCTGGAGCGGCGCGTGACCGTCGAGGGCGTACGCCTCCGTGTGACCCACCTCCATCTGGGCTCCCTGACGTGCGATCCCGTGGGACAAGTGGGCCAGCCTGCCACCAACCCAGCAACCGCCCTGGTTGGCAATGGCCCACTTCCTGGCCCATTCTCTGGCAACGGCGATTCAGTGGGCCACGGAGTGGGCCGGTCGGTGCGCAGCAACGGCGCGGGTTGCAAGCTCCCTGGCCCACCTGACCCACTCCCTGACACAAGGGAGACCCCGCCCGCGGTTGGGGCAGGTGACTCCGATGTTCACCGCCTCCCTGCATCGGCAGCGGGTTGCCCGCCATGCCCAGAATCTCAGGCCCTTGGCGCTGTGGTCGCTCAGGAGGCGAAGGTAGGACCCGGCGACGATCTCGACCCCTGCCCACTTTGGTTCGCCCCGGACGATCCGGAGCGGTTGGGGTTGTGGGCCGAGCTGAATCTGGACAGTCGAGCCGCCCAGCGGCGAGCGCATTCCTACCTGAACGGAGTTGAAGGCGGGGAGCGGCCGGCCGTCGGCTACGAGGGTTGTGAGCAGCCGATAGAGCCCGAACCGACCACGACGACGAGTGGCCTCCCGGCTTCGGCCACCGCGAACCTGACCCCCGCTTGGCGGTCACTATGCCGGATGTGCGGCAGGCGTCGGAGCTGGTGCACAACAAACGGAGGCCCGCTGGTCTGCGCGACCTGCCACCCACCCGCTCCCGGCCTCCAAGTGGTCTGGGATGGTGACCCCGAAGCACCAACGCCCCAGTCTCAAGCGTCGAGCGACGATCGCGCCCTGCCCCCTGGTACCCAGACGGAGCGTGTCACCGATGGTCCCATGCCCTGACCTAGCGGAGCCCGCAGCGCCGACCAGGCCGACCGGTCCACCATCAAGCACGGCATGAGCGAGCGACAAGGCGTGCATGATGGGCCCACACGTTTCCGAGCTGGGCCTCTTCGGTGGCAAGTAGGCAGCAGAGACGGCCTTCACAACAAAGCGTCGGCGGGGCGCACCCAGCGCAGACGCTACCGGACTCCCTGGTCCAACGTGGGCCCCCAGCAGGGCTTCTGCCTGGAGCAACAACCCACGGCTGGCAGTGATGATCTCGTGCCTACACGTGCTCCATCCGGTGGCCTGCGGCCGGGCAGCACCGAGACGAACCAGGAGAGCATCCGCAACGGAGAGGCTCCTACAAGGAACCGTCAGTAGCCGATGACCATCTCGCCGGCGTTGGAAAGAACGATGCCCAGCGGGTTCGCGGGTCCGTCGAGGGCACCGCCCTGGGCATAAATACGCCGACCGATTTCCCATGGGACGCGAAATGTCACTTCGCCACGACCGAGCGAGTGTGACACCCCAAGCACAAGGTCGCCGCTCGCGAGGATGGAGCAACCAGGCATTCCAATTGGTCCGCAGTCAAACGGCAGAGGCAGTCCTCCCCAGAGCGCTTTTGATACGCCCAACAACAAGAACACTGGGCCTCCAGTCGGCAGTTCCGAGAGTTCCAGTGACATCGGATAACCGGCAACAGGACGTTGCCCTGCTGCTGGATAAAGGCGAGGGATCCCCCATGTTCCGCGGCATCCGGTCCCGTACAACGAAATCGTCGGAGCACTCGGAGTACGGATTTCCCAGGTATCACGAAAGAGCGTGGCTGCATTGGCTCCACCAAATGCTACCACCACCCATCGATCAGCATCCAAGACCATTCCGTGATCCCACCTAGCCGCTGGACGTTCAGGCGAGGACTCGCCCACTCTTGTCCAACCAGACTGGGGATCCCAGCTCCATGTCTCGTCCGATGCAATTGGCGCGGGGGTCGAGATACGGTAACCTCCATGAACAAGTAGCCGACTCCCGAATGCTACTGCGTGATGCGTCACAGTTGCAGATGGCGGAGCAGTGCTTAGATAGCGCCAGTCCACGCCGTTCCACTCCCACAGGTCTCCATAGCACGTGCTTCCCGTATCGCCTCCAAATAGCAGTGTACGGCCGCGCAGAGTGTCGAAAGTGAGTGCGTGGTTCCAGCGAACCGCCGGCCATGTGGATGGACGACCTCCCGGTATCCATGACATGCCATCCCATTCCAGGGCAGGGCCACTGTAGCCGCTAGGATATGCCACGACGCGGCCTCTCCTGGAGTCGAATGTCGCCTCTCGTGGACCGCAATCCGGTCCCGAGTTGGGTTGCCTCGACACCTGCTTTAGCAGCCACACCCCCGTGCTCGAGAGTTCCCAAGTGCCATAGTAGTTTGGGATGCTGGAACTGTCTCTTGTAGTTGGCCCGAACAGCACAAGTACATTTCGGACACTGTCGAAGACCATGGCGCATCGCGCCCACGGGTCGAGTCTGTACGATCCGCTTGATGCGCCGAAGGGAAGTTGCCTCCAACTCGACCCATCCCATGCCCACAGTTCGTTTCCAGCAGAACCGGACGACAACAGGAGCACGCCGCGCGACGGGTCGTACGCCATCGCAAAGTCGGAACGCGGTGCTGGGAAGGCCGACGGCTGCATCCGGCTCCAGGTGTAGGTGAGTTGTTGCCCGCTGAGACCGGTACCCCCAAGCAAGAACAGAACAGCGGACACTGCCGAGACGACGAGCTGTGACATGTGAGGCATAGCTTCGAGACCTCCAGGGGCGAGATCATCCCCTCGCTGCACTTGATCGCAAGGGGTCGCACCGCGTCGCGCAGATTCGCATGCCCAAGCGAACCTATTGCGTGCGACGACCGTGAACCTCGCGGAGTACATCACGGACCCAAGATGTTGGGTACCTTCCCACCATGTTCTTCAACCAGTGCACTTTGGCCGGCACGATCGCCACCGAGCCGCGCTACCGGAACGCCAACCGCAAGGCCACCGAGTCCCCGCTCCTCATCGGGGAATTCCGCCTGCGTGTCGTGCGGCTGCAGTGGAAGCGCGAGCAGCTCACGATGCGGGTCGTCCTGTTCGGCGGCGCAGCGGAGACCCTGCGCAAGTACGGCAAGAAGCAGGGCGACCACATGCTCGTGTCCGGCAGGCTCTGCCAGGCGAAGTTCGGCGGCAAGGAGGGTGGCGTGATCGAGCACCACTACCTCGTGGCCGAGGACTTCCGGTTCCTCTGGGGCCCACCCGGGCGTTTCGTGAAGGGCCACGTCGTGTTGCCCCGCGCCGAGTACGAGCGCCTGCGGAGCTTGGAGGAGGGTGCCGGTGCGCCCCCGGGCTCCGCGGCGTTCGACCCGTTGCTCAACGGAGCCACGGGTGACGCCGAGGCAGCCATCACCTCGAGCCGCTGGGGCTACGAGGGGCGAGAGGCCAAGGAGAGGGTTCCAGGCTGGGAACCGGACTGATGGCCATGACCAAGGCGGATCAGGGTGCCCGCCGGCGCCAAGCGACTCCGGAGCCACCAGGAGGCCTTGCAGGATCGCCGGCGCCCGGGCCCAGGATCGGAGTCTCTGACGGCCTGCCGGGGGAGTGTGTCTTTCTCAGCGGCAGCGAACGGAGACCGGACCCGTGGCCGTGCCAAGACCCTTTTCGGCTCTCCTGACATAGCTGTGGGCGCCCCGGCTCTGGTTCCGCGCCGTCCGGCCGCTGGCGGCACCCCTCGTGCCGGCCATGAAGCCACCTGAGTATCGTCGCACTGGTGCCGTCACTCGGCGTGCG
>JADLFX010000105.1 GCA_020849665.1 Planctomycetota bacterium | reverse complement strand
GGCGGGCCACCCGGATGTGTGGGTCGGCGCCCTGCGCCTCCTGGCGCACTGAGCCGTCCGGCGGGGCGCGCGGCTCACTCCGCGAGCGCGTCCTCCACCGACTGGCAGAGCAGGTGGATGCACAGGAGATGGGCCTCCTGGATCCGCGGGGTCTCCCGCGAGGGCACGCGCACGGCCACCTGGGCCACATCTGCGATCGGTCCGCCGCGCTCCGACACCAGGGCCGCCGTGGCCATGCCCATGGCCCGGGCCTGCTCCATGGCGCGCAGGACGTTCTTCGAGCCTCCCGAGGTGGAGATGCCGATCAGCAGGTCCTCCTTCCGGCCGAGCGCCTGGACCTGTCGCGCGAACACCTGCTCGAAGCCCGCGTCGTTGCCGATCGCGGTCAGCGCGGGCACCTCATGGCCCAGGGCGATCGCCGGGTAGCCGGGCCGCTGCTTGCGCTCGAACCAGCCCACGAGTTCACCGGCGGCGTGCGCAGCATCGCAGGACGAGCCGCCGTTGCCGCAGAGGAGCAGCTTGCCATGCGCCCGGAGCGCGCGGATCGCCAGGTCGCAGAGCGCCTGGATCTGGGGCAGGCAGGTGTCGAGCAGGCGCCGCTTGGTGGCGATGCTCTCGTCGATGGCGGCGCGGAGGACGTGGAGATCCATGGACGGCGGCCAGTGTCCCGCGGGCAGGGGTCCGCTCCAAGGGCCGTTCCCATCGCAGGGTCCGCGGGCCATCGCCAGGCATGCGGCCAGCCGGGTGCCGCGGCCGCGCACGACCCCGGTGCCGCCGGGCCGGACGCCACTACACTGCCGCCCCCGCTCGACGACCATGACCGAGTCACCCTCACCGCGCGCCAGCGCGCCGCTGCTCCTCGCGATCGCGCTGGTCTCCGCGGCCACGCTCGGGGTGCAGGTCCTGCAGACCCGCCTCTTCAGCGTGCTGCTCTGGCACCACCTGACCTACATGGTGGTGACCATCACGCTGCTGGGCTTCGCCGCCGGCGGCACGCTGCTCGCGCTGGCGCCCCGACTGGGCCGGTTCGGTGGCGATCCGCGCGTGGCGGTGTCCCTGTGCTGCTCGCTCTTCGGGCTCACCCTGGTCGGCGCGTTCTCGCTGCTCAGCCATACGTCGCTCGACACGCTCGACATCGAGCGCGACCGCACCAAGTACTTCACGCTCTTCCTGAGCTACGCCTACCTGGTGGTGCCGTTCCTGTTCGCAGGCGGGGCGGTGGCGATCGCACTGCACGAGTTCGGCGCCTCGGTGCACCGGACCTACTTCTGGAACCTGCTCGGCTCGAGCCTGGGCGGCTTCGTGTTCGTGGCGGTGATGCGCCCGCTGGGTGGCGCGGGCACGCTCTACCTGTTCGCCACGCTGAGCGGCGCGGCGGCGCTCCTCGCGCTGCACGGGATGCGCGCGGCGCCGGCACGCATCCTGGGATGGTCCGCCTTCGTGATCCTGCCGCTGAACTGGCTGGCTCCCGGCTGGACCGCGCACGTCATCCACGTGGAGCCGGCACGCAGCAAGGCCCAGTTCACGTCCCAGAACTACCTCTATCCCAAGCTGGCAGAGCTGGCGCGCCGGCAGGATCCGGCCTACCAGGGAACGGATCCGCGGCTGGAGCGCACCATCTGGTCGCCGCACTGCCGGATCGACACCGTGCCCATGCCGCCGCCGGTGGCCGACGCGAAGCGCGACCGCGAGGACCCGGCCGGCGGGCCGCGCGGCCAGGTCCACGTGTTCCAGGACGGCGACGCCCCCACGGTGATCTGGGGGAAGGGCCATGCCCGCGAGCGCGACTACGACCGGCACTTCTATGGGCTCGGCTACCGGCTGGTGCAGCAGCCCCGGGTGCTGGTGATCGGGCCGGGGGGCGGCAACGACGTCGAGACCGCGCTGCACTACGGCGCGAGCGCGGTCACCGCGGTCGACATCAACGGCGACACGCTGAACCTGGTGATGGAGCAGTTCCGCGACTACTCCGGCGACGTGTACCGCAAGCCCGGCGTGACGCCGGTGCACAGCGAGGGTCGCTCGTTCCTGCGCCGCGCGGGCGGCACCTACGACCTGGTGCAGATGTCGGGCACCGACACGTACGCGGCACTCTCCTCGGGCTCGTACATCTTCAGCGAGAGCTACCTCTACACGGAGGAGGCGTTCGACGACTACTTCGCCCACCTCTCGGAACGCGGCGTGCTCTGCATCATCCGGTTCAACTTCGCGCCGCCGCGCGAGACCGTGAAGCTGGTGGCCACCGGCGCACGAGCGCTGCGGCGCCTGGGCGTGGCGGATCCGTCGCGCCACGTCCTGGTCGTGCACCAGGAGGATCGCCAGATCCCGGCCTTCGTGGAGGCCCTGGTGGCGCTGGAGGGCAAGGCCGTGCCGCCCGAGGTCGTGGAGTTCGGCAGGGAGCCGCTGCGCTATTCGTTCACGATCTTCCGCCGCGCGCCGTTTACCGACGCGGACGTGGCCACGATCCGCGCCGCGATCGCGCCGATGGACCAGCCGCCGCTCGTGCGCCACGAGCTGTACTACGCCGCCGGCCACGGCGACCTGCCGACCAACGAGTACGCCCGCCTGCTGCAGGCATCCGCCGCGGGGCCCGAGGCCGAGCGCCGCTTCCACGAGAGCTACGCGTTCAACACCACCCCGGCCCGTGACGACCGGCCGTTCTTCTTCCACCTGCATTCGTGGCGCGACCTCTTCGCCAGCGAGCGGCGCGGCGAGTCGGGCTATGCAGGGTTGGCGGGCAAGGAGCCGATCGGCATCTACATCCTGGCCTCGCTGCTCCTGCAGACCGTGGTCGTGACCCTCGTGCTCGTGGTGTTGCCGCTGTTCCGGCTCGGGTTCCGCCTGCGCGGCGGGGACAACTCGCGCGGCCGGGTGATCACGTACTTCGCGGCGCTGGGGCTCGCGTACATGCTGGTCGAGATCTCGACGATCCAGCGCTTCGTGCTCTACCTCGGCCACCCTACCTGGTCGCTGACCACGGGCCTCGCCGGCTTCCTGCTCTTCTCCGGACTGGGATCGGCATACGCGGGCCGCGTGCAGGCCGGTCCGCGGTTCGCGCGCGGCGCGGCGGTGGCCGTGGTGGTGCTGCTGGTGCTCCAGTCGGCGGCGCTGCCGTGGTTCCTGCACGCGACCCTCGCCCTGCAGGAATGGCAGCGCGTGGCGCTCACCATCGCCTGCATCGCACCGGTGGCGTTCGTCATGGGGATGCCGTTCCCCACCGGCCTGCGCGCCCTGCACGGCGAGTCGCAGAGCGTGGTGGCCTGGGCCTTCGGCGTGAACGGAGCCGCCTCGGTGCTGGCCTCGATCCTGAGCATCGTGCTGGCGATGGAACTGGGATTCACCGCCGTGTTCCTGGCCGCCGCGGCGCTCTACCTGGTGGCGGCGTGCACGGTGCCGCACACCGCGGGCTCACCCCACAGGCCGGCCGAGGTGCGCGTAGGCGGGTAGCGTGCGGAGGCGGTCGTCCTCGAGCGCGCCGCCCACCGTGAAGTGGTACAGGACCTGGGAGTCCTCGCCGGCGAGGCCGAGCAGCCGGTGCATGGCGTCGTCGAAGAAGCAGCCGATGCCGGTGGCGCGCACGCCCGCGGCCTCGGCCTCCAGGTAGAGCGTCTGCCCAAGCATCCCGGCCTCCCAGTGCAGCGCACGGTAGAACCACGCCCCACGCTCGGCGAGCGCGGGCGCGAACCGGGCCAGCATGGCCAGGGCGAACGCCCCGTCGGCGGCGATCGCCTGATGGCAGGAGATCGAGGCGGCGGCCGCACGGCCATCGCCAGCCTCCAGCAGGACCAGATCGAGACCTTCCGGGCATGCCGCCGGGCGCTGCCAGGCGAACCGTCCGGACAGGGCGGCGCGCAGGGCCGCCCCCTGGCCGGGATCGCGCACGAGCAGGTACAGACCCGAGGGCAGGTCGCGCACGCGATGCACGAAGAGCGCGAAGTGCAGCTGCGGAGGCCAGGGCAGGAGGTGGAAGGGCGGGCGGCGGGGATCGGCGACCCGCGCCAACATCCCGTAGAACGCATCGCGGGTGAGCCCCGTGCTCCCGTCCATCGCCACTGCGCTGCGCCGCCCGCGGATCAGGGCGCGCGCCGGGAGCGGGCGGTCGGGCTCCGGCCACGCCAGGGGCGGTGGCTGCGCGGGCTCGCTGCGCACCCACCCCGGCGCCTTGGCCGCGGCCGCCGCGACTTCGTCGATCGCCGGCCACTCGTGATGATCCGTGCTCAGCGGCGCGGCCGTGCCCAGGAGCGGGCGCTCCTGCAGCCGCTCCAGCGCCGCGGCATCGGGGCGCCAGCGCTCCACGACCGCTTGGTCCAGGCGCCCCACCGGCGCGAGCACCACCAGGGCATCGGGATGTTCGGCCTCGATCCCCGACTGGCCGGCGATGCCGAGCAGGAGCGCCACTTCGGCGTCGCCGGGCGCGGGGAGCAGCCGCGCCTCGCGGCCGAGCAACGCCGCAGCCATGGCCAGCGCGCCCAGGGCATGGCCGACGTCGTGCTGGCAGTAGCGGAAGGCACGCTCGCCGTACTTCCAGGACTCGCGCCAGAAGATCGAGCTCAGGCCGACCAGTGCCGAGTCGGCCGGCAGGTCGCCGAGCAGGGTCCGCCAGAGGCCGGGATCGAAGCGGCGGCGTACTTCCAAGGCGTGCGCGAACGGCTGGTAGTGCGCAAGCATCGCGTCCGCACCGAATCCGTCGACCGGGGCCGAGAGCAGGTACGCCTCGGTGGGGTGCAGGTTGCCGCTGCTCGGGTTCACACGCAGCGCCCAGCGCGAGCCGGGCACCTCCTTCCAGGCCGAGAGCGCGAACGAGGCGTGGAAGAGCTCGCTCACGGCGGCGCGGTCCCAGGGCCGCACGGGCACGGAACCGGGCACGAAGAGCGCGTCGTAGCGTGGCGGCCCCGCATCGGCGCAGAGGTCGAGCGCGAGCCGCGGCGCGCCGGTGAAGCGCCGATAGGGATCCGGCTGCGTGGCCCAGTCCAGGTAGCCGAGCGAGCGAGCGTAGCGCTCGGGCTGGTGCTTGGTGCGGCGGTGGTAGGCGCGCACCGCCTCGCCGGCGGGATCGCTCACGCCTGGGCCGCGCGCATGGCTTCGGCCGCGTCGACTCTCCGTCCCTGGGCGCGCAAGGCGTCGGCGAGCCCCGCGAGGACGCGCAGGACCGAGGTCATCGTGGCGCCGTGTCCCATCAACCCCACGCGCCAGATGCGTCCCTTCAGCGCGCCGAGTCCGCCGCCGATCTCGATGGCGTGTGCGGCGCGCAGATGCCTGCGCACCGCGGCCTCGTCGACGCCGTCGGGCACCGAGATCGCGGTCACCATGGGGGTGCGACACGCCTCGGGCACCAGCGGCTGGAGGCCCAGGGGCTCGAGGCCGCGCACCAGGGCGCGCGCGATCGCGCGGTGCCGGGCGAAGCGCGCGGTCAGCCCTTCCTCCAGCACTTCGTCCAGTCCGGTGGCCAGGGCGTAGACCATGTTCACCGGCGCAGTGTGGTGGTAGACGCGGCCGCCGCCCCAGTAGCCACCCAGCAGGTTCACGTCGAGGTACCACGATGGCGCCTTGCGTGCCCGATGCGCCGCACGCTGCATCGCCGCGTCGGAGAACGAGAGCGGCGCCAGGCCGGGCGGAACGGAGAGGCACTTCTGGGTGCCGGAGTAGGCGGCGTCGACGCCCCACGTGTCGAGCGCCACCTCCGTGCCGCCGAGGCTGGTCACGCAATCGAGCACGGTCAGCGCGCCGGCGCGACGGGCCGCGGCCACGATCTCCTCGGGCGGCATCAGCACGCCGGTGGAGGTCTCCGCGTGCACGAACCCCACCAGCTGGGTGGGACCCGCGGCGATCGCCGCGGCCATCCGCTCCACGTCCAATGGCCGGCCGTACTCGCTGCGCACCTCCACCACCTCGGCACCCTGGCGCACCGCGAGGTCCTTCATCCGTTCTCCGAACACGCCGTGCACGCCGATCACGGCGCGGTCGCCCGGCTCCAGCAGGTTCACCATGCAGGTCTCCATGCCGGCGCTGCCGGTGGCCGAGATCGGCAGGGTGAACCGGTTCCGCGTGCCGAACACCGTACGCAGATCCTCCTGCACGCGGTCCATGAGCCGGACGAAGTCGGCGTCGAGATGGCCGAGCGGCGGGGCCGCGAGCGCGGCCAGCACGCGCGGACTCACCGGCGACGGCCCCGGCCCCAGGAGCAGGATCTCGGGGGGGACGAACGGCGCTCGCGGAGCCATGGCCGCCTCGATACGCCGGCAAGGGTGCTGGCGCCACCCCCAGACCCGCGACCCTTCAGGTCCGGTTGGTGCGGTAGAGGAAGGCCAGGATGGTGGCAACGGCCTGGTAGGCCTCGATCGGGATCTCGTCGCCCACCTCGAGCGGCGCCAGGCAGCGCAGGAGATCCGGGTCGCTCTCGATCGGGATGCCGTGTTCGCGTGCCCGGGCGAGGATCTGCTCCGCGACCTCGCCCCCACCCTTGGCGAGCACGCGCGGCGCGCGGTCGGCGCCGCGGTCGTAGCCCAGGGCCGCCACCTGGGGTGTCGGGCGCGCGTCAGGCATGCACGTCCACCAGTGCGGTCGGGTCGTTCGCGGGAGGGGGGAGCAGGAGGTCGGTCACCGGCAGCGTGCCGCCCGGCGCCGGCCGTACCTGCAGGTCCTCCACCACGAGCCCGAGAGCCTCGAGCTCGCCGCGCAGCGCGCCCATGCCCACGGCGAGGCGCGCCGAACTCTCGACGAGCGCCGCCTGGAAGAGTGCACGGACGCCACGCGCGCGCACCGAGAGATCCACGCGCACCGCGCCCAGGCGCGTGAAGTCGAGCAGGAGCACGATCGTGGTCGCCGCGGAGGCCTGCCGTTCCGCCTCGCCGCGCTCGCCATCCTGGCCCGGCAGGAGGAACATGCGCGCGTCGCGAAGCGCGCCGCCCAGCGGAACCGGCAGCGGCAGCCAGAGCGGGAGTCCCAGCTCGGTGCGGCGCGCGTTGTCCAGCTCGATCTGGTTGAGGCCCTGCACCAGGGATCCGGCGACGGCCGCCCTGTCCGGAGTTCCCGCGACGTCGGCCGCCGCACGCGCGAGCAGGGCCTCGGCCTTGATGGTCTGCGCGAGGATCTCCGCGGCCTCGGTCCTGGCCCTCGGGGCGAGGTGCTTCAGCCGCAGCACGCGGGCCTCCTGGTCGTGGCCGAGCAGGAGATGGAAGCGCTGCAGGTCGGTGGCCGCGGGAGGCAGGGATCGTTCCAGGATCGGCAGGAGACTACGCCACGGCGCACGCGGTGCACCCTGCGCCTTGGGCGTCGCCGGCGTCGGCGTCGCCGCGAGCAGGTCGAGGAGATCGCCCTGCCAGTCGCTCGAGGTCGGGCCGAGGCCGGCCGCGAGCGTCGCCCCGAGTGCGGTGCCCGACGCCGGGCGCGCGACCTGGAGCTGGATCTGTGGGGTCACCGCGCCGACGGTGAACGCGTAGCTCGTCCCCACTTCAAGGGGCACCTGGGCCAACGCCTCGAAGCGCACCCCGAGACCGGCGAGGCGGTAGCGCAGCTCGCCGAGCACCTCCAGGACGGTGGCCTGCAGGAGCTGACCCGGCTGCAGGGGGAGCGTCCGGACCTGCGCCTCGGCCGGCCCCGGCGGCCTGCCTGTGGCGGCCGCCCCTGCCCCGCGGATGCCCTCGTGTCCGACCATGATCCGCTCCCTCCATCGGCTCCCCGGACCTTGAGCCTGGACCGGGGACGGGCCGATCTGGACAAGCACGACCATGAGCGACGCACCCCGCCCGGCCGTCATCACCCCGCTGGCGGCGCGCTTGGGAACACTGGCGCAGGACCGGACCCTGGTGGTGGCACACCGCGGCGCGAGTGACCAGTACCCGGAGAACACCGTCCCGGCGTTCGCCGCCGCCATCGCCGCCGGCGCGGAGCTCGTGGAGTTCGACGTCCAGGTCACCCGCGACGGGATGCTGGTCTGCCTGCACGACGAGACCCTGGACCGCACCACCGATGCCCGGTCCGCCCTGGGTGGACGGGACCTGAGGGTCGCGGATCTCGACTGGGCGGCGGTGCGCCATCTGGACGCGGGAGCCTGGAAGGGTCCTGCACGGCGCGGCGCGCGGGTGCCCTCCCTGCGGGAGGGGCTCGCTGCGATCGTCGCCGGCGCGGTTCCCATGCTGGAACGCAAGGGCGGTAGCGCGGAGGCGGTCGTGTCGCTCCTGCGGGACGCGGGGCTCGTGGACCGGGTGCTGGTGCAGTCCTTCGACTGGGAGTGGCTACGAGCCGTGCGACGCCTGGAACCCGCGCTCACCCTGGGTGCGCTCGGCGAGGACCCGCTCGATGCCGCGACCCACGCAGCGATCGATGCCCTGGGCGTGGCCTTCGTGCACTGGGACTGGCGCACGGTGCGCAGCGAGGACGTCGCGAGCCTGCACGCGCGCGGCTACCTCACGTGCGTCTACACCGTGGATCCCGATCTCGCCCTGCTCGGAGCGATGGCCGCGGGCGTGCGCATGGTCACGACCAACCACGCCGCGCGCCTCGTGGAGCTGCGGCGGCAGCACTGCGGGTCGAGGCCGACGCGAGGCTGAGCGAAGTGCCGGCAGAGGCCGCGCGGCACGCCAGTGCCGCAACGGCCGCAACGGGACTCGCGCGCGGGATCAGTACACGCGCAGCGTGAGTCCCGATCCGTCCTCCTTGAACGTCACCAGGACGTCCAGACCCAATCCGTTGGGCGAGAGGATGCGGATCCAGAACTGCGCGACCTTCGCATCGAAGATCTCGCGCAGGGTCGGACCATCCACGTACAGCTCGCCATCGGTCACCGCGAAGAACACCTGACCGAAGGTGTCGGGGAGCTGCGCGACCACCACGGCGGTGGGCATGTCCTCGGGCAGGTTCAGCGTGAAGCCGCGGTCGAGGCCGACGACCTGCGCAGTGAGCCGACAGCCCGTGAGCGAGCCGCCACCCTGCTGCGAGCCGGAACCCTGACGGCGGCCGCCCGGCAGGTTGATGATGCCGTTGTCGCCACCGCCTCCTGCAGACGTGTCGGCCACCGCTGCCGCGAGCAACAGGATCAGCGCCACGAAGAGCGCGATCAGCTTGTGCCAGAAGGAGGTCATGCGGAGGTCGACCGGTGCCGGGTGTTATACCTGCGATTCCTGCCGAGGAAACCACCCCGGGTAGCGTTCCGAGAACCTGCCCTGAACGTCCGGGTGACGGGTGAGCACGGTCGCCAGATGGGTCCTGGAGGCCAGCTCCTGGCCGATCATCCGGCGCTTGTGCGGAAACTCTCCATGGAGCCGGTCCAACCAGTGCTCGCACTGGTCGAAGCGCTCCAGGAGGCCATAGGCCAGGGCGAGGTTGAAGTAGGAGGTGAAGAACCGCGCCTGGAGCTGCACCGCCCCGGACTCCACCAGCCCCTGGAAGCAGGGGATCGCACCCTCCAGGTCGCCGGACTCCAGGTGGACATTGCCCAGGTTCTCCAGGGCGTAGGCCCGGATGACCACGTCCGCGCTCCCATCGAGGACTGCGCGGAATTCCGCACAAGCCTGGGTGCGCTCGCCGCCCACATGGTGGGCATGCCCGAGGTAGATCCTCGCCTCGTGGTAATCGGGCCGCAGGCCGAGGGCGTCGCGCAGGAGGCGCTTCCCCTTCTCGAGATTCGACTTGGGATCGTTCAGCTTCCCCCCCTCGAAGAGATCGGCGGCCACGACCCAATCCTCGCCGAACTTCACCTGGTCCCCGTCACGCACCGACCGGCCGGTGTGCAGGCGCTGCACCTCGTCCAGGAGGTTGCGCCCCCGGCGGCACATGTCGGGGATCGGCACCGGCTCCTTCGCCACGATCCGCGAGAAGCCGGGAGAGGTGTACATCAACACGAACCCGCGGCCGAGCTCGTAGAGGATGCGGGCGAGCTGCTTGCGGTTGTCGATCAGCTGCTCGCGCAACTGCCGGGTGCGGGGGGAATCGTCCTTGCCGTGCAGCACGCCGCCCAGGGAGCGGTGCGCCTGTGCCTGCGTGCGGATCCCCTGCAGGAACGAGCGGCACGACTCGCAGACGTCGGAGTGCACCATCACCCGGCGCACGGAGGATGCATCGAGCTCCCCATCCAACATCGCCGAGAGGTCGGCCTGGATCTGGAGGCAGGGCCCGAGCACGTGCAGGGAAGACGACGCTTCCCCGGCGGCCGGACCCGGAGGCCGGCCGTCCTGCGGCTCCTCGGAGCGCGGGGAGGACAACTGGGTCATTCCAGAGAATCGTCTGCGGCGGCAGCGTCGTCGCGGAGTGTGGGAGGTGCGGGGTTGGCGTGAACCGGCGAGGTACCCGGAGGAGTGGACACGAACGTGGCGCCCAGATCCGCGTGCGTGGCATCAGGAGCCGAATCGAGCTCGGACAGCGTCCGTGTGAGGCCGCGGAAGATCTTCCGGCGGCCGCGGAAGATGACCATCTTGAGGTTCTCGAGGCGGATGCCCAGGGCATCCGCGGCGGCCCGATACGAGGCACCCTCGACCTCCACCATCGTGAGCGCCTTCTTCTCCTTGGCGGAGAGGCGCTCGTAGTGGAGCAGGTAGAGGCTCAGGTAGATCAGGTAGGCCCGGTCGACCAGCAAGGCCGACTCGGCCTCAGCCGCGCTGCGGTCCGGTGCGCGCTCATGCGTGTCCTCGCGCTCGACCGTGTCTTCGTCGATCGAGATCCAACGCAGGCTGCGGCTCTCGCCCTTGAGGGACTTGAGCAGCGTGTTGCGCACGATCCGATGTCCCCAGTTCCGGAACGAATCCGCCCGCTCGGCCAGGAACTTGTGCGGGTAGCGGTAGATGTTCAGGAACACCTCCTGCAGCACGTCCTGGGGATCCACGTGGCTGACCGTCCGGCGCAGCTTGGACTGGATCGCGTGCAGGAAGGAATCGGTGTTGACCTCGACGAGGAGCGTGAACACCGCGCTGTCGCTGGTGTTGCGGTAGCAGTCCATCAGGACCGTGCTCACCCAGTCCAGGCGGTCGGCCTCGGACATCGGAGCGTCGTCGTGCGGCGCCTTGCCCTCGGCGAGCCGACGCAACCCCTCGTCCCCGGTACGCTCCCAAAGCTCCAGGAGGCGCCCGGCCAGGGCGTCCTTGTCCAGCAGCAGCTGAGGAGCGAAGTCCATCTGCGTCGTTCGGGGAGCGGTTGAGCCTGAGTTATCTTGCCACGGGATCCTGGGGACGACGAGTCGCCAGTGCCGTTCCTCGTGCAAGTCCGGTGCCAGGGGGCCCCGAAAGGTGTCGGTCGGAGACCCCACGACCGCAATTCGTGCCCCTCGGACGGCCCTGCGAGCCCCGAGACTCCCTGATCGGAACGCGAATCGGCGGCCGGAGTGCGGGCCCCGCAACGTCCCCGAACCGGCGCAGGCAGCCCTGCCGTGGTCCCGGAATGATGTTCCCGATCCCGGGATCGCCGCAGGCCGGGCCGGACTCTCCCGCCCGTGTGGATCCCCCGCTCGCCGGCTTGCCCCCGGTTTCCAACCGGTGAAACACCCGGGTGCGGCATCGCACCCCTGGCCGAGCCACAGCGCTCGGCCGTCGCCGTGCGTCGCCTCCCGGACACCCGGCTCAGCGCGACCGGCCGAGGCGCGGCAGCAGGATCGTCATCCCGCAGCCGCCAGGTCCGTGCTCGTCCGGGGCGATCCGACCGCCATGGCGGGTCACGACCAGGTGGCGGAACCGACCGATCGCGTCGACGGACTCCACCGCATGCGCCTCGCCCGATCCACGTACCGAAGTGGCCAGCCAGCCTTCCTGATGGGCGAACTCCACGCGCACGCTGCCGTGCCCACCGATGCGCGCCGCCACCAGCACCAGCGCCTGGTGACACAGCTCCGCGAGCTCCGCGGACCGACCGAACACGGTGGTGTCCACGTCGGTGGCCTGCACCGAGACCTGGACCCCGGCGCATGTGCTCTCCAGATGCTCTCCCACCTCGAGCCACCTGCCACGCATCTCGACCGGCCGCTGACCATCGGCGGCCAGCTCCATCTCCTGGCGCAGGTCGTCGATCACCGCCGACGACCATTCGTGGATCTCGCGCAGCGCGTGCAGCCGACTCTGCAGCCTCGCGCGCGGCTGCTCCGGGACCTCGCTCTCGAGCTCCTGGACGATCTCGCGCTCCTCCTCGCTGAATCGTTCCAGGCAGCTCAGCAGCTCCAGCATGCGGCGGCCGACCGGCTGCAGGATCTCGGCCTCGTGCTCGCGCACCACCTGGGCCAGCGTGCGCGGGAGGCGTGGGACGCAGGCGGAGGTCCGATCCGCGCCGGGATCCTCCTGCTGCGCGGGCTCGGGACCGATCACGAGGATGCGGGCATTCGCGCTGCCCGGACGGCTGCGCACGCGCGCGATCGCGGTGGCAACGTCGCAGTCCAGCTCCTGCTCGCGCAGGATCACGGTCTGCTGGGAGGCGCCGCCAGCCGCGGTGGAGTGGGGCGCCTGGACCTGGGTCGGCGAGACGGGTTCGGGGCTGGCGGGCATGGTGGGGACTCCGTTCCCTGGGGGTGCGGCAGATGTCGGCAGCGTGCTGGTCCCGTCTTGAGAGCGGCGCCGGCGACACCGACGATTCCGGCGTGGCCCCCTCCCCGGAACGCATCCGCGAGCTCGCCGCGGAAGCCGGTTTCGACCTGGTGCGCTTCGGGCCCCTCGACCTCGGCGGCCACGCCGACCACTACCTGGCGTGGCTGGCCGCCGGCCGGGCCGGGGCGATGGAGTACATGGTGCGACACCGCGACAAGATCGTGGACCCGCGCACCATCGCCCCCGCGGCCCGCTCGACCGTCTCGCTCGCCTTCGACTACGGGGGCCCGCCGGTGCGCCTGCAGGGCGGCGGGCGCGTCGCCCGCTACGCCGCCGGACGCGACTACCACCGCTTCCTGGGCAACAAGACCCGGTGGCTCCGCAAGGAACTGGAACGCGACGGCGTGCCCTGGGGCAGCGTCCGCGTCGGCACGGACGCCATCCCGCTCCTGGAGCGTGCGTTGGCGGTGCGTGCCGGGATCGGGTTCCTCGCCAAGAGCGCGGGGGTGATCCATCCGCGCCTCGGCCCCTTCCTGCTCCTTTCCGAGCTGCTCACCCCGCTCGACCTCCCCCACGACCCGCCGTCGGCAGGGAGCTGCGGGACCTGCACCGCGTGCCTGGACGCCTGCCCGACCGGGGCGATCGTGGCGCCCTTCGAGGTCGACGCGCGGCGCTGCCTCAGCTACACGACCATCGAGCTGCGCGGGCCGATCCCCACCGAGCTGCGGGCGCCTCAGGGAGAGTGGCTCTTCGGCTGCGACGTCTGCCTCGAGGTGTGTCCCTTCGCCCACCGGGGGCGGGCCGCCGGGGGACCGCGTCCGGCCGACCTCGCGTGGAACCGCGGCGTCCGGGAGTACAGCCTGGTGGGCATCCTGGAGATCGGCGAGGAGGAGTTCGAACGCGACTGGAGCGGCACCGCGCTGCACCGCGCGACGCGCTCGGGCCTGCGGCGCAACGCGGCCGTGGTGCTGGGCAATCTGCGGGACCCTTCGGCGGCGCCGGCTCTGGAGCGGGCGCTGGGCGACCCGGACCCGTCGGTACGGGGCCACGGCGCCTGGGCACTCGGCCGGATCGGAGGTTCGCGTACCGCGCTGGAGATCGCCCTGCGCAACGAGCCCGAGGCCTGGGTTCGCGGCGAGCTCGAGGCGGCGCTCGCCACAGGGTGATGCACCGCTGCAACGCCGCGTTGCGCGCCTGCAACCTGCGCCGGCTCCCTGCCTAGGAGTGCCGCGGTGCCCCACGCCGGCGCGTTCTGCAGAGACCGCGCTGGCAAGGACGCATCGAGCCTGGGACGCCTCCCCCCGGCCGACCTGGCAAGGCGCTTGCTCCCTCCCCCGGACCAACGTCCACCCACAGGAGCAGACATGGACCGCATGGATTTCGAGAAGGAGACGAAGTGGTGCGCGCGCTGCAACGACTACGTGCGCTACCTGATGAGCGTGAACCACTCGTACTGCGTGCAGTGCGGCTCGCAGGTCAAGCTCTTCAGCAGGGAGGACATGGCGCGGTTCACGGACCACCTGGAGAAGCGCAAGTGGAAGGTGTCGTGACCGGCCGCTGACGCCGGCCTCGCCCGAGCCCTCGCCCCGCGCGGCGCCCCGGCGGATGCCCCCGCGCCGCGGGGTCTGCCGGCGCCGGTCCGCACGCCGCGCCACGACGCTCCCAAGTGACGCCGCGCCGTGCGACGATGCGTGACCCCAGCCGCAAAGGGTCAGGCATGCAGCTCCCCGAATTCCGCAACGAACCGTTCACCGACTTCTCCCGCCCCGAGAACCGCACGGCTTTCGCCGCCGCCCTCGCCCAGATCGAGAAGGGCCTGGGCAAGCACCGTCCCTGCTGGATCGCCGGCGAGGCGGTCACCGACCGCCCCGGCCGTGTCGAGCGCCGCGACCCCGGCGACACCGACCGGCTGATCGCCACGTTCCCGCAGTGCAACGTGGAGGATGCCGAGCGCGCGGTGCAGGCCGCCCATGCCGCGTTCGCCGCGTGGTCGCAGGTGCCTGCCACCGAACGGGTGCGGATCCACGTCGAGGCCGCCCGCCGCATGCGCGAGCGCAAGCACCTGTTCTCGGCCCTGCTGGTCTACGAGGCGGGCAAGAGCTGGGTCGAGGCCGACTGCGACACCGCCGAGGCCATCGACTTCCTCGAGTACTACGCCCGCCACATGCTGCGCCTTGCCGGACCGCAGCCGATCACCCCGCACCCGGTCGAGAAGAACGAGATGGTCTACATCCCGCTCGGCGTCGGCGCGGTGATCCCCCCCTGGAACTTCCCGCTGGCGATCATGGTGGGCATGACCAGCGCCGCGCTGGTGACCGGCAACACCGTGGTGCTCAAGCCCGCGGAACCCACGCCCACCATCGCCGCCATGTTCGTCGAGCTGATGTACGAGGTGGGCGTGCCCAAGCCGGCGCTGAACTTCATCACCGGTCCAGGCCGGATCGTCGGCGAGCACGTCGTCAACCACCGCCTGACGCGCTTCATCTCGTTCACCGGCTCCAAGGAAGTCGGTCTGCACCTCTTCGAGCGTTCGGCGAAGGTCCAGCCCGGCCAGATCTGGATGAAGCGCCTGGTCGCCGAGATGGGCGGCAAGGACAGCATCCTGGTCGACAAGGACTGCAACCTCGACGCCGCGGTCGAGGCCGTGGTCGCGTCGGCGTTCGGCTACCAGGGCCAGAAGTGCTCGGCCTGTTCCCGCGCGGTGGTCCACACCGCCGTCTACGACGAGTTCCTGCGCCGCATGCTGCCCAAGGTGCAGGCGATCCGGGTCGGCCATCCGCGCTCGCCCGAGACCTACATGGGTCCGGTGATCAACGAGGCCTCCGCGAAGAAGATCCTGGAGTACATCGACGTGGGGAAGAAGGAGGGCCGACTGCTGGCCGGCGGCGGGAGGGCAGAGGGCAAGGGCCACTACATCCAACCCACGGTGTTCGCCGACGTCGCCCCCACCGCACGCCTCTCCCAGGAGGAGATCTTCGGTCCCGTGCTGGCCGTGATCCGCGTGAAGGACTTCGAGGAAGGCCTGCAGGTGGTGAACAACACCGAGTACGGCCTGACCGGCTCGGTCTACACGGACGTGCCCGCGCACAAGGCCGAGGCGCGCCGCCGCTTCCACGTGGGCAACCTCTACATAAACCGCAAGTGCACGGGCGCGCTGGTCGGCGTGCACCCGTTCGGCGGGTTCAACATGTCGGGGACCGACTCCAAGGCCGGCGGTCCCGACTACCTGCTGCTCTTCCTGCAGGCGAAGTCGATCAGCGAGAAGCCCCTCTGAGGCGCCGGGACGCCCCCGGACGCGCCGCACGCCACTGCGGCGCGGGCGCCCCGCCATCCGCCGCCGTCCCGCGCACCGTCGCGGCCGCCGGCACGATCCTGTACATGCATTCCCTGACCTGATGCGCTCCCTCGCCCTCGCACTCGCCGTCTTCCTGCCCTCGTGCATGCTGGTCGACACCTCCGACGATCCGGTAGCCGGGTCGCGACAGGTGCTCCTGGTGACCACGCCCCACTGGAGCGCGGTGGACGGCACGCTCTGGCGCCTGGAGCGAGACCAGGCCGGTTCCGCGTGGCGCGTGGCGGGCCCGCCCCTGGCCATCGTGGTGGGACGCAACGGCCTCGCCTGGGGACGCGGCGAACACGGCAGCGGCCCTCTGGGCCCCGGACCCGAGAAGCGCGAGGGCGACGGCCGCGCGCCCGCCGGCGTGTTCGCGCTGCGTCAGGCGTTCGGCTACGGCGACGAGCGCGAGCTGGCCGGGATGCGCCTCCCCTACCTGCGCGTCGACGACCGGTATCGCTGCGTCGACGATCCCGCGAGTGCGTTCTACAACCAGATCCTGGACCGCACCCTGATCCCGCGGCCCGACTGGCGCAGCGCCGAGGCGATGCGGCGCGAGGACCGGCTCTACTGCTACGGCATCGTGGTGGAGCACAACACCGAACCGGTCCTGCGCGGCGCCGGCTCGTGCATCTTCCTGCACCTGGGCACCGGCCCCGGCCGGGGCACGGCCGGCTGCACCGCGATGGACGAGGCGGCCATGCGCGAGCTCCTGCGCTGGCTCGATCCCGCACGCGCACCGCGGCTCGTGCAGCTGCCCGCCCACGTGCTGCGCGAGGACTCGCGCTGGCACGCGCTGCGTACGGCGGCGGGGACCTAGCCTCCGGCGCGCGACGACGACCGCCCGGCGCATGCGGGCGCCTGGGCGGCGGCGCCGGGCTCCCGAACCCGCGAGGGACGCGGCCTAGCCGACGGAGAAGTGGCGCAACTCTGCGAACGTGCGCCGGAGTTCGCCGCGGAAGTCCGGGTGCGCGATGCTGATCAGCAGCTCGGCGCGCTGGCGCAGGGAGCGGCCGAGCAGGTTCACGGCGCCGTGCTCGGTGACCACCCAGTTGACGTGACCGCGCGTGGTGACCACGCCTGCGCCGGTCTTGAGCGTGGGCACGATGCGCGACAGCCGTCCGCTCGCGGCGGTGGACGGAAGCGCGATGATCGGCTTGCCGCCGCGGCTCAGGTCGGCACCCTGGATGAAGTCCATCTGCCCGCCGATGCCCGAGTAGATCCGCGTCCCGATCGAGTCGGCACACACCTGCCCGGAGAGGTCGATCTCCAACGCCGAGTTGACCGCCACCATGTTGTCGATCGCGGCGATGATGCGGACGTCGTTGGTCCGGTCGCAGGGGTGGAACTCCACGATGCCGTGGTCGTCGACGAAGTCGTAGAGCTTCTTCGAACCGACCACGAAGCTGGTGACGATGCGCCCGGCGTGCACCTGCTTGCGGGCGTTGGTGATCGCCCCGGCGCGGTACAGGTCCACCACCCCGTCCGAGAACATCTCGGTGTGGATGCCGAGGTCCTGCTTGCCGTGCAGGCGCTTGAGCACCGCATTGGGGATCACGCCGATACCCAGCTGCAGGCACGACCCGTCGTCGACGAGCTGCGCCACCTGCTCGCCGATGGCCGCCTCGACGGGTGTCTCGTCGCCGAGCTCGTGCGACGGCAGCGGCCGATCGGTGACCGTGAACGCATCCACCAGGGACAGCGGCACCCACGAGTTGCCGTGGGTGCGCGGTGCCTGGTGGTTGATCTCCGCCAGCACCACCTTCGCCGTCCGGGAGGCGGCGAGCGCCGCGTCGACCGAGGTGCCGAGGGTGCAGATCCCGTGCGCGTCGGGAGGCGACAGCTGCAGCAGGGCAACGTCGATCGGCAGGACCCGGTCCCGGATCAGCACGGGGATGTCGCTCAGGAACACCGGGATGAAGTCGGCCTTGCCCTCGGCGACCGGCTCGCGCTGGTTGGGGCCGGTGAAGAGCGACATGGAGTTTACGCCGCGGTGCGGCCCACCGTTGCGGATCGGTGGCACCCCCTCGAGGTGCAGATGGTAGAGGTTCACGTCGTGCAGGTCGGTGCGCCGCAGGAGCGCCTGCACCAGGGGCACCGGCGTCGCCGCCCCGCCATGCACGAACACGTGTTGCCCGCTGCGGATCTTGGCCACGAGCTCTTCCGCAGAGATCGCGCGCTTGAGCCAGTCGCTACTCATCGTGGTGTCCCGAGAAAAGGCCGGGAGCGTAGCGGGCGGCCGCGCAGAGGCGAGAGGCGAGCGCCACGCACCGGCTCACGCGCCGCGCACCACGCGCCGCGCCGCGAAGCGCCGCAGTTCCTCCTGCAGGAGTTCGGCGTAGCGTCCTTCGCGATCCAGGCTGCGTGCGCTGCGAAACCAGGCACGCGCCGCGCGACTGCGCCCGCGCCGTGCCAGCACCGTGGCGAGATGCACGGCGGCGTCCAGGTCCCAGGGATCCCGTCGCACCAGGCGCCGGTACACGGCCTGCGCCTGCTCCAGTTCGTCGCGCAGGAAATGCACGATCGCCACGCGGAACAGGGACTCGCGCAGCTGGCGGTGCCGCGCCCCGCGCCGCGCGATCCGGCCGTAGGTGAAGAGCAGGAACTCGGACAGGGCGTAGGCCTGCATGGCGCAGAGGGCGAGGAAGAAGAGGTCCTCGCCGCCCTGGTAGGCGAAGCGGGCCAGCAACGCGACGTCGGCCAGCACCCACAGCCCCACCAGGAGCAGCGTGCCGCGCAGAGTCCTGCCGGTGCGCAAGTAGCCCCAGGCGGCGGCCATCCCGACCGCGAAGATCAGGAGGTTGGGAAGGAACGCGTCCCGCAACATCGGCGGCGATGATAGGAAGGGAGGCATGCCGCTGGAATCGCGACGTCTCTACCTGCTCTTCACGCCAGAGCTGTGCCGGGGCGAGCCCTTCGCCACGCTGGCGGCGGCGCTCGCCGGCGGCGTGGACCTGGTGCAGTGGCGGGTCAAGCAGAGCGATCCCACCGGGCTGCGGCGCTGCATGGAGCTGTGTGCGGAGGCGGGCGTGCCGGTGCTGGTCAACGACGACGTCGGGCTCGCGGTCGCGTCGGGGGCCGCCGGGGCCCACGTGGGCCAGCAGGACATGCCCGCGGCCAGGGCCCGGGCCCTGTTGGGGCCCCGGCGCCTGCTGGGGGTGAGCACGCACTCCCTGGCCGAGCTGCGCGCGGCCGAGCGCGACGGGGCCGACCACGTCGGGTTCGGACCCTGCTTCCCCACCGCCACCAAGGGCTACGCGACCGCCCAGCCGGCCGGTGCGCTGCGGGCCGCGCTTGCGGCGACGCGGCTGCCGGTGTTCGCGATCGGTGGGATCACGGCCGCGAACCTGCCCCTCGTCCTCGCCGAGGGCGCCACGCGCATCGCCGTGGCGGGCGCGATCCTCCAGGCAGAGGACCCTGGGGCTGCGGCCGCCGGACTCGCGGCGGCACTCCGCAAGGTCTGGCCGCGGGCGTGAGCCGCCGCGGGTCGGCGTGGTCCCGCCGCGGGTGGGTCAGAGGATCAGCATGGCGTCGCCGAACGAGTAGAAGCGGTACTCCTGCTCGATCGCCTCGCGATACACCTGCAGCATCCGCTCGCGACCCGCGAACGCGCACACGAGCATGAACAGGGTCGAGCGCGGCAGGTGGAAGTTGGTCACCATGGCGTCGACGACCCGGAACGACCGGCCCGGGCAGAGGAAGAGCTCGGAGTCGCCGCTGCCGGCCGCGATCTGGCGGCCCGGACGGGCGACGGTCTCGAGGGTGCGCACCGCGGTCGTCCCCACCGCCACCACGCGGCCGCCCCGGCGGCGAGCCTCGACGACCGCCTCGGCCGCGGACTGGGACACCTCGTAGCGCTCGGCGTGCATGCGGTGCTCGTCGACCCGCTCCACCCGGATCGGCGCGAACGTGCCCAGGCCCACGTGCAGGGTGACGGTCGCGATCTCGACACCCATGTCCGCGATGCGCCGCAGCAGTGCCGGGGTGAAGTGCAGCCCTGCCGTCGGGGCCGCCACCGCACCCGGCCGTTCGGCAAAGACGGTCTGGTATCGTTCCCGATCGGCTCGCGCGTCCTCGGAGCCGTCGCGGTGCAGGTAGGGAGGCAGGGGGGCGCGGCCGACACGGTCGAGGGTGCCGTCCAGGTCGCCGTCCCGGGCCTCGAGACGGAACCGGACCTGCCCCTCTGGCAGGCGATCGGTCAGGGTCAGGAGCAGGGCACCGGACTCGAACGAGAGCGTCTCGCCGGTGCGCACGCGCGCGGCCGGCCGCAGGAACCCTCGGCACTCCTGGCCCTGGCGTTCCAGGATCAACGCCTCGGCCCGCCCGCCCCCGGAGCGCGATCCGACGAGACGATTCGGCAGGACCCTGGTGTCGTTGAGCACCAGGAGATCCCCCGCGCGTAGATACTCAGGCAGGTCCCGGAACACCCGGTGCTCGCGGCGCTCCGACGCCCGCTCCAAGACCAGGAGCCGAGCGGAGTCCCGGGGGTCCGCGGGTTGGCGGGCGATCCGCTCCTCGGGCAGGGGGAAGTCGAAGTCATCGACGCGCACGAGACGTTGCTATACCCTTCCGGACCCTTGCGTCCGCACCCATCGGGATGACCCAATTCGATTCGATCCTGACCTGGACGCAGCTGGTGCTCCTCGCCCCGCTTGCGATCCTCGGCCTGCACCGGGGTTGGATGGCCTGGCTCTGCCTCCGATCCCGCCACCTGCCCGCCACGCCCCCGCCCCCGGCGGACTGGCCCAGAGTGACGGTCCAGCTGCCGATCTTCAACGAGCGCTTCGTGGCCGCCCGGCTGATCGAGGCCGTGGCAGCGTTGGACTACCCCAGAGACCGGCTGGAGATCCAGGTCCTGGACGACTCCACCGACGACACGTGTGAGATCGTCCAGCGCACGCTGCGGGACCTCCCGGCCGACCTGGACATCGCCCACATCCGGCGCGGCAACCGCACCGGCTTCAAGGCCGGGGCGCTGGCCGCCGGGCTGGCCAAGGCCAAGGGCGAGTTCCTGGCCGTGTTCGATGCCGACTTCGTCCCCGAGCCCGACTTCCTGCGCCGCACCGTGCCGTTCTTCGCCGATCCCAGGGTGGGGATGGTCCAGGCCCGGTGGGAGCACATCAACCCGGACTCGCGCCTGCTGACCCGCATGCAGGCCCTGCTCCTCGACGGTCACTTCGCGGTCGAGCACGTGGGTCGCCAGAGCCGCGGCTGCTTCTTCAACTTCAACGGCACGGCGGGTGTGTTCCGGCGCGCCGCGATCGTCGACGCCGGCGGCTGGCAGCACGACACCCTGACCGAGGACATGGACCTGTCCTACCGGGCCCAGCTCCAGGGCTGGCGCTTCGTGTACCGCCCCGACATCGCCTGCGCCGCCGAGCTGCCGGTGGAGATGCGTGCGTTCCTCAACCAGCAGCATCGCTGGGCGAAGGGCTCGGTGCAGACCGGCCGCAAGCTGCTGCCCCGGATCCTGCGCGCGCCGATCCCGGTGGTGGCCAAGATCGAGGCGGTGTTCCACCTGCTGGGCAACGTCGGCTTCGTGCTCCTCCTGGGTGTGATCCTGATCGGTCTGCCGCTGCAGATCGTGCGCCTCAACCTGCCGCTGCAGATGCCGTGGCTGGTGGGCTTCCTGGAGGGCCTGCCGCTGATCTTCGCCACCGGCAGCGTGCTCGTGTACTACGGGCTCTCGCAGGCGCGGCTCAGCCGGCTCGACCTCTTCGTACTGCCCCGCCTGCCCGTGCTCCTGGCGCTGGCCGCGGGGATGTGCATCAACAACACCGCGGCGGTCTGCTCGGCCTTCGGTCGCGATCCGGGCGAGTTCACGCGCACGCCGAAGCTGGACATCCGCAAGGGCGGCAACGCGCCGCAGCCGCATGCGCTCGGATTCCTGTACCACAGCAAGCGCGGCTTCCTCCCCCTGTTGGAGTTGGGCCTCGGCGCCTACGCACTCGCCACGACGACCCTGGCGGCCTCGCAGGGCCACTGGCTGACCGCCTTCTACCACCTGCTCTTCGCCTCGGGCCTGATCTGGGTGGGTGGCGAGTCGATGGCCCGCGCGAGCGTGGCCGCACAGCCGGAGCCGGTGCGGGGCGAGCCCTCCTCGGCGCACTCGTGACCCGGCGGGCCGCGCTCCTGGCCGCGGGCCTCCTCGCGGCCTGCGGCGAGTCCGGCTCGTCGCGGGCGCCGATCGTCGCCGACCAGCCTCCGGAGCTGATCTATGCCCGGGTGGCCGACGCCAGCACCCAGAGCGAGAGCGACCTCTACACGGCCACGCGCCAGATGCTCGATCCGCGCAAGCGGACCACGCGCAACGGTGTGGAGCTGCACGTGCGGATGGCACCCGACGGCAACCGCTTCGCGTTCACGCGCGAGCTCGCGCTGGGCGAGGCAGGCAGCCGCGAGATCTATGTGAGTTCTCTCGACGGAACCGTGGCCGAGACCCGCCTCACGGCGAACGCCGCGGTCGACGAGACGCCGTGCTGGTCGCCGGACGGCACCGCGCTGCTCTTCTCCACCGACCGCGACGGAGCGCAGCGCCTGTGGACGATGGGCGCCGACGGCGCCGATCCGCGACCGGTCACCGCGGGCCTGGACCGGGACCCGGACTGGACCAGCGCCGGCGTGGTGTTCGCGCGCACCGAGATCGGGGGTTCCGGAACGCGAAGTCGCATCTACCGGATGCAGCCCGACGGGAGCGGGTTGGTCCCGCTCACCGACGGCGGCCCGGGACCCGGGGATCGCGAGCCGGCGCTGTCTCCGGATGGCAGCAGGGTGGTCTTCGCCCGGCTGCTCGGCACAGGCGCCAGCCGGCTCTGTGCCGTGTCCTCCGCCGGCGGTCCGGTCACCGCGCTTGGCGACGGGCTCGGCGAGGATCGCGCCCCCCGGTTCAGCCGCGGCGGGGATCGGATCGTGGCGGCCCTGGCGCGGCCCCTCGAGGGGATGGCCGGACTGCGCCTGTGCGTGCTGGACCCGGACGGCGCCAACGCCGCATGGCTGGTCCTGGATCAGCGCTACCAGGTGTCCGGCGCCGACTTCCTGCCGCGCCTGGTGTCCTGGCCCCCACCCGGCGGGGCGGCCTTGCGCGCCGACCTGGGCCGCGGCCTCTTCCGCCTGATGGCCGGCCAGCCGGTGCGCGGCACCCGCGACGCCCTGCGCGAGGCGGACGACCGGCCGCTCACGTTGGCCACGCAGGCGTTTTCCGGCCGCGAGATCGCGGGCTTCCGCCATCAGGTGCCGCTGCCGGTGGCCCAGGCCACCGAGGTCGACGAGGTCACGATCGCCGTCCGCGCAGCCCTGTCCCGCGTCGACGGCGACACGGCGCTGCGGATCTCGGTGCGCAACACCACGACCGGTCGCTACGAGGTGGCGGTCGACAAGCGCCCGCGCGACACCGCGTACGCGGTCACCACCCTGCGCTTCGCCTCGTTGGCCCACGTCGACCGCGACGCGAGCCTCGAGATCGAGCTGTCTGCAGACTTCGCGCCGGGGGAGCGGGCCGAGTTCGCGGTCGACGCGGTGACGATCAGCGTCCGCTGAACCCGCCGCCCCGATGCCGCCGCGCTGCGGCGACCCGGAGCGCGGCGACTCAGAGGTACTTCTGGATGCAGTGCCAGAGGTACGTGCGCACGTGCTGGTACTGCTCCAGCGACGAGGGGCCGTGCATCATCTTCGGGTAGAACATCATGTCGAAGAGCTTGCCGGCCTTCTGCAGCTCGTAGACGAAGCGCATGGCATTCTGCAGGTGCACGTTGTCGTCCATGGTGCCGTGGATCAGCACCAGCTGGCCGTGCAGGTTCTTGGCGCGTGCGACCACCGAACTCGACTGGTACCCCTCGCGGTTCAGCTCCGGGGTCGACATGTAGCGCTCGGTGTAGATCGTGTCGTAGAGACGCCAGTCGTAGACGCCGGCGCCGGCGATGCCGAGCTTGAAACGCTTGCTGTTCACCAGGCAGTACGCGGTGATGAACCCACCGTAGCTCCAGCCGTGCATGCCGACCCGCGTGGCATCGGCCCAGGGATTGCGGCACAGCCACTCGAGCGCGTCCTCGATGTCGCGCAGCTCGCTCGCGCCGAAGTTCTTGTAGAGCTCGCCGACGTGCTTGTGGCCGCGCCGTGATGCCGTGCGGTTGTCGACCTGGAACACCAGGTAGCCCTGCTGGGCGAGGAACTGGGACCACGCGTCGCCGCTCCAGCGGTTGGCCACGCTGGGCGCGCCCGGGCCGGCATAGGTCTCGAACCAGATCGGGTACTTGCGGCCGGGATCGAACCCCGCGGGTTTGATCAGCGCGGCGTCGAGCTCCACCCCGTCGCGCGCCGGGATCTTCAGCATCTCCTTGGGCGAGTACTCGTAGCGGTCGAGCGCCGCGACCTTGGTCTCGGCCAGGACCTTGACCACGCTGCCGTCGTCCTTGCACAGGCGCACCGCCGGCGGCGTACCTGCCGCCGACCAGCGATCGAGGAAGAAGGTGCCGTTGCCGTTCAGGGTCACCTGGTGCCAGCCATCCCCCTGGGTCAGGCGCGTCAGCCCGCTGCCGTCCAGCTTGACGCGATAGGCGTTCTGGTTGGCGGCGCCGTCGCGCGTGCCGGTGAACCACAAGAGCCTGGCCTGCTCGTCGACGCGCAGGATCTCGTCGACGGCCCACTCGCCCTCGGTGACCTGCTTCAGCAGGCTGCCGTCCGCGGCGTAGTGGTACACGTGCTTGAAGCCGGTGCGCTCGCTCAGCCACAGGAAGGTGCCGTCGGCCAGCCAGCGCGGCTCCTCGAGCACGTTCACCCAGGTCGGGCTGGTCTCGCGGAACAGGCGCGTGACCTTGCCGGTCGCTGCGTCGACGGCCACGAGGTCGAGCCAGGTCTGGATGCGGTCCTGCACCTGCACCAGGACCCGCTTGCCGTCCGGGGCCCAGCCCACCCGCACCAGGAGCACCTCGGAGTCGTAGCCGGAGAGGTCCATCGGCACCGTGGCCTGGCCGGCAAGGTCGGCGACGGTCAGGCGCGCCTTGGGATTGGGGTCGCCGGCCTTGGGGTACTTCTCGGTGAGGACGCGGACGGTCTTGTCCTTGTCGAGGGCCGCCGGCAGGTGATCCACCACGGCAAAGTCCTTCACGCCCGTCTGATCGAGCGACAGGAACGCGATGCGCGCCGAGTCCGGGCTCCACCAGAACGCGCGGAACTTGCCGCGGCCGTACACCTCCTCCTGATAGACCCAGTCCAGCCGCCCGTGGAGCAGCAGCGGCGATCCGTCGGTGGTCACCTCCCACTCCTTGCCGCTGGCGGAGTCCCGCACCACGAGGTTGTTCTCGAGCTCGAACGCCACCCACTTGCCGTCGGGGCTGGCCGCGGCCTCGCGCCGTGGCTTGCCGTCCTTGGGCAGGTCTGCACGCGCCGTACGGTTGGCGCGCCCTGGCTGGCTGGCTGGCGCCGTCTCGGCCGGCGCATCGGACGTCGCCAGCGTGACGGGATCGAGCCACAGCGCCTTGCCGTCCTCGCGCAGGACCACGTGGACCCCGTCCGCGGCCCAGGCGATGGTGGGCAACGAACCGTTGAAGTTGACTCCGCGCGGCCCGGGCAGGGTCTGCTCGAAGGTCAGCTTCTGCTTCTGCGCAGCGACGTGCGCACTCAGGAGGAGGAGGGCGGAGAGAATCGTGACCTGGCAGTGGGAACGCATGCGGGTGTGGGGTGGGCCGGGGCGGGCAGTGTGGCGGGAGCGGGGGCGCCAGGGAAGGTGTCCAGGCCGCCCGTCCGGCTTTCGGTGCCAGGGTCCCGCGAACCCCCACCGCCCCCCCGGGAGATCGGGTAGCCTCCCGCGCCATGAGCACCTCGAACCCCTACGCCTACTCGCCTGCCGCCGAGGCGCCGGTCGCCGAGCGCGCAGTGTTCCTCCAGAAGACCTATGCCCTGCTCCTGGCGGGGATCTTCGTGTTCGCGGGCACCCTGTGGGCCGTGCCGAACGTGCCCGTGGTGGGCGAACTCGCGGCCAGGCTGTGGTCGAACCGCTGGATCCCGCTGGTCGTGCTCTTCGGCGCGGCGTTCCTGGTCCACGCCGTGGCCGAGAAGCGCCCGATCAATCTGGTCGTGTACTTCGCCTACGCGTTCCTGTTCGGGCTCATCCTGGCGCCGCTGGTCCTGATCACCGCCTCCGGGCCGGGTGGAGCGGCGGTCCTGACCCAGGCCAGCATCGTGACCGCGATGGTGTTCACCGGGCTGACCGGCTACGTGTTCCTGTCCAAGCGCGACTTCTCGTTCCTCGGCGGGGCCCTGGCGATCGGCCTCTTCGCGCTGATCGGCATCGGCCTGGCCGGGATGATCTTCGGGTTCGAGGCCGGCCTCTGGTACTCGGTCGCCGGCGTGGTGCTCTTCTCCGGCTACGTCCTCTACGACACCAGCCGGATCCTGCACCACTACCCCACCACCGCCCACGTGTCGGCGGCGATCGTGCTCTTCGTGGACGTGGTGCTGCTCTTCAAGCACCTGCTGATCCTGCTCTCCAACCGCGACTGAGGGCCGGCGAGCCCCGTTCCCCCTGCCGCGGCCCGGGTGGGCCGCAGCCAGGGTCCGCCACCGGCCGCGGAGGTTTCCCGCCGCGGCCCTTGACACGCGCGGCGCTTCATGCATTTTTATGCGCACTTCGTGCATAAGAATGCATAGCCGCAACCACAAAAACACCGCCACGGCGCACGCGGCCGAGACCGGCCCGGGACGCGAGGACCGCCGCCAGGCCATCCTCTCCCTGCTCCGGCGGCAGGCGATCCGCAGCCAGGCCGAGCTGAGCGAGCTCCTGGCCGGCGCGGGGATCGAGGTGAACCAGGCGACCCTGTCGCGCGATCTGCGCGACCTGGGGCTCGTGAAGGGCCCCGCGGGCTACGAGGTGCCGGCCGCGATCCCTTCCGCACCCACGAGCACCGAAGGCACCGCCGGACTCTTCCGCACGGTGCGCCAGTGGCTGCACTCGGCGGTCGCGGCACAGAACCTCGTGGTCCTGCGCACGCCGCCCGGCGCGGCCTCGACCCTGGCGGTGGCCCTGGACCAGGCGGGGCGCGAGCTGGCGGTCGGCACGATCGCCGGCGACGACACGGTCCTGGCGGTGTGTGCCACCCCCGCGGCGGCCCGGCGCCTCGCCCGCCAGCTCCTGGCGATGAAGGAGTCCGAGCGGTGAACTCGGTCGCCATCCTGGGAGCCTCCGGCTACACGGGCCAGGAGCTGCGGCGCCTCCTCGCCCACCACCCCCACGTCCGCCTGGCGCATGCGATGAGCGCCAGGGAGGGCGCCGAGCCCGAGCCACCAGCGCTGCCGGTGGACCAGCCGATCGAGCGCCTCGACCTCGCGGCCCTCGAGAAGGTCGACGGAGTGTTCCTGTGCACGCCGCACGGCACCGCGGCGCGCCTCGCGCAGAAGATCCTCCCGCTGGGACCAAAGGTCGTGGACCTGTCCAGCGACCTGCGGCTCAAGGACCTCGCGCTGCACGCGAAGACCTACGGCCACGCGCCGGAAGCACCCGAGCTGGCGCAGGAGGCGGTGTACGGACTCACCGAGCACGCCCGCGCCGCGGTCGCGGCCGCGCGGCTGGTCGCCAACCCCGGCTGCTACCCCACCTCGGTCCTGCTGCCCCTGAAGCCGCTCCTGCGCCACGGCCTGCTCGATCCCCACGCGGTGATCGTGGCCGACGCCAAGAGCGGGACCTCGGGCGCGGGCCGGCAACCCACCGAGCGCACCCACTTCGGCAGCGTGCACGAGAACTTCCTCGCCTACGGGGTCGGCAACCACCGCCACGTCCCCGAGATCTGGCAGGAGGCCGGCACCGAGCGGATCGTGTTCGTGCCGCACCTGCTGCCGGTGTTCCGCGGCATCCTCACCACGCTCTACCTCACGCCGGCGCCGGGCAGCGGTGCGGACGCGATCCGCGCGTGCCTGCGGGAAAGCTACGCGCCGGAGCCCTTCGTCAAGGTCTACGACCGGGGCTACCCGGAGCTCAACCGGGTGCAGTTCACCAACGAGTGCCACATCGCCGTGGGGACCGTGGGGCCGCAGGTCGTGGTGATCTCGGCGATCGACAACCTGGTGAAGGGAGCCAGCGGCCAGGCGCTGCAGAACATGAACCTGATGCTCGGCCTGCCCGAGACGGCGGGCCTGCGGTGAGGCTCCTGGTGAAGGTCGGCGGCGCCCAGCTGGAGGAGGCGCCGCGGCTGGCGGCGTTCGCGCGCGCGGTGGCTCGGGCCCGGTCGGCCGGACACCAGGTCGTCCTGGTGCACGGCGGCGGCAACCAGATCCGCAGCCTGAGTCGGCGCCTGGGCATCCAGGATCGCTACCACCAGGGGTTGCGCGTCACCGACGCCGCCACCGCCGAGGTGGTGTTGATGGTCCTCGGCGGACAGGTCAACCGGACGGTCGTGCAGGCGTTGCAGGCCGCAGGCGTCCCCGCCGTGGGGATCACCGGCGCCGACGGCGCCACGTTCGCGGCGGTGAAGCACGCCCCGGACGGGGTCGACCTCGGCTACGTCGGCGCGGTGCATGCGCCGGATCCGGGGCTGGTGCGCCACCTGCTCGCCGGCGGCTTCGTGCCGGTCATCGCCACCACGGCGCCCGGCCCGGACGGCGTGTTCCACAACATCAACGCCGACATGGGCGCGGGTCCGCTGGCCCGGGCCTTCGCCGCCGAGGCGCTGCTCTTCCTCACCGATGTGCCCGGCGTGCTCGATCACGAGCGCCGACGCCTGGAGGTGCTCTCCCCCACGACCTGCGCCCGGCTGCGGCAATCCGGCGTGATCCACGGCGGGATGATCCCCAAGGTGGAGGCAGCGCTGGCGGCACTGGCCGAGAACCCCGCGGCCCTGATCAAGATCGCCCCCGCCGAGGGCGAGGACACCGTGCTCCACGCGCTGGACCCCGCGGTGGGGACGCGCTTCTGCAACGAGAAGATGGCCCATGGATGAACATGTGATCCGCACCTACGCCCGCGCCGAGGAGGTGTTCGTGTCCGGACGCGGCGCCGAGCTCTTCGACCGCGACGGCCGGCGCTACCTCGACTTCCTGGCCGGGATTGCGGTGTCGGCTCTCGGCCACGGCCACCCGGAGCTGGTCGCGGCGCTGCGCGACCAGGTGGGCAAGGTGGTGCACCTCTCGAACCTGTACCGCCATCCGTACACGGAAGCCGTGGCGGAGCGGCTCGCCGACCTCTGCGGCCTGGAGGCGGTGTTCTTCACCAACTCGGGCACCGAGGCCACCGAGGCGGCGCTGAAGCTGGCGCGCAAGTGGCAGCGGATGCGCGGCAACCCGGAGCGCACCTCGTTCGTGGCGCTGGAGGGCGGCTTCCACGGCCGTTCGCTCGGCGCGCTCTCGGTGACCCACGCGGCGAAGTACCGCGAGCCGTTCCAGCCGCTGCTCGCCGCGACCTTCGTCGCCGCGGGCGACGGGCCCGTGCTCGAGCGCACGCTGCGCGAGACGCGGCCGGCGGCCTTGATCCTCGAGCCGATCCAGGGCGAGGGCGGCATCCGCACGCTGCCACCCGAGTACCTGCGCCTGGCCCGCGCCCTGTGCAGCGAGACGGGCACGCTGCTGATCCACGACGAGGTGCAGTGCGGCTCCGGGCGCACCGGCCGCTTCCTGGCCGGCGACCACGCCGGCGTGAAGCCCGACGTGGCCACCCTGGCCAAGCCGATCGCCGCGGGCCTGCCGATGGGCGCGATCGTGGTGGCCAAGGGCTGCGCCGAGACCTTCCAGCCCGGGGACCACGGCTCGACCTTCGCCGGCGGGCCCCTGGCGTGCCGCGGCGCACTGGTGTTCCTGCAGGCGCTCACCGAGGGCGGGCTGCTGGCGGCCGTGGTCGAGCGCGGCGCGCAGCTGGCGCAGGGACTGGCCCAGCTCCAGCGCGAGTTCCCGGTGATCACCGAGCTGCGCGGCCGCGGGCTGATCCAGGGCCTGCGCCTGTCCCGCGGGGCCGGCGACCTGCAGAAATCCCTGTACCGGCGCGGCTTGATCACCAACGTCACCGCTGGCGATGTCCTGCGCCTGCTGCCCCCCTACGTCATCACCGCTGCGCAGATCGAGGAGGGCCTCGCCATCCTGCGCCAGGCGCTCGCGGAGCTCGCGGCATGAACAAGCTGAAACTCCCCCACCTCGCCCACAAGGACCTGATCTCGGTCCACGACCTCCCGATCGGCGACATCCAGTCGATCTACGAGACCGCGGCGACGCTCAAGAAGCACCGCGACACGCTGACGGAGGTGCTGCGCCACCGCAAGCTCGCGCTGATCTTCGAGAAGGACTCGCTGCGGACCCGCTTCACCTTCGACATCGGCATGCAGGACATGGGCGGAGGCGCGGTGTTCCTCGACCACCGCGACGCCCGTCTCGGCCAGCGCGAGGCGATCAAGGACATCGCCCGCAACCTGGAGCGCTGGGTGCACGGCATCGTGGTGCGCACCTTCAAGCACCGCGCGGTGCAGGAACTGGCCGAGCACTGCGACATCCCGGTGATCAACGGGCTGAGCGACCTCATGCATCCCTGCCAGGCGCTCACCGACCTGTTCACGCTCACCGAGCGCTGGGGCGCGGTGAAGGGCCGGCGCATGGTGTACGTCGGCGACGGCAACAACACCTGCCACTCCCTGCTGCACGCCACGGCCAAGCTCGGCATGCACATCACGGTGTGTTCGCCAGAAGGCTACGAGCCGAACTCCAAGGTGGTGAACGAGGCGATGCTGGCGGCCCAGGAGTCTGGCGCCGAGGTGCGCATCGTCAACGACCCCAAGCACGTCGCACGCGGCGCCGACGTGGTCTACACCGACGTGTGGGCGAGCATGGGGCAGGAGGACGAGACCGAGGAGCGCGCGGCCGTGTTCCTCGACTACCAGGTGGACGAGGCGATGATGGCCGAGGCCCGCCCGGGCGCGCTCTTCCTGCACTGCCTGCCCGCGCACCGCGGCGCCGAGGTCACCGCGGCCGTCATGGACGGCCCCCATTCGATCGTGTTCGACAACGCCGAGAACCGGCTCCACGTGCAGAAGGCGATCCTCGCCCTGCTGCTCAACGACCCCCGCTACCAGAGAAAGACCAAGGACTGAACCATGGCCGACCGCGTTGTGCTCGCCTACTCCGGCGGGCTGGACACATCGATCATCATTCCCTGGCTCCGCGAGCACTACGGACTCGAGGTGCACGCGCTCGCCGGCGACGTCGGGCAGGGCGCCGACGAGCTCGCGGGCCTGGAGCAGAAGGCCCAGCGCACCGGCGCGGCGTCATGCCGGATCGTCGACCTGCGCCGTGAGTTCCTGACCGGCTACGTCTGGCCGTGCCTGCGCGCCATGACCGTGTACGAGGGCCGCTACCTGCTCGGCACGAGTATGGCACGGCCGATCCTGGCCAAGGCGCAGGTGGAGTACGCGCGCGAGGTCGGCGCCCGCTACCTCGCCCACGGCTGCACCGGCAAGGGGAACGACCAGGTGCGCTTCGAGCTCACCTACATGGCGCTCGCCCCCGACCTGGAGGTGATCGCGCCCTGGCGCGAGTGGACGATCCGCAGCCGCGAGGACGCGATCGACTACGCCGAGAAGCACAAGGTGCCGATCACCGCAACGCGCACCAAGATCTACTCGCGCGACCGCAACCTCTGGCACATCAGCCACGAGGGCGGCGCGCTCGAGGATCCGGGCAACGCTCCGCCGGACGACGTGTGGATGATCACGGCGCACCCGGAGCAGGCGCCCGATCAGGCACAGATCGTCACCCTCGGCTTCCAGGAGGGCGTGCCCACCAGCATCGACGGCCGCAACCTGCCGCCCGAGGACCTGATCGCCCAGCTCAACGCCGTGGGCGGCCGCCATGGCGTGGGCCGCGTGGACATCACCGAGAACCGGCTCGTCGGGATGAAGTCACGCGGCGTCTACGAGACTCCCGGCGGCACGATCGTGCTGGAGGCGCTGCGCACCCTGCGCTCGCTCACGCTGGACCGCGACACGCTGCGCCTGTGCGAGAAGCTGATGCCGGAGTACGCGGACCTGGTCTACACGGGCCGCTGGTTCGCGCCGCTGCGCGAGTCCATGGACACGTTCTTCCGTTCCGCCAGCCGCACGGTGAGCGGCGAGGTGCGGGTGAAGCTGTTCAAGGGCACCGCCACCGCGATCGCCGCGAAGAGCCCGTTCTCGCTCTACAGCGAGGACCTCGCCACCTTCGGCCAGAGCGCCGCGTTCGACCATGCCGACTCGAAGGGCTTCGTCAAGCTCTACGGACTGCCCGGTCTCGTGGCCGCCAAGGTGCGCAGGGAGCGGGGCCTGTGAGCCGGAACGACCGCAAGCCGGAGGCCGAGGGCGCGCAGCAACCGGCGCGCCTGTGGAGTGGGCGCTTCGCGGGCACCCAGGACCCGTTCTTCGTCGAGTTCCAGTCCAGTGCGCGCTTCGACTGGCGCCTGATCCTGGAGGACCTGGAGGGCAGCGTCGCCTGGGCCAAGGCGTTGGGCCGCGCCGGTGTCCTCACGACGGCGGAGGTCGGCAAGCTGACCGAGGCCCTCGAGGCCCTCAGCCGCGAGCTGGGCGAGGACGCCACGCCGGCGGCGGAGACCGACGAGGAGGACGTGCACAGCTTCGTGGAGGCGCGGCTGCGTGAGCGGGTCGGCGACCTTGCGCGCAAGCTGCACACCGGCCGGTCGCGCAACGATCAGGTCGCCACGGACCTCAAGCTGTACGTGCGAACCGAGCTGGCGCACCTGCGCCACGAGTGCGAGCACCTGATGCAGGCGCTGCTCGACCTCGCCGAGCGCTACGCCGAGGCGCCGATCCCCGGCTACACGCACCTGCAGCGCGCCCAGCCCATCACGATCGGGCACCACGTGCTCGCCTACGTCGAGATGATCGGCCGGGACTTCACCCGGTTCGTGGATGCCGAGCAGCGGCTGGACACCTGCCCGCTGGGCAGCGGCGCTCTCGCGGGGACGGCGTTCGCCATCGACCGGGAGCAGCTCGCGCGGGACCTCGACTTTGCCGGCGGCCCGACCCGCAACAGCCTCGACGCGGTCAGCGACCGCGATCACGTGTGCGAGACGGCGTTCGCGTGCAGCATGGTCCTGACCCACCTCTCACGCCTCGCGGAGGACTGGATCTTCTTCGCCAGCAGCGAGGCCCGCTTCCTCCAGCTCACCGACGCCGTGTGCACCGGGAGCAGCCTGATGCCCCAGAAGAAGAACCCGGACGGCCTGGAGCTGATCCGGGGCAAGGCCGGCCGCGTCCACGGGCATCTGTTGGGGTTGCTCACCACCCTCAAGAGCCAGCCGCTCGCCTACAACAAGGACCTGCAGGAGGACAAGGAGGCCCTGATCGACGCCGTCGACACCACCCTGGCCTGCCTGCAGGTGATGCACCTGATCGTGCGCAACGCCTCGTTCGACACGGAGCGCTGCGCGCAGGAGGCGGGGCGGGGGTACCTCAACGCCACAGACCTGGCCGACCTGCTGGTCAGGAAGGGCGTGCCGTTCCGGACCGCACACGAGCGCGTGGGTGCGGCGGTGCGCGCCGCGATGGAGCTCGGCGTGGAGCTGGAGCAACTGCCATCGGACAAGCGCCGCGAGCTCCTGCCGGAACTGGACGAAGACCTCGCCAGGTCCCTGAGCGTCGCGGCGGTCCTCGCCCGCCGGGACGTCATCGGCGGCACCGCACCCAAGCGGGTCCGCCAGGAGATCCAGCGGTGGCGCAAGCGCGTCCAGCCGTGAGCCGCCAGCAGGGCGTCGCGATCCGTCCGGCGCGCGAGGCGGACGTGGCCGCGATCGTCGCGCTGGTCAATCGGCTGGCAGAGACCGACGTGATGCTGCCGCGCAGCCCGGAGTCGGTCCGCGCCGCGCTCGAGCACTTCCTGGTGGCCGAGCGCGAGGGTGCCTTCGTGGGTTGCGCCGCCTTGAAGCTATGGTCCAAGGACCTGGCCGAGGTGCGCTCCCTGGTGGTGGACGAGGCGATGCGCATGCACGGCGTCGGCCGGCTCCTGGTCGAGGCCCTCGTGGTGGACGCGCAGCGCCGCGGCGTCGCGCAGCTCTTCGCCTTCACGCTGGTGCCGGGCTTCTTCCACAAGCTGGGGTTCGAGGTCGTGCAGCACGAGACCCTGCCGCACAAGGTGTTCTACGACTGCCTGTTCTGCCCCAAGATGCAGTCGTGCGACGAGATCGCGATGGTGCGCGTGCTGCGTGCCGACGCGCCGCCGATCGCGCCCGCCGAACTGCTCGACAAGCGCCGGATCCCGCTGAAACGCCGCCGCAAAGACGCGGCGGCGAAGCCGGAACCGCAGACCCCCGCCGTGCCGGCGACCCCGCCGGCACGGGCCTTCGCCCGGAACCGCTGATGGAACCTGAGACCGCCCTTCCCGCCGGCTTCCGCGCCGGCGCCGTGATCGCCAGCGTCAAGCTCAAGAACACCACCAGGCCCGATCTGGCGCTCCTGGTGGCGGAGCGCCCCAGCCCCGTGCGCGCGGTGTTCACCCGCAACGAGCTCGTGGGCGCGCACATCCATCTGTGCCGCGAGCACCTGGCCCGCTCGGGCAGCGTGGCGCGGGCCGTGGTGGTGAACTCCGGCAACGCGAACTGCGCGACTGGCAAGGAGGGGGTCGAGGACGCTCGTGCCGTCTGCCGGGCCCTGGCCGAGCAGTTGGGCTGCCCCGAGGAGCAGGTGCTCATGATCAGCACGGGCGTGATCGGCGCCCGCCTGCCGATGGACCGGATCCTGGCCAGGGTGCCCGAGCTGGTGCGCAGCGTGCGCGGGGGGACGCTGCAGGAACTCGCACGGGCGATCATGACCACGGACACGTTCCCCAAGGCCGCCGCGTACCGCGGGCGCGACGCGGCCGGCACGCCGTTCCACGTCGCCGGCGTGGCCAAGGGCGCAGGCATGATCCACCCCGACATGGCGACCATGCTGGGCTTCCTGCTGGCCGACGCGCTGCCCGCCCACGACCTCGCCCTGGTGCTGCGCGGGGCCGTGGATCGCACCTTCCACCGGGTCACCGTGGACGGCGACACCTCGCCCAACGACACGGTGCTCCTGTGGTGCAACCCCGAGCGCCGGCTCCAGGGCGCGGTCGAGGATCCGCTCGCCCAGGGCGCCGAGCAGGTCGGGCGCGAGCTGTGCCGCATGATCGCCGCCGACGGCGAGGGGGCCACCCGCCGGATCACCGTCCAGGTGCAGGGCGCTCCCAGCGAACGGGACGCCGCGCACGTGGGCCGGGTGATCGCCACGAGCCCTCTGGTGAAGACCGCGGTGCACGGCCGCGATCCCAACTGGGGCCGCATCCTCGCCGCGGCCGGCCGTTCCGGCGTGGCCATCGACGTGGCCAATGCCCGGATCTGGATCGGCGGCGCGGACCTCTACTCCGGCGGCCGGCCGCACCCCGAGAACGAGCCCGCGGCGCACGCCCACATGCGCGACGACAAGGACGTGATCCTGGGCGTGGACCTCGCGTCCGGCCCGCACCAGGCCGAGGTCTGGACCTGCGACTACTCCGCGGACTACGTGCGGATCAACGCAGACTACCGGTCGTAGGCGCGCGTCCGGACCGGCGCGGCGCTCTCACGGCACCCTGCGGAAGCGGACGATGTAGTTCTCCTTGAGCACGCCGTTCACCTCGTCCACGCGCCGGAACCCGGCCGCCTCGATCTCGGCGCTGAACACCTCCTGCCCGGCGCGCACGTGGTCGAGGGCCCACTGGCGCGACACGCCTTCGATGCGGATGAAGTCCACCAGCACCAGGCGGCCGCCCGGGCGCAGGGCGCGGTGGATCGACGCGAGCGTGGCGCGCGGATACTCGAAGTGGTGGTAGGTGTCGCAGATGAACACCACGTCGACCGACGCCGGCGGCAGCTCGACCGAGTCGTCCTTGCAGAGGATCAGGCGGACGTTGTCGATCCCCCACTCGCGCAGGCGCTTGCCCAGGCGCGCGAGGAACTCCGGCGCGATGTCCACGCCGTAGACCAGCCCGGTGGGGCCCACGTCCTTGGCGAACACGGGCAGGAACACGCCGGTGCCGGTGCCGATGTCTGCGACGTGCTCGCCAGGCCGCAGGCCGACCGCGTCCGCGACGGCGCGCCGGCGCGAGTAGATCTCGCGGCTCTCGGTCTCGAATTGGTTCACGAAGCGCTGCACGTCCACGTTGTTCTTGAACGCGTCGTTGATCCCCGGCTTGACGCTCGGCTCCTTGGCAACGGCCTCGGGCGCGGCGGCTGGCGCCGCCGATTCCGGCGCGTGCGGCGTCCCGGTGCAGGCGGCCAGGAAGGCGAGGAGCAGCGAGAGCAGACGCTTGGTCGAGAAGGGCATGCGGTAAAACGTGGAGGGCGGACCCGCGCCGCCGCGACGAACCATCATGGCCGAGGTGTTCCCGTATTTCCTGTCCGTGGTGCTCCCCGCCTACAACGAGGAGGAGTGCATCGAGAAGGCCGTGCGGGACACGGCGGCGTTCGTGTCGCAGGCGTTCCGCGACTACGAGATCGTGGTGGTGAACGACGGCTCGCGCGACCGGACCGCCGAGCTGGTGCAGGCGCTCTCCACCCAGGATCCCAGGGTCCGGCTGGTCTCGCACCCCGTCAACCGCGGCTACGGCGCGGCCCTCACCACCGGCTTCCGCTCGGCGCGCGGCGAGCTCGTGTTCTTCACCGACGCCGACAACCAGTTCGACATCCGGGAACTGCGCGACACGGTGCCGCTCCTGGACCGCGCCGACGCCGTGTTCGGGTATCGCGTGTACCGCTACGACTCCGTGGTGCGGTGCATGCTCTCGTGGGTCTACAACCGCCTCGTGCGGATCCTGTTCCGCGTGAAGGTGCGGGACGTGGACGCGTCGTTCAAGCTCTTCACCCGCAAGGTCGTCGACTCGCTGCACCTGGAGACGACCGACTTCTTCATCGACACGGAGATGGTGGCGCGCACCGCGCGCAACGGCTTCCGGATCGTCGAGCAGGGCGTGCGCCACTACCCGCGCACGGCGGGCCACACGACCGTGCGGATGAGCGACATTCCGCGCACGCTCAAGACGGTCTTCAAGATGTGGTTCAAGATCCACTTCGGCAGGCGACCGGCCCCCAACCTCGCCCGAGAACCCGCGCGTGAGGGCCAGGGCCTGCAGGGATGAGGGCCGAGGTCCACGCGGAGTACCGCGACCGCGAACACTGGTGGTTCCGCGCGCGCCGCGCGATCTTCGCCCGCCTGCTGCGCGAGGCCATCGCGCTGCCGCGCCACGCGCGGATCCTCGACATCGGCCCGGGCTCGGGCATCAACCTGCCCGTACTGGCACCGCTCGGAACCGTGGCGGTGCTCGACCAGGACGCGGGTTCGCTGCGCGCGTGCGCGCTTGCCGGCGCCAGGCGCCTCGTGCAGGGCGACGCCACGGCGCCGCCGCTGGCGCCGGGCGGCTTCGACCTGGTCTGTGCGCTCGATGTCCTGGAGCACCTCGCCGACGACGCCGGGGCGCTCGCGGCCTGGCGCCAGCTGCTCGCGCCGGGGGGCTGGCTCCTGCTCAGCGTGCCGGCCCTGCCGATCCTGTGGGGCAGGCAGGACGTCGCCAGCGGGCACGTGCGCCGCTACCGGCGCTCGGCCCTCGCGGCCCGTCTGTTCGCCGCCGGGCTGAGGCCGGTGCGCCTCAGCTACTTCAACACCCTGCTGCTGCCGCCAATCTTCGCGGTGCGCCTGGTGATGCGTCCCTTCCTGCGCTGGACCTCCCGGCGCGGCGCCTCCGATCTCTCGCTGCGCGCGCCCGCCCTGGTCGAGGAAGTCCTGTTCCGTGCGTTCGCCGCGGAAGCCGGCTGGCTGGCGCGCCGCGATCTCCCGATCGGGGTCTCGCTCCTGGCATTGGCTCGCGCCGGGGATGGCTCCGCGGCACCCGCCGGTTCCGTTCAGCGCCGGGACGGGGCCGGATCGCCACCGGGTTGAGCCGAAGGAAGCAGGGGCAGGCGGACGATCGTCCCGGGACGCAGGGCCTTCACCTGCGTCTCGCTCCAGCCGTTGAAGCGCGCGATCTCGCGCCAGCGCTGCGCGCTTCCGTAGTACCGCTGCGAGATCTGCGAGAGGGTCTCGCCCTGCTCCAGGACGTGGGTCGGCGGAACGACCGGAGTGGTCTCGGGCCGCACCTCGGGCCTGGGAGGGGGTGCCGCGGGCCGGCTCGCCACCGGCTCCGCCACGCCCAGGTACCCGCGCAGCGGTTTGCCGGCACCGCCCACGCGCAGGACCATCCGGTTCTCGCTGGGTCGCGAAGCTGCCTCCGTCCGGCCGCAGGCCGGCACGAGGACGAGAACGAGCAGGCCGGCTCCCAGGACCGCGCGCATGCCAGGGATCATGCTGGCCGGAGCACTCGTGCGCGAGTCCCAAGTGGTCGTTGCCTGGCCGCGCGCCAGCGCTTGACTAGTGCGCCTCGTGTGGACCCTGCGCCGCTTCCTGCTCACCGCCCTGCCCAAGGTCGCGGTGTCGCGCCTGACCGGCATGCTCACGCACCTGCCGGTGCCCAGGGCTCTGCGGCCACGCGTGTACGGCTGGTTCGCACGCCGCTACGGAGCAGCCCTGGATGAGATGCGTGGGACGCTGGCAGAGTACCCAAGCCTCGCGGAGTTCTTCCGCCGTCCGCTGCGGCCCGGCGCCCGCGTCGTGGACGCACATGCCAGGCTGGTCTGGCCCTGCGACGGCCGGATCGTCAGCGCCGGCCCGATCCAGGGGGACGTCGTGCCGCAGGTGAAGGGGATCGACTACCCGATCTCGCACCTGCTCGTCAGCGGAGACCTCGCGGACCGGCTCCGCGACGGCTCCCAGGCGACGATCTACCTTGCGCCGGGCGACTACCACCGCGTGCACGCCCCCTGCGCCGGGAAGCTCCTGCGCCACTGGCACGTGCCGGGGACGCTCTTCCCGGTGAACCCTCCGGCCGTGCGCTCCATTCCGCAGCTCTTCCCCCGCAACGAGCGCATGGTCTACGAAGTGCGCACCGTGGACGGGCGCGCCGTGGCCGTGGTCATGGTGGCGGCCCTGAACGTCGGCGACATCAAGGTGTCGCGTTCCGCGCCGGGGGAACTCGAGAAGGGCGAGGAACTCGGGGCGTTCGGTTTCGGCTCCACCGTGGTCGTGTTGGCGGAGAAGGGCGGTCCGGTGTTCCCGAGCCTGCCGCCGGAGACCGTGGTGCGTCTGGGTGGACCGGCCGGTTGAGCAGCGGGGACCCACACGCGGACCGCAGCGCCATCCGGACACTCCGGGCCGTTCTGCCGCGCCCGAGGGCCCGGTTCAGAAGTGGGCCGTGCGGAGCATCTGGCGTGCCTCTTCGCCCGCCTTGCCCCGTCCGTGCCGGGTGGCGACGAATTGCAGCATCTCGGCGCCGAAGCGGCGCTCCTGCCCGGCGGCCTCGGCGAAGTGCCTGCCGATCCGCAACAGGGCGTCGGGGGTGACCTGACCCTCCTTGCGCAGACGCTCGATCAGCGGGAAGCCCTCGCGCACCAGCCGTGCAAAGTGCCCCATGGTGGCATCGCCTGACTCGCGCACGGCGAGATCCGGGCGGCTCTGGTCGGCGAGCAGGCGGGTGAGCGCTAGCTGGTAGCGTGCCTCGGTGCCGGCGTCGGATGCCTGGGCGAGGCGCAAGAGGATCTGCAGGGCCTCGTCCCAGCGGCGGGCGCGCCGCAGGCGCAGGGCCTTGTCGAGGAATGCCGCACCGCTCTCCTCGGGTGCGACCTGCTGGAGGGTCTCGAACGCAACCACACCCAGCGGTTCCCCTGCGGAGAGCGCCTTGCTGGACTTCTCCGCCATGGCGCGCACCATCGCCTTCTTGACGTGCGCCTTCATGGCCACGAGGCCCTGGCCGTAGGCGCGCGCACGCTCTGGGTTCCGCTCCCCTTGGAACGCCTTCATGACGCCATCCAGGGCTGCGGGCAGCTGCGCCAGGACGCCGCAAGCGGCTTCGCGGAACGCAGGCGAACCGTTGGACAGATGCTGGAGGCAGGGCTTCACCAGGTCGGGGCCCGGCGCGTGGCGCAGCGCACGGAGCGCGAAGAGCCGCACGTCCTCGCGCTCGTGGTCGAGCAGCCGGCGCAGGCGGGGACCGACTCCTGCACCCCAGGCCTGCGCCTCGAGAGTCGCGAGCAGCGGTTCGAAGAGCAGCGGATCGGTCTCTTCCAGGTAGGCCAGCAGTTGTTCGGCCTGGGCGGCGGTGAGGGTCGCCTTCCGCAGACCCTCGATCGCGGCCACGCGCACGGCCGCGAGCTGCTTGGGCTGCGCCATCCGAAGGAGCAGGGCCTTGGCACCGGACGCATCCGCGAGGGTCAGGAGGCGCAGCAGACGGCCCTGCACCTCCGGCGACACGTCGCCGTCCTTGCCGAGCACCTTGCCGATGCTCTCCACGAGGTTCTTGCGCTGGCCGTCGCTCAGCTCGCCGAGCGCCGCTTGGATGATGTCGGCCGCGCGCTCGGCGACGCCGCGGTCGGGAGCGAAGAGCGCCTTCTGCACCAAGGTCAACGCTTCCTTCTGCAGGTTCTTGGCCAGGATGCCGAGGATGCGGATCTGCGTGTCGGCGCCGGCGAGCGTGAACGCCTCGGTGAGGAGCGGCAGCGCGGCCGCTCCGGCGCGGACCAGTCCAAGGGCGACGCGGTCCGCGAGTGCGCCCGGAGGCGTGAGGCGCCGCACGAGCACCCCGAGTGCGGGGGCGGTGCCGATCTTCGCCAAGGCGTCTACCGCGAAGGGCGCGAGGATGTCCTCGGAGCGTTCCACCGCTCCAGAAAGGGCTTGCACCACCGCGGTGTCCCCGACGCGCAGCTCGCCGAGCACCTGGGCCGCGGCGATGCGGAGTTCAGGAGTCCCCTGCTCGAGGATCCGAAGGACGGCCTTGATCGTGTCGTTCATGCTCCAAGGAACCCGCGAGGTGTAGCGTGCTCAGCCGGCGAAGGGTGTCCGACCCACCAGGTGAGAAGTGGGCGGGATTATGGCACGCCTTGCGCGCCGCTGTCACCTTGAGAAGGTGGGTGGAACAGGGATTGCATGGGGTGTGAACCTGCCACAACGCCTTGATTTTCTGGCGGTTAAGATCTCTTGACGCAATCCCCACGGATTCCACAGGCATGAGATGCCGCTGGCATGGCCCCGTGCGGAACCGTCGCTTCCCGGCACCTCCCGGCGGCAAGCGCCGATCTGGCAGACCCCGGCCTCCAGAGGGGCGCCCGGTCCAGGTCCGGCCAGGCTGGCACGCCGCATCCCCGGGGCCCCGCCGGTCCAGGCTCCCCCGCGAGGAGAACCCCTGACCTCGACCCCCCGGGGCCCCGGCAGCCCGCTTCCGCTGCACCGCCGGACCCGTGGAGACCCGGTGCCGGGCAGACCGGACCACGGCCACCGGCCGCCTGGGCTCGAGCCCTCGGGGAAGGGATCCCTTGCCGATTCCATCCAGCGGGTAACCTTCGCCCCTCCTTGCGGATCCTGGTCGCGAGCCCCTTCCTGCCCCACCCCGAGGCCACCCACGGGGGCGCCGTCTATCTCGGGTCGTTCCTCGCTGGACTGACCCAGCACGCCGAAGTCGGCCTGGTTTCGTTCCTGCGGCCGTCCGAGATCCGCTGGCAGAGCCAGCCCACGCAGGGACTTGCCTTCTCCCAGGCCATCACCCTCCCCCAGCGCTACGACCTGAGCCGGCGCCAGATGCTGGTCCACCACGCGCGCATGCTCTGGCGCTGGGGAGCGCAGGGCAAACCGCTGGTCGCCGCGAAGTTCTGGACCCCGGCGATGGCGGACCTCCTGCGGCGCGTGGGCCAACGCTTCCGTCCCGATGTCGTGCTCGTGGAGTTCTCGATCATGGCCCAGTACCTGGACGCCCTCCAGGACTGGCCCACGGTCCTCACCGACCACGAGCATGGCCAGGGTGGCAGCACCGCCATCGCCGGCACCAACATGGGCCGCGCACGGGACCGCCGTCTCTGGCTCCAGTACGTGCGCGCCCACTACCCGAAGGCGACGCTGGTGCAGGCACTCACCGAGCCCGACGCCGAGCGCCTGCAGCAGGTGCTCGGCCGGCCGGTCGGCGTGCGCCCGCCCGTCGTGCTGCTCCCCGCCGTACCGGTCGATCCAGGCTCCGCGCCGGCCCGCGCCGTGTTCCTGGGCGACTACACGCACCATCCCAATCCTGAGACCGCGACGTTCCTGGCGCGGGAACTCTGGCCGCGAGTGCGGCGCAAGTCGCCGCAGGCCGAGCTGCTCCTCGCGGGTCCGCGCGCCAGTGGCGACGTGAAGTCCCTGGGAGACCTGCCGGGCATCCGCTTCGTCGGCTACGTGCAGGATCTGCGCGACCTGTTCACCCAGGCGCGCTGTCTGGTGGCCCCCGCGTTCTCCGGTGCGGGAAGCCGGATCAAGGTGTTCACTGCCCTCGGCTACGGGATCCCGGTGATCGCCAACGGCCTGGGGCTGCGCGGCGTGAGCGCCCCGGAGGGCGCCGTGCGCCGCCACGAGGAGCTCGAGTCCCTCACGCGCAGCACCGTCGAGCTGCTCCAGCACGCCGACATCGCCGCGCGCGACGGTCGCACCGCGCGGCAGTGGGCGCTCGCCCACCTCTCACCCAGCCAGGCTGCGGCCGCGCAGATCGCCACGATCCAGGCGGCGCTGCAGACACGCTGAACCGCCGCCCGGCGCCGCCGGCTGCGCGGCGCCTCGGTCACACCGGCGTGGGCTGGCGCGCGCTCGGCGCCCCCTCCGGCTGCACCGGAGCATCCTTCTTGCGCCGCAGGCGCAGGCTGAACTTGCGCCGCGTCTCCTGGAGGAACGACTCCATCTTCGAGGTCTCCCGGCCACGCAGGAAGTTCCACAGGATGCGGAACACGCGCCCGGGGCGGGTCACGAACGAGGTGAGGTAGAAGTTGGCGACGATCCAGTACTTCCACATCGTGAGCTGCCGCGCGCTCAGGTGGGGCGTGTACTTGCGATCCTCGGTCATGAACTTGTTGTGCACGTAGATCGGCAGCTTCAGGAAGGCGTCGGACATCTGGATCCGCCCTTCCTTCACCAGCTGGTGATAGATCTCCGTGCTGGGCAGCGGGAAGAAGAACCCCGCCGACACGTCGTCGACGCCGGCACGGGCCAGGCGCCGGATCATGCGCACCGTGGCGCGCATGTCCTCGGCCTCGTCGGTCGGGTAGCCCAGCACCAGGAAGCAGCCGACGTTCAGCCCGTTCTTCACGGCGGCGTGCACCGCGCGGAACAGCTTGTCGTCGGTCAGCATCTTCTTCATGTGCTTGCGCGTGCGCTCCGAGCCGGATTCCGGCGCGAAGTTCACCGAGCGGCAGCCGGATGCGTGGAGCAGGCGCGCGACCTCGTCGTCCACGATCTCGGAGCGCGTACCAGCCGGCAGTTGCCAGCTGATCTGCAGGCCGCGGGCCAGGATCTCCTTGGTGAACGCGACCACCCAGTCCTTCTTGAGGATCGCCGTCAGGTCCTGGAACGGGAAGTTGCTGGCGCCGAACCGGCGCACGTTGAACTCGATCTCGTCCGCGACATCCTTCGGCTCGCGTGCGAACCAGCGCGTGGTCCACATGTTGGGCGAGCTGCAGTAGGTGCACTGGTACGGGCAGCCCCGCGTGGCTAGGATCGGAACCGTGCGCCCGTAGTGGATCCCGGTGACCAGCTTGTTCTCGTCGTAGGCCTGCACGTCGAAGAGGTCCCAGGCGGGCCAGGGGATCTCGTCGATGGCGCGGATGCGGTCGCGGCGCGGGTTCTTGACCACGTGGCCCTGCGCGTCGCGCCAGGCGACACCGGGCACGACGGTCGTGTCGATGCCCAGTTCGAGGGCGCGGAACAGCGCGATCGCGGTCTCCTCTCCCTCGCCCATGACCACGTAGTCGATGGGTGCCTGCTCCATCGAGAGTTCGGTGACCGCGGTGAAGTGCTCACCGCCGCAGACCAGCGGCACCTTGGCGAAGCGTGCCTTGATGGCGCGGAGCAGCTCCCGGACGATCGGCCAGGAGTACGACCACATGCTCGTCACCCCGATGGCCTGCACGTCCGCGGGGATCCGGGCCACAATCTCCTCGGGCGAGAGCCCCAGCCGCCAGATGTCCCCCTCGGGCACCATCTGCTTCGGCGCCAGGCCGAGCGCATCCACGACCCCGACTTCGTGCCCATCCTCCCGCAGGACCGCGGCGATGTAGGCCAATCCCAGTGGAAGGCTGGGCCGCAACGCCGTCAGTCCATGCTTGTTGATGTAGACCGGCGGGTGGATCAGGGTGATTCTCATTGCGTCGCTGCGGCTCCCGGGTGACCCGCGGAACTATAGCACGGTCCCCGGACGGGCATCCGAAGGGGGTACTTCGGCACAACCCCTCATGGCACCGCGACTTGCTTCTCGTTTTGCGACTGCGCCGCGCCCGCGCGCCGGGCGACCCCGCAACGCACGGAAGGGTGCAGATCGGAGGCTGGATCGCGGTGCGGCAGGAGGCTCACTCGCCATCGCGCCGTGCCGCCGGACGGCTGGCGGCCGCGGCCGGGCGATCCATGGGCAGTACGACCAGGGCGTCGCCGCGCCGCACCTTCACGAGGAAGGGTGGCTGCTGCTCCCGCATCTGGACGAGGACGTCGCGCGCCCGGGCGACCTCCACCTCCCCCATCGCGACGATCTGGTCGCCGTTGCGGAAGCCCGCCTTCTGCGCCACGCCGTCGGCGCGCACGGTCTTGACGGTCAGTTCCTCCAGCTCGACGCCCAACATCCCCTCCAGGATCGACTTCGCGTCGGTTCCCCCGCCGGACCGGACGACCCCCTCGCGCGGCAGCAGCTCGGGCAGGTTGGCCACTCCCAGCGCCACGAGTGCGATCACGGTCGAGGTGTGGCGCTGGTACTCGGGGATCGCCACGTCGAACGTGTCCCACTGGGTGTGCCAGGTGTACTGGAAGTAGTTGCTGCGTCCGCGCAGGCCCCAGGGGAACGCCGGCACGCCGGCGCGCAGGAACGAGGCGTGGTCGGAGCCGCCGCCGCCGGAGATCTGCTTCTGCACGCGCAGCTCGAACACCGGGCCCTCGAAGCCGGGATCGGGCGCCTGCATCGAGAGGACGGGCTCGATCACCTGCCGCATCGCCGGCTCCATCGCCTCGGTGATCGTGAGCGAGTGTGCCCAGTTGGTGCCGGTGTCGTGGTTGAACACCGCGGAGACCTTGTCCATCTGGGTGCGGTGCTTGGTGACGTAGGCGTTGGAGCCGAGCAGGCCCTGCTCCTCGCCACCCCAGAGCATGAAGCGGATCGTGCGCTTGGGCCGGGCCCCCACGGCTGCCAGGATGCGGGCGGCCTCCATCGTGCTCGTGGTGCCGGTGCCGTTGTCGGTGGTGCCCTGGGCCTGGTGCCAGGAATCGAGGTGGCCGCACACGACCACCACCTCGTCCGGCTTCTCGGAGCCCGGGATCTCGGCGATGACGTTGTGGAGGGCGATCGGACCCTTGCGCCAGCGGTTGCGGATGTCGAACTCGACCGTCACCTCGGGACCCTCGCCGCGCTGGTGCTCCTCGAGCATCGCGACCAGCTCATCGAACTGGTCGGAGCGCACCTTGATCTGCGGCACCGTGGGCCGCCTCTCCCAGGTCACGTTCTGGTTGCCGAACACGCGGAGGCGGGTCGGGAACTTGGCGTCGCCGTCCCAGCCGCTGCGCACGAAGCCGAGTACACCCTTCGTCTCCAGGGTGCGCAGCAGGTTGGGGTTGGGGCGGGTGCCCACGCGCGGCACGAGCACGTAGCACTGCTTCCAGCCCTCACCGAATGCATCGATCTCCTCGGCGGTCTTCGGCGGCAGGACGAGGCGCCCCGGGACGCGACCGGCGGTACCGGCGGTCCAGGCCTCCGTTGCCACCTGCAGCTCCAGGTTCACCGGCGACAGCACCCGCCCGATCCACTGCTCGCGGTTCCACACCACCGGCCAATCGGCCCAGTGGTGCAGGTGGACGTTGCTCAACCCCATCTTCTCGAACTCCTCCGCTGCCCACTCGCAGGCCCGCGTGAAGTTGTCCGAGCCGGTGAGCCGGTGCCCGATGTTGGCGGTCAGGTCGCGGAGGTAGTCCATGACCTTGCTGTTCTGGAGGCCCTCGTGCTTGATCCGCTCGGCCAAGTCGGGCGCGACCTGCGCCGCGACCGGAGCCAGGGTCAGGAGGGCGGAGGTGAGGAACGCAGAGAGGGGGCGCAGCGTGTTCATCGTCAGGACGGCATCGAGGTGGTCGCCGTGGGGTTGGATACGGGCTCGGGCTGCCAGGTGTGAGACGCGAGGTCCGGGAGCCGCAGCGACGATGGTTACCCGGTCAGGATTCGAACCTGAACTAGGAGGACCAAAACCTCCTGTGCTGCCGTTACACCACCGGGTAGCGCGGGTCGAGCGGCGGGGAGCGTAGCGTGGGCCAGGCGCCACGCGCGCACGCCAGGACCCCGGCAACTTCCCCGGAGGGGCGCCCTGGTGCGTACGGGCCACGGGCGCGACGAAGTGGTTTCGGGACTAGGACTCGAACCTAGACTAGCAGAGTCAGAGTCTGCTGTGCTACCGATTACACCATCCCGAATCGCCGGTCCGGGGAGGCGGGGAAGATAGCAAGTGCCGCCGTGAAGTCACATGCCCGGGGGCAACTTTCTCAGCACGGCGGCCAGCACTTCCACGATGGCGCGGCGACGCAGGAACTCGCGTCCCAGGTCGGGGAAGCGCTGCTGCCACGCCTCGGCGCGGCCATCCAGGCAGAGGCCGAAGCAGGTCGTGCCGACCGGCTTGTCGGGGGTGCCGCCGCCGGGGCCGGCGATGCCGGTGATGGCGAGTGCGAGCCGCACCCCGGCGCGCTGCGCCGCGCCCCTGGCCATCGCCTCGGCGACCTGCACGGAGACCGCACCGTGCCGGTCCAGGAGATCCTGGTCCACGCCCAGGCGCGCGGTCTTCGCCGCGTTCGAGTACGTGACGAACCCCTCCTGGAACACCTGGGAGATGCCGGGGACGGAACTCAGCTCCGCGGCCAGGAGCCCGCCGGTGCAGGACTCGGCCAGGGCAAACGACACCTCGTGCTCGATCAGCAGCCGCCCCACGCGCTGCGCCATGGAGTCCTCGCCCTCGTAGAGGACCATGGCACCGAGGCGGCCACGGATCGCGTCGGCGACCCGCTGCGCCTGCGCATCGGCGAGCGCGCGTTCCCCCGCCTCGGCCACGATCCGGATCGTGTACTTGCCGTTCTGCGCCGTGATGCCGACCCGCGGCCGGTGGCCCTCCGCCAGGAACTCGGTGATCCGCTCGCCGATCTCCGCCTCGGTGGCGCCGACGACGTGGAACGTGCGGATCGCCAGCGCGCTGGTGTCGCCGATCGCCAGGCGCACCCTCGGCAGCACGTGATGGCGGAGCATCTCGCGCATCTCCGCCGGCACGCCCGGCAGGACGAAGAGCCGAGCCGGCCCGAGCAGCATGGTGAACCCCGGCGCGGTCCCCCAGTGGTTCTCCAGCACCTCCGCGCCGGCGGGCGCGTACGCCTGCTGCCGGTTGCTGGGGCTGGGCTCGCGGCCGCGCGCCCGGAACCGTGCGCAGACCTGCTGCCAGGCGGTCTCGTGGAACACGAGCCCCACCCCGGCAGCCAGCGCCGCGGCCTCGCGCGTACGATCGTCCCCGGTCGGGCCGAGGCCTCCGGTGGCGAGCACGAATCCCGCACGCCGGGAGGCGGAGGTCAGCGCTGTCACGATCTCGTCCAGGTCGTCGCCCACCACCTGGAAGCGCAACGCCCGCACGCCGGCGTCCTGCAGGCTGCGGGCGATCTCGCCGCTGTTGGAGTCGGTGAGACGGCCCAGGGTGAGTTCGTCCCCGATCGCCACCAGCTCGGCGGTCTGGGCGGTGTCCATCTCAGGTTCCCGCGGCCATGGTCGGCATCGCCGCCGCGCGCTGGCGTGCCACGCGCCCGGTGAACACCAATCCGAGCCCGTAGAGGAGCACCATCGGGGTCGCCATCAGCAGCTGGGAGAACGGATCCACCGTCGGCGAGGCCACCGCGGCGATCACGAAGATCGCCAGGAGCACGTAGCGCCAGTGCACGACCAGGGTGCGATGTTCGATCAGTCCCAGCTTCACCAACGCCATCATCACCAAGGGGAGCTGGAACATCAGGCCCAGCGCCGCCGTGAGCGTGAACAGGAAGTGGAAGTACTGCCCCACGGAGATGAGCGGCTCCACCTGGTTGAAGTCCATCATCTGCACCAGGAAGTAGATGCACGCGGGGACCGCCACGAAGTAGCCGAACGCGGCGCCCAGGGCGAGGAGGCCGAGGCTCACCGGGAAGTAGCCACGCGCCACCTTCTTCTCCTGGCTGTACAGGCCGGCCGCCACGAACGCCCAGGCCTGCCAGAGCACGTACGGTCCGGCCAGGAGCAGCCCGAAGATCAGCGTCGCAGCCATGAAGGTCCACAGGTCCTCCATCGCGCTGAGCGACTTCAACGACCAGGGGAGCCGGAACCCGCTCTGCACCTCGATGCGCCACGCCTCGCCCATCGGGAACCGGCCGGTGCGGATCTCCTCGGCGTAGCGGCGGTTGAACTCGACCGTCTCGCGCTCGGTCGCGTGCAGGCGCTCCAGGCCGCCCGCGTCCCGCACCTTGCTCTCCAGCCGCTCCACGTAGTTGCCGTACGCGAGGTCCCACATCTCCCGGTAGGGCTCCAGGTAGAAGTTGGTGACCTCGCGCTTGAACGGGAAGAGCCCGAACACGCAGACCAGGACCGCGATCAGGGAGCGCACCAGTCGCCGCCGGAGTTCGTCCAGATGGTCGCCGAAGGACATCCGGCGCAGCTCTTCCTTGGGCGGCTCGGGGCTGGTCATCGCGCGCCGAATGTAGCTCCACGCGGGAGCGAAGGAACCCTCGGGCCGGACCGGCCGGCGGCCGTGCCGGTGCGCATGACGCAGGACGCGGGGCCCATGAACGCACAACGCCTCGGAGCAGTCCGAGGCGTTGCAGGTCGGGCCGGGGCTCCGCCGCGACGGCGGAGCGGGCGCTGGCTCAGTCGAGCTTCAGGAAGTCGCGCACCTTGTGCATGGGCGCGATCTCGATGCCCAGGAACTGGGCCTGCTTGTACTCCGGCGTCTCGGTGATCGGCGTGAAGCCGTCGCCGGCCTCGTTGAGCGCGTCGCCGCCGACCACGACCAGGTCGACGCCCGGGGTGACCGCGTCGACGACCTTGTTGCCGAGGTTCTCCATCAGGAGCTTCACGGTGGGCTTGTTGAGCGGCGGCGTGAAGCGGCCGATCAGCACGACGGTGCGGCGCACGTTCGGGCTGTAGAGGTCGTTGGTGATCACGTCGCCGCGGACCACGGGATCGAAGCGATCGCGCAGGCCCGAGAGCTGCACCTCGGCCCGATCCTGCTCGAGGCGCACCACGGTCGCGTGGGCCTTCACCACGTTGCTGCCCGGAGCGGACACGCGGAACACGGTGCCCAGGGGGAGCATGTCCTTGCGGCCCAGGCTGATGTAGGCAAGGCCGGTCGAGGGCGAGGCGCTCAGGACGTCCCCGTCCGGCATCTGCGGCGGGTTGACCAGGCGCACCTTCTCGGCCTGCGCGTTGATGCGGGCCTGGAGGACGTTCACGTCCTTGTTGAGCTTGAGGACGTCGGCGGCGCGCGCCTCCTTCTCCTCCTGGAGCTTCTTGTCACGATCGGAGACCTGCACCCGCATGCTGGTGATGAGGTCGTCCTTGCCCTTCAGGGAATTGTCGATCGTGCCACGGAACTCGTTGTGCTGCTGGGTCAGCCGCGCCACGTCGGCCGAACGATCGCGCGTCTGGTCGCTGATCGACTTCTCCAGCGCGGCCTTGTCGGCCAGGAGCTTGGTGCGCTCGCTGTCCAGCGAGGCCACCTTGCCCTTCATCTCGTCGAACGCGCTCTTCGCCGCCCCGAGCAGGTTGCCGAGGCCCTTGCGCGAGCTCTCCGGCACGCTCAGCGCCGCGCCGAACTCCTTGACGGTGTTCGCGATCTTGGCGGGGGCCGAGACGTTCTTGAGCGGCTCGGGCTTGCCGCCGTACTCGGTCCAGTCGAAGCCCTCCTTGCCCTCGTACTCGCCGACGTCACCGATCAACTCGCTCAGCTCGCTGATCAGCTGCTCGCGGTGCGTGATGGTGCGGTTGGCGGCCTTGGCTTCGGTGCGCGCCTGATCCCGCTCCGCCGTCAGCTTCTGCACCTCGGTGTGCTGCGTGTAGGCGAACCCGAGGGCGCCGAGGAAGAGGATGATCGTGACGATCAGGAAGTAGATGTTGACGTGCGCGGCGCCGCTTTGGCGGTGGCTCATGGATCGGGGCTCCTGAATCCGGGCTCGTGGGGTCATGTCGCGACAGGGGGGACTGGCGGCCGGGGGCCGGTGCTGGGACGAGAAGACTCTATCCCAGGATCGCCGCCCGGCTTCCGGCCCATCCCTCGAGGCGAGGGGCAGCCTTTGGAGGGGTGGGAGGAGGGCGAAGGGCTGGGATCCTAGGTAGCTCGCAGAAGAGGGTCAAGCTGTCGCGGAGAGCCCACTTGCGAGCCGACCACAGTCTAGCCCACGATCCCTGGCCCTGCGGATCACCCGCCCATGCCGGAACCGACCCACAAGGCCAGCGCCCGCGAGTTCCGGCCGCACCCACCCCTTGTCATCGGTCTCCTCGGCGGCGTCGCCGCCGGGAAGTCCCTGGTTGCCGAGTGCTTCGCCGCGCGGGGCCTGGCCTGGATCGACGCCGACCGCAAGGCGCGTGAGGTGGTGGAGGTCCCCTCCATCCTGGCACGCATCGCCGCCCGGTTCGGCAGCCGGGTCCTGGGTCCGGAGGGCCGCCTCGATCGGCAGGCCCTGGCCGCCGAGGTGTTCACCGACCCAGGGGCGCGCAAGGACTTGGAGGCCATCACCCACCCGGCGATCCGGGCCGCCATCCTGCACGACCTCGAGGCGGCCCGCGCCGCCGGGACCTCGGCCCTGCTCGACGTCCCCCTCCTGCTCGAAGGAGGACTGATCGAGCGCTGTGACGTGTGCGTGTTCGTGGAGGCGGACGAGGCCACGCGCCTGGCGCGGGCGCTCGGGCGCGGCTGGTCGGCGGAGGAGTTCCACCGCCGCGAGCGCGCACAGGCCTCTCTCGCCGAGAAAAAAGCCCGGGCCGCCTATACCATCCGCAACGAAGGTTCGCGCGCCGACACGAGCCGTCAGGTCGACGAGATCCTCGCACGACTCGCGTCCCGACCCAGGGACACCTGACGCTCCAGGCTGGGGCCGGACCCACCTCGTCTCGTCCGATCCACCGTTGCCGTCCCACCACCGCGGGAAGGAACGTCCATGGTCCATTCCGAATCCGAAGTGCGGCCTCCGGCCAGGCCCACGTCCCAAGCCACGCCTCCGTCGCGCCCCCCAGGGAGGTGGATCGTGACCAGGGAACAACAGAGTGGTCAGATCCCCCCGCAAGTGGACAACCTCGGCGAAGCAGAGCGCAACGAGATCTACGAAGCCGCCAAGCGGACCGACTACGACCTGCCGCGCCTGCAGCAGCTCTCGATGCCGCAGCTGCTCGAGCTCGCGCGCACCGAAGGAGTCGAGGGCTATCCCGGGCTGAATCGCCAGGAGCTGATCTTCCAGGTCCTGCGGCGGCGCGTGACGAGCACCGGTCTCGGCTGGGGCGAGGGCGTTCTCGACGTGCTGCCGGACGGATTCGGCTTCCTGCGCTCGAAGCGCTTCTCGTACCTGGCGGGGCCCGACGACGTGTACGTGAGCCCCAGCCAGATCCGGCGCCTGAACCTCAAGACCGGGCACCAGCTGGCCGGGCCAGTGCGCCCGCCCAAGGAAGGCGAGAAGTACTTCGCGCTCCTGCACATCGAGGCGGTGAACGGCGGCAGCATCGAAGACCTCAAGCGGCGGATCCCCTTCGACGACATGACGCCGGTGCTGCCGCACGAGCGGCTGCGCCTGGAGCACCCCGGCTGCGGCATCGATCTGCGCCTCTTCGACCTGCTGGTGCCGCTGGGCCGCGGCCAGCGCGTGCTGGTGTCGACCCCGCCCCTGTCCGGGCGCAACGTGGTGCTCAAGCACCTGGCCCAGGGCATCCTCGCCAACCATCCCGAGTGCTACGTGATCCTGCTGCTCGTGGACGAGCGCCCCGAGGAGGTCACGGAGGTTCTCCGCGGCACCGGCCCCGACAGCAGACGCGAGGTCGTGGCCTCGACCTTCGACGAACCGGCGGCGCGCCACGTCGCTCTGGCCGAGATCGTCCTGGAGCGAGCCAGGCGCATGGTCGAGGCCGGCGAACACGTGGTGCTGCTCATGGATTCCCTGACCCAGCTGGTGCGCGCCTACAACACCGAGGTTCCGCACTCCGGCAAGATCCTGGGTGGCGGACTGGATGCGGTTGCACTGCAGAAGCCGAAGCGCCTCTTCGCCTCGGCCCGCGCCATGGAGGAGGGCGGCTCGCTGACCGTCATCGCCACCATGCTGACCGAAACCGGGTCGCGCATGAACGAGGTCATCGCCGAGGAGTTCCAGGGCAAGGCCAACTGCGAGATCGTGTTCGATCCGCAGCTGACCGAGCTGCACGTCTATCCCGCGCTCGACGTCGCCGCGACCGGCACGCGCCGCGAGGACAACCTCCTCCCGGCCGAGGAGCTGGAGCGGATCCGCAGGCTGCGGCGCCATCTCGTCGACCTCGATCGCCGCCAGGCCCTGGAACGGGTGATCGAGCAGCTGGCGAAGACCCGCGACAACGCAGAGTTGATCCACGGCCTCTGAGGGTGCCCCGCGGCCGCGAGGACGTTCAGGCGCGCGCCAGCAGGCCGGCCAGCGCGGCCGCGTCCAGCCGGCGGCCGCGGATGCCAGCGAGGATCCCGCGCAGCTTGGCCACTCCGCCCCGCGGCGCACCGCCCAGCAGCGCGAGCGGCGCGGCGAGGAGGTCGCAGAGCAGGAACGCCAGCCAGAGACGCGCGGTGCCGTGCGCGCGCAGCAGCCGGATCTCGTTCGCCCCCATCAGGAACTTGCGCAATGGCGAGCGCGCGCCGCCCGAGGACGAGCCGGGGACGTGCACGGCATGCACCCAGGGGATCCAGAGGAGCTTGCGCCCCAGCCGCCGCAGGCGCAGGCCGAGGTCGGCGTCCTCCATGTACATCCAGTAGGCCTCGTCCAGGTCGCCGACCGCGGCCAGGTCGGCGAGCCGGTACAGCGCGCAGGCTCCCGGCAGGAACCCCACCAGCTGCGGTCCGAGCGTGCGTGGCGGCGGCGCCGCTCCCTGATGGCGCAGCGCGACCAGGTTGGGCCCGAAGCGCAGGTCCCCGCCGCAGCTCCAGACCCGGCCGTCTGGCCCGAGCACCGTGGGCATCACGCCGGCCACGCTCGGATCGTTGTCGAGGACCTCGACCAGGGGCGGCAGGAACCCGGGCGCGAGGCGCAGGTCGTTGTTGAGCAGCAGTGCGTGGCGGGCACCGCGTTCGCGCGCATGCCGCAGCCCGCGATTGACGGCGGCGCAGTAGCCGGAGTTCTCCGGCAGCGCGATCAGGGTCGCGTGCGGCGCTCCGGCGCGCAGCCGTTCCACCGAGCCGTCGTCCGAGCCGTTGTCGATCACCGCCACCTCGAGCCCCGGCACGCCGCAGGCACGCAGGTCCGCGAGGCAGTGCAACGTCGCCTCGGCGAGGCGCCAGTTCACCACGATCGCCACGACGGAAGGCGCGTCAGCCACAGAGCCTCCGCACGACCCGCCAGTAGCCGATCCACGCCGCATCCAGGCAGCGGCGCAGCGTTCCGGTGCGCGCGGCCACGGTGGGGTTGAGGGTGAGTGGGGCGGCGATCAGGATGGCACGGTCGGGCACCACGCGCAGCGCCTGGATCCGACGGCGGCGGCGGAGCAGGGCAGGCAGGCCGCGCAGGAGGTCCCACTTGCCGCGCAGCCAGGCGCGCACGTGGCCGCGCCGCAACGCGAAGCCGAAGTGCACGAACCCGTAGAGCAGCTGGGCGGGCAGCGTGAGGAGCAGGGTGCGCCAGTGCATGCAGGCGAGCAGCACGCGCGGGCGGTTGCGGCTGTGCAGGAACGTGCGCCGCGCCGGGTAGGGGTCGCTCGACTCGCGCAGCGAGAGTCCCGCCGTGCCGCCGCGATGCACGCAGAGCGCCGCCGCGCACAGGCGCAGCCGGTAGCCTGCCAGCCGCAGCTTCCACGACAGCTCGTTGTCCTCGAACAGGATGAAGAGCTCCTCGTCGTGCCCGCCCACGCGCAGCCAGGCGTCGCGATCGACCAGGATGCACAACGCCACGACCGCGCCGGCGGGTTCCGGCGGCGGACCCGCCACGACCAGCGGCTGGAACCAGTTATGCAGCACCAGGACGCCCAGGTAGTGCAGGTCGGCCGCGTCGTAGTGGACAAGGTCGGGTCGATCGGCGCAGAGGCTGCGCGCCTGAACCGCGGCCGTGCCCGGCTGCTCCGCGAGGGACCGTGCGAGCGCCGCAAGCGCGCCCGGACGGAGCACGACGTCGTTGTCGAGCAGCAGCACGGTCCCGTGCCGCGCGCTCGACACGCCGAAGTTGCGCGCCGCGGCCGGCCCGCGGTTGTGGCCGGTGTCGAGCACGCGCACACCCGGGAATGCGCGCCCGACGAACTCACGCGAACCATCGTCGCTGTGGTTGTCGACCAGGATCACCTCCGCCGGCGGCGGCTCCTGAGCCAGGAGCGCGGCGAGACACTCCTCGAGGTAGTGCCGGCCGTTCCAGTTCACGACCACCGCCGAGATCATCGAGCGCACGCCATACCCGGATCCGGCCGGGGGACCAAGTTCGCCGCGCTCATCGCCGTACCACGACCGGGTCGTGGCGCGCCACCCGCAGGGCGGGGAAGAGCCAGCCGTGGCGGGTGAACTCGAACCCCACCGTCTCCCCGCCGCGGCTCGGGACCAGGGTCAGCCCGCGCCAACCGCTGGCCAGACGCAGCAGCACCCGCGCCCGCACCCGGCCTTCCGCGCCATCCACCTCCAGCACCTCCACGTGGAGGCGCGGCGGCTCCCCGCCAGGACGGGCCAGGGCGCCCTGCAGCAGCGCGCGGACCTGCACGCGCTGCACGGCGGACCGGTCCGGGCCGAGCACCTCCACGCCGCCCGACAACCCGCGCAGCGTCTCGCCCCAGTGCCCGGCGAAGTCGTAGTCCGGCCCGGCCAGCTCGACCACGCCGGCGGCATCACGCGACCGCAGGGCGGAGTCGAGTTCCGCGAACACGGTCTCGACCATGGCCCGGTCGCCGGGGCGCAGCGCCAGCACTACGGCGAGCGCGACCGCGGCCAGGACCGCCACGACCAGCAGGAGGGACCGCATCGCTGCGGCATCATGCCGCCGCAGCGGCGCACCCGGGAATGCCACGTTGCGGAAGGGCCGCCGCGTGGCGGCACGGCACCGCTCACCGCAGAGGCAGGTCGAAGTCGGGGGCCCGGCACACCTGCCGGTGCCTGAGGCAGTACGGCAGGTGCCACAGCGCCGCGAGCGTGGCCTTCAGGCAGATCCAGTAGCCCCCCGGCACGGCCTTGATGTTGTCGAAGAGTCCGATCGTGCCCACGGCGTCGGTGGCCAGGCCCTGGCCGCCGCCCTTGCGGCCCAGCCCCTTGGCCAGGATCCGGAACGGGAACGAGAGCACCTTCGACCACGGGACGTACTTGAACGACCAGAGCCAGAAGTTGCGGACGTGGTAGTAGAGGCTGCGCTTGCCGTGGCGCATGCCGAACGGCGCCTTGTGGTACACGGTGATGCTGGGAACCATCTTCACCCGCTGACCCAGGTTGAGCAGGCGCGTCGTCAGGTCGCGCTCGTTGCCGAAGATGAAGAAGCGTTGGTCGTAGAAGCCGGCGCGGGCCAGCACCTCGCGCCGGCCCACGCTGGCGCAGCCGCGGAACGTGCTCATGTAGCGCTCGCGGCTGTACGCCTCCGAATTCAGGAACCACTCCGGCATCTCCGGCTCCCGCACCCGCGGCGAGAGGATCGCGGTGGTCCCGGGCTCCTTGGCGAACTCCGCCAGCATCGACGCCACGAAGTCCGGCGGCAGGACCACGTCGTCATCGAGGATGCCCAGGAAGGTGCCGCGGGCGCTGGCGAATCCGATGTTGAAGGTCTCGCACGCGCCGTAGCGCGAATGCGGCATCCGGATCAGCTTCACCTCCGGGAACTCCCGCTGCACCATCTCCGGCGTGCCGTCGTGGGAGTGGTTGTCGACGACGATCACCTCCAGCGGCGGCACGGTCTGGGCGCGGATCGCCGCGAGGTTCTCCCGCAGGTCGTCGCGGCGGTTCCACACCGAGATCACCAACGAGATGTCGGCCGGGTTCATGGCTGGTCGCGGAGGAGCCTGCGGTAGAGGGCCTCGGCCTGGTCACACACCGAGATCAGCTCGTGCGGCGCCAGGTCGGCGAACACCTCGGCGTACTGCACCGCCGGGTTCTCCACGTTCACGGTCGCGGAGTGGTCGCGATGCAGGATCTTGCGCTGGAAATCGTTGTAGGCGAGCTGGCTGGCGTAGGCCGCCAGCGCGTGCTGCTTGCGGTCCATCAGGCCGCTCACGTCGAACATCGCTCCGCCCGGCACGGGCTGGTTCACGCCGAAGAGCAGGACCCGGCACGCCTGCGGCAGCGCCGCCGCCGCCTCGGCCACGGCGCGGGCCACGGCGCGGTGGTCGCGATGCGACTCGTTGAAGAAGAACGAGTAGAGGGTCAGTGGGGCGATCGCCGCGAAGTGCTCGCGGAGCACCGTGGCGAGCTCGCCGGCGCGTTCCGGAACGCCGCCGTCGGGGAATCCCAGGGCCCGCACGTCGTGCACCCCGAGCCTGGCCAGCGCCTCGCGCCCCTCGGCCCGACGGACGGCGACGATGTCGGCATGCCGGCCGTCGGGATCGCCGGCGGCCCCGTCGGTGACGTGCAGTACGGTCACCGGATGCCCGGCGGCGGCGTGCCAGGCCAGCATCGCGCCGCACGCGATGACCTCGTCGTCGGGGTGCGCGGCGATCGCCAGCACCGGCGGCCGCAAGGCCTCCTTGGGCAGGAGCGGAGGGAACAGGTGCCTCATGCCGGCACCGCCCGCGCCCGCGCGTACATGGCCCGATAGCAGGCGGCCGCCTCATCGATGCCGGCGAAGCTGGCGGGGATCGCGCCGCGCAGGCGCTGCCATGCGCCGCGGTCGGTCACCAGCCGGCGCACGGTCTCGGCCAGGGCCGGGCCGGACGGATCCACGGCCACGCCGGCCGCGCCGATCCGCTCCTTGAGCGCGCCACGATCGCTGACCACCACGGGCACTCCGTACGCCAGGGCCTCGTCCACCACGAGACCATAGGTCTCCTGGCAGAGCGACGGGAACACCGCCAGATCCAGATCCTTCGCCGGATGCCCGCCGCCGGCCGAGTACGGGCCGTGGCAGGTCAGGCGCACGCCCAGCTCGGCGGCCAGGGCCGTGATCCGCGCCGCGAATGCCGGATCCAGGAAGGGCCCGTGCAGGTGCAGCTCGGCCGGCACGCCGCGCATCGCAAGGACCAGCTCCTCCACGCCCTTCTCCGCCACCAGGTTGCCGAAGGTCCCGACCCGGAACGTCCGGCCCGGGCGGCCGGCGCCGCGGCCACGCGGCGGCTCCAGGAGTCCGTGCGGGACGATCTGCAGCGGCCCGCTCCAGGGCAGGTGGCGGCGCACGCGATCGGCCGCGGTCCGGCTCGGCACGGCCACGAACGCGGCGGCGCCGAGTTCGGCGCGCAGCTCCGCGTCGCGCTGCGCCAGCCCCGCCGCCGCCGCGGCGACGCCAGCGTGCAGGTCGAGGTCCACGCACGCCGCGCACGCCTCGCGGCCGGCCGCCGGCGGACACTCGATCCCGGCGGGCGGGCGCCGGAAGAAGCGCGGGCACGTGGTCCACAGGTCGTGCAGCGTGGCAACCGTGCCCAGCCCCTGGCTCCGCGCCGCCCGCAGCAGATCCTGGCTGAGCGTCGACCAATGATGGACGTGCAGCACCTCGCTGCCGGACTCGCGCAGCACGTCCTGCACCAGGGCGGTCACGCGCGGCCGCCGCACCTCCAGGCCGTAGCCCTCGCCGGGCAGGCGGGGGATGCGCACCACGCCGACGCCGGAGTCGGACTCCTGGATCCGGTCCACCCCGGCATGGGCGCGTTCGCTGCCGCTGATGACGACGACCGTGTCGCCGGCGCGCCGCAGCGCGTGGGCGAGGGCCCGCACGACCCGCTCGGTGCCGCCCTCGAACTCGGGCGGGAAGTTGTGGCAAGCCAGCGCGACCCTCACGGCTGGAGGATCTCCCGCAGGCATTGGTCGATGAACGCCCGCTCGTCCGCCAGCGCCTTGGCGTCGCCGGCATGGCGCCGCCCCGCCCGCCACTTCTCCTCGAGGGCCCGCCAGCGCGTGATCGCGCGCAGATAGGGCATGGCCAGCGCACCGTAGTGCTTGCGGTAGTAGGCCAGGCGGTTGCGATGCCAGACCACGACGAACCGCGCGAAGCCCTTGGTGGACGCGCCGCCGTGATGGACGACCTCGGCCTCGGCGAGGTAGCGGATGCGCCGGCCGGCGCGCCAGAGCCGGCGCGCCAGGTCGACGTCGTTGAAGAACAGGAAGAGCTCGGGATCGAGGCCGCCCATCGCGAGGTACTCGTCCCGGCGCATCACCATGCAGGCGCCCGGCGGCTGGTCGACGTCGCGGCTGTGCAGATGGTCGAAGTCGCGCATGAAGTAGCGCCGCTCCACGATCGACCCGGGCCAGTGCCGGCCGAACAGCGTGTCGAAGCACAGCGCCGTGGCCAGCCCGGGGAAGCGCATGCAGGCGCGCTGCACCGTGCCGTCCGGATTCACCAGCCTGGGCGCCACCGCGCCGTACGCGGGCGCCGCGGCCAGGAAACCGACCAGCCGGTCGAGGGCGCCCGGCCGCACCTCGGTGTCGGAGTTCAGCAGGCACAGGTATGCGCCCCGCGCCGCCCGTGCCCCCTGGTTGTTGCCTTCCGCATAGCCCGCGTTGGCTGCATTGCGCAGCAGCACGACGTCGGGGAACGCCGCCGCGATGGCATCCGCCGAGCCGTCGGAACTGCCGTTGTCGACCACCACCACCTCCCGGGCGTGGCGGGGCCGCTCGGCGGCGAGCGCCCGCAGGCACGCCAGGGTCAGGTCCTTCGTGTTCCACGACAGGACCACGACCGAGAGCTCCGGCGTCGCCTCAGGCGCGCTCATGGTGGACCTCTTCGACCGGCTCGGGCGTGGCGGTCGAGGGGTAGAGCAGCGTGCAGCGGTACACAGCCAGCTCGCGCGGCCGCCGGCCCCCCAGGTCGACCACGCGGAACCAGTAGGTGGTCGGCCCGAAGTTCCGGAACAGGGCGTCCGAGGGCGTCCAGCCGTCGCCGCTGCCGAACGCGGCCGCCGCGAGGAAGAACTTCGGGTCCAGGGCCAGCTCCACTGCGAAGCGCCGGGCCGGGCGCGGCAGGCGCAGCACGGGCTTGTCGTGGCTCGCACCCAGGTCGTGCCACACGCGATGCGGGTTGCGGGCCGCGCGGGCCTTGCCCCAGCGCGAGCCGAGCACGCGCCCCGCGAGGTCGATCAGCCAGCCGCCCAAGGGCCCGTACCACTTGCGGTAGTAGAGGCGGCGGCTGACCCAGTAGCGCGCCATGGCCAGGGCATGGTCGGTCTGACCCGAGCGGTTGTAGAGATGCACCAGCCGCGCGCCCGCGACCTGGTGGATACGGCGCCCGGCCTTGCGGATCCGCACCGAGAGGTCGGTGTCCTCGTAGTAGAGCGGGAAGCGCTCGTCGAAGAGGCCGATGCGCCCGATCAGCGCGCGCTCCATCAGGAAGCAGCAGCCCGAGAGCATGTCGAGCTCGACGGACTCCTCGGCCTCCCACACGCGCAGCGCGGCGCGCGTGCGGCGGCGCGAGTACCAGCGGTTCCAGGCCGGGAACAGGTTGGCGAGCGTCGTGCCCACGAGGTCGCCGAGCGTGGGCAGGATGTTGGGCGGCAGCTTGCAGGTCAGCCCGCGGTCGAAGAACCCCTCCGGGGCGGCCGCGCCGCACTCGGGCACCGCCTCGTGGAAGCGCAGCAGGCGGTCGATGCAGCCCGCGGTGAACAGGACGTCGGGATTGCTCACGAGGAGCCAGCGGCCGCGACTGCGGGCGTACGCGAGGTTCATGCCCTTGGCGTAGCCGCCGTTCTCGTGGTGCATCACCAACTCGCCGCCGAGTCCGGCCAGGAGCACCCGCACCTCCGCCTCGGCCTCGGGGTCGCGCTGCGGCGAGGCGTTGTCGACCACGATCACCTCGAACGGCATCGGCGTGCCGTCGCGCCGCGTCGGCGGGTGGGCGCGGAGGCTCGCCAGCGCGGCCGCCAGGACCCGCCACGAGTTGTAGTTCACGAACAGGACCGAGAGCTCGGTCAACGCAGCGGCTCCTGGGTGGCGAGCACTCCGCCGGGTTCGACCTTCCACTCGTGCTCCTGCACGAAGTAGCCGAGCTCCTTGGTCCGGTTCTGCACCAGCAGGTTCTGCTCCGCGGGTCGCTCGTGGAAGCGATGCACGCCGTTGCCGTCCATCAGCCACACCGGGACCACGAACTCTCCGGAGAGCAGCTTCAGGTTGGGCAGCACGAGGGTGACGACGCCCTCCGCGAAGTCGAATTCGACGCCGTCGAGCTGGGTGGTGTGCGCGAACATCAGGATGCCGTCGCTGCGCGTGAAGCCGATCGCCAGGCACAGGGGCACGCGCTGCGCGCCGTTACGGACCTGCACGCGCACCGCCACCGGTTCGCGCGGCTGGACGATGTGGCGCGGCAGGCCGGTGCGGGGATCGACCAGCTGTGCCCGTACGATCCGCGGCAGTTCGTCCGCGGCCGGCGGCACGGCGGCGCCGCCCGAGGGCCGGTCCTGCTTCGCCATGAGCTGGTGCTCGTAGGTGGCGTACTCGTTGGTCACGGTCACCGCATCGGCCATGAGCTCGACGCGGCCCTGCTTGAGCCAGATGGCGCGGTCGCAGAGCTGGCGCACGTCGTAGAGCGAGTGCGAGCAGAAGAACAACGTCTTGCCACGCTTCTTGTAGTCCCAGATGCGCTCCACGCACTTGCGTTGGAAGTGCATGTCTCCGACCGCCAGGATCTCGTCGATGATCAGGACATCGGGGTCGGTGGCCACCGCGACGCTGAAGCCCAGGCGGCACACCATGCCCGAGCTGTAGGTGCGGATCGGCGCGTCGATGAACTCGTGCAGCTCGGAGAAGTCCAGGATCTCCTGGTACTTCTGGTGGGTCTCGCGCCGCGACAGGCCCATCATCGCGGCATTCATGTAGATGTTCTCGCGACCGGTGAAGTCGGCGTGGAAGCCGGCGCCCAGCTCCAGCAGGCTCGCCACGCGGCCGCGGATCGAATACGAGCCGGCCGAGGGGAACGTGGTGCCGGTCAGGATCTTCAGCAGCGTCGACTTGCCCGCGCCGTTGCCCCCCACCAGTCCCACGCACTCGCCGGGCGCCACGTCGAAGTTCACGTCGCGCAGGGCGTGCACGGGCCGGTGCCGGGGTACGCGGTTCCAGGGCAGGCGCTCGCGCAGCCGGTCGTAGACCGAGCCGTAGAGCCGGTAGGTCTTCTCGAGTCCGCGGGCCTGGATGGAGGGCGCCATGGTCAGACCAGATCCGCGAACTTGTGCCTGCGGCTGGTGAACGCCGCGAACCCGAGCACCAGGAGCACGACCGCCCAGAGTGCGGTGATCCCCAGGTTGTGCAGCAACGGCGTCTCGTGCACCGAGAGGGTCGGCACTCCCAGCGACTGCCGGTGCAGCTCCAGCAGCGCCGCCATCGGGTTCCAGCGCAGGATGTGGTAGAGGCCGGGCACCTTCTCGGCCAGGAAGTCGGGCTGCCAGAACACCGGCGACGCGAAGAACCACGCCTGCGCGAGCAGGTTGAAGATGTGGTTGGCGTCCCGCATGAACACGTAGACGTTGGCCAGGAGCAGGCCGAGTCCCAGCGTGAACGTGACGTGGACGACCAGCACAAGCGGCCACGCGAGGAGTCCCACTCCGGGCTGCACCACGCCGATCGGAATCCCGATCGCCATCACCACGACCACGCCCACCAGGTAGCCGACCATGGCGCCGAGGGTCGTGTGCATCGGCAGCAGCTCGCAGGGGAAGGCGACCTTCTTGACCAGGTTGCCGTTGTCCACGACCACCGTGCACGAGCGCAGCGCCCCCTCCTGGAACGAACTCCACACCAGGATCCCGGTGAACAGGAACACCGCGAAGCGGGCGTCCACGTCTGCGCCGGTGCGCGGCGCTTGGCTGAACAGGAACCCGAACACCAGGTAGTAGAGGACGAAGAGGTAGATCGGCTGGATGAGGACCCAGCCCACGCCGATCATGCTGCCGCGGAATCGGGCCAGGAGTTCGCGGCGGAAGAAGTTCCAGATCAGCCCACGGTGCCGCCACAGGGTGCCGGGGTACCCGAGCACCGGCCCGACATGGCGCACGAGCCCCCGCGGCACCCGGGCGGCGTCGTAGCCGGTGATCGGTGGGGAGGCGTCGGTCACGGGACGTTCATCGGGCGGAACGGGGCCGCGGGGAGAGTTCCGCGGCCGCTCAGCCACCCGTTTCGAGTGCGAGCCGCCGCCGAAGTTGCGCATCCATGAGTTCTTCGACGCCCTTGTGCTGGCCGTTGCTGCTCCAATCCTTCTCCTCCGGGTCCATGGCCTTGGCGAAGTCCTTGACCGTCTGGCGCTCCACGTAGAAGCGCACCAGCCACCCCGTCGGCTTGTCCTTGGGACGCTCGACCTCGGCGCGCACCCGGGTCCGCTCGGTGTTGCCGAACCCGAAGGTCCGGGTCTTCCACTTGGACTGGTAGATCCTCAGGCCGTCGTCGGTGACCTTCGGGTCCCGCTGGTAGCCGTGCAGCGCCGCCACCGCCTGGACCTCGCTCCACACCTGTTCGAAGGCCATCGGCGGCACCTCCAGGTCGTGGTAGTAGAAACGTCCGGTTCCGCAGGCGGCGAGGAACAGGAGCGGCAGGAGGCGGCAGGGAACCATGGGCCCTACACATCTACACGACCCGCGGCCCGGTCGCGCCACCGCGCCCACGTTCCGGACTCCCCCGGGCCCTCCCGATCGCGGCCCAGGGTCGGCCACGGCCGAGGCCCGCACCCTCCGCGCGGTCCGCCGCCCCGGGCCGCCACGGCGTACCCCGGGCGGCGCGCGGAGCGCGGGCCGCGCCATGCGGTGGAAGGCTCGCGCCCGCTGCGACATGCGCCCGCGCCCGCCCGGGCGCCGCCGCAGGAATCTGCCGCGGGGATTCCCACGCCAGCGCGGCTACCCTTCCGCCTGCCAGCATGAACCTCGCCCGTGTCTCCCAGATCCTCTCGGGGTTCCTCCTGTTCTTCTCCCTGGTGGAGCTGGTCCCCCTCGCGGTGTCCTGGTTCGAGGCCCCTCCGGTCGCCAAGGGCATCGACGCGAAGATGGGGTTCCTCTCGGGCTCGGCGATCGGCCTGCTGCTGGCCGGGCTCTTCCACCTCGCCGGCCGGGGCGCGCGGCCGGAGTTTTTCCGCAGGGAGGCCCTGCTCGTGGTGGCGCTCGCGTGGCTCCTCGCCAGCGGGGTCGGCGCCCTGCCCTTCCTGTGGTCCGGTGCGCTCCCCACCGCGCCCGACGCGCTCTACGAGAGCGTCAGCGGACTCACCACCTGCGGCGGCACGGTGTTCACCTCCGGGCCCAACTTCGCCGTCGAGGATCTGCCGGCGAGCATCCTCCTGTGGCGTGCCCTCCTGCACCTGATGGGCGGCCTGGGCATCCTGCTCATGTTCCTGGTCCTCTTGCCGATCATGGGGGCCGCCACCGGCAAGAGCCTGCTGGCCTCGGAGGCCACCGGCGTGGCCGCAGAGACGCTGTCTCCGCGGATGCAGGAGCAGGCCCATGCGCTGTTCCGGGTGTACCTGGGTCTGATCGGTCTGGACACGCTCGGGCTCTGGTTGCTGGGGATGAGCGGCTTCGACGCCTTCTGCCACGCCTGCGCCACGGTCGCCACGGGGGGCTTCTCGACCCGCAACTACTCGATCGGCCAGTACGGCAGCGTCGGGATCGAGGTGTGGACCACGGCGTTCATGTTCCTCGGAGCGTGCAACTTCATCCTGCTGCACGACCTGGTCCGCGCGCGGTTCCGCAATCCCCTGCTCCTGTGGCGCAACGACGAGTTCCGGTTCTTCCTCGGCTGCACGGTGGTGGCGGTGGCGTTCGTGGCCTTCCGCCTGCACGCGTGGGGTCAGCGGATGGAGGACCCCGCGCTCGGACGGGTGCACGACTACGGCGACCTGCTCGTGTGCCTGCGCGAGGCCTCGTTCAACGTGGTCAGCTACATGAGCACCACCGGCTTCGCGACCGCGGACTTCCAGAACTGGCCTCGCGTGACGATCTTCGTGCTGATCCTGGGCGTCCTGATGGGAGGCTGCACCGGCTCGACGGGTGGATCGGTCAAGGCCCTGCGCGTCCTGGTGACCTGGCGCCTGCTCGCGTACTCGCTGCGCCACTTCATCCGCCCGAAGAGCGTGGAGAAGATCAAGCTCGACGGCGAGGCCCTCTCGGCCACGACGATGACGGCGGTGCTTTCCACCACGCTGCTCTGGCTGCTGGTCCTGGCGGCCGGGACCCTGGTGATGTCCCTGGACCCGCGGCTGGACCTCCTGTCCTCCTTCACGGCCAACGCCGCCAACATGGCCAACTGCGGCCCGGCGCTCACCGCCGTGCGCGAGACGGCGCCGGGTCTCTTCGCCGTCGCCAACACAGGGGACCTCAACCTGGGACCCTACGGCGGCTACGGCGGGCTGGACGGCTGGACCAAGCTCCTGCTCGCCGCGCAGATGCTCTTCGGCCGCCTCGAGATCTACACGCTCCTGGCCGTGCTCGCGCCGATGTTCTGGCGGCGCACCTGAGCCCCGGATCAGGCGCGCGCCGCCGCCGCGGCCCAGCCGCGCGCGCGGACGAGTTCCAGGACCCGGACCCGGATGGCGTCGCGGATCTCGCGCACGCGCTCCAGCGTCTGGCCCTTGGGATCGGGGAGGGGCCAGTCGACACGCTCGACCCCCGGCACGACTGGGCAGGACTCGCCGCAGCCCATGGTGACCAGGAGCGAGGCACGCGACGCCAGCTCCGGGGTGAGGCGCTGCGGCCGTGCCTCGGAGAGCTCGATCCCGGACTCGCGCATCGCCGCCACCACCTCGGGGTGGACCCGCGGGCCCGGTGCGGTGCCGGCGCTGCACGCGCGGGCGCGGGCGGGGTCGGCCAGCAGGCCGAACCACGCCGCCGCCATCTGCGAGCGGCCGGCGTTGTGGACGCACGCGAACACGACCAGAGGGGTGCTCATCGCGGCTTGGTGGCGCGCACGAACGCGCTGAAGACGACCCCCGCGTACGCCTGCGGATCGACCCCGTGCACCTTGGTCGCCACGCCGCAGCACGACCCGCCACCGCCCAGGAGTTCCGCGATGTCCTGCGCCCCGTAGACGCGCGTCGGCTGGACCTCGACGCCGGTGAAGCCGGCCTCGCTCAGCAGGCGGCGGTACTCGTCCTCGACCAGCGCCCCGGACACGCATCCCGTCCACAGCCGCAGCGAGCGCTCGGCGGCCTCCGGCAGGCGCCGCTTGAGGACCACGTCGGACACCGCGAAGCGGCCGCCCGGCTTGAGCACCCGGAACGCCTCGCGCAGCACCCGCGCCTTGTCGGTGGACAGGTTGATCACGCAGTTCGAGATCACCACGTCCACGCTGGCGTCGGGCAGCGGGATCGCCTCGATCGTGCCCTGCAGGAACTCCGCGTTCGCGACGCCTGCCCTGCGCTGGTTCGCGCGGGCCAGTTCGAGCATCTCGGGAGTCATGTCGAGTCCGTACGCCTTGCCCGTGGGGCCGACGCGGCGCGCCGAGAGCAGCACGTCGATCCCGCCACCGGAGCCCAGGTCGAGGACGGTCTCGCCCGGGTGCAGGGTGGCGAGGGCAGTGGGGTTGCCGCAGCCCAGCGAGGCCGCGAGCGCCTCGGCCGGGACTTCGGCGGCCTGCTCGCCCGCGTAGAGGTCGCGGGTGATCGGGTCGGCGGCACCGGCCTGCCCGGCCGGTCCGCAACAGCCGCCGCCGCCGGTGCGGCGCGCGGCCTCGCCGTACTTCTTCTTCACGTACTCACGCACTTCGCTCTCGTTCATGTTCATCTCGTTCCGTGGTTGGTTGGCTCGGATCCGCTCAGGCCTCCACCGCCTCCAGGAAGCGGCGCAGCGCCGCCAGCGCCTCGGGGTGGAGCCGGTAGTAGGTCCAGGTGCCGCGCTTCTCGCCGTCCACGAACCCCGCGTCGCGCAGGATCCGCAGGTGGTGCGAGATGGTCGGTTGCGACAGCTCGAAATGGCCCTCGACGTCGCACACGCACAACTCGCTCTCGTGTGCGGCCAGGAGTCCCAGGATCTCCAGGCGGGTCTCGTCGCCGAGCGCCTTGAAGAGCCCGGCATAGCCGCGCAGGTTGCGGGCGCGCACGTGGGTGCCGGGCGCACAGCACGATCGAGGGGCTGCCGGGGCGCTGCGTTTCATGGCCGGGACTATGCCCGGCCCATCGACAGGTTTCTATGTTTCCATCGATACTCTTCGATGGATCTCAGGCCGGCGGTGCCATGCCGCCGGCCGGGCTCACTCCGGCAGCGGGTCCAGCAGCACCTTCTCCCGCTTGCGGAACACGATCTGGATCGGCACCTCGGCGCACTCGAACCGCTCGCGCAGGCAGTTCTGCAGGTAGCGGTCGTACTGGCCGCGGAACAGCGCCGGCTCGTTGACGAACACGAGGATGCGGATCGGCTCCGTGCCGATCTGGGTGCCGTAGAAGAGCTTGGGATAGCGGCTCTTGGAGCGCGGCAGGAGCCGGGTCTTGGCCTCCTGCAGCACCTTGTTGAGGGCCGGCGTGGGGATCTGCAGCCGGCTCTGGGCACGGAGTTCGAAGAGCAGCTCGACGGTCTCGTCGACGTTGAACCCCTCCTTCGCGCTCACGAACGCCACCGGGGCGAAGCGCAGCCCGGGGAGCTGCTGCTTGATGTACGCGTCCCACCTGGCCAGGGCGATCTGGTCGGCGAGGTCGGCCTTGTTGCCGACCAGGATCACCGGCTTGTCGTGCTCCACGACGTAGGCGGCCAGCTTCTTGTCCACCTCGCTGATCGGCTCGGTGATGTCGAACAGGTGCAGCACCACGTGGGCGCGGCGGATGCTCTCGGTGCTGCGCGTGTACGAGAAGAACTCGATCGCGTCCTGCAGGCTCTTCTTGCGCCGCACGCCGGCGGTGTCGATCGCCAGCAGCTGCCGCCCCTTGTGTTCGAACTCCACGTCGACGGCGTCGCGCGTCGTGCCGGGGATCTCGCTCACGATCAGCCGCTCGCTGCCCACCAGCCGGTTGATCAACGTGCTCTTGCCGGAGTTGCGCTTGCCGACCACCGCGAAGCGCAGCACGTCCGAGCCGGCGAGCGACTCCGCCTCCGGGGCCGGCACGGGGAGCGCGGCGAGGATCCGGTCCAGCACTTCGCTGCAGCCCAGGCCCTCCTTGGCGCTCACCGGCACGGGCTCGCCGAAGCCCAGGCGCAGCCACGCGTGCACACCGATCTCGTCCCAGGCCGACTCGACCTTGTTGGCGACCAGCAGCACGGGCTTGTCCAGCCGGCGCAGCTTCTCGGCCACCATCTGGTCGGCGGGCACCAACCCCTCCTTGCCGTCGACCACGAAGACCACGAGTTCGGCCTCCTCCAGCGCCATGCGGATCTGGCGCTCGACGTGCTCCTTCAGCAGCGCCTCATCGACCTGCCCGATGCCGCCCGTGTCGACCAGCTCGAGGCGGCGCCCACGGTGCGTGATCGCCACGCCCACCCGGTCGCGGGTCACGCCTGGGGTGGGCTCCACGATCGACACACGCCGGCCCACGAGCCGATTGAGCAGGCTCGACTTGCCCACGTTGGGCCGGCCGACGATCGCGACTTGGGGAAGGAGCAAGGGGGGGAGAGCGAAAGAGGGTCGGGGAGTCTGGGGACGCCCGGGGGAGAGGTCAACTCCCAACCCATGCCCGTGACGCGTCCACCGGCCGGGCCGGAGGAGAGGAACGAGGCGGACCGCAGACGCCCGCGGCCCCGGGATGGCGGGTGAACTCCCCGGCCCGGTAGCCTATCTGGTTCCGCGAGAAGCCGGTTCCGATGAGTCAAGACCCCGATCTCCCCCTGCTGCGACGCATCACCCGCCGCGCCTTCGTGCAGATGGCGACGATGATCCATCTGGCCAATCACCGTGACGACGCGGCGGAGGGGGACCCCAAAGTGGGCGGACACCCTGCGGCCTGCGCCTCGAGCATGGAGATCCTGGCGGCCCTGCACCTCGTGGTGCGGGAGCCCGGCGACTACGTGTGCTGCAAGCCGCACGCCTCCCCCACCGACCACGCGCTGCACCACCAGCTCGGCCTCTTCCGCCATCCCGACGGCCGCTGGTTCGCCGAGGAGGAGGCCGAGGCGGTGATGGCGCGGCTGCGGGCGTTCTCCCTGGACGGCGGGCCCGTGTTCCAGTCGTACCATGCCGAGTCGGACCCGGATTCGTTCCACTTCCTGCCGTCGGGCTCGGTCGGGATCCCGCCGGTGGTCTCGGTCTACCTCGCGCTGGCCTACCGCTACGCGGCCAGCCACGGCTGGACCGACCTGCCCAGGCCGCACTTCTGGTCCCTGATGGGCGACTCCGAATTCCGCGAGGGTTCGCTCATGGAGGCCCTGCCGGAGGTGGCCGAGCGCGAGCTGGGCAACGTGACGTGGATCGTCGACTACAACCGGCAGAATCTCGACGGCACGCGCATCCCCAACCGCCGCGGCCTGCGCGGCACCGATGCGGCCCGCATCCAGCGCACCGCGGAGGCCAACGGCTGGGAGGTGATCCAGGTCATGCACGGCTCGCTGCGCGAGGCTGTGTTCCGCCGGCCGGGCGGAGCGGCGCTGAAGGCCGTCCTGGAGGAGGGCTTCAGCGACTATCACTACCAGTCGCTGCTGTGGAAGCGTGACGCCGCCCGCACACGTGCCGCGATCCTGGAGGTCGACGCCAAGGCCAAGAAGGTGCTCGACACCCTCACCGACCAGGAGCTGCTGGAGGTGTTCGCAGACCTGGGCGGCCACGACCTCACCGTGCTGACCGAGGCGCTGCGGGCCAGCAAGCGGGACGGGCGCACGCCGACGCTGATCGTGGCCCACACGGTGAAGGGGCGCGGGCTCAGCTCGTACGCCTCGCCCGGCAACCACTCGGCCATGGTCGAGAAGGACGAGGTCGAGGCGCTGCTGGCCAGCGAGGGCCTGAGCCTGGCGCGACCGTTCCAGCGCTTCGCGGCGGAGAGCGCCGAGGCGCGCTGGCTGGCGCGGCGCGGGGCCGAGCTGCGCGCCGGCGTGGAGGCGCACGAGCGGCTGCGCGCCGCCAATCTGGCGAAGGTGCGCGACGCGATCGCGGCCGAGGGCGACACCCCCGAATCGCTGCGCATCAACCTCAAGCTCGCGCCGCTGGCGCACACCCAATGGATGTGGGGCCAGCTCGCCGCGAAGCTGGTCCGCATCGGCGTGTACGACGAGCTGCAGCACGCCGGCCGTCCCACGGGCAAGGAGCTGAGTCCCGACGAATCGCGCTGGGCCACGGTCGCCGACCTCGTCCTGACCATGGCGCCGGACGTCGGCACCAGCACCAACATCAACCCGGCCATGGACGAGAAGATCTTCGGCCCGGAGTCGGAGAAGAACTGGGAGAAGGAGCTGGAACTGCGCGAACGCCTGCGGCCCGAACTCGCCCCCACCGACGAGGCGTGGACCCGGCACATCCGCTTCGAGATCGCCGAGGCCAACTGCATGAGCGCGGCCGGCTCGTTCGGCAAGATGGGCGACTTCGTCGGCGTGCCGTTCCTGCCGATGATGACGGTCTACGACTTCTTCATCAAACGCGCGCTCGACCAGCTCTACTACAACCTCTACTGGCGTTCCGGGTTCGTGCTCGTGGGGACGCCGTCGGGGATCACGCTCGCCCCCGAGGGCGCGCAGCACAGCTGGAAGAGCGACATCCAGATCCCCAACCTGATCACCTGGGAGCCGGCCTTCGCGCTGGAACTCGACTGGATCCTGTGCGACGCGATCCGCCGCCACTTCGCCGGCCAGAACCAGGGCCGCACCGGCGTGCTGATCCGGGCCGTCACCCGGGCCCTGCGCCAGGACCTGCTGCTCAAGAACCTGCGCCGCCAGGCGCGCTTCAAGGTCGGGATCCCCGAGGGAGCGCGCCTCTCCGTCTCGCCCGCCGACGGCGGACTGCCCGAGGCCGAGGTCCCGTCGCTGCCCGATCCGGAGATCCTCGAACGCCTGCGGCACGACGTCCTGGCCGGGGCCTACCACCTGGTCGACTACCGCGGCTACGTGGGCTACGCGCCGGGCGAGAACGTGGTGCACGTGTTCGTGATGGGCGCGCTCGCCCCCGAGGCGGTGGCCGCCAGCGAGCTGCTGCTGCAGCAGGGCATCTACGCCAACGTGATCGCGGTGAGTTCTCCCGAGCTGCTGCTGGGCATCCTGGGCCACCACGACGAGTACCGCCATCTGCGCGAGGGCCTGGGCGTGGATGGAGCCCTGCACCTGCGCCGCTCCGGCGGCGAGCCGCTGCGCCCCGCCGACGCGGTCGATCTGGCCGGCCGGCGCGTGCCCGTGGTCAGCGTGCACGACGGCGAGGCGGGGCTCCTGGACAACATCGGCTCCGTCGTGGGCACGCGCCAGATCGCGCTGGCGGTGCGCAAGTTCTCCAAGTCCGGCACTCCGGCGCACATCTTCGGCTACCACCATCTCGACGCGCACGGCATCGCCGAGGCGTGCGGTCGCGCCCTGGCCGAAACCGCACTGGAGCGGGTGCGGCTCAGCCCGGAGGCCGTCGCGCATCTGCAATCCACCCAGGCGGGCAGCACGCTCCGGTGGCAGGAGCTGTGGCCGGCCCACCAGCCGTGAGCCCGCCCGCGGCGGGAAGCACGCCACACTGGCTACGATGCGCCCATGAGCGGGTATCCCCCTCCTGAGCCGCGTCCGATCGCGATCGTGCCCCTGCTCCTGGCCGGGGCCGCGTTCGCGATGACCGCATGGCTGGTGTTCGACCGCTTTCGCGTCGGTCCGGTGCACGGTGATGCGAAGCCGCGCGAGGTGACCGCGCGCGGCCAGCTCGCCGACTTCGAGAAGACCACGATCGACGTGTTCGAGCGCAACGCGGCCTCGGTCGTGCACATCACCAGCCCCAGGGTGCGGGTGCGCAATCCCTACGGCTTCGTCCAGCAGCTGCCCGAGGGCACGGGCACCGGCTTCGTCTGGGACGAGCGCGGCTACGTGGTCACCAACTACCACGTGATCGCCGGGCGCAAGGAGGTGGCCGTGCGCATGCACGACCAGCGCGAGCTGCGCGCGGTCGTGGTCGGCGACTACGCCGCCAACGACATCGCGGTGATCAAGATCGTGAACCCGCCGGGCGGCCTGCGCGCCGTGGAGATCGGCACCTCGGGCGACCTGCGCGTGGGCCAGTACGTGCTCGCGATCGGCAACCCCTTCGGCCTCGACCAGACCCTCACCACCGGCGTGATCAGCGCGCTCAACCGCACGATCGAATCCGTGGCACGCACCGCGATCGAAGGGGTGATCCAGGTCGATGCCGCCATCAACCCCGGCAACTCGGGCGGACCGCTCCTGGACAGTGCGGGGCGCGTGATCGGGATGAACACCGCGATCTACAGCCCCACCGGCACCAGCGCCGGCATCGGCTTCGCCGTGCCGATCGACACGATCAACCAGATCGTGCCCAGGGTGATCTCCACGGGCCGGGCGGTGCCGCCGTCCCGCCTCGGCCTGGGCGTCATGACCGCGGAGATCACGTTCCGCGGGGATTCGCTCCTCCTGGTGCGGGAGACGGTCCCCGGCCTGGGCGCCGCCGCCGCAGGGATCCTCGGCGAGCGCTGGGACGAAGAGGGCCGCCAGCTCCTCGGCGACGCGATCGTCGCGGTGGACGGCAAGCGCGTGGAACGCACCTTCGACATCCAGAAGGCGATCGGCGGGAAGAAGGCCGGCGACGAGGTGGAGGTCCGGATCCTCCGCGGCCTCCCCGACCCCAGCACCCTGCGCGAACTCACCGTGCGCGTGCGGCTCGGCGAGCTGCCGTCGGAAACCCGCTGAGGTCAGCGCGCCGGCAGCAGCCCGGGCAGTGGCGGAGGCAGCTCCACGGCCACGTCGACGTCCCGGTGTGCCTGGGCGGCGACCCAGGTTCGCCCCGCCGAAGGGTGCAGCTCGGCGCGCTCCTCGAATCCGGCACCCCGCACGAGGAGCACCGCGGCGGCCTTGCCCTGCACCCTCTCGCCGTGGCGGAAGCCCGCGGCCCGCGCTCCCAGCACCGCCTCGGCGAACGGCGCCGGCGCGAGATCGCCGGGCGGACGCACGCGCCAGGCCCAGACGCCCGCGCGCCGTTCGGCGTCCGCGACGACCCGGTCGCCATCCGCGCCGGTCACGGAGAGCTGCACGCACTCGACCTCGGCGTGGCCCGCAGCGAAGAGCCTCGGGTCGCGCAGTGCCTCCTGGGAGACCTGCATCGCCTGCAGGATCCCGGCGCTGCACCAACCGATGCGATCGCCACACCTCGCCCAGATCGAGTCCGGCCGATCCGCCCCGCCGCCGAACTCCAGCAAGACGGTGCGCTCCGGGAACTCCGCGCGCAGGAACGCCAGCGCCGGGTCGAGCTGCCTGCGCCGCACGGCTTCGGCCGACGGAACCGGACCCTCGGGCAGATGCAGCGTGCACTTCTTCCAGTGGACCAGCAGGGAGTCGGCCACCTCGGGGTCGACGCGATCGCGGATCGGGGCGGTCATCCGCAGGCCACGCGATCCGTCCGGCAGCCATACCACCGGCTGACCGTCCCGGCTCGCGCTCCACTCCAGGCGCCGGGCCGTGCGCAGATCCAGGTCGCGCAGCGGCTGCCACAGGGACTCGGGCCCTTCGGCGCAGGAGAGCAGGACCAGGGAGTGGAACGCGACCATGACGCTGGAGAGCAATCGAAGCATCGTGTGAGTCGAGCCGGTGCGGACCGCCAGATGTTAGCGGCGGATCCCGCACCAGGTTCACGCGTGTCCTCGGCACGGCATGCAGCGCCGGCGAGCCCTGCGCGTGCAGGGGGTTGCTGGCCCCAGCCTGCGCACTAATATCGGCACTCAGGTGTCCATCTCGGGCCCTGCACATCGCAAGGCCGCCACTCGCCTCGGTGCGGTATCCACCATGCGCCATCCACTCCTGTGCAGTGCGGCCAGTGCCGCCCTCCTCTCCGGCTCGCTCTGCGCCCAGGGTCCCATCGACCCGGGAATGCCCCAGACGACGATCGTGCAGGCGCACGTCGCCCAGCCCGTCGTCCCTGGCCTCGACTTCCCCGCGCCCCCCAACGGAATCCTCACCAAGGACGCGAAGGTGTTCCCGCGAGTGCCGGAGGGCGTGCCCACTCTGCCCCAGCCCACGAATCCACCCTCTGAGCCTCGGCCCGTCGACGGGCAGCCTGCACCGACGCTCGGGGCATTCACCTTCTTCAAGAACTCGGCAGCGAACATCTCCGGCGGTTCGCGCAGCACGACCGGCGAACCGACCGCGGTGATCGCGAGGGATACAGTCCTCTACACCGGCAACTGGTATGCGGGGCTCTCGCGCGACAACGGCCAGACCTGGGAGTACCTCAACCCATACACGCGCTTCCCGGCACGCGACGGAGGGTTCTGCTGCGACCAGCGCACGCTGCACGTCGCGAACGTGGGCAGCGGAGTGGACGTGGGGATGGCCCTGTGGCTGCTGGAGTACTCGTACAGCTCCACCACCGGCATGGGCAGCCTGCGCATCGCGCGGGCCAAGGGCCGCAATGGGCTGAAGAACAACTCCTGGGTGTACTGGGACCTGACTCCGGCCGTGTTCGGCCTGCCCGCGAACCGTTTCCTCGACTACAGCGACATCGCCTACAGCAACGGCTTCCTGTACGGGTCATGCATCATCGCGCAGCCGCCGGCCGCTGCTGCCGGCCTGCTGCTCTACCGCATTCCGCTGCAGCAACTCTACGACGGCGTGGGCATCAACCTCTCGTACTACACGTCGACGGCACTCGGCGGCTTCGGCTCGTACCGCTTCGCCCAGGGCTCGACCGCCACGATGTACTGGGCCGCACACTCCAGCACCACGAACCTGAGGGTCTACTCTTGGGGTGATGGCGCAGGCGCCGCCTCGATCTTCGACCGCGCGGTCCCCGCGTGGAGCGGGACCGCCACCCCGGCCCCCGGCCCGGACGGGCGCGACTGGACCGGGTTCGGCTACACCGTGAACTGCGTGCTCTCGGGGCACGCGACACCGGGCGAGATCGGCTTCTGGTGGACCTCGGGAGGGGTCGCAGGACGACCACAGACCTTCGTACGCTGCGCGAGGTTCAACCCGGCCGGACTCGCCCTGATCGGCACCTTCGATCTGTGGAACTCCACGTTCGCCTACCACTTCCCCGCGGTGGGCACCAATTCCATGGGTCACGTCGGCGGCGTGTTCGCCTACGGCGGCGGAACCCTCTACCCCTCGCTCGGCGCGTTCCTGCTCGACAACTACACGTCCTTCGCCACCTGGGCCAGCTACGCGGTCCGCGGCGGCAGCGCCGGGCCGACGGGCAACCGGTGGGGCGACTACCTGCAGTGCGGCCCCAGTTCCAACGATGCACGCACCTTCGTGGCCGCAGGCCACACCCTGCAGGGCACCTCGGTCGAGTCGCGTTACTTCTGGTTCGGCCGCGACGACTACCTGCCGAGCTTCCCCAATCTGAACGTGACATCCCCGCCGCTCACCGGCGTGACGATCCAGGTGGAGCAGGCCGACCGCTTCGGGGCCACCGACGGCGCGACTCCGTTCGTTCGCAGCTACTTCCAGCAGCAGGGATACACCCTGACCGCTCCGGCGAGCGTGACCTCGGGCAGCACCGTGTACCGGTTCAAGCAGTGGACCGGCACCGACGGCTCCCGCCCGATCGGTCAGCGCGTCTACGACGTGGAGAACATCCTCTATGCCGACGACGCGGCACAGGCCAACTACGCTGCGGAGCGCACGCTCACAGTGCAGTCGACGAACCCGGCGAGCGCGATCGCGATCACGGTCAGCCCCAACGACCTGGGCGGGGCGGGCAATGGATCGACGCCGTTCAGCCGGCTGTACTTCGACACGGAGATCGTGACGCTCACCGCCCCAGCCACCAACGGCTCCGGCGTCCCCTTCAAGCAGTGGCGCGTGAACGGCGTGAGCCGCGGCATCGGCGTGAATCCGATCAACGTGACACTCACGGCCAACACGACCGTGATCGCGGACTACTACCTCCGCACCGTGGGCAGCTTCGCGACGTACGGCACCTCATGCGCGGGTACGACCGGCCTCTCCAGCCACACCGGCGCCGCCCCCAAGGGGTATCCGTTCGCCGGTGACTCCTGGACCCTGCGCCTGGCCGGCGCGCGGCCCAACTCGGGTGCGTCGCTCTACGTGGGCGTTTCGAACACGACCTGGGGCGCGTTCCCCCTGCCGCTGAACCTTGCCATCGCGGGAATCCCCGGGTGCTTCCTCTACACCTCGATCGACGTGAGCCTTGGGACGACGACCAACAGCGTCGGCGGCGCCTCACTGACGTTCCCCACGCCGGTCTCGGCGTCACTGATCAACGCGAGCCTCTACACGCAGTTCAGCTACATCGACATCGGCGCGCCCTACCCGACGCCGATCCCGCACAGCAACGGCCTGCGCAGCCGGTTCGGCGGCGATCAGTGATTCCGCGCCGCCGCCACGCGGCACGGCGGCCACGACAGGCACGCCACCCGGCGCCGCTGCGGCGGCTGGGGTGACGGGTCTTGACGGGGCGTGTGGCGGCCCGCGACCTCAGCGCCCGGTGGGCTGGCTCTCGGAGACATCCTTGGCGGGCAATGCCCAGGCCCGCCCGTCGGCGTGGACGCCCAGGCCAGCGGGCATGGTGCCGTCAGAGTGCACGAAGAGGATCCCTGGCGCACCGCGCTGACTTACCGCGAGGTGCAGGCGTGGCTTCTGCCCGGGATCCAGGAGCAGGAGCTGCGTGCTGCTGCCCTCATCGATCACCAGCGCGAGCCGGGTCTTGCCCTCGGCGTCATGCAGCGAGAGCACCGACTCCTGCTGCGCGTTCAGCCCCATCCGGGTGCGCACCCTGCCCGTCGGATCCAGGACCACGAGCTCGGTCTCGCCCCGCTCCCCCGGTCCCAGCCTGGCGCGAACCTTGCCGTCCCCGTCCAGGAGCTCGAAGCGCCTGCTCCGGATGACATCCTGTACGTCCCGGCCCTGCTCCGCCCCGACCCATCCCGCCAGGAACAGCAGCCCGAGCAGGCCGGCAAGCCGGAGCGGTGCCGGGACGCGGGCGCGGGGGGGCACAGAGGGGGAAGCGCCGACGTGCGGGAGCGGTTTCGGATCCATGGTCTCGTTCCGTGGGAATGTGTCGGGTCAGGGGCCCTTGCGCTGCCGGCGCTCGGCCTCGAGCCCGGCGAGATGCCGCTCGCGAGCCTCGTAGCGGCGCTGCGCATGGCGCAGGTGTCCTTCGAGGTCGAAGTGGTCCCGGCGCGGCTCGGGATAGGCGGCGACGTGCCGGTAGAGGTCCTCGAGGTGGTTCACGTGCTCGGCGAAGGGTCCGGGCGCGACCACGCCGGCACGCAGGCGCTCGACCTCGGCCGGCGCCTCAACGCATCGATCGAGCAGCGCCGCCAGGGCCGCGGCGTCCCCGCGGGGCACCACGACGCCGCCCGCCCCGATCCGCTCGGGGTAGGCGCCGGCATCGCTGACCACCACCGGCACGCCGAGCATGCGAGCCTCCTCGATCACGAATCCGAAGGTCTCGTTGGCGAGCGAGGGAAACACCGCGAGATGCATGGGATGCCGCTCCAGATCGGCCGGCGCGTACGCGCCGCGGAACTTCACCGGCAGCCCTTCGGCCGCCGCACGCAGCCGTTCCTCGTAGCCGGGCTCGGCGCCCGAACCGAAGAGCTCGACCAGCACCTCGGCCCGATGGCGCATCGCACGCACGGCGTCCAGGAGCACGTGCTGGCCCTTCAGCGACCAGAGCTGTCCCCAGCTCGCGATCCGCAGGGGCGGCGCGGGGGGCGGCACCGGCCCGCGCCGCAGCGGCACCAGGGCCCGGAACGGGTGGACCACGAAGGTGGACTCCGCGCGGCCGGTGACCTGGGCGAGCAGCCGCGCCTGCGCGGCGCTGAGCACGAGCACCCGCTGGGCGAGGTCGAGCTCGTTGCGCAGGTCCGCCGCGTGCAGGCGTACCTCGGCGTCGAGTTCGTCCTCGGCCCACCACCACGATCCGCGCACGCAGCCGGAACACACCGGGCCGGCGGCGGGCACGGTGCAGGTGGTCCCGTCGGGCAGGACGCGGAAGTGCGTGGGACAGGTGGCATGGAAGTCGTGCAGCGTGACGAGCGCCGGGATCCCCGCACGGTGGGCGGTGCGGACGAGGTCCCGCGTGAGCCGGATCCAGTGCTGCACGTGCACCACGTGGGGACGGACCTCGTCCAGGATCGCGGCGAACCGCTCCGCGACGGCGGGCGCATGCCCCCTGTCCCAGGTCTCGGGGTGCGCGTCGTCCCGGTGCACGCGCAGGACCCGTACCCCGCCCGCCTGCTCCTCGCTCACCGCCAGCCGCTCGCGCCATGCCAGCGTGCCGGCCACGACCGTCACGCCGTGACCGCGCTGGACGAGAGCCTCGGCGACGTGGCGGGTGTAGCGCTCGGTCCCGCCGCTCAGCTCCGGCGGGTAGCCATGTGCAACCAGGAGCACGCGCAGGTTCACGTGCGTCCTCCGGCCTGCGTGGCTCGCATCATGCCGGCAGCCGCCCCGTGCTGTCCGCGAAGCGCTCGGCGGCCACCCCGGCACGATCCAGGATGGTCAGGTAGAGGTTGGCCAGCGGCGTCCGCCGCCGCACCACGAGGTGCTGGCCACCACGCAGCACCGCGCCCGCGCCGCCCGCGACCAGGATCGGCAGGTCATCGTGGTTGTGCCGGTCGCCATCGCTGATGCCCGAGCCGTAGACCACGACGCAGTGGTCGAGGAGCCGGCCCTCGCCCTCGGGCACCGCAGCCAACCCCAGCAGGAACTCGGCCAGGCGCTCGACATGGAACCGGTTGATCTTGCGCAGGGCGGCGAGGTTCTCGGGCTTGCGGCCGTGGTGCGAGAGCGTGTGGTGTCCCTCCGCCACGCCCAGGAACGGATAGGCGAGGTTGCTGCCGCCGTTGGCCACCATCAACGTGGCGACGCGCACCAGGTCGGCCTGGAAGGCCAGGCAGAGCAACTCGTAGAGGAGTGCAAGCCGCGCGCCGATGCCGCGCTGGCCACGCAGGCCCTCGGGCACCGGCACGCGCGCCCGCTCGTCCGCCTCCCGGGTGATGCGCTGCTCCACTTCGCGCACCGACTCCAGGTAGAGCTCCAGCCTGGCGCGGTCGCCGGCCGAGAGGTTGCCCGCCAGGCGCCGCGCATCCTCGCGCACCAGGTCGAGCACGCTGCGCCGGCGCCGCAGGCGGGCGGCCCGCGCCCCCCCGTCGAGCGCCTCGTCGGGATCCGCGAAGAGCCGGCCGAAGACCGCGCGTGGATCGGTCTCCTTGGGCAGCGGCTGGGTCGGGGTCCGCCACGCCACGTGGTTCACGTACGCACAGGCATAGCCCGAGTCGCAGTTGCCCGCCGCGCGGCCGGGCTCGAGGCCGAGTTCCAGGGAACGGAACCGCGTGCTGCCCCCGGCATGGGCGGCGAGGACCTGGTCCACCGACACCCCCGCCCGGAGGTCCGGCCCTGCGGTCTTCACCGGATGCGCGCAGGTCAGGAACGCGGCGCAGCCGCGGGCGTGGTCGCCGGGTCCGTCGCCATGGGAGCGGGCCGCGTCCAGGGCGAGTCCGGTCACCACGGTGAGCTGGTCCCGCACCGGGGCCAGGGGCGCCAGCAGCCATGGCAGCTCGCCCAGGGCACCGGCTTCCGCCGGGGTCCACTCGTCCATCTTCTTGCCGTTGGGCGCGAAGACGAAGAGCGCGCGCCTGGGTGGCGGCGGCGTGACGCTCATGGCCGGGACCATCGCATCGAGCAGCGGCAGCGCGAGGCTCGCGCCGGAGCCGCGCAGGAAGGCGCGGCGCGAGAGGTGGATCCTGGTGAGGGGGACGGCCATACGCGTGCGGGACGGCGGCCATCCTACCGCGGCCCTGCGCCGGCGGTCATCGTGCCACCGCGCGGCTGCGGAACGCGTCGAGATCGACGATCGCGAGGATCAAGTGCCGCAGGCTGGGCCGGGCCGGCAGCGCGTCCACCGCGTTCTCGAGGGCCAGGTGGTCGGCGGCGAGGGGCGCGCGGCCGATGGCGTAGGTGAACAGCTTGCGGGCCACGCAGTGGACGAAGGACCGATCGGCGCGCAGCAGCTCCTTCAGCTCCCCCACGCCATCGATCCGGCGGCCGCCAGGCAGCTCGCCGGAGGCGTCGATCGCGCCCGCGCCGTCGCGGTCGCGCCAGCGGCCGACCGCGTCGAAGTTCTCCAGCGCGAACCCCAGTGCGTCCATGCGCACGTGGCAACCGGCACACTCCGGGCGCGCCCGGTGCGCGGCCATCCTGGCGCGCAGGGTGCGCGCGTCGCGCACTTCCTCTTCGCCCCGCAGGCTGTCGTTGCCGGGCGGCGGCGGCGGCGGAGCTTGGTCGAGCAGGTTCTCCAGGATCCACTTGCCGCGCCGCACGGGCGAGGTGCGCGCCGCGTTCGAGGTCAGCACCAGCACGCTGCCGTGGCCGAGGATCCCGCCACGGCGGCGGTCGGGAACCGTCACCCGCCGGAACTCCTCCCCCACCACGCCGCCCACCCCGTAGTGGCGCGCCAGCCGCTCGTTCCAGAACGAAAAGTCGGCGTCGAGGAGATCCTGCACGGGCCGGTCCTCGCGCAGGATCGCGGCGAAGAAGAGCTCGGTCTCGGTGGCGAGATCGCGCCGCAGCTCGGCGCTGAACTCGGGGAAGCGGAGCGGATCGGGCGCGGCATCCGCCACGTTGCGGATCTCGAGCCACTGCCCCGCGAACTCGGAGGCGAGCGCCTGTGCCCTGGCATCGGCGAGCATGCGTTCCGCGGAGGCGCGCAGGGCATCGGCGCCGCCCGCGCCGCGCCGCGCCAGCCGCCCCTGCGCGGCGAGTTCCAGCAGCGCGTCGTCGGGCATGCTGCTCCACAGGAAGTACGCGAGCCGCGTGGCAAGCTGGTAGTCGTCCAGCGCGACGCTCTGGCCGGGCACACCCTCGGTGGCCCCGGGCTCCGCCTTGAACAGGAAGTGGGGCGAGACCAGCACGGCCACCACCGCGAGCTGCACGGCACGCGGGAACGGGTCCCCGGCCGCGGCTGCGTCGGCGACCAGCGCGGCGAGTGCCGCGACCTCGCTCTCGGTGGCCGGCCGGCGCCAGGCCCGGCTGGCCAGGGCACGCACGATCGGCGCCGCGCGCGTCCGCGCCGCCCCGGTGCCAGGATCCGCGGCGCGAAGCCACGCGCTGCCCTGCGGCGGTTCGCGGCGGTCGACCGGGCCGACGACCTCCAGCCAGTCGACGTACAGGTTGCGGTCGCGCTGGCGCGGGTCCGGATGCTTGGGCTGGTAGAGATCGTTGACGAAGTCGATGGCGATGCGGTTGCGGCCCTCGCGCAGGGGCAGGTCCACGGAGCGGATGCCCGGCTGGGCCGGGGTCTCCGGCACCTCGAACACGCGCACCCGCCGGCCCTGGACCAGGAGGGCCATGCGCACCGGCTCGTCCCCGGCCTGGTCGCCGCAGGCCCGGATGCGCACCCGATAGGTTCCGGCGCGCGGCACGTGCACGCCCTGCACGATCGCACCCGCGGCGAGCAGGTGGGCGGAGTCGCCGCCGCTCCGGTGCATGCCTTCGCCCGCCATGAACTCCGCCTCGAAGCGCTGCACCGGTGGATGGTCGGGATCCTCGCTGGGCACGACCTGCTCCGCGATCCACTCCGCCGCGGCCACGAGCTTCTCCAGATGCAGCGCCGAGAACGTGGCCGCGGCGCCCTGATTGTCGAACCCGTGGACCAGATCATCCGGGGGGAAGCTCCGGGCCGGCACGGCATCCAGTCCGAACAGGTCGCGGATGGTGCGCGCGTACTCGGCCCGCGAGAGGCGGCGCATGGACACGCGGCCGGGGGCCGGGGGTCGGCTCCGTGCCAGCGCCGCCAGCCGCTCCCGCGCGAAGCCGACGATCGCCTCGAGGTCCTCGCGCGCGGGCCGCGGCTTCTCGGCCGGCGGCATCTCGCCTGCAGCCACGCGATCGCGCATCTGGCGCAGCACGGCCACGAGCCGCTCCGGATCCTGCTCGAAGGGCATCCGCTCCAGGTCCAGGTCCGCCTCCGGGTCCTTCGCACCGTGACACTCGATGCAGTGACGCACGATGCTGGCCCGGGCGGCGGCGGCGGCCGCGCCCGGCGCGGGATCCTGCGCCGGCGGCGCAGCCGCGAGCGCACCGAGGATCAGGAAGTGGATCCGCGCCATCGCGGCCGCAGAGCGTAGCGCGGGCCGGCTGCGCCGCGCTTGCGCCGTGCGCGGGCTTGGCGGAGAGTGGGCGGCATGACCGAGACCCCGGCACGCAAGGGCGGCGGCATGGCCGAGTTCGCGGCCGACCTGCGGGCCCTGCCCGGCTGGCAGAAGATCGGGTTCGCGGTCGCCGGCCTCCTGCTGGTGGGCGGCGGCGTGCTCTACATGCTCCAGGACAGTGCGCCGCCGCCTGCCGGACCGGGCAGCGGCCAGGGCGTGCCGCCGAGCCTGGGCCAGGGCTACCTGGACACCCGCAATCCGGTGGGCAGCCGGCCCAGCGCCGGGACGGTCGAGGATCCCTGGTCGGCGGGGATGTTCCGGCTCGGGTTCTCGTTCTTCGCCGGCTTCTCGGTCGGCTACGCGCTGCGCAAGGCCGCCAAGATGGTGGTGTTCGCGTGCGGCCTCGCGTTCCTGTTCCTGTTCCTGCTCGCCTATGCCGAGCTGATCACCGTCAACTGGAACGGCTTCGATCAGCTCTTCGCGAAGTTGGGCGAGCGGATCCAGGAGGAGAGCGCGAAGTTCCAGACCTTCATCACGGGCAGCCTGCCGTCGGCCACGCTGGCGGGGCTGGGGCTCTACACCGGGATCCGCCGGCGGCGCTGAGCCAGGGCCCGCGGCCCGGGCGGCCGACTAGCGAACGCCCTCGGCCGCCAGCCGCTCCTCCACCACCTGCTTGCGCCGGTCGAAGGAGCGCAGCAGGACGTGCCGCGCCATCGCGGCGTCGATCGCCGCGGCCGGGACCAGCCCCACCAGCTCGCTCTCCGCGACGCTCACTCCCGCCGCCGCCGCGAGCTTCGCCACCGCGTCGAACACGGTGCGGATCGAGGTGCGGCGGAAGTCCAGCAGGTTCATGCTGACCTGCGCCTGCTTGCGGTCGTCGAGGAAGAACCCCATCGCCTGCACCGCGGGGAAGCCGCCGTCCTTCTCGCGCACCTGCTTGGCGATCGCCTTGGCCACCGCCACGTCCTCGGTGGCGAGGTTCACGTTGTACGCGATCAGGAAGTCGCGCGCGCCGACCGCCACGGCGCCGGCGCTCGGGTGCATCAGGGCGGGGCCGAAGTCGGGTGCGTAGAGCGGGTCGGCACCCACGAGGGACTGGAGCCCCTCGAACTCCTTGTTGCGGAACGTCCCCAGGACCGTGCGCTCCGGCCGGCGCGCGGCACGTGCGTAGAGGAACACCGGCAGGCCGAGTTCAGCCCCGATGCGGGCGCCGACCTGCTCGGCGGTGCGTACCGCGAGCGCCATGTCGGCCGAGCCCAGCGGCACGAACGGGCAGACGTCCATCGCGCCCATGCGCTTGTGCTCGCCCTTGTGCCGGCGCAGGTCGATCAGCTCCATCGCCTTCGCGGCGCCGCGGAACGCGGCCTCGGCCATCGCCTCGGGCGACCCGGCCAGGGTCACCACCGAACGGTGGTGCGCCGCGTCCATCTCGGTGTCGAGCTTCACGGCCCCAGGCACGCCCAGCATCGCGGCGACCAGAGCCTCGACCTTGGCCGCATCGCGACCCTCGGAGAAGTTGGGAACGAACTCGAGCAGGGCCCTCATCGCGCCGGAGGCTATACCACCTCGGGTCGCGCGTCTCTGGCGGACTCGTCAGGCGCCGGGGGCGTCCTCCGGCTCGGTGGCCGGGGCGAGATCGGGCTCGAACTCGGCGATGTTCGCCACCACCGGCACGCCGTCCTTCACCGTCAGGGCCACCGGGTTGCCCGCGAATGCGTAGCCGAGCGCCTCGTGGCTCGGCAGGTCGAGCACCACGAAGTCGGCGCGCTTGCCGGGATGCAGGCTGCCGAGGTCGCGGTCCAGGTGCAGGGATGCCGCGGCATTCAGGGTGGCAGCGTGGATGCACTCGGCGATGCCCATCTTCAGGTTCACGCACGCCAGCGTGATCACCGCGGGCATCGACTGGCTGAAGCAGGTGCCGGGGTTGAAGTCGGTGGCCAGCGCCACGGCACAGCCGCGCTCCAGCATCGCGCGCGCCGGGGGATGGACGTTCTTCCCCAGCAGGAAGCTCGTGCCGGGCAGGAACACCGCCACGGTCTGGCTCTGGGCCAGGCGCTCCTGGCCGGCCTCGGAGATCCGCTGCAGGTGGTCGGCGGAGTCGGCTCCCATCTCCACGGCCAGTTCGGCGCCACCCATCGGTTCGATCTCGTCGGCGTGCAGGCGCAGGCGGAGCCCCTCGGACCGCGCCGCCGACAGGATGCGCACGGTCTGCACGCGGTCGAAGACCTTCGGCTCGGCGAACACGTCGCACGAGTCACAGAGCTCCTTCACGCGTGACAGCATCTCCCCCACCACCAGCCGCACGTAGCCCTCGCGGTCGTCGCGGTACTCGGGCGGGAACTCGTGCGCGCCGAGGAAGGTGGGGCTCACCGTCAGGGCGTGCTCGCGGCTCACGTCCCGCAGCACGCGCAGGCTCTTCACCTCCGCCTCGGTGGAGAGGCCGTAGCCGCTCTTGGCCTCGATCGTGGTCGTGCCCTGCACCAGGAAGCCGTCGAGGTGGCGGCGCACGGCCTGGGCCAGCTCGCCGGCCGTGGCCTGCCGCACCGCCCGCATCGAGCTCAGGATCCCGCCGCCCGCCGCCGCGATCGCCATGTAGTCGGCTCCGGAGCAGCGTTGATGGAACTCGTGCTCCCGGGTGGCCGTGAACACCGGATGGGTGTGGCAGTCCACGAAGCCCGGCAGCACGACGAATCCCGAGAGGTCCAGCTCCTCCCCGGCCCGGAAGCGCCGGCGGAGATCGGCCGTCGCGCCGACCGCCACGATGCGTCCGTCGCGCACGGCCACGGCGCCGTCCGGGACGATCCCCAGCTCGAGGAGCGCCTTGCCCCTGCGCGCGCCTGCCGCGGGACCGTCGGCGAGGGTCACCAGCTCCCGGCAGTGGAGAAAGAGGCGGTCTACGGGCTCCGGAGCGGCAACCGTGGCCATGCCCGCATGATGGCCGAGCGCCGGGCCGGGCGCGAGGTTCCTGCCCGCCGGCCCGCGTTCGCACGCACGGCCCCTGCGCGGTTCGTGCCGGAAGGACGCTCGTCTCCCACGTCCGGGGAACCACTCCTCCTGGGGACCGCGCGGCCCGGCACCGCCCCCGGGGCAGGGCGGCCCGACTCCTGGTGACCACGAGCGGTGGCGCCTGGTCGTCCTTGCCTTGCGCGCCGACCCGGGCCGCGATGGGACGATCGGACGCTACCTGCGCGGATGCGGCCGGCTCGGCCGGTCACCCAGACCGGACGCCACCCGACTCATCCGGGCGAAGACGCGGCGCCGCGCACGGAACACCACCATCTTCAGCGCCTCCGGCCGGATCCCCAGCGTCGCCGCGACCTCTGCGTACCGCAGACCCTTCACCTCCACCATCTGCAGGACGTAGCGCTCGCGCGGCGAGAGAGCCTCGAACGCGGCCAGGTAGAGCGCCAGGAAGAGCCGCCACGCGGGCGCCAGCAGCTCCTCGGTCTCGTTGGCCTCGGCCCAGAGTTCGGGGCCGGCCGTGCGGCGGTCGGCCTCGCGGTCGAGCTGATCCCCGGCGTTGCCGCCGACGGCCCGGACGACCCGCCGCTGCCGCAGCTGGCGGCGCACCGCGTTGTCGACGATGGTGGAGGCCCAGACGCGGAACGCCTCGGGGCGCGTGGGATCGAACCGATCTGGATAGCGGTAGATGTTCACGAACACGTCCTGCAGGACTTCGTGCGGATCCATGGACTCACCCATCTGGCGCAGCCGGCGGCGCACCCGCTGCAGCAGCATGGCGGAGGTCAGGTGAACCAGACGTTCGAAGACCTCGCTCTCTCCGCAGCGGCGGAACCTGTCCATCAGCGCCGTCGCCACTACGTGGGCGGGCTCGCCGCTCGAACAGTCGGGCACCTCCCCCATGGACCGCAGCAGGTCGAGCGCCTCCGAGTAGGGCGTCGCGACGAGCATGCGCGGTCCGCGGCCAGCCGGATGTGGCAGCGCACTCCCTGCCGCTGCAGTGGCGGGGTGCCAGAGAGGTGGGCAGGACGCGGTCATGGAGGAGGGGAACGCGAACGCCGGGCCAACACCTGCCGGCACTCGCAGGAACCTGGGGCACCGAACCGCCAAGTGCTTTGGTGAGGCCAGGTTGAGTCATCATCGAATCCCGTCTCCCGCGCGCCGGGACCATGGCAAGGGCCCTCTGGGCGGGTCCGCCTGCGGCTCGCGAGAGCGGATTCGCACCGGCCGATGACCAGGATCGCACGCCGCCCGCGGAGCCGGCCTGCCACGGCCTCCGGTCTGGCGAAGTTCCGTGTTCAGGCGCGGAGCCAATGGCGCCGATCCACCCTGCGGAGCCCGGTCTTGACCCTGACGGCACCGAAGATCCACGCCCACCCGCTGACGCGACTCCCGTCGATGTTGGCGATCCGCGACCTGCGCACCTACGTGCGGCGGGCGATCCAGCGCCGTTCCCCGGTGGCCACGCTGGTGAACCTGCTGCGCGTGGACCCGCTCACGGTCCTGCGCTGCCTGCGCTGGACCGGGGCGCCGGTCAACCTCGGGCCCGGCGAGCCGCACACGCTCTCCCGCCTGGTCGCGCGCCTGGGCAGCACGCTGCTGCAGAAGGCATTCGAGACGCCCGTGCTCGACGTCACCGGCACGGGTCCCCTGCGCAAGCTCTGGGTGCACTCGGTGGCCACCGGCCTCGCCGCGCAGACCCTCGCGTTGGTGCGCGGCCGCGGCGAGGACAACGAGCTTGCGTACCTGCAGGGGCTCCTGCACGACCTGCCGGCGTGGTTCCGCTACCTGAGTCTCCGCCAGAGCGGCCGGACTCCGACCCCGGACGAGACCGAGGGCTGGGTGCAGCGCTGGAACCTGCCGCGCGAGGTCCTCGACGCGATGCGCGAGACGGTGGACCGGGACCCGTCGCACCACCCGGGCAGCTTCCTGGACCACCCGATGGTGTGGCACGCCGAACGGCTTGCGGAGCTGGCCGGGTTCCCGCATCCGGAGGAGGACGATCCGAAGCGCCTCGAAGACCTGCGCGCTGCGGCGACACCGCGGGACGCGGCGTGGGCCCGCGAGCTGCACACCCAGGTGCGCCTGCTCTTCGAGGACCTCGACCTGCCCTTCGAGTTCGGGGAGCCCGATGTCGAACACTGGAGCACGGCGGAGCCGGGCGGCTTGTTCCCCGGGCAGGTCACCGGCAACGTCACCGAACTCCTGCTCGCCCTCCTGCAGTGCAAGGAGGCCAAGACCTACCAGGGCGTGCTCACCGTCACCACGGCCGCCAGCCTGCGCTACCTCGACGTCGACCGGGCGTTCGTGGCGACCTACCAGCCGAGCTCGGGTGCCCTGTGGCTGCGCGCCAAGGCGGACTTCTCCAGCCGTCGGATGCACCGCGTGAAGATCCAGCTGGGTCCGGTCGGCCGGGATCTGATGGGACGGGCGATGACCGAGAGCACGCCCCAGATCCTCGCGGAGGGGGAGGGCGAGGACGACACCCTGCTGACCTTCCTGGGCGCGGCCGAGGTGCTGGTCGTGCCCGTGCAGAACGCCGCCGCGCTCCCCACCTACCTGATCCTGGACCGGGCGCTCTCGGGCCGCTCGCTGCGGATGCCGAAGGACCACCTGGCGGCCATGGTCCTGGCGCGGACCTCGTCGATGCTCCTGGAGAACCTGCTGCTGCGGAAGCGGCGCCAGCGCGCCGAGAAGTTCGCCCTCACCGACCCCCTGACCCGCCTCTACAACCGGAGCGTCGGGCTCAGCAGCCTGGAGAGCGAGCTGGCGCGCAGCCGGCGCTCGGCGGACCCGCTCAGCGTCCTGATGCTGGACATGGACGCCTTCAAGAACCTCAACGACACCTACGGCCACCTCGCCGGCGACGTGGCCCTCCGGCGCACTGCGGACGTGCTGCGCAAGACCGTGCGCCGCTCGGACGTCGTCTGCCGCTACGGCGGCGAGGAGTTCCTCGTGGTCCTGCCCGCCGCGTCGCTCGAGGAGGCCACGGTCGTGGCGGCCCGCATCTTCACCGAGGTGAACGAGACCGGCCGGCGCCTGGGGCTCCCCCTCTCGGTCTCCATCGGCCTTGCCGCGGCGCGGACCGAACCCTCGGACTCGGTGGAAACCCTGTTGTCACGGGCAGATCAGGCGCTCTACGCCAGCAAGGTGCGGGGCCGCAACCGGTTCTCCGCAAACGTGGACTGAGGCAACCCCTCGGTTGGAGCCCCGGGGGAACCCCCTTATGCTCGATCGGGTGATGACCTCGACCGGGGCCCCGGGCGGATCGGAAGACGCGTGCGCAGCAGGTCCGAGGACCGAGGGCAGGGCGGCGGCCCTTCCGGCAGAGCGGGGCCCCGAACCCTGCCCGGCCACGCCCCCAGGGGCGGCGACCGGAACGAGGGGGCCGACACGTCCGGGTGCTGCCCGATGCTGACCCTGTCCGGAGCCCTGAGCCTGACGGAACCTGCCGAGGCGCCGCTCTCCACGCTCACCCTGGTGGGCTCGCTGGGCGCCCTGGTCCTGGCAGCCTGCGGGTTCCTGGCGGGAGCCTCGCTGATCGCCTACTCGCCGACCCGGTTGGGGCGGCGGGCCCCCCCCGGGTTGGTCGCGGACCTGGAGGCGCACGGCCTCGAGTACCAGACGGTGGCCAGGGTCCTGTCCATCGGCGGGGTCGTGACCAGCTTCCTGCTGGCCGCCGAGACCGTGGCCGGGGTGGCGGGCACGTTCCTGGTCGTCGCCGTGGTGATCCTCGCGGTCTTCCTCTGCGCCGTGCTGCCGGGGGCCGTGGCGGAGCGGCATGCGGAGGCCGTCGTCCGGATCACCGTGCCGGTGCTCCGCGTCCTGCGCACCCTGCTCCGCTACCCGGTGATCCTGCCCCTGCTCGGGCTGGCTCGCGCCCTCCTCGCGGTGGTCCCGCGCGAGCGCGAGGCACCCCTCGCCACCGAGGAACTGGCCCAGGAGATCGTGGAGGCGGTCGAGGAGACCTCGGCCGAGACGCCGATCCAGGCCGAGGGCCGGGAGTGGATCGGCAACATCGTCGAGCTCCAGGCGGCGCGAGTGGCCGACGCCATGACGCCGCGGCCGGAGATCGTGGCGTTCGAGGCGTCCACGCCCCTGCGCCAGGCGGTCCAGATGGCGGTGGAGGCCGGCTACTCGCGCCTCCCGGTGTTCGACGGCGGCATCGACAACGTGGTGGGCGTGTTCGTGGCCAAGGACGCCCTCGGTCGCGTGCTGGGCCGGTCCGAGGCCCTGGATGCACCGGTGCGGGCCTCGATGCGCCCGCCGATGTTCGTCCCCGAGTCGATGCCGGCCGTGGACCTGCTGCGGCACTTCCGCTCGCAGCGCGTGCAGATGGCGATCGTGCTGGACGAGTTCGGCGGCACGGCCGGCCTGATCACCCTCGAGGACCTGCTCGAGGAGATCGTCGGCGAGATCGAGGACGAACACGACCTCGGCGAGGACCGGCAGATCCACGTGGTCGAGCCCGAACGGATCGCCGAGGTCGCGGGACGCAGCCGGATCGCCGAGGTGAACGAGGCCCTGCATCTGCAACTGCCCGAGGACGGCGACTACGACACCATCGCGGGGTTCGTGTTCGCCCGCCTGGGCCGGATCCCCAACCAGGGCGAGACCTTCCAGGCCGAGGGGGCGGAGTTCCGGATCCTGGCCGCGGATCAGCGGCGCATCCGGCGCCTGCGCATCCGCGTCCTGCAGCCCGAGCCGAGCGATGCCCCGAAGTGAGCCGGGACGCACGGCGCCGCCGCGGCGAGCGCCATGACCGGCCGGACCGTGCGCGCGTTCGTGTGGCGGCGCATCGACTTCCGCGAGACCAGCAGGCTCGTGACCCTGTTCACGCGTGAGGCCGGCCGCGTGCACGCCCTGGCCAAGGGCGCCCACCGCCCCACCAGCACCTTCCTGGGACGCCTCGACTTCCTGAACCTCGTGGACGCCACGCTGGCCGGGAAAGGTGCGGGGCTGCTCCTCCTCTCCCGGGTGCGGCTGGTGCACGAACCGCGCGGGCTGCGCGAACCGGCACGGTTCTTCGCCGCCAACCACCTCGCCGAGCTCTGCGATCAGGCCTCGGCCGGCGACCGCCCCGACCCGGATCTCTTCGACCTGCTGGCCGGGGGCGTGACCCTGCTGGAGCGCTGCCCCACCGCGGCGCTGCCCGCGATCGTGCTGGGGATCGAGCTGCGTTGGTTGGGCATCCTCGGCCTCCTGCCCCCGCTCCTGGAATGCAGCCAGTGCGGCGCGCCCGCGGCCGGACGCCGGCCCTTGCACGCCGGGCGGCCCGGCGAGGGTCTGCTCTGCCGGCAGCATGCGCCGGAGCGCCGGGAGCCGGTGGCCCTGCCGGTGCTCGAGCTGCTGCACGCCTTGGCCACGCAGCCTGCCCGCGCCTGGGATTCCCTGCCCGTCGGCCCGGAACTGGCCAAGGGCAGCGCGCTGGTCGGACGCTGGGTCGCCGCCGCGCTGGAACACCGGCCGCGCTTCCGGGGCGCCGCGCTGGGGCGACCCGAGGCTTCCGCTCCTGCGGACCGGGCGGTCTGATGCGCGGGATGACGTCCCGGTCGTTCCTGATCCTCGGCGCGTGCGCCGCGCTCGCGTCGTGCGGGGCATCGCCCCCCACGCGCGATCCGCTCGCCGCGCTGGCGCTCGCGGAGGAGGCGGTGCGCGCCGGCAAGGGCGATCAGGTGGCCGGCTGGCTGCAGCGCATCGATCCGGAGTCGTACGTGGGCGAGGACCGGGAGCGCTACCGGCTCGCGGTGGGAACGGCGCTCTACCAGTCGGGCAGCCTCTGGCAGGCGCACCGCCAGCTCCGGGACTTCCCTCAGGACCACCCGTTCAGCCAGCTGCTCGGGCAGGTCGAGGAGCTGGAGTACCGGATCGGCCGCGAGCTCATGCGCAGCGAGGGCGGGTTCCTGTTCTTCACGTCGGACGCCGAGGACGGCCGCGTGGTGCTGGAGGACTTCATCGTGCGCTTCCCGCGATCGCGCAGCCTGCCGGATGCCCTGCACCTGCTCGGCGACCAGGCCTTCCAGGAGCGCCGCTTCCAGCTGGCGCGCGAACGCTACAGCCAGCTGGTGGCCGAACGTCCCGACAGCGAATGGGCGACGCTGGCGCGCTTCCGCATCGCCATGAGCCGGTACCTGGACCTGCAGGGAGCCGAGTACGACCAGGTGCAGACGCAGATGGCGCACAACGAGCTGCGTGACTTCCTGGCCGCGGGCCCCGAGAACCCCACGATGCGCGAGGAGGCCCAGGCGGCGATGACCGTGACCCGGCACTGGCTGGCCGAGAAGCGCCTCCTGATCGCCGACTACTACCACCGGATCGGGGTCCCGGAGGCCGAACGGCGCCAGCTGGAGCTGGCGGCCGCCGAATACGCGGACACGCCCGCGGGGCAGAAGGCCGCCGGACGCCTCAAGGCCGCGGCGCCGGATGCCCCGGAGCACCGATGAGGCGCGCCGCGCTCTGCCTGGCCCTCCTGGTCGCCGCCTGCGGCTACCAGGCCGGCCTCGACCTCCGCGACGAGGGAGTGCGCCGGGTGGCGGTGCGCGTGGTCGGCAACGAGACCTTCCGGCAGCGCCTGGAGATCCCCCTCACGCGGGAGCTGCAGGAGGCCCTGGTCGTGCACAGCAACGTCGTCCCCGCCTCGGTGGCGGAAGCCGATGCGGTCCTGGAGGTCGACATCGCCGACGTGCGCAACCGGACCCTCGTCCAGGGTGCCCAGGTGCCCATCCGCGAGGGCGCCCTCGAGTTCGCGCTGGACGCCAGGCTCGTGGCCACGGACGGCGGCCGGGTGCTGCGCGACCGGCGCATCCTGGAGCGGGCTGAATTCCGGGTCCCGGTGGGCGAGAATCTCGACTCGGCGACGCGAGAGGCGGTCCGTGACCTGGCGCGGAAGATCGTGCTTTCCCTTGAGGCCGACTTCTGACGAACTAGTGGGCAGCAACGAGGCAGCGCGCGGCGGCGACGGGCCGGGACCGACGGCCGCCCTCCGGATGAGTGCATGAACGACGCGAACAAGAAGCAACGCAGCCGCGGTGACGAGGGTCGCCGCCAGCGCCCCCGCGGCCTGGGTGGCGTGGTCCTGATCATGGCCCTGCTGACCGCGCTCTTCGTGATCGTGTCGCGGTCGGGCAGCGAGCAGCAGGGGTCGATCTACGACTTCTACCGCAAGCTCTTCAACGGCCAGATTCTGCAGACCACCTGGGCCGAGGGCACGGTCAAGGTGAAGTACGTCGGCGAGAACAACCTCACCGCGACCATGAACGTGGTGCTGCGCGAGTTCGGCGAGCGCGACGCGATCCTGGTGCGCGACCTGCTGGCCCTGCCACCGATCGACCGGACCACGTACGCCAAGGAGGGTGTGCGCGGCTTCCTGGCCGACGTGCAGGAGGGCGCGGTGACGGTCAAGCGCGCGTTCCTGGTCACCGAGACCCGTGGTCGCAGCGCCGCGGAAGGCGACGACGACTCCTCCGGGGCGGTCAACTACCTGACGGCCGTGGTGCTGCAGGGCCAGGACACCCGCCTGGTGCGGGTCGATCCGGTGCTCAGCGACCGCAGCGTCACGCTGCAGCAGCTGCGCGCCGAGCTGGTGGCGCGCAACGTACCGGTCGAGGACCGGCCGCTCTCGCGCTCGCGCCAGACCCTGCACATCGAGGAACCCAACACCGCGCTGATCTACTTCCTCGGCACGATCGGGCCGTACCTGCTGGTGCTGGCCATCGTGTGGTTCTTCCTGCTGCGCCAGATGCGCGCGCCGGGCGGCGGCGGCGGCGTGCTCTCGTTCGGGCGCAGCCGTGCCGCCCTCTACACCAAGGAGAACCGCACCAACATCACGTTCGACGACGTGGCCGGCATCGACGAGGCCAAGGACGAGGTACGCGAGATCGTCGAGTTCCTGAAGAACCCGCAACGCTTCGCCAAGCTGGGCGGCAGCATCCCGCGCGGCGTCCTGCTCGTGGGCTCGCCCGGCACCGGCAAGACCCTGCTGGCCAAGGCGATCGCCGGCGAGGCCGAGGTGCCGTTCTTCAGCATCTCCGGCTCGGACTTCGTCGAGATGTTCGTCGGCGTCGGCGCGAGCCGGGTGCGCGACCTGTTCCGCCAGGCACGCGAGTCGAGCCCGTGCATCGTGTTCCTGGACGAGATCGACGCCGTGGGTCGCAAGCGCGGCTCGGGCATGGGTGGCGGCCACGACGAGCGCGAGCAGACGCTCAACGCGATCCTGGTCGAGATGGACGGCTTCGACAGCGACAAGGGCATCATCCTGATCGGCGCGACCAACCGCCCGGACGTGCTCGACCCGGCGCTGCTGCGTCCGGGACGCTTCGACCGCCAGATCGTCATCGACATGCCCGATGTGAAGGGCCGCGAGGCCATCCTGCGCGTGCACGCGCGCAAGGTGAAGGTCTCGCCGCACGTCGACCTGAAGCTGGTGGCCCGCGCCACGCCGCGCTTCTCCGGCGCCGAGCTGGCGGCCCTGGTCAACGAGGCCGCGATCCTGGCCGCGATGCGCGGCAAGGAGGCGGTGGAGATGTCCGAGCTCGAAGAGGCGCGCGACCGGGTGCGCTGGGGCCGGGAGAAGCGCTCGCGCCAGGTGGAGGAGGAGGACCGCAAGGTCACCGCCTATCACGAGGCCGGCCACGCGCTGGTGTCGATGTCGGTCCCCGAGCTCGATCCGATCCACAAGGTGACCATCGTGTCGCGCGGCATGGCGCTGGGCGCGACCATGTCGCTGCCCGAGCGCGACGACCTGCACCTGCGCCGGCGCAAGCTGCTCGGCATGATCGCCATGTGCTACGGCGGCCGCGCCGCCGAGGAGGTCGTGTTCGGCGACGTCTCGGCCGGCGCCCAGAACGACATCGAGAAGGCCACCGGGATCGCGCGCACCATGGTGTGCGAACTCGGCATGAGCGAGGCGGTCGGGCCGGTGAAGTACACGACCGACCAGGAGAACCCGTTCCTCGGCTCCGACTTCCAGCTCTCGGCCAGCATCTCCGAGCGGACGCTGGAACTCATCCACGCCGAGATCCGGGGCATCCTCGACGCCCAGTACAAGCGCGCCCTCGACATCATCCGCACCCAGCGCCAGAAGCTGGATCAGGTCGTGCAGGCTCTGCTGCGCCACGAGACGCTCAGCGGCGAGGAAGTGGCGGCGATCCTGCGCGGCGACGACCTGGAGGAGTTCCGCGCGGCGCGCGAACGCATGAGCAAGGCCGACACCGTCACGCCGGTCGCCGGCGAGGGCGCAGAGGCCAAGGGCATCGACCGGGGCCGCTCGGACCTGGGGCTGGCCGGCAACCAGGGGCTGGTGCATCCCTGATGCGACTGCTCTCCCCCCATGGGCGCTCGCTCGAGCTCGGGCGCGGAACGACCCGGATCATGGGGGTCCTGAACGTCACACCGGATTCGTTCTCGGATGGAGGCCGGTTCCTCTCGCCCGAACAGGCCCTGCGCCACGCCACCGCCATGGTGTCCGCCGGAGCCGATCTGATCGACGTCGGCGCGGAGAGCACCCGTCCGGGCCACCGTCCCGTCGAGCCCGAGGAGCAGCTGGCCCGCCTGGTGCCGGTGCTGGAAGTGCTGCGCCGCGCTGTACCGGTGCCGATCTCGGTGGACACCACGCGCGCCGCCGTGGCCGAGCGCGCCCTGCGGCTCGGGGCCGACCTGGTGAACGACACCTCGGGCCTGGACGGCGACCCCGACCTCGCGCCGCTCGTGGCGCGCTGGCGCGCGCCCGTCGTGCTGATGCACCGGTTCACGCCGGCGCGCACCGGCGCGGCGGGTGAGACCAGGGGGCCGGACCTGGTCGAGGAGCTGGCCGGCCGGCTGCAGGGGATCGTCGCCCGCGCCCGCGCCGCCGGGATCGCCCGCGAGGCCATCGTGCTCGACCCCGGCATCGGCTTCGGCACCCTGCCGGAGGACAACCTGACCATCCTGCGCCACCTGGGCCGCCTGCGCGCGTTGGGCTACCCGCTGCTGGTGGGCACCTCGCGCAAGTCGTTCCTCGGCGCGCTCACCGGCCGGCCGCCGGCGGAGCGGGCCTTCGCGACCGCCGCCACCGTGGCGATGCTGGCGCGCGACGGCGTGGAGATCGTGCGCGTGCACGACGTCGCCGAGATGCGCGACGTGGTGCGCGTCGCCGACGCGGTGCGCGGCACGGAGGCCGGCGCATGAGCCAGCTGGCACTCTTCGGCGGCGTCGGCGAGACGCTGCTGATGGTGGTCGAGGTGCTGGTGTTCGCGCTCGGGATCTACGTGATCCTGCGCTTCCTGATGGAGACCCGCGGCACCGGCGTGGTGCGCGGCCTCTCCCTGATCCTGCTCTCCGGGATCTTCGTGTTCCTGATCCTGATCCGCACCCTGGAGCTGCGGCGCCTCGAACTGGTGTTCCAGTCGCTGGCGAACATCGCGGTGCTGGGCCTGATCGTGGTGTTCCAGCCGGAGATCCGCCGTGCGATCGTGCAACTCGGCGAGTCGCCGATCTTCGGCCGGCTGCTGAAGCGCGAGACCAAGACCATCCAACGCCTGCTGCGCAGCGTGGCGCGCCTGAGCAAGGAGAAGATCGGGGCGCTGATCGCCGTCGAGCGGCAGGCATCGCTCTCCTCGATGATCGAGAGCGGGATCACCATCGACGCGGAGCTGAACAGCTACCTGATCGAGTCGATCTTCTACCCCGGCGGGGCCCTGCACGACGGCGCGATCATCATCCGCGACGAACGCATCGTGGCCGCCTCGTGCCTGCTGCCGCTCAGCCAGAACCCGGATCTCGACAAGCGCCTCGGCACGCGCCACCGCGCCGCGCTGGGCATCACCGAGGAGACCGACGCCTTCGCCATCGTGGTGTCCGAGGAGACCGGCAAGGTGTCGGCCGCGTTCCAGGGCAAGCTCTACTTCGATCTGACGCTCGACAAGCTCGAAGACATCATGGAGACCGCGATGCACCAGCGCAGCGGCGCGGGAGCCGCGGCATGAGCCCGCACCTGGATCGGGTCCGGCCGCGCCGGCGCCTGGGTGGCGTGCTGAGCGACCCGCTGCGCAAGCTGCTGGCCCTCGGGCTGGCCGTGACGCTCTGGCTCTATCTGGACCAGCAGGTGACCGACACCAAGGCGGTGCGCACCTGGCTGCGCCAGACCGAGCCGGGGCTCGGGTTCCGCACGCGCGAGGATCACACGACCCTGCAGGTGCGGATCCCAGTCGGCGAGTTCCGCGTGGTCCGCTACCTCGACGCCGTGACCCGCACCGAGATCGACTCGGTCGACCTGCGCTATTCGGGGCCCACCCACCTGATGGAGCGGCTCGCCGACGCCGGCTCGCCGCGCGTCGAGCCCACCGAGACCGAACTCGCCAACATCAAGGACGGGTTCGTGTTCGACATCGGTCGGGTCGCGCCCGGCAACCTGGCGTACCAGAAGCTGCTCAAGGAGATGCGGCCCGCGTCCGTGCTGGTGGTGCTGGACCGCGTGGAGCGCAGCCGACTGCGCCCGACCATGGCCATGGTCGAGCTCCTCTTCGCCTCGGAGGCCCAGCGCACCCAGCTGGAACCGCAACTCCTGCTCCAGGACGCACGCATCTTCCCGGACGAGGTCGACCTGGTGGCGACCACGACGGCGATGGGCCGCGTGACCGCGCGCGACCCGGCGCTCAAGCTGCTCGTCGCCCAGGTCCCGGCCACCGCGACCTCCAGCGACACCGAGCTCCGGGTCGAACTCACCGCGCGGCCGAACTTCCTCGGCGTCGAGCTGCAGCCCAGGACCGTGCTCTACGTGCCGCTGCGGCGCCGCTCGAGCGTGTTCGAGCTGCAGGTGCCGGTCACGATCGACCCGCTCTCCGTCGACGGCCAGAGCGCGGAGCAGCTGCAGGCACGATTGAACTTCGATCCGCCGGAACCCAAGGTGATGCTGCGCGCCTTCGGCCAGCTGGAGTCCGAGCTGCAGCGCATGACCCGCGAGCAGCTCCAGACCTGGACGCGGCGCAACGCGCGCCTCTTCCTGCAGATCGGTCCCGAGACGAACCTCGCGGAGTCGCCCACGCTGCTGCCGCTCTTCGTCATGCTCAACTCCGCGTACCGCGACGGTCACGACTTCCAGGTGGCCGCGCCCCCCACCGTGGTGGTGAGTCCCCGCAAGGCGCCATGAGCGAGGCGCCACGTTTCCAGCCGCCCCGATTCGGCACCGACGGCGTGCGCGGCCGCGCGGGAGAGCCGCCCATGGACGCCGAGACCCTGCGCCGGATCGGCGCGGCGTTGGGCGTGTGGCTGCAACGCGAGGGCGGAGCCGACAAGAAGGTCCTGATCGGCAACGACGGGCGCGCGTCGGCCGAGTGGATCCTCGCCGCTCTCGTCGGCGGCCTCAACGCCACGGAGGTCACGGCGATCGACGTAGGCCTGCTCACCACGCCGGCGCTCGCGTACCTGACCCGGCGCGAGCCGGTGCAGGCCGGGATCATGATCAGCGCCTCGCACAACCCGGCCGACGACAACGGCATCAAGATCTTCGGGCATGACGGCGCCAAGCTCCCGGACGCCGCGGAGCGCGAGATCGAGCAGCTGACGGAGACGGTGTCGTTCACTCCGGGAGACCGGTTGCGCGTGAAGCCGCGCAGGGAACTCACCGACCACTACCTCGAGCACCTCGCCAACCTGTTCCCGGCACTCGACCTGGGCGGCCGGCGCGTGGTGCTCGACGCGGCGCACGGCGGGGGCTCGCGCCTCGGCCCGGCCCTGCTGCGCGGATTCGGCGCCGAGGTCATCGAGGTGGGCTGCGCGCCCGACGGGCACAACATCAACGCCGGTGTCGGCGCCCTGCACCCCGGGCACGTGGCCCGCGCGGTGCTCGCGAACCACGCCCGGCTCGGCATCAGCCTGGACGGCGACGGCGACCGCGGGATCTTCGTGGACGAGACCGGCACGGTGCGCGACGGCGACGAGGTGATGATGGTCCTGGCGATCGACCGGATGCGCCGCGGCCAGCTGCCCGGGAACACGCTGGTCGCCACGGTGATGAGCAACCTGGGCCTGCACCACGCGCTGCGCCGGCACGGCATCACGGTCGTGGTCACGCCGGTGGGCGATCGAGCCGTCGTGCAGGCCATGAGGGCCGGCGGCTACGGACTCGGCGGCGAGCAGTCCGGACACATCGTGTTCGCCGGCGACGCGGCGTACACCGGGGACGGGCTCTACACCGCCCTGCAGCTGCTCAGCCTGCCCGGCGCCCTGCAGGACGGCCTCGCCAGGCTGTTCTCCGAGTTCCGCCGCTATCCCCAGGTGCTGATCAACGTGCAGGTGGCGCGCAAGCCGCCGCTCGACCAGGTGCCCGCGGTGCAGACGGCGATCCAGGCCGTCGAGACCGCGCTGGCCGGGGACGGCCGCGTGCTGCTGCGCTACTCGGGCACCGAACGGCTGTGTCGCGTGATGGTGGAGGGTCAGGACGCGGCCACCGTCCAGGCGCATGCGGAGCGGCTGGCCGCGGCGGTGCGCGAGGCGCTGGCTTGACTCCCGCGCCGGACGCCCCTGCCCTGGCCCTGTCGGCGAGCGGTGCGGTCGCGCAGGCTGCCCTGCGCCTGAGCGATGGCAGCGTGCGCTCCGCGCCCACGCGCGTCGCCGAGCCGAGCCGCGACGTCGCGCCGCTCGCCGCGATCGTGGTCGCGCAGGCGGGGCTGACGCCGCGCGATCTGCGCGCGGCGCTCGTGGACGTCGGACCCGGCTCCTACACCGGGCTGCGCGTGGCGGTGACGTTCGCACGCATGCTCGCGTGGTCCGCGGGGCTGCCGCTCTTCGTGCTGACCAGCTTCGAGCTCCTCGCAGTGGCGGCACGCGACGCCGGTCTCTGGCCCGAGGGCGAGGATCTCTGGGTCGCGCTGGACGCGCGGCGCGACGCCGTCCACCTCGCCCGCCTGCGCGGCGGCACGCACATCGAGGTCGTGGGGACACCGCGCGCCGTGCGCTGGCACGAGGCGCCGCAGGCATTGGCCCCGGACGCGGCCATCGTCGCGGACACGTCGATCCTGGAGCGGATCCGGACCCTCGCGCCGCGGGCGACGTCGGCCGCGCCGTTCCAGGCCGAGCAGCTCTTCGCGGCGGCCCTCCGCCCGCGCCTCGTCGAGCCCGCCGCCGTCGAGCCGCTCTACCTCATGGGCTCGTACGCCGAGTAGCGCCCGGCGGCGCCTGGCCCGGAAACGAAAGAACCCCGGAGCGTGCCGGGGTTCTTCCTGGGGGCGCACACCGCGGCATCGCGGGGCCGCATCCCCTGGTCGGCGCGGCGCGGCCTGGACCGTCGCGGTCCGCGGGCCGTGCCGGCACGCCGTGCTCAGAGGTCCTGGGGACGGAGCGTCTTGCGGCCGTTCGCGTCGGCGCGAGCCTCGGCGTTCGAGATCATGTTGCGGACCGCGGCGTCGAGCGCGCCGTAGAAGTCCGACGACACGTTGCACCGCTTGGCGGCTGCCTTGGTGCGCGACTTCGAGATGATCAGGCTGTCGCCCTCGCCTTTCTTCGCAGCCTTCTTCTTCGCTGCCATGGGGATTGATCCTTCCTTGAATCGGTTGGGTTTTCGGGAATCCGGCCACCGCCCATACAAACTCGGCGCCCGGAAAACGCTGGCGAAGTTTGTCGGCGTCCTAGTGAGAGTCAACGCAAAACAGGCTTTTTGCGGCCGAGTTCGGGGTTTCCGGTACCGCCGCTGGAGGACGCCGAGGCTTGGGCTCCAGGCCGGCAGGTGGCATCCTCTCGCTTCCACTTCCCACGGACGCGATGAGTCGCAAACGGATCGTCCTGCTCTTCGCCGGGTTCCTGGCGCTGCTGCTCGCCACGACCTACGTGGTGCTCGACCTCAGCGGAGCATCGCGGAAGGTCGTGGAGCAGCTGCTGGCCCGCTTCATCCGCAGCGACTTCCTGCTCGGCCGCGCCAACCTCGACCTGGGATCCGGCACCGTGGTGCTCGGCGAGCTGACGCTCAAGCACCCGCGCACCAAGGACCCCATGATGCTGCTGCGCGACCTGAGCGTGAGCGTCGACACCAATCCCCTGGGTGCGGTCGGCGCGGTACGGCGGGTCACGGTGCGCGGCGGGACCCTGGACATCGGGTTGACCGCGGACGAGATGCCGGACCTGCGGGAGATCCTCAAGCTCCCCGAGCTGGAGGCCGGCAGGCAGGCGGCGGACGACTACCCCGCGGTCAGCATCAGCGACTTCCACGTCCGGCTCAGGGTCGCGCCCGGCACCGTGCCGATCGAGTTCCGCGACGTGCGCCTGGACCTGCAGCCCGAGGAGCCGGGTTCGCCGCGCATGCGGCTGGTCGGCACGATGACCAGCAACCTGGGCCGCAAGGTCGCGGTGTCGGGCCGCGCCGACTTCGCGGCCAACCGGTTCCAGGCGCTGGTCGAGGCGGAGGACGTTCCGATCGACGCCGAGCGCCTGCAGCACATCGATCCGGCGTTCGTGGGCCCGCTGCGCGACGCCGGCATCAAGGGCCGCGCCAAGCGGATCTCGGCATGGGTCGAGTATCCGGACGACAGCGTGCCGGAAGGGGGCAGGATCCCGATCGGCGCGGGGCTCAGCGTCGAGGTCGAGGAGTTGGACTTCGTGCCGCCCCACTTCCCCTACCCGATCCACGGCGCGCGCCTGAAGGCAGCTGCGTCCACGCGGCTCGGCGGACTGCTGCGCTTCGAGTTGCAGCAACGCTCCGCCCAGGGCGGGATCCAGGCGTTCGGCGAACTCACCCAGGTGCTGAGCGGGGAGCCGTTCCTCGACGTGCGCCTGACGCTCACCGACATGGAGGTCGGGGAGACGCTGCGCGGCGCATTCCTGAGCGAAGCCGTGGCGCGGCACATCCCCAACGCGCGGCGCGCATTCGCTGCCTTCGACCCGCGGGGCGGGCGTGCCGACGCCGAGATCCGGCTCTGGATCGACGATCCTCCCGAGGTGCCGGAGTTCGCGATGGACCTCGAAGTGCGCGGCGTGTCCGGCACGTTCCTGGGCTTCCCGCCCGCTGCCGGCGAGACGCCGATCGCCTTTCCATACCGCGTCGAGGACGTGCACGGCACGATCCAAGTCCGCCCCGACGAGGTCGCGATCCACGACGTCACCGCACGCCGCGACGGTGCCGATCTGGCCATCAACGGCCGGGTCCGCATGTACCCGAAGCCCTCCGGCGACTCGACCTGGATCGACGTGAGCGGGCGCGACGTCGTGTTCAGCAGGGAGCTGCGCGACGCGTTGGACCGGCTGGTCGCCGGAGCCGGCGCGATCTACGACGAGCACTCCCCCGAGGGTCGGACCGACGTGACGGTGAACGTGCGCAGCGACCCGGGCCAGAGCCCCGCCGACGTGCTCGTGCGGGTACGACCCCAGGGCTGCGGCGTGACGTGGCGGGGGTTCCCCTATCGGCTCGACGGTGTGCGCGGGCTGGTCGAGATCGACAACCAGGGCGTGAACCTGGACCTGCTCGGCGGCACGGCGCGCTCCGCACTGGTCCTGCGCGGCCGCTTCCTGCACGAGTCCGCCGAGCGCGCACTGCCGCCCGGCTCCGGACTCGCCAGCGAACTGTGGATCCGGGCACGTGAGGTGCCCTTCGATCCGCGCCTGCGCCAGGCCCTGGACGCCTTCGACCCGAGCCTCGAGGAGCTCTGGCAGCTCTACTCCCCCGGCGGCGCGGCGCACTGCGAACTGAGCTACTGGAAGGAACTCGGCGATCCCGCCGGCCACTACGACCTGCGGGTCGACCTGGCCGGCGCCACCGCCCGGCCGGACGCCTTCCAGGTGACGGTGCAGGACCTGCATGGCGCCGTGCACGTGCATGGCACCGGCCGCGAGGTGCGTGCCGACCTGAGCCTGCTGCGCGGCCGGATCGTGCACGCCGACGGTGCACCCGACGCTGGCGTCCTGATCCATGGCACCGTGGAGCAGCGCGACGGGCGCGTCGCGCTCGACGTCACCTCGGTGGCCAGCGAGGTGAACCTCGATGCCGCCCTGGCCACCGCGCTCGACCAGAACGGTTCGTTTCCGCGCCGTGCCTGGGACGCGCTCCGACCGGAGGGGAAGGTCGACGTCGTCGTGCGCCAGCTGCGCGGGTTCGACGACGACACGCTGCGCACGCACCTGCGCATCCAGCTCAAGAACACCGTGTCCCGGGCCGAGATGCTGCCGTTCCCCGCCCTGGAGATCACCGGCGTGGTCGAGGTGCGCGATCAGGTGGCGGCCTTCCGCGACCTGCGCGGCCGCGTCGGCGGAGCCGTGGTGACCTGCGTGCGCGGCGTGGCTCGGCCGACCGGTGATGGCCTGGCGGTCGACCTGCTGCTCAAGGTCGAGGGCGACTTCCCGGTGGACGCCAACCTCGCGCGCATGATGTCGGGGCGGTTGCGCGAGCAGTACCTGCTGCGCGAGGCGCGCGGCCAGGCGCGCTTGCAGGAGCTGGACCTGCAGCTCTTCTTCCCGCGCGACGGCTCCGAGTTCACGGCGCGCTTCTCCGCCGCCGCCGAGGCCAAGAACCTCCGCCTCCTGCTCGGCACGGAGATCCGCGACGTGAACGGCATCCTGCGCATCGAGGACGCCTACGTGGGGCCGGACGGCGCTTGGGCGGAGGGCTCGATCTCCAACGGCTCGTTCCTGTTCCTCGATCACAAGGTGCAGGACGCCGCGGCGACCTTCCGCGCCGATCCGCAGGAGATCCAGCTCGAGGACGTGGCCTTCCGCCTGCACGACGGACGGGTCGAGAACGAGCCGGAGGCGCACCCGGCGCTGGTCTACCGCTACGGCACCGAGAACCTGCTCAGCTGCTGGCTGCGCTGGGACGGAGTCAGCCTGAGCAAGCTGCTGCAGGCCAGCGGCGTGCAGCTGCCGCACCGCGGCACGCTCTCGGGCCATGTCCATCTGCACAGCCTCGTCAACCTGGACTTCGTGGACATGGTCGCCGACGCCCGCGTCGTGCTCCGTGACGCCCGCCTGGGCGAAGTGCCGCTCTTCACGGACATCTACCGGCAGATGGACCGCCCCGTGCGCCCCAACTTCGATTCGCTGGAGCTGGTGGCGAGCGCGCGGGACCGGCAGATCCGGATCCAGGAGTTCCATCTGGGCTCGCCGCTGCTGGAGGTGTCGGGAGACGGCAGCCTGACCATGGACGGCTACCTGGACCTCGCGGTCGAGTTCCCCAACGTGTTCGGACCGTCGGCGGAGTGGCTGGTACTGCCGGAGATCCTGCGCCGCATCACCGATCGCCTCATACGCTTCCGGGTGTTCGGCTACCTGCGGGCCATGAAGGCCCAGCCCGAGTTCCTGTTCCAGTCCCGGCCTCGCAAGCGGATCCTGCAGCCGATCGCCCCCACGCTTCCCCCGCGCCCCCTGCCACGCTACTGACCCTGCACCGCCGCCCAGCGGCGGCCGACGACGAATGACATCCACCCACATGCGCCGCTGCCGCGGTGATCGAGGCCATGCGTAACCTGCACGCCGTCGTCCTGGCCGGGGGCTCTGGCACGCGCTTCTGGCCCGCCAGCCGCGCGCTCCGACCGAAGCAGCTCCTGCCGCTGGCGGGAGGCGAGACGCTGCTCGCCGCCACCCTGGGCCGCATCCGCGACCTGGTTCCCGCGGAGCGCACCTGGATCATCACCAACCCGCAGCTCGCCGCGCCGATCCAGGCGGCCCTGCCCGGCTTCCCCCGCTCCCAGCTCGTGGTCGAACCAGAGCCACGGGACACCGCGCCCTGCGTGGCCCTGGCCGCGGCGCGCATCGCCGCTGTGGACGCGGACGCGACCCTGGCCGTGATGCCGGCCGACCACGTCATCCACCCGGCCGCGGCCTTCCACGACCTCATGCGCCGCGGCGCGGAGCTGGCGGCGGACGGCCGCACCCTGGTGACCTTCGGCGTCAACCCGACGCGTCCGGCGACCTCGTACGGCTACATCGAGGTGGGCGAGGCGCTCCCCGGTTCCGGGGCGGGGGCCTACCGCGTGGCGCGCTTCCGCGAGAAGCCCGATCTGCAGACTGCGAAGGAGTTCTTCGTCTCGGGTCGCTTCCTGTGGAACAGCGGGATCTTCGTGTGGACCGTTCCGGCCCTGCTCGCGGCGATGGAGGTCGGCAACCCCGAACTCGCCGGCTGCGCCGTGGCCATGCTGGAGGCGGCACGCCGCGGCGACGAGGCCACGCTGGCGATCGCGTTCCGCCGCGCGCCGAAGATCAGCATCGACTATGCGGTGATGGAGAAGGCGCCGGCCGTGGCCGTGCTGCGCGCCGAGCTGGAGTGGGACGACATCGGATCGTTCGTGCGCCTCGCCACGGTGACCGGACAGGACGGCGAGGGCAACTCGGTCTTCCAGGGCGAGGGCACACGCGCGGTCCTGCACGAGGCGGACGGCAACGTGGTCTACGGCGAGGGCCGGCGCGCGATCGCCCTCTTCGGCGTGCACGACCTCGTCGTGGTCGCGGTCGACGACGCGGTGCTGGTGTGCCCGAAGTCCCGCGCCGACGACCTCAAGGTCCTGATCCAGCGCCTGCGCAGCCAGGGCTGTGCGGACCTGCTGTGACCCCGCCCGAGAGCCGAGCGACCCGGATCCTCGCCGTCGACTTCGGCGACCGACGCACGGGCCTGGCGGCCACCGACCCGACCGGCACCATCGTGGTGCCGCTCGAGCCGCTGGTGGGGCTCGACGATGCCGGCTGCGCGGCCGCCATCGCGGCGCTCGCGCGCGAGCGGGATGCGCAGGCTGTGGTGCTGGGGCTCCCGCTCTCGGCCGAGGGCAGCCGGGGTCCGCGCGCGAAGCGCACGCTCGCGTTCGCAGCACGCCTCGGGCCGCTCCTGCCCTGCCCCCTCGTCACCGTGGACGAGAGCCACTCGACCGACGAAGCCCACGCGCTGCTCAAGGCCGGGGGCATGAAGGCCGCGCGCCGCAAGCGCGTCGCGGACAGCATCGCGGCGATGGTGATCCTGGAGCGCTACCGCGGCCCCACGCGGAAGCTCGATTCCTAGTCCAGGCGGGGCGCGGGATCCTCCGCGCAGGCCACAGGCCCGGGGGGCATGCACCCGCCCCACGCCACGCGGGGCCGTTCCGGAGCCAGGGCAGGCTCGCGGCCGGGTCTGGCCGGCCCGGATCCAGGGTTCAGAGCTGCCGCCGCAGCTGCCGCCGCCAACGTTGCGAGAGCACCAGGCAGATCACCCCTACGCCGACCAGCAGCAGGGTGCGGGGTTCTGGCACCGGCTCACCCGTGGGTGCCCCGGGATCGCGTCCGCCCGCCGCGCCGCCTGGCGCAGCGGTAGCACCCACCGCATCTGCGGTGCGTACGGGGATCGGATCCTGCGGAGCAGCCGCGGCGAGGATCGTGCCGCAGAGCAAGGAGCAAACCGCAAGGTGCACGGCAGCCTCCTGGGTTGCGAGTCGAGGGAGTACGTCGAGGGAGGGAGCAACGCGGGGTGCGACCCGCGAAGTCCCGGGGACGATACCTCTCGGCGATGCCGTCGCAAGCCACCAGCAACGCGGCCCGCGCGCCGCTTGCCGTCGCCACGCCGTTCGTTACGCTCCTCCGCTGTCCGGTCTCCGGGCGACCGCCGGCGGAGCGATCCGCGGGAGGAAAGTCCGGGCTCCACAGGGCAGGGTGATGGGCAACGCCCACCGTCCGTCAGGACAGGGAAAGTGCCACAGAAACGACACCGCCGGGATCCAGGCCGACGTCTGGATCCGGCAAGGGTGAAATGGTGAGGCAAGAGCTCACCGGCGGCCGGGCGACCGGCCGTGCAGGGCAAACCCCACCCGGAGGAAGACGCAATAGGAGGATCGCGCGGCCCGCGCCCAGATCCTCGGGTAGGTCGTTCGAGGGCGTCCGCGAGGACGCTCCTAGAGAAATGGTCGCCACCGCGCGAGCGGGACCAGAACCCGGCTTACGGGGACCGGACATTTTCTCCGCGCCGCCAAGGTGCCCCGGGCGCGGCGCTCAGGCTCCGTAGCGCGGCTGGTGCGCGCGGATCCGCCGCGCCTTGCCGAGGATGGAACGGGCGAATGACTTCCAACCCTCGGGCAGGCAGCCCCCGGCGTAGGACCTGAGGAAGCGCAGCGCCAGACCCCTTGGGAACCGCGCCGCGGGAAACGAGGCGAGGAGTCCCGCAAGGTCCTTCACCACCCAGCGCCGCCAGCCCCAGCGCGGCGCGAACACGCGCTCGACGTCGATCCACCAGAGCGTGGCATCGGCGCCGAGCCGCTGCGCGTAGAAGTGGTTCCAGTACAGGTCGCGTGCGACGAGCCCCTGCGCGTGCAGCCGGGCAACGAGCGGCGCGACCGCGCAACAGGCGAAGTCCTGGACCGACTGGAGCGAGTCGGCGCGCAACGCCTCCGCCAGGAGCACCTGCGCGGGCCGTCCCGGCACGGCCAAGGTCGCGAGCACGGAGGTGCGGCCGTGCCACGCCACCCACGCGGGTGGCGCGACATGGAACCCGAGCTCCGCCAGCCGCACCAGGATCCGCCACTCCAGGAGCGCGCGCGCGGGTACGCGCGTGCGGATCTTCAGGTAGAGATCCGGCGCTGAGGAGCGAACCATGCGCAGGGTCCGGCGCTGCGGCGTGCAGCGTACGGTCCAACCCTGCAGGCCCGATGGCTCCGGCCGCGCCGGATCGAGGCCGCAGAGACGCAGGAGTGCGTGGTCGCCCAGGTAGGCCATGCGCCGATCGGAGCGCGCGTTTCGCTTTCCTTGCCGGGGGTTTCCGGCGCCAGTAGAGTGCCGCGCTCCGACTCTATCCAGCGCTGCCATCCGCGATGAATCCTGAACAGGTCCTGGGCGAGGAGAATCCGTTCGAAGCCATGCATGCCAGGTTCGACCTGGCCGCGCAGAAGCTGGGCCTGGACCCCGGCCTGTATCGGGTCCTCCGCACCCCGGACCGCGAGATGACCGTCGCGGTGCCGGTGCTGCGCGACGACGGGAGCGTCGAGGTCTACACCGGCTACCGGGTGCAGCATTCCACGGCGCGCGGCCCGGCCAAGGGCGGCGTGCGCTACGCGCCCAACGTCAACCTGGACGAGGTCCGCGCGCTGGCGGCGTGGATGACCTGGAAGTGCGCCGTGGTGAACGTGCCGTTCGGCGGCGGCAAGGGCGGTGTGGTCTGCGACCCCACCAAGCTCTCGGTCAGCGAGATGGAACGCGTCACGCGCCGCTACATCGCCGCGATCATGGACATCCTCGGTCCGGACCGCGACGTCCCGGCGCCCGACATGGGCACCGACGGGCAGGTGATGGCATGGATCGCGGACACCTACTCGATGCACGTCCGCTCCTGGCAGCCGGCCATCACCACCGGCAAGCCGATCGAGCTGGGCGGCTCGGCCGGACGCGTGGAGGCGACGGGCCGCGGCGTCATGCTGAGCACGCGCGAGGCGCTCAAGGTCCTCGGCATCCAGCCGAACGGGGTCACCGCCGCCGTGCAGGGCTACGGCAACGTCGGCCAGGTCTCGGCGATGATGCTCGACCGCCTGGGCATGAAGGTCGTCGCGGTCTCGGACATCCGTGGCGGAGTCCACAACGCGCGCGGACTCGACCTGAAGGCCCTCAAGTCGCACTTCCAGAAGACCCGCACCGTCGAGGGCTTCCCGGGCGGCGAACCGGTCAGCAACGCCCAGTTGCTGGAGCTGGGCGTGGATGTCCTGGTGCCGGCGGCCACCGAGAACGTCATCACCAGCAAGAATGCGGCCAACATCAAGGCGCGGGTGATCGTCGAGGGGGCCAACGGCCCGGTCACGGCGCGCGCCGACAAGATCCTCGACGAGAAGGGGATCTACGTGATCCCCGACATCCTCGCCAACGCGGGCGGCGTCACGGTCTCGTACTTCGAATGGGTGCAGGACCGGATGGGCATGTTCTGGACCGAGGACGAGGTCAACACGCGGCTCGAACACATCATGGTGAACTCGTTCCGCGACGTCACCGACATGGCCAAGCGTTTCGAGGTCAGCAACCGGCTGGCCGCCTACATGCTCGCGGTCGATCGCGTCGGCAAGGTCACCAAGATGCGCGGCCTCTACGCCTGAGGCGGAGCACGCGCGCGTCAGACGGGCCCGGGGTCGCTGCCAGGGACCACGGCCCACGGCGGCGGACGGCGGGAACCATCGCGCGGCGCGAGCCTGCCGCGGTGCGCGGTCGTCCGCTCCCCGCGAGCCGCTCCGGACCGCGGCAGGCTCAGCGGAAGACCCGCAGGAGGGACACGGCGAGGTCCTCGTCGAAGCAGCCGCGGTAGGCCTGCGCGAGGACCCGCAGGGCGTCGAAGACTCCCATCCGGGTCTTCTGGCCCGAGTACACCTTCTCGAAGGCGTCCACGAGGCCCACGATCCGCCCGAGCAGGGGAATCGACTCGCCCACGAGGCCGCGCGGCAGCCCGCTGCCGTCATGACGCTCGTGGTGCGCCCAGGCCGCCTCGCACACCGGTTCCGGCAGGCCCTGCTCGCGCAGGAACCGATACCCGCGCTCGGCATGCTGCGTGTCGGTGTCGTCCTCGGTCAGGGGTTTGCCGACGAGTCCGACGTCGTGCAGGAAGCCTGCCAGCGACGCCTGCACCAGGGTGTTCGGCTCGGCACCCACCACCTGCCGGGCGAGCCCCAACGACAGGAACGCCACCGTCGTCGAATGGTCGGCCAGGTCCTGGCCGGCACGCAGCAGCTGACGGATCGCATGGAACGCGCCCGGTTCGCGCACCACGAGGGTCGCGGTCGAGACCAGGAAGCGCTCGACGCGCCGCACCTCGTCGCGTCCCGGGGGCTTGCCGAGCACGTCCTGCGCCACGACCAGCGCCACGCCATGCAGCACCTCGGCCCGCTCCTCAGTGGGAACCGAGCGATCGTGGAGCAGGTCCTCCAGCCCCGCCTCGACGCGCCGCGCGTAGCCGCGCTTGTCGTGCTCGTGCACCCACAGGTGCGTCACGCCTTCGGCACGCAGGCGGGCGGCGTGCGAGGCATCGAACGGCGTGCGCACGTCCCGGTAGAGCACCGGCCGGCCGGCACGGTTCTGGAGGTAGAGCGGGAACTCGAGCGGCTCGTCGCCCGAGATGCCCTCCAGCGGGATCGACACGAAGGTCCCGCTCTGCTCCGCGGCCAAGGAACTCATCCCCGTGTCTCTATCGGAGGCCGGTGGGTGCGGGCTTGTCGCCCCGGCGGCGATCCGCCCGATCCTCCGATGGCAAGGCGCGCAGGAGGATCCACGCGCGGGACTGGGCGGGAGCCGCGCGGCCGCCCTCCGGCGGGCGGTCAGCGCTCGGCGAACTTGCGCTTGCGGATCTTCTGCAGGAGCTTCGAGGTCGAGTGCGCCTTGCGATCCCCGACGAACACCGCCTCGATGCCCAACGCCTTCACCACGTCGCGCTCGGGCAGCGTCTTCAGGGTGTAGTCGGTGCCCTTGGCGTAGAGGTTGGGGCGCAGACGTTCCAGCAGCGGTCCGACGGTCTCGTCCTTGAAGGACGTGACGTAGTCGACGAACCAGAAGCCGGCCAGCACCTCCATGCGCTCCTCGAGCGGAGTGACCGGGTGGCCCTTGCCCTTCAACTTCTCGGCGGACTCGTCGCTGTTCAGGGCGACCACCAGGAAGTCGCCGCGGGAGCGCGCGTCCTCCAGGTATCGGACATGGCCGACGTGGACCAGGTCGAACACGCCGTTGGTCAGCACCACCGTCTTCCCCTGCGACTGCAGGCCGGCCAGGATCGCGGCAAGGCCCTTGGGATCGGCGACGATCTTGTCCTTCGACTTGAGCTTGCGGGGAACGACGACCACTGGGCCTCCAGGACTGTGTGAGCGCGGAACCATAACGCCCGTGCCGCCGGGGATCCATCGCAGGGGCACGCGCTCACGCGTGCGCCGCTGCGGCCCTGCGGCGGCGCGCACGCACTCGCAGCGCGACGATTCTCGCCACTGGCCGCCCGCCAGGCCGCGAGGACCGCCAGGAACACGGCGTGGCGCTCGCGCGCCACACGCCCGGCCAGCGGCTCGACCAGATGGAAGAGACCGGCAAGCGCGAGTTGGTGGCCGGCGACGCCGGCCAGCAGGGCCAGCGCGCCGCAGACCGCCAGGAGGCCTGCGACCGGCCGGAACAGGTCACGCACGGCGAGGGCGGGACCGGGCCCGCCGCGCGCGGCCCGCGCCAGGAGCAGCCCGAGAGCGAGTCCCACCCACTACGTGGCAGCCACACCCCAGATCAGCGCCAGGACCGTCGGCGTGGCAGGGACCGGCAGGGGCGGATGTCCGATCGTGAAGTACTCGATGCAGACGCGCACGGTGACCTGGTCATGGGCGATCCCGTAGATCACGGCGGCAGCGACCGCGAACAGGACGATCTTCACGGACTCCATGCCCGCTCCGACGGTCCAGGGGAACAAGTTCGTCCCGCTCAGCCCGGACGTGCGCCGCGCAGGATCCGCTCGACGATCGCCGTGGTGGAGGCTCCGGGCCGCAGTTCCACGAGCACGACCTGGCCGCCGTGCGACTCGACCCACTCGCGGCCCACGACACCCCGCCCGCGCCAGTCCTCGCCCTTGACCAGCACCTGGGGCGTGATCGCCTCGATCAGCGCGAGCGGCGTTTCCTCGTCGAACTCGACCAGGTAGTCGACGCTCTGCAAGGCCGCCAGGACCGCCATCCGGTCGGCGAGCGTGTTCACCGGCCGGTTCGGTCCCTTGCCCTGGCGCCGCACCGAGGCGTCGCTGTTCACGCCCACCAGGAGGGCGTCCCCGTAGCTGCGCGCCTTGGCGAGGTACTCGGTGTGGCCCGGGTGGAGCAGGTCGAAGCAGCCGTTGGTGAACACGAGGCGCTTGCCCTCGGTGCGCAGGCGCGCCGCCAGCGCTACGGCCTCGTCCCGACCCAGGATCTTCCCGGGTCCGCGTTCTCCCAGCAGCGCGAGCAGTTCCCGGCGCGACACCGCCCAGGTGCCGAAGTGGCCCACGGTGATCCCGGCGGCCAGGTTGGCGACGCGCAGGCTGTCTTCCAGGGACACGCCGGCCGCGCGCAGGTAGGTGAGCGTCGCCACCACCGTGTCGCCGGCACCGGTCACGTCGAACACCTGGCGGGCCTCCGTGGGGATCACGTGGTGCTCGCCACCCTCGTCCTCGTAGAAGATGCCGTCCTTGCCCAGCGTGATCGTGGCGCTCTTCACGCCCGTGATCTCGCGCAGCTTGTGCGCCACCTTCGGCAGGTCGTCGAGGGTCTGGATGCGCATGCCGGTGGCGGCCTCCGCCTCCTCGCGGTTGGGGGTGAGCAGGTCCACGCCCCGGTACACGGAGTAGTCGCGGCCCTTGGGATCCACCACCACGATCGCGCCGCTGGAGCGCGCCGCCCGCACCGCGGCCTGCACGATCCGCGGCGTGAGCACCCCCTTGCCGTAGTCGCTGAGCAGCACGGCCCGGAACGGGAACGGTCTGCGCTCCAGGATCGCCAGCGCCGCGTCCAGGGCGACGCCCGCCAGCGCGTGGCGCATCTCCTCGTCCACCCGCAGGATCTGCGCCGTCTTGCTCACGTAGCGGGTCTTGCGCGTCGTGGGTCGCGACGGGTCCACCACGACCGCAGAGACGTCGATGCCGCCGTCGTGCAGCATGTCGCGCAGTTCCTGGCCGGCCGCATCCTCACCCACCGTGCCCAGGACCGTGGCCGCTGCGCCGAGCGCCACGAGGTTGGCCGCCACGTTGCCGGCGCCGCCCAGCCGGCCGCGCTGACCCTGCTGCTCGAACACCAGGACCGGCGCCTCCGGAGACACGCGCTGGGCCACGCCCTCGATGTAGCGGTCGTGGATGAGGTCGCCGATCACCAGGATCGGCAGGGAAGGCAACTCGGTGAGGATCCGTGCCAGGTGCTGCATCGTCACCTCCGCTGCGCGCCCACGCCCTCTTCGCCGCCGATCGCGACCAGTGCCTGGTGCAGGATCGGCAGCACGATCTCGTGCTGCGCGATCACCGAGAGACCCTCGCGCGGCGGCCGTTCGACCACGTTGGTCAGCGCACGGTACTGGTGCATCATGTCGAAGTTCACGGTGGTGAAGTCGACACCCAGGCTGCCGCGGTTGCGCGCGATCGACACGGCCTTGAGGAACACCTCCGGCATGATCACGGCGGAGCCGATGTTCAGCCACACGCCCTGGCCCAGCCGGCCGACGGTGTCCGCCAGGATCCAGAAGTCCTTCTGGGTGGCGGCGCCCAGCGCGCGGCCGTCCAGGTTCGGATCCATGTGCACGATGTCGCAGCCGAACGCCACGTGGATGGTGGCCGGGATCGCCAGGCGCGCGGCCTCGGCAAACACCGAGAGGCCGGCGTGCGGGAGACCGGCCTCGAGGATCGACCGCCCCAGGGCCAGCCCGTAGCCCTCGCCGGTCTGGGCGGCGCGCACCGCCGCGCCGTTGAGGCCCTGGAAGGTCTCCTGCCAGAAGCCGAACGAACCGTCCTTCAGGCCCGCCGCCACGTCCTCCGAGGTCGCGCCCTGGAAGGCGATCTCCCAGTCGTGGATCGCGCCTGCGCCGTTGGTGCTCACGTGGGTGATGAACCCGCGCCGCATCAGGTCGATCAGGAGCGGCGCGAGCCCGACCTTGAGCACGTGCGCGCCGAGGCTCACGCCGACCTCGCGCCCGGCCTTGCGCGCGGCCACCACGCGCTCCACCGCCCGCTTCAGGTGCGTGCCGCCGTAGATGTCCGGGAAGGCACGAAACCACTGCGCGAATCCGGGGAGCGGCTCGAGCACCCTGGCGAAGTCGCTCCTGTGGACGAGATTGCGCCGCTCGTGCAGCGGTCGTACGTGCAGGTCTTTGGGACCATCGGTCATCGCGGTGTCGACTCCTCGGTCGCGGGCAGGCCCTGGGGCGCCGGCGGACGCGTTCGATAGCGGTCGTGGATCCAAAGATACTGGTCCGGGTACCGCAGGATGAGTTCCTCGAGCATCCCGTTCACCCGGGTGACCAGGGCCAGCACGTCGCGATCGCGGTCGCCGGTGGGTTCGGGCACGAACGGCTCGTGGATCTCGACGCGGAAGCGGCGCCGCGAAGGGTGCGTGCGCACGCACACCCCCACCACCAGGGGAATGCGCTTGCGCAGGGCGAGAGTGGCCGCGGCCCGCTCGCAGCTGGCGATCGCGCCGAACCACGGCGCGAACACGCCGCGCAGGCGCTGGTTCTGGTCCACGGCCTGGATGCCGATGCCGCCGCGCAGCACGCCACGCGTCAGGGAGCGGAACCCGCCGCGGCGTGGGTAGACCCGCACGCCGAAGCTCTCGCGCACCGCGAACACGTGCGCCGCCAGCAGCGGGTTGCGCACCGTGCGGCCCACGACGTGGCAGGGCCGGCCGGAGAGCGCACAGGCCACCATGGCGTACTCCCATGAACCGAGGTGGGCCGAGAGCAGCAGCACCGGGCCATTCGGGATCCGCCGCACCCAATCCGGATTCTCGATGCGCGTGGCGGGATGCGCGCGCGCGCCGGTGGCCGGCAGGAGCACGGAGTCGAGGAACGACTCGAACACGTTGCCCGTGGCGCGTGCGGCGATCGCCAGCAGTTCGGCATCGGTCTTCGCGCCCGGGTAGGCGCGGCGCAGGTTGGCCAACGCCACGCGGCGCCGGCTGGGCGCGCAGCGGAAGTAGAGCCGGCCCAGGCCGTGGGCGATCCCGTACGAGACCCGCTCGGGGAGCAGGGAGACGCCAGCGATGAGCAGGCGTTCGAGAGCGTAGGCCACGCGGTCCAGAAACGTGGGGGTCAGGCGAGGCACAGTGCCTCCGGTCCGGGTTCGGCCCCGACGAAGTGCAGGTCCACCTCCAGCACGCAGCGCGCCTGTGTGCAGCCGCGCAGCCGTGCCTCGTCCTTCTCGGTCACGAGCAGCCATGCGTCGGCGCTGCGCGCGCGGGTCGCGGCACGCTCGATCTCCCGCGCCTGGAAGCGGTGGTGGTCCCGGTAGCGATGCTCCGCCACCACCCGGGCTCCGAGCGCCCGCGCGGTGGCGGCGAACGACTCGGGGCGCGCGATCCCCGACAGCAGGACCACGTCCCGGCCCTGCAGGGCCGCACACGGCATCTCCCGGCCCTCGGGCCGCAAGCGCAGGCGGGTCGGCGCGTGGCGCGCGGCGAAGACCGGTGCCGCGACGCCCCGGCGGGCCAACGCCGAGCCCCACGCCTCCAGCGTCCCGGCCGGGGCCTGGTCCACCCGCGTCAGCACGATCGCATGCGCGGCACGCAGCGCGCTCGGGAACTCGCGCTGCGATCCCGCCGGCACCACGCGCAGGTCGGAGAGCGGCTTGCGGGCGTCCAGGCACACCAGGTCGCGGTCGCGGCGCAGGCGGCGGTGCTGGAACCCATCGTCGAGCACGATCCAGTCGACGGCGTGTTCGGCCACGAGGCGCCGCCCGCCGCGCACCCGGTCCACGTCCTGCACCTGAGGCAGCCCGGGGAAGCGAGCCGCCAGCATCTCGCCCTCGTCGTTCAGTGCGGCACCCGGCGCCCGCCCATAGCCCCGGCTCAGCACGCCGACCCGCTTCCCCGCGGCCAAGGCCCGCGCCACGAGCCAGCTCACCAGGGGCGTCTTGCCGGTGCCGCCCATGCTGAGGTTGCCGACCGAAACCACGGGCACCGGCAACACGTGCGAGGCCAGGGCACCGCTGGCGTAGAGCCGGCGCCGTACCGCCATCACGCCGCCATAGAGCAGCCCCAGGGGCACCGCCAACGATTGCAGCGCCACGCAGAGCGCGGCACCGAGCCCGTGCCGGGTGGTGCCGTCGCCCGGAGCCGCGCCCTGTGCTCCGGAGGCGATCACTGGCGCAGGGCGGCGAGTTCGGCGGCCTGGGTGGCCGGGTGGGTGTTCACATCCTTCACGCCGAGCTCGTTGGCGATCTGCGCCACCATCTTGATCAGCACGGCGCGCGGGCCGAACTCGACGAAGATCCGCGCGCCGCCCTCCTGGATCATCCGCTCGATGCTGGTCTGCCAGAGCACGGCGCCGGCGAACTGGCGCTCCAACGCGTCGCGGACCTCCGCAGCGGTCCGCACCGGGCGGGCGTCGACATTGCACCAGACGGGGAAGCCCGGGTCGCGCATGGCCACCGACCGCAACACCTGCGCGAAGCCCGCCGCCGCCTCCTTCAGGAGCGAGCAGTGGAACGGGACGCTCACCGCCAGCTTGATCGCCTTGCGGTCTCCGAGCATCGCCACCACCTCGTCCATGGCCGACATCTCGCCGGAGAGCACGATCTGGCCGGGCGCGTTCAGGTTGGCGATCTCGCACAGGCCGCTGGTGACCTGCCCCACCACGCGGCGTGCCTCCTCGAGGGTCATCTTGCGCAGGACCACCATTCCGCCCTTGCCCACGGGGACCGCGCTCTGCATCCGCCGGGCCCGCTCGCGCACGAGCCGCAGGGCGTCGGCCAGCGTGAACACCCCTGCCGCGGTGAGGGCGCTGTATTCGCCCAGCGAATGGCCCGCGGCCATGTCTGGCGTGCGTCCCAGCGCCCGATATGCCGCCATCGACACCGCGAGCGTGGCCGGCTGGGTGTTCTCGGTGAGCGCGAGGCGGTCCTCGGGACCCTCGAAGCAGACGCGCGAGATCGGCTCGCCCAGGACCTCGTCGGCCTCGGCGAACGTCTCCTTGGCGACCGTATAGCGCTCCGCCAGGTCGCGCCCCATGCCGGCGAACTGCGAGCCCTGGCCGGTGAACACGAACGCGGTCTTCATCCCGCCCACTCTAAGGAGGGCCCGGCGGGCCGCGCACGAGGAAGTTCCGGGGCGGACGGGGCGTCGGCGCGACCGCTAGCCGTCGCCCTTGCCCTTGGGCGGAGGCGGCGGTTCCTGCACGCCGGGTTCCGGTTCCTCGCTCGGGGCGGGCTCCGGCGGCTTCGCCTCCGGCTTGCCGGGCTTCACCGGCTTGGTCTCGCCGCTCGGCGCCGGGGCGGGTGCCGGCTGCGCACCGGACGTCTTGCTGGCCTGCGCGTCGAGCTTCTGCTTCAGCGCGAGCGCCTTCTGCCAGGACTCGAACACCTCGATGAAGCGCCGCTCCTTCTCGCTCGGGAACGCACCCACCGACACCTTGCGGCGGTGGATCTCCTTGATGCGCTCGGCACCCCAGCCCTGGTCGGCCGGGAACTCGGTCAGCAACGCCAGCATCGCCTGGTCCTCGGCCAGCTCGATCTCCTGCTTGTCGAGCTTCTGTGCCAGTTCATCCAGCTTGCGTGCCGACGCCTGCTCGCGCTGCCTGGCATCCTCGAGGCTCTTGCGCTGGCCGAGCTGCGCACCGCGGCCCTTCTCGGATTCCAGGCGTTCCTTCTCGGCGAGCTGTTCCATCTCGCGCACCTGTGCCTCGCTCAGGCGCTGGCCGATGCGATAGCTCTCGATCGCCTCGAACGGCACGAAGATGGTCGAGTTGGTGCGGTCGAAGTACCAGATGCGGATGCCTGCACCCTCGGTCTTGGTGGTCGCCTCCACGAAGTCCAGGCCGTCCGGCTTCTCGATGACGCGGCCGTTGCGCACCACGCCGATCAGCCGGTTGCCGTTCTTCAGCCGCACCGTCACGCGGACGTTGGTCTGCAGGACCTGGCCCTCCTGCATCTTCTGGCGCATCTCGCGCACTTCGCGCTCGATGCGCTGCTTGGTCGGATCCTGCCCTGCCAGGGGGGCGCAGAGCAGCAGGAGGACGAGGCTGGTCGAGGAGACTTGGTTCATGGCGCTCTGGGAACCACGGCAGTGGGCCCGCCTTGGTATCGGCATCCGGAGGGGGGTTCCTTCGGCCCGGAACGGGACGGCCCGGGTCTGCCGTCGGGCGGCGCGGAAGCGCCCGCGCCATGGCCGCCTCGCCTGGTCCACACGGGCGGTGCTCGGCTCAGCGGATGACCAGTTCGTCCAGGAACGCGCGGAACCAGGGTTCCGCGGCCCGGAAGGCAGCCCTGGCCTCGGCCGGCCCGGCCCCGCGCGCCTGCACCCGGGCGAGGAACCAGCGCCCCTCGCAGCGCACGGTGAGCCAGCGTTCCACCTGCCAATCGCCCTCGGCGCGCCGGAGCAACCACGTCCGGGCCCGCGCGGTGCGGCGCTCCAGCCCGCGACCGACCAGCTCGATCTCGGGTCCCGGCACCCCGAGGGCACCCTGGCTGCCGGGATCCAGGCCGACCAGACGCAGGAGCACGGCGTCCTCGTGTTCGTCGGGATGAGCCTCCCCGCCCGTCAGGTGGAAGGCCACGTCGTCGCCGAGGCAGCCCACCTGGATCTCCCCGGCGCCGTCGGCACCGCGCACCAGGAACTCACCCGTGGGCGCGCGCACCTCCACGCGCAGGCGCGCGTGCCGGTAGACGCCGCGCTCGATCACGCCCTTGTCGGGGACGGGCGACGGGGCGAGGCCGAGGCCCAGCAGCTGGTCGCCGTGGCGCTCCAAGAGCAGGCGCCACAGGCTCGGGCCCGCCGCAGCCGCGGTCCCGCCGTGCGCCGGGGGCTCGACCGACACGTCCACGCCCACGGTGGGTCCGATCGCCGTCCAGTCGAGCACGCGCCAGGAGCCGACGCGCGCGCGCAGCGCGGCACCCGGAACGGCGGCGCGCGCCAGGGCGCCCGCATCGCCGCGGCGCAGCGCGTCCAGCACCGCCTGCGTGGCCGCCAGGACCCGGCCCGCGGGCGGCCAGCTCTCGGTGAGCAGGCCGTCCGGCCGGAAGTGCACGAGCACGGGACGCATGCGCGGCGCACCGGCGCGCGCCGGGAATTCGAAGTCCAGGTGCAGGGCGCCACCACGCCGATGGCGGGTGCTGGCCTCGGGGTCGCAGGAGAGGATCTGGCAGTCGGCGGGCAGCACCAGCCGCTGCGCCACGGGCGCCGGACCCACGCGCACGGGCACGCTGACGAGGTAGCCGTCGCCGAACGCGCGCGCCGCACTCGTGGCGACCAGCTCCTTCCGGACTCGCACGGTGGCCGCCCCACCCGCGGCGGTCCAGCGCAGCAGGGAGCGCTCGCCGCCGGCCCGCACGTCCTCCTCGACCTGCAGCAGGGCACCGTCCCCGCGCCGCACCTCCGAGCTGCCGCGCTGGCGGAAGCCGGGCAGCTCGACGTCGAGGGTGAACGGCTCGGGACGCTGGGGCTCGTTGCCGCTCCACGTCCAGATCCAGGTGCCGTTGCGGTGCAGTTCCAGGGTCACCACCTGGGCCGCGGGATCGGCGCGGAGGAGTGCATCCCTGCGCACGTCTGCGGCGTCTGCGGCAACCGGGTCCTCGGGCGGAGGCAGGAAGCGCGCCACGCGCAGCGTCGCCCCGGGTAGCCGCGTCTCCGGAGCCGGTGCCGGACGACACCAGTCCTCGGCGGCGAGGAAGCCCTCGGGCGGTCGGCCGACCAGCCAGGCCCCCTCCTGGCCGTCGCCCATGGCGAACTCGCGCACGTCGTCGAGGATCCCCTGGATGCCCAGCGCTTCGCCGGTCTGCGGGGCGAGCCTCGAGGCCCGGGGAGACCCGCCAACCGCGAACCGGTACTCGAGCCGGCTCGGCAGGTGCCCGCCGGCCAGCGCGGCCAGCAGCCGGGCCTGCCGCAGCGAGAAGCCCGTGACCACGCGGTCGGGCGCGAACGGATCCGACTGCCAGCCCAGTGGCAGGAGCTCCGTGCGCAGCTCGGGGTCGGCGACCTTCTCGAGCAGGCGCTGCAGCTCTCCGGCGCGCAGCTCGTGGCTCGCGAGGGCCATGTCGGGGAATCCCCCGCCGCCGGCGAGCATCCGGAACTCGGCCGCGAGGACGCCTGGGGCCAGGCGCCGTGGGACCAGGACCGACTCCTCGTCCCGGCGGACGCGGACGTGATGATGCTCGACCAGGTACCCGGGTCCGGCGACCCGCAGCAGGTACTCGCCGATCGGCAGGCGGCCCTCCGCCGGCAGCGACCGCCACTGGTGATCCATCTGGCCCTGCCCCAGGCGGCGTACGGCGACGTGCTCGGCTGCCAGATCCTCCGCCAGGGCGATGCGGCCCTCGCCGGCGAGGCGCGCCAGCATGGCGCGCAGCTCCCGGTCGAGTTCCCCGGCCGGCAGGGCGCGCAGGAACTCCTCGAGCACCGCGCCGCGCCCCTGCCCGTACAGGCTGGGGACCGCCTCCTCCAGGTGGCGCCGACGCACGGCGCGCACCAGATCGGCGTCGTCCAGGAGCACCTCGGCCCGCCCGTATTCCTTCAGGGCCACGGCCGCGTCACCGTGCTCCAGCAGCGCGGCACGCGCCGCGTCCAGTGCGGCACGTCCCTCGCTCTGATCCTGCTGCAGGTTGGCGATGCCGACCACACCGAACGCCAGCGTGAGGAGGGCGAGCACGAGGGCGGCACGCTGCACCACCTGACGATGGCGCGCGATCGCCCGCAGCATCAGCGCGAACGACGCGGGCTCCCGGGCCCGCACCGGCCGGCCGGCCAGGAACGCGTCCAGGTCCGCCTCCAGTGCCCGCATCGACGAGTAGCGGCGATCGGGATGCTTGGCGAGGCAGGTGTGGACGATGGTGGCCAGGTCCTTGGGCACCGAGGGATTGCGCCGGCGCAGGGGCGGCACCTCCTCCGTCTGGATCCGACGCATCAGATCGCCGGCGTTCGTCTCGGCGAACGGCGGCGCGAGGGCCAGCATCTCGTAGAGGGTGGCGCCGAGCCCGTACACGTCCACGCGCTCGTCGGCGTCCCGCCGGCCGGCGGCCTGCTCCGGCGCCATGTACGCCGGCGTGCCCACGGTCTCCCCGCTGCGGGTCAGGGCAGTCTCCAGCAGCAGATCGCGGGAGAGCCCGAAGTCGAGCAGGACCGGCTGCCCGTTGGGGCGGATCAGGATGTTGCTGGGCTTGAGATCACGGTGCACCACGTGCTGCGCATGGGCCGCCGCGAGAGCGTTGGCCACGCGCGCCGCCAGCAGCGCGCACGAGCGTGCGTAGCGATGCTCCTGCCAGCCCCGATCGAGTTCGGCGTCGCGCAGGGTCGGGAAGAGATCGTCGCGATTCGCCTCGGCGATGATCGTCTCGCGCAACGCCTCGGGCCGTTTCCCGCCCAGGCTCTCCAGGATGCTGGCCAGCGACGGCCCCTCGACCAGGTCCATCGCGAACCAGTAGGTCCCGTCGCACTGGCCGATCTCGTGGATCGGCACGATGCCGGGATGGCGGATCCGGGAGGTCGCCTCGGCCTCGCGCCGGAACCGCTCCACCGCCTCCGGATCGAGGCCGGCGAACGTGGGCAGCATCTTGATCGCGACGATCCGGCCGGTCGGCTCGTGACGGGCGGAGAACACCACTCCCATGCCGCCGCGCCCGATCTCGGTGAGGAGACGGAAGTCCCCCAGCCTGCGTTCGATCGTCTCCTCGCCTGGACTCACCCCTCTTGTTTCGGGCGTCCGGCGGGTCGGGCTGCAGTCTCTCCGCGGCCGCGGCGGCAGGGCGGCGGCAGGGTCTCGGCGGGGCGGGGACGGAAGCTCCGCGCCAGGCTCCCCCTACGTCAGGAGTGCAACCGGCCGCCGCACTGCGCCCCGGAGGGGCCGCGCCACCTCGCGGGCGACCGGCGGGGTCGCGGCGCGGCGGAAAGGCCGCTCAGAGCCCCTCGGGCGGCCGCTCCTCTTCCTCCGGCACCAGTTCGATCAGGCCGCGGCGCAGCTCCTCTGCGGCGATCTTGATGAAGTTGCGCTCGCGCGTCTCGAACAAGGGGCGCTGGCCGCGCACCAGCTCGCGCACACGCTTCTGCAGGAGGGCGGTGAGCCGGAACGAGCCGCCGACCTGCTTCACGAGCTGCTGGGGTAGGGTCTGGTCCATGAACGCGGGGGACTCCTCGGGGTGGCCGGGCGAAAAGGGCGAGAAGAGTAGCAAGCCCCCCGGGTGGCCCGCAAGGCCGGCCCGGCCCGCCCACGCCGCCGGAGGCCGGGCGGTCCGGACGACCGGTCGGCCGGGGATCGGCCTGCGGCGCGGACGGTCAGCTGCGGGCTCCCCGGCCGCGCCAGCTCGGTCCGCGGGCGGCGGGAGCGCCGTTCAGATGTCCCTGGCGTCGGCGATGCCCTGTAGGTTCGCGGCCGCGGTCCGTCCCTGACGGTTGGTGCTGACGACGGTGAAGTTCACCAGCACCTGCCGGGCGGAGGCGGGGCCGATCATCTGCACCTCGAAGCCATGCGGGAAGCCCGTGCCGGTGTTGTCGATCAACCCGAAGCGGCCGACGCCGAGATTGGCCTGCGCGTAGTTGCTGGCGACCGAGTGGTGGCGGTAGGTCAGGAAGCCCTCTTTCGAGAGGTCCGAGTCGCGCAGGATCTGCCAGCTCACCCCCGGCCGGGGCGGCGTGACCGTGATGGTCATCGTCCCGTCGGAGAGGATCTGGCGGAAGGTGCCGCTGATCGACGGCGACTGCCCCATGCGCCAGACGACCTGGACCGGGGCGTGGATCCGGCCCCGCACGTCGGCCGCGCCGTTGAGGAGCATCTGCAAGAGCTCGGCCTGATCGGTCGCGTTCGTGATCTGGTCGATCTGCATCGAGTCCACCATGGCCTCGCTGACGAAGCGGCTGAAGTTCAGGCCCGCCCACGAGCCGGGCTGCGGACCGCCGTCCTCGCTCTTCAGGAAGTAGCGCACCACCCGGTACACGTCGACGCGGTAGGTCGTCGAGCTGGTCGGCACGGTGTACTCGGTGGTCCAGGCGTTGCGCACGAAGCAGAGCTGGTTGCCGGTCTTCTCCGCCCCGACCGTGTCGCGGTTGAACACGCCCGTGGCGTCGAGCGTGGGCAGCCGGCTGCTGGCCAGCGGCGTGGCCGCGGTCCAGGGGGCGAGGATCGCCAGATACTCGCCACCCACCGTGTCGTCGTGGAAGAGCCGCACCGACTCACGCAGCTCCGTGCGGATGTCGTCGAGCAGGTCCTGGGTGATCTCGGTGGCCCGGTTCAGCCGCTCGGCGTACTTCTGCGAGCTGTTGCCGCTGATCGCGAGCGTGGTCACCACGTACACCAGGATGATCAGGATCGCCGCCGAGATCAGCAGCTCCAGCAGAGAGAAGCCGCCGTCACGAAGAGGACCCCGCCGCCCCGTGGCGGGGGCGACGCGCTGGTCCGCCCCCGTGTTCGCCCTCGTCGCCATGTCCATGTCCCTCAGCGGTTGATGTAGATCTTCACCTGGTGCTGCGAGTAGTGCAGCGCCTGGTTGGTCCGGTACGCCTCGATGCGCAGCAGGTACGAGCCCTCCACGAACTGCGAGTCGGACACGTCCCAGTTGAAGGTCTCCGGTCCGGCCGCGCTGTCGCCGAGGACGTAGCCCGGATTGGCCGGTTTCACGCCCGGAGTGCCCTGGGTCCCATCCTGGATGTGCAGCCAGGTCTGCCCCAGGTCACGCGAGTAGTAGAGCACGTACTCCACCTCGGCCTCGGTCTCGGCGAACGTGCCCGAGGTGTTGCCCGTGTACTTGAGGCCGTCCCAGCGCATCCAGTCGATGTCCCATTGCACGGGGATGCTCGACGGGTTGATCAGCTCGGTGATCTCGGTCGGCGATTCGATCTGCACGCGCGGCGGCATCTTGATGCGATTGGTCACCGTGGCCGTGCCGCCCTCGAAGAACGAGTGCACCAGCGAGATCAGGGCGTAGCGGGCAATGAACGCCGAACCGGTGTCGACGGTCTTGTCGAGCCCGTTCACCAGGATGTACGCAGCCGCCGTGGCGGCCGGATTCTGCAGCTTCACCAGCGACGAACCCTGCGCCCCCGTGGCGTGGTTGTAGTACGTCCGCACGATCGAGCCCACGTAGCGGTTGGTCGAGTACGGCGTGTACGCCCACTCGGGTCCCACGCCGCCCGAAGCATTGGTGTTGAGCCGGAACGGGCGGCTGATGTTCGCGATCGTCGGAACCGGGAAGTTGTAGTTCGTGGCCAGCTCGGTGCCGACCGCGGTCAGCGTGCCGGTCTGCCCGTCCGCGTACTGGTGGTGGAAGGTCGAGGCGGACGTGCCGATGTTGAACAGCGTCGTGCTGCCTTCCTCCTGGGTGCGGCGGATGCCCGAGGCGAACGTGGTGCCGAGCGCCAGGAAGCCCGAGTTGATGTAGGCCGTGCCCTCCGCCTGGCGGAAGAAGAACGCCGAGGAGCCGGTGCCCGCCAGGAGATTGCCCGAGGGCTCCCACTGGCCGGTGTACACCCAGTCCGGGTACAGCTCGCCCAGCCAGGTCATGCCCCACCAGTACGGGTTCAACCCCGAACGCACGACCATCTGCGACCCCGTGATGATGTTCACGTAGCCGGTGGCACCCGGGCTCCCGAAGGGCCGCAGGTCGCACGGGATCGAAGATGGGTAGCCGTTGGCCGAGTCGTAGCCGATCTCGCCGCCGAACCCGACGTAGTAGTAGCTGAAGCCCGTCAGCGAGGTGTAGATGGCCCCGCTGTTGACCAGACCGGTGCGCACGACCTCCATGAGGCGCGGCAGGTCCGGCCGCAGGCGGCTCATCCAGCGCTCGCGTACGCGTGCGCTCTCGATGCCCGGGAAGTCGGGCCGCGCGTCGCCGGTGGTGAGGCCAGCCGTCGCGTTCAGCGACGTGAAATACGGGTTGTAGCCGTTGGCGAACTCGGCCGTGACGCCGTTGCAGAGGTCCTTGTACGGGTTGTGGCGCGGATCGCCCTGGAACTGCGCGCGCTCGGTGACCGGCACGTCGCTCGGGTCGTCGCACCACCAGGTGTAGGTCTCCGAGAAGTTCTCGGGCTTGTCCGGGGCGGGGAACCACACGCCCTGCGCCAGGTTCTCCGACTTGCCCAGGCCTTCGTCCCAGATGCGCGTGCACACCGTGAGCACAACGTCGGCGGCGGGGTCGTAGTAGCTGCCGTCGCTGGCGCGCACGAAGCGCGCGGAGGAGTACACCGACGCCGGGATGCGGATGCGCCAGCGCGCCGAGTTCTTGGGGCCGTCGCCGGCGGCATACAGGTCCCGCGAGAAATCCATGCCGGCCTCCGTGCACGAGGGGATGTACTCCAGGCCGTAGAGGCGTGAGCGCAGGTTGTTCTGCAGGCCGCGGAACACGCCGGTGCCGATCGGCTCGTCCTCGGCGTAGGTCGCGACCACCGGCGTGTGGAAGAGCCGGATCAGCGTGAACTTCTCCTGGCCGACGCCCGGGTCGATGAACGCCGCCTCGTAGTACATCTCGTCGGCCACCCGCGGGTCGCTCGTGGTCTTGCTGGCCGTGAACGGGGCGTAGGCGCTGCTGCCGCCCACGAGGACGCCGCCGCGCAGGTTCTCGATGCTCGCGCCGGGAATCAGCCCGCCCAGGCCGTCCGTCAGATCCACGCCCATGACCTGGATCGCGATCGGACGATTGGCCGGCATCACCTGCGGGCCGGTGTACGAGGCCGGGATGGTGTTCCAGGCATACACGCGCAGCACGACGTCCTCGGTGGCCACGCCGAGTGGATCGCGCGTGGTGCGGAGCTGCTCGGGGTGCGTGACGACCCGGACATACGGCAGGTCCGCCGGGTCCTTGGCCGGATCCGAGTAGTTGCGCAGCGGCGGGAAGGGCATCAGCTCGCCGTGCAGGTTGATGATCATCGCGTTGCGGTACTTGTCCGGGTTGGTGCACAGGTCCTCGAGGAAGAGCCGGTAGGTCGGCTCCTCGGACATGTCCACCAGTTCGGGCGGTACCGTGGTGTTGTTCTTCTTGGCCGTGGCGATGTCGGCGGCACGCTGCTGCACCACGGCGATGCGCTGGTCGTGGAGCGCGCGCTCGCGCGGGTAGCGCATGGCGTGGTTGTAGGTGTCGGCCAGCGCGTACGGGAGCGGGTTCGTCGTCGCGTCGTAGCCATTGGTCTCGACGCCGTCGAACGACATGCGCGCCTTGAACATGTCCGGCACGTAGTAGTACGTCGAGTTCGACCCTGCCGGCATCAGGCCCGGATACCAGTACGTGTAGCGCACGTCCTGGCGCGAGTCCTGCGCCACGTTGATGTACGGCATGTAGCCGCCATTGCGGCCGTAGCTCGATTTGGTGATCCAGTGCGTGCGGATGTCGAGGCCGGGGTTGCGGCCCTCGAGATCGGTGATCGAGGCCTCCATGAACGGCCGGATCGCCTCCATGTACACCCACCATCCCGGGACGTTCTCCACCGCCAGGAAGTACATGTCGAACACCTGCGTGGACGGGAACGCGGATCCCACCGAGTTCACCACCGACGAGAGGCTCGCCTGGATGTGCTCGACGCCGGCGCCGTCACGCCGGTAGATGCGCACGGTCACGTAGCGCACGTTGCGGTTGTTGAGCCCGGAGAACGGCTGCACGCTGATGCGGCGCGACCAGAGCCATTGGCCGCTGCGCTGCAGGTTGCCGGAGAGCGGGTGGTCGGGAGCCACCAGGACCCCGCCCTCCCTGGACAGCGTCAGCGTGGTCTTGTTGACCACGCCGTCGTCCAATGCGTCGAGGTCGATCGCCGCGCTGATCTCGCCGCGGTCGACGTAGGCATGGATCTCGGCGAGCAGCGCCTGCGCCTTGGTGTAGGCGAACACGCGGTCCTTCTGCAGCTGGGTCGACGAGTAGTTGATCGAGAGGTGGTTCGCGAGCGTGACCACGCCGATCACGAAAACCAGGATCCCGAACGCCAGCTCGGCGAAGGTGAAGCCGGCATCACGACGCTGTGTGGAACGACCCATGGTTTACTCCCCCTTGTGCACGGTGCGGATCGCACCCGAGAGCCGGTACTGCCCGATCTCCGTGCGCAGGCTGCTGAGCACGGTCTCGTCGTAGATGACGTCGCAGAAGTCCGACACGCCGGTCACGCTGACCGAGCCCGTGACGACCAGCGCGCCGTTGAACTGCAGCGGCGCCCGGAAGGTGACGTTGCCATCCACGTACAGGAATCCGCTGAAGAACGAGTTGCTGCCCGCCGCGATGTCGACGTTGCCGCGGACGTAGACGATCGAGTCGCCGCGCAGCGGCTTGGCGGCGGTGAAGCTGAGCGTCGGCACTTCGGCGAAGTACAGGGTCTTCGAGGGGATCGGGCTCGGGAACGCGCCGGCCGAGGTGATGCGGTCGTCGGCCAGCGAGCGCAGCTCGTCCTCGGTCACGCCGAACACCGCGCGCACCGCGTCGTCGTAGCTCGCGTTGCTGGACAGCGCGGGCGAACCGATCACGGACCCGGCAGCCACGGTGGGCGCACCTGTGCCGGCGCGGTAGTAGATGCCGGCACCGCCGTTGCCCTGCACGCGTGCGCGGCTGTTGGTGCTGGCCGAGGCACCGTTGCGCACGCAGATCGCTGCCGCGCCGGGAGGCGCCAGCACCAGCCGCCGCAGCTCGGTCTCGAGGATCTCCTTGCCCAGGACCGAGTTGGGCGCCACGTTGTAGGCGAACCCGGGGTCGACGCGCCGGTACACGTAGCCGATGCTGCGCACGAGCCAGACGCTGCCCACGCCGGCCGCGCCGCGCTCGCCGGAGATGTCCTCCATCTGGAACTGCTGGCGGAACGCCAGGCGCTGCGGGTCGGGATCCGTGTCCCACCGCTTCCACACCTCGTAGCGGCCCCAGATCTGCCCGCTGATCTCGAACTCGCGCACGATCCCGATGTCCGGATCGTCGGTGTCGAGCACGGGAGGGCTGGCCAGCGTGTCGCGCTGCGGGGCGAATGTCGTCACCGGCTGGGAGGTCTGGCGACGGCACCAGCCGAGCGCCTCGACCAGGCCTGCGCGCGCGAACTGCGCGGCCTGGCCATAGAGACGGAAGCTGGTGTCGGTCTTGGTCTGGTGCGAGCGGAGCACCAGCGTGCCGGTCACCACCAGCCCGGCGACGATGATGGTGAACAGCATCGCCAGGATCAGCGCGGTGCCGCGCTGCGCCGAGGCCCTGCCAGGACGAGGATCGTTCCGGTGCATCTGCATCCCTCCGGAGCGGCACCCCGGGCGTGCGCCGGTGGAGCCACTCGCCTCGCTCTATCGGCAGGCGGCGTCGTGGACCGGAACGATCGGCACGGACTCGTCCCTTTCCTGGACAGCCCGGCTGTCGCATTCTTGGCCACTCCGCCGCGCTCCCCCTCCAGCAGACCGCCAAGGTGTTCGCCACGTTCCGCCGCTTCCGCCGGGCCTTCGGCCTGTTGCGCGCCCATCGCGGGGCGGTCTTCCTCGGCGCCCTCGGCATCCCCGTCTCCGCGGCCCTGACCCTGTGGATGCCGGCCCTGGTGGCGGACGGCGTGGGCGTGGTCCAGGAGATCGGGGCGGCGGGCGGCGAGGCCGCGGGGCGGGGCGAGGGCTTGGCCCGGTTGACCTGGATCGTGCTCACCCTGGCCGGCGTCGCCCTGGCCGAGGCGCTGGCCAAGTACCTGGCACGGGAACGGCTGGTGACCGCCTCGCGCTACGTCGAGACGCGCCTCAAGGACGACCTGATGGCGCATCTCGTGCGCCTGCCCGCGGCCTGGTTCGACCGGGCGCGCACCGGCGATCTGATCAGCCGGCTCACCCAGGACGTCGAGCTCGTGCGCTTCGTCGTGGGACCGGCGCTGCTGCATGGCGGCCTGGCGCTCCTGATCGTGCCCGGCGGATTCGTGCGGATGGCGCAGATCTCCGTGCCGATGGCCCTGGTCACGCTGGCCTGCTCGGCCGCGATGCTGGGGGCGATGGCGGTGCTCATGCCGCGCATCGGCAGGATGAGCCGCCTGGTGCAGGAGGCGATCGGCGCGATCTCCCAGCGCGCCGCCGAGGACTTCGCCGGAGTGCGGGTGCTGATGAACTTCGCGCGCACGGACGCGCAGGCCGGCACGATGCGGACGCTGGGCGAGGAGTACCTGCAGCGCAACCTGCGCCTGACGCGGTTCCGCGCCGCGATCGACCTCTTCGTGCACACGTTCCGGAACCTCGTGGTGGTCGGCGTGGTGGTGCTGGGCGCCGCCGCCGCCACCCGCAGCAGCCTGGGGGCCAGCGACCTGCTCGAGTTCGTGCTGCTGATGCAGGCGATGGTCTGGCCGCTGATCTCCATGGGCTGGATCCTGGCCACCTTCCATCGCGCCGTGGCCGCCGCCGAGCGGATCGAGGAGGTGTTCGAGACGCCGCCCGAGCCGAGCGGCGGCGCGCGGCCGGTGCTGCGCGGCCAGGTGACGGTGCAGGACCTGACCTTCCGCTATCCCGGGCAGGAGCATCCCGCGCTGGCGGGCGTGAGCTTCGCTCTCGAACCCGGCGCCAAGCTGGGTCTCGTGGGCCCGGTCGGCTCGGGCAAGTCCACGCTGCTCGCCCTCCTGCTGCGCCTCTACGACCCTCCCGCCGGCACCGTCCGCGTCGACGGCCACGACGTCCTCGACCTTGACCCCGCGGTGCTGCGCGCGACGTTCGCCCTGGCGCCCCAGGATCCGTTCCTGTTCAGCGACACGATCGCGGGCAACGTGCGGTTCGGCGTCAGCGCCACCGAGGCAGCGGCCGGCGACGACCTGGAGGTGCTGGCCGCGGTGGAGGCCTCCGCCCTCGACCGCGACCTGGAGCAGATCCAGGGGGGCCTGGAGGCCGTGGTCGGCGAGCGCGGCATCACGCTCTCCGGCGGCCAGAAGCAGCGGGTCTCCCTGGCACGGGCCCTGGCCGCCAATCGGGCTGCCCTGGTGCTCGACGACACGCTCTCCGCGGTGGACTACTCCACCGAGACCACGATCCTGGACCGGCTGCGGCGGGCGCGGCGCGGTCGCACCATGATCGTGGCTTCGCACCGCCTCACCGCGGTCGAGGACTCCGACCTGATCCTGGTCCTCGACCAGGGGCGCGTGGTCGAACGTGGCACGCATCGCGAACTGGTGCAGCGCGGCGGCTGGTACGCCGAGATGTGGCGGCGCCAGCAGGAACATCAGGCGCTGGAAGGCGGGGGCGAATCCTGATGGTCGAGTTCCGCGGCTACCAGGAGGAGGCGCTGGGCACCGCGCTCGACCTGACCCACCTGCGGCGCCTGTGGCCGTTCGTGCGGCCGTACCGCGCCGGCTTCCTGGTGGCGATCGGCATCCTCGCGGTCTCGTTCGCCGTCGAGCTCGCCGGACCCTACGTCCTGCGGCTCACCCTCGACGGACCGGTGGCCGACGCCGTGGCCGGACGCAGCGTGGACCGCGCGACGATCTGGTGGCTCGGCGCGGCGTACCTCGCCGTCACGCTGCTCGGGGCCGGGCTCGGCTACGCCTATGCCCTGGTCACCACGTGGTGCGGCCAGCGCGTTATCCGCGACGTGCGCAGCCGGCTCTTCGAGCACGTGCTGGGCCTCGGCCCACGCTTCTTCGAGACCAACCCCGCCGGCAAGCTGGTCACCCGCGTCACCTCCGACGTCGAGAACCTCAACGAGCTGATCGCCACCGGCGTCCTGCAGTCGCTCTTCGACCTGCTGAAGATCGTCGGCATCCTGGCCGCGCTGTTCTGGATCGACCCGGTGCTGGCGCTCTACACGCTCGCGGTGACGCCCGTGGTCGTCGGCATCAGCCTCCTCTTCCGCCGCTTCGCGCGCGACGCCTACCGCCGCGTGCGCACACGCCTGGCCCGCCAGAACGCGTTCACCGCCGAGGCCGTGGGCGGCATGCGCACCACGCGCGTCTTCCTGCAGGAGGACGCGGTCCGCGGCCACTACCACGAGCTCAACCGCGCCACCCAGGGCGCGTGGATCGACACCGTGGTGAGCTTCTCGCTCTTCTTCTCGGTGATGGATTTCGTGCTCCGCGCCTCCCAGGCCGGGATCCTCTGGTTCGGGGGCCAGCACCTCCTCGAGGGCACGCTCAGCGTGGGCGCGTTCGGCCAGTTCTGGCTGCTCTACAACAAGCTGACCGATCCGATCCGCGAGCTGGGCGAGAAGTACAACGTCCTGCAGAGCGCGTTCAGCAGCAGCGAACGCATCTTCCAGATCCTCGACCGGCCGCCCGACCTCCGCCTGCCCGCGGCACCCAGGCCCACGGCCAAGGGTCCGGCGGCGCTGCGCTTCGAACACGTGTGGTTCGCCTACCGCGAGGGCATGCCGGTCCTGCAGGACATCGATCTCGCGATCGCCCAGGGGCAGGTGGTGGCCGTGGTCGGACCCACCGGCGCCGGCAAGACCACGCTGCTCTCGCTGCTCTCGCGCCTGCGTGACCCCGACTCCGGCCGCGTGCTGCTCGACGGCGTGGACCTGCGCGACCTGGACCTCACCGCGCTGCGCCGGCGGATCGCCGTGGTGCAGCAGGACGTGTTCCTGTTCACCGGCACGGTGCTCGACAACGTGCGCCTCTTCGATCCGGCGATCCCGGAGGCCAAGGCCGAGGCGGCGCTGCGTGCCGTGGGCGCCTGGGAGTTCGTGCAGCGCCTGCCGGACGGCCTGCACGCGAAGGTCGAGGAGCGTGGCGCCACGTTCAGCCAGGGCGAACGCCAGCTGCTCTCGTTCGCCCGCGCCATCGCCCACGATCCCGACGTCCTGATCCTCGACGAGGCCACCGCCAACATCGACACGGCCAGCGAGGCGCGCATCCAGGAGGGCCTGCGCGTGCTGCTGCAGGGCCGGACCTCCTTGGTGGTGGCCCACCGGCTCTCCACCGTCCAGCGCGCCGACCGGATCGTGGTGCTGCAGCGCGGCCGCATCGTCGAAGACGGCGATCACGCGAGCCTCCTGGCGCGCGGAGGGCTCTACGCGAGGATGCTGCACCGGGTGGGATGAACCGCTGCAGCCGGAGTCGGGCCCGAGCCGCGCCGGGGTGCCGCGCCCCGAAGAATGCGCCCGCGGCCGGCCGTCACTCGGCGTCGCTCTCGACCAGTCGATAGCCGACGCCTGGTTCGGTGAGCAACCAGCGCGGCAGCGACGGTACGGCCTCCAGCTTCTGGCGCAGCTGACCCACGTACACGCGCAGATAGGCGACCTCGCCGGCGTGCACGGGTCCCCAGACCTCCTTCAGGATCTCGGCGTGGGTAAGCACCTTGCCGTTGTGCCGGACGAACATGGCCAGCAGCCGGAACTCGGTCGGCGTCAGGCGGACTTCGCCCTCCACGCCGGCCCGGCGGCGGAAGACCAGCCGGCGCGGGAGATCGACCCGGAAGCCTTCGGGGCCGCCGCCGCCCCAGGTCTGGACCGCAGGGGGGGTGGCGTCCTTCCGCGCCGCATGCCGCAGCGCCACCCGGATCCGCGCCAGCATCTCGGGCACGCCGAATGGCTTGGTCAGGTAGTCGTCGGCGCCCATGTCGAGCGCAGCGACCTTGTCGCGTTCCTGGCCGCGCGCGGAGATCACGATCACCGGCACCGTGGACCACTCGCGGATCTGCCGCGCCACGCCGAGACCGTCCCCGTCCGGAAGGCCCAGGTCCAGGAGCACCACGTCCGGGGGTTGCGCGGTGACCTGCATCAGCGCCTCGCGCGCCGTACCGACCGCAGTGCACCGGTAGCCGTGCGCGACCAGCGTCGCACGCAGGAAGGCCTGGATCGGCGCCTCGTCCTCGACCACCAGGATGTGCGGCGCGGGCCCTGTCATGGCGCCCGCTCCGCACCTGGCGTGGGTGTCACCACCTCACCCTCCTCTGGCAGGCGGGGCTGCTCCGGCGGCAAGGGCAGGAGCACGCGGATGGCCAACCCCCGGACCTGGCTCGGCTCGATCCAGATCCGGCCACCGTGCGCCTTCACGATCCCCTCGCAGATGGCGAGACCAAGTCCCATGCCCACGCTGTGCGGACCGCGCACGAAGCGGCGAAACACGCGGGCACGCTCGCTGGCCTCGATGCCCGGGCCCTCGTCGCTGACTTCGACCACGACGCCGGCATCCTGGACCCATGCGCGCAGGGTCACCCTCGTCCCCTTGGGGGTGTGCCGCGCGGCGTTCTCGAGCAGGTTGTAGAGCGCCTGCTCGAGCAGTACCGCGTCAGCCTCGACCAGCGGGAGCCGCGGCGTGACGTCGACGGCGAGTTCGTGCTCCTGCAGGGGAGCGCGTCTCAGCGCGGCGCCGATCACGTCCTCGATGCTCGTCCATTCGCGGTTCAGGCGGATGTCGCCCGATTCCAGCCGCGTGGCGAAGGTGAGGTTCTGGATCAGGTCGTTCAGGCGGCTGGCCTGGGCAAGGATGCTGCCGGCCAGTTCCTTGCGCGCTTCCTCGGAGTGCCGGGAGCCCTCGTGCACGAGGCTGCTGGCCGCCCCCGTGATCGTCGTCAGCGGCGTGCGCAGGTCGTGCGACACCGTGGCCAGCAGCGCGCTCCGCACTCGCTCCGTTTCGACCTCCTGCTGCGCCCGGTGGCGCTCCTCGGTCATTCCCACCCGCTCGAATGCCTGGGCGGCCTGCTCCACGAACGTGTCGAGCAGGAGCCGCTGCTCTGGCGTGAGGGGCGGCGCCGTCTCCGGGCGATGCAGACCGAGCACCGCCTCCTTCCCGCGGCGCGACGCCAGCGGCACGAAGAGCGCCCGGGTGCCAGGCAGGTTGTTCGTGCCGGCGCCGGCGGCCTTGCCGTGATCCCAGCACCAGCGGGCCACGGCCATCTCGTCCACGCCCAGCCAGTCGGTGCGGCCATGCGTGGCCACCAGGCTCGCCGCTCCGATCACCTCGCCAGGCGCGGCCACCAGCATGGCCAGGTCCGCTGCCACGACGTCGCGCAGGTGTCCCAGCACCGAGCGGCCGATCTCCTCCACGGTCGACGCGTCCGCCAGTTCGCGCATCAGCGAGTGCAGCGCGGTCACCTCCGCTTCGCGGCGGCGCGCCGCCTCCGCACGCTCGCGCACCGCGGCGACCAACGAACTCAGGGTGACGCCGACGACGATCATGACCACGAACGCGAAGAGATACGACGGGGCGGTCACCGCGAACGAGAACCGCGGCTCGATCAGCAGGAAGTTGAACGCCAGCGCACTGAGCAGCGCGGAGAGCACCGACGGCCAGCGGCCGCAGTGCGATGCCGTCAGCACCACCCCGAGGATCAGGATCAGGGCCTCGGCGGACAGGTCGGGCGGCGCGAAGACCAACCACGCCGCCAGGACGGATCCGCACGTGTAGCCGAGCGCGGCCGCGTAGGGCCGCCAGACGTCACGCCACCGAACCGGTGGCGCCGCCGGCGCCTCGGCGCGCGGACTGGCCTCGTCCTCCGCTTCGCCACGGATCACGAACACGTCGATGTCGTGACTGGCGCGGATCACCGCCATCGTGAACGAGCCGAACAGGATCTCGTGCAGGCGGCTCCGCCCGGTCTTGCCCACGACGATGCGCGTGACGTCGTGCTTGCCCGCGAACTCGACGATGGCCCGCGCGGGGTCGTCACCCTCGATCGTGGCCGTGCGGGCGCCGAGCGATGCGGCCAGCCGGAGGTTCTGCACCACGCGGTCGCGCGCGCTGGCGGACAGGCGCCGGGCGGCCGCCGGGGTCGCGACGAACACCGCGAGGAGTTCGCTGCGTGTCACCGCGGCCATGCGGTGTGCCGCGCGCACCAGGCGGGCCGAGAGCGGACTCGGACCGACGCACACCAGGATCCGCTCGCTCGGCCCGCGCAGCCGGCCCGCACCCTGCATCTGCCGGTCCTCGCGACGCCGGCGGTCGACGAGCTGCGCCGTATGGCGCAGCGCCAGCTCGCGCAGCGCGCTCAGGTTGCTACGCCGGAAGAACGAGTCGATCGCCGCGCGTGCCGCTTCGGGCACATAGACCTTGCCGGCCCGCAGGCGCTCGAGCAGCACGTCGGGCGCCAGATCCACGAGCTCGACCTCGTCGGTCTCCTCGAAGATCGAGTCGGGCACGGTCTCCCGCACGGTGATGCCGGTGATGCGGGCGACCACGTCGTTCAGGCTCTCGACATGCTGGATGTTGACCGTCGTCTGCACGTCGATGCCGGCCTCCAGGAGCGCGCGCACGTCCTGGTGGCGCTTCTCGTAGCGCGACCCCGGTGCGTTCGTGTGCGCCAGCTCGTCGAGGAGGAGCAGAGCCGGCTTGCGGCGCAACGCCGCGTCCAGATCGAACTCGGTCAAGGTCGTGCCGCGATACTCGACCACCCGCCGAGGCAGCGTCTCGATGCCGCGCGCCATGACCTGGGTCTCGGACCGACCATGGGTCTCGACCAGTCCGATCACGACGTCCACGCCCTGCGCAGCGAGCCGCTGGCCCGCGGCCAGCATCGCGAACGTCTTGCCGACTCCTGGCGCGGCACCCAGATAGATCTTGAGCCGGCCCCGCTGCCGGCGCCGCTCGTCCTCCTGCAGGTCGGCGAGCAGCCGATCGGGGTCGGGTCGGTCGTTCTCGCTGGAGGTCATGCCAGAGCCGGCGCCGCCTACCGCATCTGGTCGAGCGCGAGGTTCAGCTCCAGCACGTTCACCAGACGAGCAGAGGACAGCAAACCACCGGGAGCGAACGCGTGCCGGCGGACCAGGGACTCTACCTCCAGCGGCGTCCGTTCGCGCGCCGCGGCGACCCGCGCTACCTGGTAGAGGGCGCTACGCTCCGTGACGTGCGGATCGAGACCACCGCCGGACGCGGCGGCCAAGTCGGCGGGCAGGGGGTTCTGCGGCGTGGCGCCGTAGGCGGCCACCGTCTGCTGCGCCCGCTCGATCAGGTCCGCGCTGGTCGGCGACTTGTTGCTTCCGCCGGCACCCGCCGCGTTGTAGCCCACGGCCGAGGGCCTGGGCCAGAAGTAGCGCGGCTGCGTGAACGCCTGCGCCAGCAGGCGGCTGCCCACGATCGTCCCGTCGGATCGCTGCAGCAGCGAGCCGTTGGCGGTCCCGGGCGTGAACGCCTGGGCGATGCCGAGGATCAACGCCGGGTAGCCGCAGGCGCAGATCAGGAGGGTGAGTACGGCGACGCGGATGCTGGTCAGGAACATGGCCATGGATCACCTCTCGGTCACTTCATGAACTGCAGGTGCTCGGCGACCGGCCCGAGCGCCGCCGCCGGAAAGAACGTCAGGGCCCCGAGGAACAGGATCGTCGCGATCAGCATGACGCCGAACGTGGGCGTCTCCACGGCCAGCGTGCCGGCCGACAACGCCGTCGGGCGCTTCCGCGCCAGCGATCCGGCGATCGCCAGAGGCAGGAGGATCGGGATGTAGCGCGCGAGCAGCATCACCATCCCGGTGGCGATGTTCCACGGCACGGTGTTGTCGCCGAGACCCTCGAAGCCCGAGCCGTTGTTGGCCGTGGCCGACGAGAACTCGTACAGGATCTCGCTGAACCCATGCGCACCGACGTTGTTCAGCGTCGCCGTCCCCCATGGCGTCACGGCGAAGAGGGCTGTGCCGGCCAGGATGAGCAGCGCATGGGCGAAGAGCGCGAGCACCGCCAGCTTGACCTCGCGCATCTCGATGCGCCGGTTCAGATACTCGGGCGTCCGACCCACCATCATCCCGGCGACGAACACCGCCAGGACGATGTAGATGAACATGTTGATCATGCCGACGCCGACCCCGCCGTAGGTCGCGTTGAGCCACATGCCGACCATCGGCACCAGCCCGGTCAGCGGATTCAGGCTGTCGTGCATGCAGTTGACGGAGCCGTTGCTCGTGCAGGTCGTGAGCACGGCCCACAGCGGCCCCGCCGCGCTGCCGAAGCGCAGCTCCTTGCCTTCCAGATTGCCGCACTCCCGCTCGACCGGCAGGCTGGAGAACGCCTGCGTCGGGGCGGATTCGCAGGCGACCGCCATCCCCACCTTGGCGAGCAGGAGCGCCATCATGACCGCGAAGAGGATCGTGGCATGACGCATCCCGCCGACGATGCGCCCGAACATCCAGACGCTCGCCATCGGGACGATGAGGATCGCCGAGCAAGACAGGATGTTCGTCCAGAAGGTGGGGTTCTCGAACGGTTGGGTGGAGTTCGGTCCGAAGTAGCCGCCGCCGTTGGTTCCGAGCTGCTTGATGGTCAGGAACGCAGCCACCGGTCCCCGCGCGATGACCTGCTCGATCCCCTCCAGCGTGGTCGCCTTGGCCGCGCCCAGCATCGTCATGGGCATGCCACCCAGCACCATGAGTGTCGCCACCACGATGGCGAGCGGCAGCAGCACCAGGAACGTCGCGCGCTGGACGTCGACGAAGAAATTGCCGAACACCGAGCGCCCCGCCAGACCACGCGCCATCGCCGCCAGTGCCGCGATCCCGGTCGCCGCCGACACGAATTGCAGCCACATCAACGCGAAGAGCTGCGAGCCGTAGCTCATCGACACCTCGCCCGAGTAGTGCTGCAGGTTCGTGTTCGAGGTGAATGAGGCGACCGTATTGAAGATCAGACTGCCTTCCAAGGCCTCCTTGCCGTCGGGGTTGAGCGGCAGCCACTGCTGCAACGCCATGAACCCGAAGCTGAGCACGAACATGACCGCGTTGCAGGCCAGCAGCGCGAAGAGATAGGCCTTCCAGCCCTGGGCCTCGCGCGTCAACGGACCGCCCAAGGCTCGGAACAGCCTGTCGAACCAGCCGGCCAGGCCCTCGGTCCCGCTCGGGTCCATGGCCCAGCGCATGTAGCGGCCCAGCGGCCAGGAGAGCGCCGCGCAACCGCCGACGATCAGCGTGATCAGGAGGATTGCATCCATGTTCGTGTGGTCTCCGTCCGCCTCACCACCCCTCGAGGCTGGCGAGGAGGAGATACATCAGTCCGAAGGCTGCGAGTCCGAGCAGCAGGTAGAGCAGGGTTGCGAGCATCGTGATTCCCACCTTGCGACCGGTTCAGACCAGATGCAGCCCGGTCAGGACCAGGTCGAGCAGCTTGATGCCGGCGAACGGGGCGATCACGCCGCCGGCGCCGTAGACGAGCAGGTTGCGACGCAACACGACGGCGGCCGGGGCCGGCCGGTATGCCACCCCGCGCAGGGCCAGCGGGATCAACGCGATGATGATCAGCGCGTTGAACACGACCGCGCTCAGGATCGCGCTCTGCGGCGAGTGCAGGCCCATCACGTCCAGCGCCGCCAGAGGTCCTGGCTGTCCCTCCGCCGCATACACGCCGGCGAACATGGCCGGCAGGATGGCGAAGTACTTGGCAACGTCGTTGGCGAGGCTGAACGTGGTCAGGGAGCCACGCGTCATGATCAGTTGTTTGCCGATCTCGACGATGTCCAGCAGCTTGGTCGGATTGCTGTCGAGGTCGACCATGTTCCCGGCTTCGCGCGCGGCCTGCGTGCCCGTGTTCATCGCCACGCCGACATCCGCCTGCGCAAGCGCCGGCGCGTCGTTGGTGCCGTCGCCAGTCATCGCGACGAGCCGGCCCGCAGCCTGCTCCTCGCGGATCCGCTGCAGCTTCATCTCCGGCGTGGCCTCGGCGAGGAAGGAATCCACGCCGGCCTCGGCCGCGATCGCCGCCGCCGTCAGCGGATTGTCGCCCGTGATCATGACCGTGCGGATGCCGACGCGGCGCAGGTGCGCGAAGCGCTCCTGGATACCGCCCTTCACCACGTCTTTCAGATGGATGATGCCCAGGGTCCTCTTGCCCTCGGCGACCAGCAGGGGCGTGCCCCCGGCCCGGGAGATCTCCTCTGCCGTGGCCTCGGCACGCGGATCCGGCCGCCCACCGCTCGCAGTGACGAAGCCGTTGACGGCCTCGGGGGCACCCTTGCGGATCCGCCGCACTCCGCCCTTGGGACTGTCGATGTCCACGCCGCTCATGCGCGAGCGGGCCGTGAATGGGACGAACTTCGCGTGCGGCTCGGCCAACTCGCGGCCGCGCAGCCGGAAGAGCTGCTTCGCCAGCACCACGATGCTGCGCCCTTCCGGCGTCTGGTCGGCCAGGGAGGCGAGCTGCGCCGCATCGGCCAGCTCTTCGGCGCTGGTGCCGGGCACGGGGACGGAGGCGGTGGCGTTGCGGTTGCCCAGCGTGATCGTGCCGGTCTTGTCGAGCAGCAGCACGTCCACGTCACCAGCGGCCTCCACCGCGCGGCCGCTCGTGGCGATCACGTTGCGTCGGACCAGACGGTCGATGCCGCTGATGCCGATCGCGCTGAGCAGGGCGCCGATGGTGGTCGGGATGAGGCAGACCAGGAGCGCAATCAGCGCCGGAGTCGAGAAGTGCGTGCCCGCGTAGCCACCGAACGGGCGCAGCGTCACGCAGACCAGCAGGAAGATGAGCGTCAGCGCCGCCAGGAGGACGGTCAGCGCCACCTCGTTCGGAGTCTTCTGCCGGCGCGCGCCCTCGACCAGCGCGATCATGCGGTCGAGGAAGCCCTGCCCGCGCTCGGCGGACACCCGCACCACGATGCGGTCGCTGAGCACGCGGGTACCGCCGCTGACGGCGCAGCGGTCGCCTCCGCTCTCCCGGATCACGGGCGCCGACTCGCCGGTGATCGCCGACTCGTCGACGCTGGCGATTCCCTCCACCACGTCGCCGTCGGCCGGGATCGTGTCACCCGCCTCGCAGACCACCAGATCGCCCTTGCGCAGCTCGGTGGCAACGACGCGATCCTCGCGAACGCCGACCAGTCTCCGCGCATGCGTCTCGGCCCGGGTGCGGCGCAGCGCGTTGGCCTGGGCCTTCCCCCGCCCCTCGGCCATCGCCTCGGCGAAGTTGGCGAAGAGCACCGTGAACCACAGCCAGAGGCCGAGCTGGAGCACGAACCCCCATTCGGCGCCGGACGTGGGGATCGCGACCGTCGTCAGCACGGCACCCAGCAAGGTCACGGCCATGACCGGGTTCTTGAGCATGGTCCGCGGGTGCAGCTTGCGGAGGGCATCGACGAGCGCAGGCAGCAGGAGCTCGCGGGCGAAGAGCGATGCAGGACGAGTGGTCATCGGATGGCTCCGTTGGCTCAGAACCGCTCCGGCCGCAGCACGGCCGCGAGCAGATAGACGAAAACCGCCAGCGTCAGCAGGAGCAGGACGGCGTCGAGCGTGCTCATGGTGGAAGCCCTTCAGAAGAGGAAGCTGATGCCGAAGCCGGCGAAGAGGTCGTCGGCCCGCGCGTCCAGACCGAAACCGACGCGAGCGTCGACGGCGATGTTGCGGCTCAAACGGTGGACGACGCCGAAGTCGGTGCTCTGCGCCTCGTCGAGGTTGTTGGCGTAGGGCGTGATGACGTACCACTCGCCGAAGAACGTGGTGTCGCCGGCACCTGGCGTCACGGTCGCGTAGAGCGACACCGCGGTCTGGGTGAAGCGGTCGCCGGCTTCCGTGGGGTAGGCGACGATCAGGTTGCCGCCGACGCCGAGCCACTCGGGAAGGTGGCCGGCGCCGTACGACCAGAGCAGCTTCGCGGCCGGGTCGGCGTGACCGCTGCAGAAACCGGAGGAACCGATGCCCAACGTCGACACGAGTTCGAGCGCGAGTGCCGGACGCCAGCCGTCCTGCTCGGTGATCGGAACCACTGCCGCAAGCCCCAGGTCGGTGCCGCCGTCATCCCGGGTCGTGACGCCTGCCGACTCGGTCTCGCTCCAGGCCTGCCCCGCCCAGAGGATCCGCAGCTCGAGCGCTTCGAGGGCGCGGTAGCGGGCCGTCACCTCGGGAGCGTTGTGCCGCTCGGTCTTCACCCCACCCTCGCTGCGCTTGGTGAACGTGTATCCCGTCTCGAGTTGGGCATGGCCCACCGGAACGAGCGTCGTGCCGTCGCTGAACGTCGGACGGTTCGGAGAGATCGGCGGGAGCTCCGCCGCTTGCGCCTGCGCACGCTCACGGGCCCCCGGGCCCACCATGCACCCGCTGAGCGCGAGCGCGACGGCCAGGCCGATCGACATCCGGGAATCCCGTCTAGTGCTCGGGATCGCGCGGGCGCGACGGGAACGAATCGCATTGATGTTCACGGCGGGCAACCTAGGCCGCGCCAGCCCCGCCGTCGCTTGCGCCGGCGTAAGGACCGAGGCACCACCCATAAGCGCCGCGTAAACCTGCGGTGCTCACGCACGGTGCAGAGCACTCAGGCACCCGATCCGAACCGCCGGTTCAGGCGTCCGCGCCCACCACGGCGTCCACGCCCGCCGCTCCTTGCTCGGCGAGTCGAGCCGAGAGGCCGCGCAGGATCCGCGCCGGCAGGGCGGGGCCGCCGTACACCATCGCGGTGTAGAGCTGCAGGAGCGCGGCGCCCGCGCGCAGCATCCGCCACGCCGACTCCGCGTCGTGGATCCCGCCGACGCCCACGATCGGCAGGCGTCCGCGCAGGTGGCGATACCCCGCACGCACCACCTCCAGGCTGCGCGGGAAGAGCGGCGTTCCCGAGAGACCCCCGGCCTCGGCGGCGCGCGGGTGGCCGGCCACGGCATCGCGCGCCAGCGTGGTGTTGGTGAGCACGACGCCGGCGGCACCGCCCTCGACCGCCGCGTCGAGCGCCTCGTGCAACGCGCCCGCGTCGAGGTCCGGCGCGAGCTTCACCAGGACCGGCACCCGCGAGCCGGACGCGCGCTGGACCGCGGCGAGATGCGCCAGCAGTTCCGCCAGCACCACGGGCGCCTGCAGGGCCCGGAGGCCCGGCGTGTTGGGGCTGGACACGTTCACGGTGAAGTAGTCCGCGAACGGATGCAGGGCGGCGATCCCGGCCGCGTAGTCGTCCTTGGCGGCCGCGTCCGGCGTGTCCTTGTTCTTGCCCACGTTCACGCCGAGGACCAGTCCCTTGGGACGCCGCCCGCGGGCGAGGCAGGCCGCCGCCGCCGCCACGCCGCGGTTGTTGAAGCCGAGCCGGTTGATCACCGCGCCGTGCTCCGGCAGCCGGAACATGCGGGGGCGCGGGTTGCCGGGCTGCGGCCGGGGGGTCAACGTGCCCACCTCCACGCAGCCGAAGCCGAGCGCGGCGAGGCCGCGCACCACGCGCGCGTTCTTGTCGAAGCCGGCCGCCAGGCCGAGCGGGTTGGCGAAGGCGAGACCGAAGCGCTGGCAGGCGAGGCGCGGGTCCGCGACCCGGTGCATGGCGCCCAGCACCGCGCAGGCGCCGGGCACGGTTCCCGCCACGCGCAGCAGCGCGAGAGCGAACTCGTGGGCCCGCTCCGCATCGAGCGCGAACAAGAGCGGTCGCACGATGCGGTAGGCGAGCGAGGCAGGCGCGAGGTTCATGCGTCGGGGTCGGGGACTGCGACCGGCGCGTTGATGTAACCGTCCCGGCGGTGCCGTCCCAGCGGATCCCCGCGCGGTGCGGCGCCCGCAGCTCTGCCCTGCCCGTGGAACCCAGGCCCTGGGCCGCACTCCGATCCGTGCATACAGTTGCCGGCCATGAGGCTGCTCCCCCTGGTCCTGCCCGCACTCGCGCTCCTGGCGGCCGCCTGCGACTCGGAGAACGTGAGCTGGGCGTTCGTCTCGAACCCGGGCGGGTCGTTCGGCGAGCAGGGTGGCGGGATCATCGTGGTGAAGAAGAACGCCGCGCCGTCCAACGACGATCCGCAGCGGTGGATCGGCGTCATGGGGACGGATCGGCGCGGCCCGGTGCAGGCCCTGCTGCTCACCCAGGGCGACGTCGCGCTGCTCGTCTACGAGGATCGCGTCGACGTCCACTGCCCGCGCCTGCCGGGCGGGGTGTTCCGCTCCAGCCCGCGGCCGGATGAGTTCGTGCGTCCGGCGGACGGCGGCATGGCGTTCGCACTGAGGGTGGTCGAGACCCAACAGCTCCATCCTCAGGCCTTCGGCCCCGGGCGCCTGATCGGGGCCGCGTTCGGCTCGCTGCTGGTGCTGGAGCACGGTTCCGGCCTCGTGGTGTTCGGCGACGACCCGGAACCTCGCATCCTGCCCGAGCACCGCCTGCAGGTCGTCGGCGCCGAGTTCCGCGCCATCGCCCCCGACCAGACCGTGCGCTTCCTGCGCGCGCCCGCGCCCCCACCGGTCGGCGAGCGTCTGCAGACGAACACGCAACGCGGATCGGTCACGATCCGCGGGCCGGGAGGCACGCGGCTGGCCGAGGTGCCGCAGGAGCGCGTGCAGGTCGGCGACGGTTCCGACGGCCTCCTGTTCCGTGCCAGCTTCCCGGACGGGCTGGGGCGCGGGCACCCGGACCCCTTCGCGCTGCTCGGACCCCGCAACAACCGCTACCTGCTGCGGCTCGACGGCTGAGGCCGGGGCAGGGTCCGCGCGACCCGTGTTCCAACCCGCGCCGGTTGACGAGTTCGCGCGGCGTCACCACAATCCCGCCCCTTTGCCGCCGCCCGGGAAGAGCCCCCGCGCTCCGTCCTGGGCCAGGAATGCCATGTCCACCCGCCCCATCCGCAATGTCGCGATCATCGCCCACGTCGACCACGGCAAGACCACGCTCGTGGACGCGCTGCTGAAGCAGACCGGCACGTTCCGCAGCAACCAGCAGGTCGCGGAGTGCGTGATGGACTCCAACGAACTCGAGCGCGAGCGCGGCATCACGATCCTGGCCAAGAACACGGTGGTGCACTTCGGCGACACCAAGATCAACATCATCGACACCCCTGGCCACGCGGACTTCGGCGGCGAGGTGGAGCGCGTCCTCTCGATGGCCGACGGCGTGCTGCTCCTGGTGGACGCGGCCGAGGGACCGATGCCGCAGACGCGCTTCGTGCTGAGCAAGGCTTTCCTGCACAAGCTCCGGCCGATCGTGGTGATCAACAAGGTGGACCGGCCCGACGCCCGGCCCAAGGAGGTCGTGAACGAGGTCTTCGACCTGTTCATCGACCTGGATGCCGACGAGGCGCAGCTCGACTTCCCCGTGCTCTACGGCACGGGCCGGGGCGGTTGGATGACCCGCGACCTGGACGTGGAGAGCAAGGACCTGCGCCCGCTCTTCGAGACCATCCTCGCGCACATCCCGGGCCCGACCGACCGGCCCGAGGACCCGCTGCAGTTCCGGGTGAGCGCGCTGGACTGGTCCGACTTCGTGGGCCGGATCGCCATCGGCCGCGTGCATCGCGGCACCCTCAAGGTCGGCAGCCGGGTGATGCGGTGCAGCCCCGACGGCAAGCAGGCCGAGGTGGTGGTGCGCGGCCTCTACACCTTCGAGGGGATGAGCCGCAACGAGGTGCAGCAGGTGGAGGCCGGCGACCTGGCCGCGGTATTCGGCATCGACCCGATCAGCATCGGCGACTCCCTCACGGCGCTCGAGGCGGTCGAGCCGCTGCCCGTGGTGGCGATCGACGAGCCGACGATGAGCATCGTGCTGCGGGTGAACGACTCGCCGTTCGCCGGACGCGAGGGCAAGTTCGTCACCAGCCGCCACATCCGCGACCGCCTGGAGAAGGAGCTGCGCACCAACGTCGCGCTCAAGGTCGAGCCCGGCGCCTCGCCCGACCAGTTCAAGCTCTCTGGCCGCGGCATCATGCACCTCGGCTTCCTGCTCGAGACCATGCGCCGCGAGGGCTACGAGTTCGCAGCCGGCAAGCCGGAGGTGATCCTGCACGAGGAGAACGGCGAGATCCTCGAGCCGATCGAGGCCCTCACCGTGGACGCGCCGGAGAGCGCGGTCGGCAAGGTGATCGAGATCCTGGGTGAGCGGCGGGCGGAACTCGCGAACATGGCCAAGAAGGGCCGCTACCAGCGCCTGGAGTTCACCATTCCGGCACGCGGCCTGATCGGCGTGCGCAACCGCATCCTCAATGCCACCCAGGGCCAGGCCACGCTGCACCACGTGTTCCTGAAGTACGGCCCGTATCGCGGCCCGATCACGGGGCGGACCAATGGCGTCATGGTCTCGATGGCCCAGGGCAGCAGCACCTTTTACGCCCTGGACGGCCTTCGCGACCGCGGCGACTTCTTCCTCGACCCCGGCGTGGAGGTCTACGAGGGCATGCTGGTCGGCGAGCACTGCAAGGAGGGCGACATCGTCGTCAACCTCTCCCGCGAGAAGAAGCTCACCAACGTGCGCAGCAGCACCAAGGAGCAGGTGGTCAAGCTCCCGCCGCCGCGCCGCTTCGGCGTCGAGGAGGGGCTGGAGTACGTCGAGGAGGATGAACTCCTCGAGGTGACGCCCAAGCACATCCGCCTGCGCAAGATCCTCCTCAACGAGAAGGACCGCAAGCGCAGCGACCGGCGCGAGGCGGCGGTGTGAACGGGCGGCCCCGGCCCCGTCCGGGGCCGGGACCGCGCGCCGCGGCGGTGTGCGGGCCTAGAGCGCGGTCTTGCGGCCGTTGCTGAGCACCAGCCCGAGCGGGTTGGTCGTGCGGCCGGGGGCCTGCACCTCCACCCACTGGCGGCAGATCGTGCCGGACACGCCTGCCGGGATCGGGAACGGGATCGTCGCCTTGCCGAGGCCCGCGCCGGTGCCGGTCAGGACCGTGGGAATCGTGACGTCGAGGCTGCTGCGCAGGATGCAGTTCGTCATCCCGATCACGCTCAGGTCCAGGCCCGGGTTGGTCACGCCGATCACCAGGACCGCGTTGTTGCCGCCGTCGCCGCTGTAGCACGCCATCTGGAAGGCGCCGTTGCCCGCGACCGGCACGCCGCGCCCGACGTCGGTCAGCGTGTAGCCGCCGAAGCCCGGACAGCCGGCGCCGCTGGTGACGTCGGCTCCGGCGTTGGCGGGGATGTGGGCGAGGCCGACCACGCTGTTCTGCGAGGCGGTCGCCGAGGAGCCCACGCCGGGCACGACCTTCTCGGCGGCGTGTCCGCTCACGATGCGCTCCACCCAGCCGTCGCGGCTGCCCACGATCACGTCCTCGGTGATCGGGTCCCAATCACCCGAGTTCAGCAGGTTGACGGTCGTGCTGGTCGCGCCGATCGCGCCGCTGAAGGTGTGCTGCAGGACGTTCCCGTTGGCGGCATCCATGACGAGCACGTCGCCGTACACGCCGATCAGGAGCAGCTTGCCCGGCATGCTGGCGGGCGCCTGGGCGTGCACGATGCCGGTGTTGAACGTCGAGGTTCCGGACACGTACTTGCCCTTAGGCAGCTGCGTGAGGACCGATGCGGTGCTCGTGGTCGTGTCGTAGACCACCACCGAGCCGGTGGTTGCCGTGGCGCCGGAATCGAAGCAGGCGACGTAGACCTTGGTGCCGATCGCGCAGAGCGCGTTGCCCAGGCCGACCGCGCCGCTGACCGTGGCCAGATCCACCTCGGTGGTGACCGGTCCGCCGCCCATCGACACGCTCTGCAGCACGCCACCGGTGTTGGAGGCGTTCTGGCTCACGAAGTAGAGCTTGCCCCCCACCAGGGCGATCTGTGCCACGTTCGGGCCCGCGGCGGGTGTCGTGTTCAGCTGGGTCGCCGTGACGACCGTACCGGCGATCGTGATCTGGTAGATGTTGCCCGGAACGAAGGGGGGCGCGGCGGGTTGGATGGGGTTGGTGCCGACGAACCCGAGGGGACCGCCCATCATGGTGACGCAGTTGGTGCGCTCGTTGACGAGCGCCGCCGGGAGCGTGAGCTTCGTGGCCGTGTTCGTCTCGTGGTTGACGATGTACATCTCGCCGGTCGAGACGGCGGGCGCGGTCGGAGTGACCACGACGGCGGCCACGGACTCGCCAGGCTTGGCCTGCGCGTCGAGGAACGTGGCGAGGGACAGCGCGACCACGGGTACGAGGGTGCGCCGGGGGAAGGACTTGTGCATGGTTGGAGGACGGACGGGAGAAGGAACCGGCTCCGCACGCGCGGAGCCGGGAGGTGCGGGGATCCTAGTCCGCTCCGCCGCAGCGCGGGAAGTGGGGCAGCCTTGCGGTGCAGGGCAAGCGGGCGAAGACGCGACCGCACGGCGCTCCTCGCCACGTTGCGCCTGGCGACCTCGCGTCTGTGGCGGCGATGCGCCATGCGTTGCTGGCAGAGCCCGTGCGGAGTCCGCACGAGCCACGGCAGCATGCCGGCCGCCGAGCGACCGCGCGCACGCCGCATCGCGGACCACGACTGCCTGGCGCTCAGGTGTCGGCCGCGCTCGAGGCCCGCGCCGCGCGACGACACTCGCCACGCGACGACCATGACCCCCGGTCGGTGCGGGCGGCTCCGCATCTGACGCACAAGTCGGCACCTGCGGCACGAGGAGAGGCGGCGCTCCTCACCCCCTGCGGGTTCTGGAGAAAGACCCCAGGTCTCGGCGCCGTTCTGACTCTCAGCCCCATTCGCTGCCGCGCGAGTCTCGCGCGGCAACCGACTCCATCCATGGGCCGGGAGGGGCCGGCTCCACCGCGAGCCAACCTCGGCTCAGCAACCCGGCAGGCATCCATGAGAACTCTGGCGAGTCTTCTCCTGGCCGCCGTGGCGCCCTGCGGTCTCGCAGCCCAGGTCGCGCCCGACGCACAGACTCCACCGCTCCGTTCGCTGACGGAAGTGCTCGTCCCCATCCACGGCGGCTTCTCGGACCTGGGCGTGCCCTACGGCACCTGGGCCGCGGGTCCCGACTACAAGGTCTCCTTCCACGACGGCTACGCCTTCTATCCGATCCTGGGCAAGGACTACCCCCGCAACCTGCCCCTGCGCTGGACCGGCACGCGCGTGCAGGTCGGCGGGACCGATCTGTTCCCTCCCGGCATCGCACCGGCGCACGCCCAGGTCGGCGAGTGGCGTTACGAATACCGCTACCCCGGCGTGACCGAGGCCTACGAGGTCCGCCGCGACGGCGTCGAGCAGCTCTTCGTGCTGCAGAAGAGGCCGGAGGCCCAGGGCGACCTCGTGGTCGCCGGCACCATCGCCACCGAGCTGGTGTGCGCCCCCGCGCCGTTCGAGCATCAGGTCCTGACCTTCCGCGACGCTGGCGGCAAGGCGATCCTCGAGTACCGCTCCGCAGTCGCGTTCGACGCCACCGGCCAGCGCATCGACGTCGAGACGCGCTACGACGGCACGTCGATCCAGCTCCGCATCCCCGCCGCATGGCTCGCCGAGGCCACGTACCCGGTCACCATCGACCCGCTCACGGCAGCCGTGGTGATCGCGACCTGGAGCTCATCGCTCGGCAACCTGGACCAGCCGGAGATCGGCAGGGACGACCTCGCCGCCACCTACACGCTCCTCTACGCCTACGGCCGCATCACGTCGGCCAGCGACTACGACAGCTATGTGCGCATCACGCGCAACGACTACTCGGGAACCACGACCGTCTACACGGACGTGACCACGAGCTGGTCCAACCGCAATCACCAGGTCGCCTTCGTCGGCGCCGCCAGGAAGTGGGTCGTGGTGTTCCAGCGTGAGTTCCCGACCGCCACGACCCGCGGTCGCGGCGTGCTCCTGGACAGCAACTCCACGACGGTCGTCCCCTCCGCCAACTACTTCACCTTCCCCTGGGTGAGCGGCACCGCGCAGACCTTCCCCGACGCGGGCGGCACGCGCAGCACCAGCACCACGGGCAACAACGCACTGCTCGTCTTCCAACAGGATGCCGTCGCCGCGCCGCCGACGCCGCCCAACACCGACACCAGCGACTGCATCGGCATCCTGGCCAACGTCAACACCACCGGGATGTCCCCCACCTTCGGCACACCGTTCTACCTCGCCGGCTTCGCCTCCGGGACCGGCAAGGACCGTGACTACCCCTCGGTCTCGCAGGTGAGCAGCGGCGGCACGGATTGGTGGGGCGTCGCGTGGCAGGAGTACAACAACCCGATCTCCGGGGACGACTGGGACATCGCCGTGAACCTCGTGAGCAGCACGGGCACGGTGAAGACCCCGATCTACCTCGCCAACCAGGGCTCCACCGCCGACCACGCCATCACGCCGCGCGTCGAGGGCCAGATCGGCCGCTTCATGATCACCTACACGGTCCTCGCCAACACGGGCACCAAGTCGAGCGCGATCTCCGGCACGGCCATCGAGGGCCAGCGCTTCGACTGGAGCTCCGGCGCCACGGCACCATCGATCACCACGATCCGCACGGTCGCCCCGCCGGTGAGCGGCACCTTCTACTGGACCGGCAACATCGCGTACGACACCGACACCGACTCGCACTGGGCGATCACGTACCAGCAGCTCGTCGCCTCGGTGGCCCGCTCTTCGGTGTACGTCGAGCGGGTCGGCTACCGCGGCCTCACCACCGAGGCCCAGACGCTGTACAGCAGCGCGTCGGCCAGCGGCTTCGGTCCATCGGTCTGCTACGACAGCGACCTGGACGAGTTCAAGTGCGTGTTCGCGACCAACGACGCCAACCAGACGCTCTATGCCAGGAGCCTCACGTACGACTCTACCGCCATCAACGTGAGCTATGGCACCGTCTGCAGCGCAGCGACGCTGAGCAGTTCCAGCAGGCCGGTCCGCGGCCACGAGTTCTACCGGCTGGTCGTGACCGGCATGCCGGCGAGCGCGCCGCTGGCACTCATGCTGGGCAGCAACCCGGCCAGCCTCAGCCTTAACTCCATCGGGATGAACGGCTGCACGCTGAACACCGCGCCGGTCCTGGTCACGATCAACGCCACCGCCAGCGCAGGGGGCAACTTCACGCCGGCGTTCGCGATCCCGGAGACCATCGCCACGGGCACCGTGTACTGGCAGGTCGCCCACCTGGATGCCGCCGCGCCTTGGCCGACCAAGGTCCGCACGACCAACGGCCTGCGCATGCAGATCCGCTGACGGCCTCTCGCTTGCACCGAGTCCGGGTCCCTGGCTGCCTGCGGGCCGGGGACCCGCTTCCATTTCCGCCGCGCCGCATGGATCCGGAAGCCCGCCACGGCCTGCCCTTCACGCAACAAAAAGATCGGTTCGGTCCTCACACATTCCCCCGTCCGCTGCTCGACTTTCCCGCACTCAACTGCAGCGAGACCATGGCCCGGTCTCCTCGCCTCGCGGACTTCGTAGGCCGCGAGCCACTGCCTCCCACAGGTTCCGGAGGGGCCCACCCCCAGCGGGGACTCCGAACCGTTCCCTCGCCTGCACATCACCATGAGAGTCCTTTCGACCCTCGGGATGGCCCTCGCCATTCCGTTCGCACTCTGCGCGCAGAACCCCGGCCTGACCTCCCCGGCCCCGGTACCCAGCCAGGCCGACATCTTCGTGCCGATCCACGGCGGCTTCTCGGACCTCGGCGTGCCCTACGGCACCTGGGCCGCCGGCCCCGAGTACAAGGTCTCCTTCCACGACGGCTACGCCTTCTATCCCGTCCTCGGGAAGGACTACCCGCACAATCTCCCCCTGCGCTGGACCACCACGCGCGTGCGGGTCGGCGAGCGGGACGTGTTCCCCGCCGGCACCGCCGCCCAGCACGCCCAGGTCGGCGAGTGGCGCTACGAGTACCGCTTCCCCGGCGTGACCGAGGCCTACGAGGTCCGCCGCGACGGCGTCGAGCAGTTCTTCGTGCTGCCCAACAAGCCCGAGGGCCAGGGCGACCTCATCGTCACCGGCGCCATCCAGACCGAGCTGGTGTGCCAGCCGGCCGGCTTCGAGCACCAGGTCCTCACCTTCCGTGACCAGAGCGGCAAGGCCATCCTCGAGTACCGCTCGGCCATCGCCTTCGACGCGACCGGCCTGCGCACGGAGGTCGAGACCAGCTTCGACGGCACGTCGATCCAGCTGCGCGTCCCCGCGGCCTGGCTCGCCACCGCCACCTACCCGGTCACCATCGACCCGCTGACCGCCCCCGTGGTGATCGCCACCGGCGCCAGCGCCTCGGCGACCCTCGACCAGCCCGAGATCGGCCGTGACGACCTCGCCGCCACCTACACCATCCTCTACGCCTACGGCCGCATCTCCTCGGCCAGCGACTACGACACCTTCGTCCGCATCACGCGCAACGACTACTCCGGCACGACCATCGTGTATTCGGACGTGACGGCGAGCTGGTCGAATCGCAACCACCAGGTCGCCTTCGTCGGCGCGCCCAAGCGGTGGATCGTGGTGTTCCAGCGCGAGTTCCCGACGTCCACCACCCGCGGGCGCGGCGTGCTCCTGAACAGCAACTCCACGACGCTGGTCCCCGCCGGCAGCTACTTCACCTTCCCCTGGGCGAGCGGCACCGCGCAGACCTTCCCCGATGCGGGCGGCACGCGCAGCACCAGCACCAGCGGCAACAACGCCCTGGTCGTGTTCCAGCAGGACGTCGTCGCCGCGCCACCGACGCCGCCGAACACCAACACCAGCGACTGCATCGGCATCCTCGCCAACGTCAGCGGCACCGGCATCTCTCCCACGTGGGGCACTGCGTTCCCGCTGGCGGGATTCCCCTCGGGCACCAGCAAGGACCGCGACTACCCCTCCGTCTCCCAGGTGAGCAACGGCGGCACCGACCATTGGGGCGTGGCGTGGCAGGAGTACAACAACCCGATCTCCGGCGACGACTGGGACATCACCGTGAACATGGTCTCCTCGACCGGCACGGTGAAGACCCCGGTCTACCTGGCCAATCAGGCCTCGACGGCCGACCACGCCATCACGCCCCGCGTCGAGGGGCAGATCGGCCGCTTCATGATCACCTACTCGGTGCTCGACAACACGGGCACGAAGTCGACCGCGACCGCGGGCAAGGCGATCGAGGGCCAGCGCTTCGACTGGAGCATCGCGGGCGCCGCGCCGTCGATCACCACGATCCGCACGGTCGCGGGACCCTCGGCCAGCACGAGCTACATCACGGGCAACATCGCCTACGACACCGACACCGACTCGCACTGGGCGATCACCTACCAGGCGACCAGGATCATCTCGATCCTGCCGCCGGTGATCCGTTCCTCGGTGTTCGTCGAGCGGGTCGGCTACCGCGGCCTCACCACCGAGGCCCAGACCCTGTTCAGCGACGCCTCGCTGAACGGCTTCGCGCCCTCGGTCTGCTACGACAGCGACCTCGATGAGTTCAAGTGCGTGTACGGGACCAACGACGCCAGCCTCACGCTCTACGCCCGCAGCCTCACCTACGACGCCACCGCGATCAACGTGAGCTACGGCAGTGCGTGCAGCACGGCGGTCCTGGGCAGCGCCAGCAAGCCGGTCCGCGGCCACGAGTTCTACGGCCTGACCGTGACCGGCATGCCCGCCGGCGCGCCCCTGGCGCTCCTGCTCGGCAGCAACCCCGCCGCGCTGAACCTGAACTCGATCGGGATGAACGGCTGCACGCTCAATCTCGCGCCGATCCTGGTGACGGTCAACGCGACCGCCACGGCCGCGGGGTCGTTCCGCGCCTCGTTCGCCATTCCCGAGACGATCGTGCCCGGCAACGTCTACTGGCAGGTCGCGCACCTCGACCTGGCCGCGCCGTGGCCGACCAAGGTCCGGATGACCAACGGCCTGCGCACGCAGATCCGCTGAGCCCCTGAGCGGCACACGCTCCGGATACGGGCCCGCCGCTCCTCCGAGCGGCGGGCCCGTTCCACTCCGGGCGTGGCGGCGCGGTCTGCCCACGTCGCTCGCGCCCCCCACCGGCGCCGCTGCTCAGAGTCGCTTCAGGTCGCAGATCCGCTGGGCCTGGCGCAGCGACGTGAACGGATCCCGCCGCGGCAGGAACTCGTGAGCGACGAAGCCCGTGAAGCCGGTGTCGGCGATCGCCTGGGCGATGGCGCGGTAGTTCAGCTCCTGGGTCTCGTCGATCTCGTTGCGCCCCGGCACGCCGCCGGTGTGGTAGTGCGCGATGGCGTCCTTGTGCGCGCGGATGGTGCGGATCACGTCGCCCTCCATGATCTGCATGTGATAGATGTCGTAGAGGAGACGGAAGCGCGGCGAGGCGACCCCTTGCACGATCCGGATTCCGATCGACGTGCGGTCGGCGAGGTAGTCCTTGTGGTCGACCTTGCTGTTCAGCAGTTCCATCACCAGCGTCACGCCCAGCTTCTCGGCCAGCCCGACCACGCGCTTCAGCCCGAGCACGCAGTTGGCGATCCCCTGCTCGTCGTCCATGCCCTTCCGGTTGCCGGAGAACACGATCAGGTTGGGGATGCCGGCGTCCTTCACCAGGGGCAGCAGCCGCTCGCTCTCCGCCACCAGCCTGTCGTGGTGCTCGATCCGGTTCCAGCCCTCGTGGATGGGTCCGGGCCCGTTGGCCACCGCGCAGGTCAGGCCGTGCTCCCGCACCACGCCCCACTCCTTCTCCCCGAGGAGTTCCACCGACTCGAGGCCCATGGCCTTCGCCTCCCGGCACAGGTCCGCCAGCTGGATCTTCGGGTAGCACCAGCGGGCCACGGACTGGCGCAGGCGGCCCGCGGCGGGAGCCGGGTCCTGGCGCGCGGCGCCCGGCGTGAGGGCACGCAAGCCGAGCGCGCCGGCCGCACCGGCGAACAGCGTGCGACGATCGACATCGGCGGGGAAGGACATGCGCGCGTTGTAGCACCGCGCGGCCCGGATCACGATCGAGGCGCCCGATCCGACCCGTGGCTATAGTCCGGACCTTCTCCCCTGGCCCTGTCCATGACCCAACCCGCGACGATCGCCACCGGCAAGGTGGTCTCCATCCACTATGTGCTCACCGTGCAGGGCGAACAGATCGACGCGTCGCCGGAGGGCGAGCCGTTCGAGTTCCTCGCCGGCGCAGGCAACATCGTCGAGGGCCTGGAGCGGGCGCTGCTGGGGCGCCTTGTGGGCGAGAGCGTGCAGGTGTCGGTGAGCCCGGAGCAGGGCTACGGCCTGCGCGACCCGCAGGGCGAACAGGAGATCCCGCGCTCCGCGTTCCCGACCGACTTCGAACTCGAGCCCGGCATGCAGTTCGGCGCCGAGGACGATTCCGGCAAGGTCGTCCCCATGTGGGTGAAGACCGTGGGCGCCGAGATGCTGACGGTGGACTTCAACCACCCTCTCGCCGGCGAGACGCTGGAGTTCCAGGTGCGGGTCCTCGGCATCCGCGAGCCGACCCAGGAAGAGCGACGCCACGGCCATCCCCACGGGCCGCACGGCCACCAGCACTGAGACGGCACGGCCACCGCTCCAAGACGGACCCGATCGTCCCATCCCCGACCGCCGCGTGACCGCAGCCGGCCCCCGTCCCGCACCCGCGCGCGCCCTCGCCCTCCTCCCGGGCGTGCTCCTGGCGGTCGCGGTGCTGCTGCTGGCGCAGCCCCTGGCCGCCTGGCTGGGGGAACGGATGCCGGGCGCACGGCCGGGCACCAGCGCGGTGCCCAGTGGCACGCTCGCGATCGTGCTGGGGCTCGTGCTCCGCAACCTCGCACCCTTGCCCGCGCTCTTCCAGGCCGGAATCGCGTGGGTGCTGCCCAAGGCGCTGCGATTGGGCGTCGTGCTGGTGGGCTTGAAGCTCAGCCTCTTCGACGTGGCCCGCCTCGGCGCGCTGGGCATCCCGATCGTGGCGATCGCCATCGCCACCGGCCTGCTCTTCGTGGGCTGGTTCAACCGCCGCCTCGACCTGCCGCCGCGCATGGGCACGCTGATCGCAGCCGGCACCAGCATCTGCGGCGTCACGGCGATCCTCAGCACGGCGCCGGCGATCAAGGCCGAACAGCGCGAGGTGGCCTATGCGGTCGCCAACGTGACCGTGTTCGGGCTGCTGGGCATGCTGCTCTACCCCTACCTCGCGCCGCCGCTCTTCGCGACCGCCACCCAGCTGGGGATGTTCTTCGGCGTGGCGGTCCACGACACCGCGCAGGTGGTCGGCGGAGCGATGACCTGCACCCAACTGGTCGGCGACGAACGCATCCTCCAGGCCGCCACGGTCACCAAGCTGACCCGCAACGTGTTCCTGGCCGCGGTCGTGCCTCTGCTCGCCCTGCAGCACCTGCGCGCCTCCGGTTCCGACCCGGCCGGCGGCGTGGCGCGGGTGCGCTGGAGCCAGGTGATGCCCATGTTCGTGCTCGGGTTCCTCGCCCTGGCCGCGGTGCGCACCCTCGGCGAATGGACCCTGCGGGACGGCAAGGCCCTGGGGCTCTTCGAGGCCGGCACCTGGCACGATCTCGTGCACGCGCTGGCCGACGTCGCCGGAGGCCGCTACCTGCTGGGCGTCGCAATGGCCGCGGTGGGTCTGGGCACCAGCCTCGCGAGCCTGCGCGGACTCGGCCTCAAGCCCTTCGTGGTGGGGTTCTCCGGCGCACTGGTGGTGGCGCTGGTGGGGTTCGCGCTGGTGACGGCGCTGGGCGGCATGGTCACGCTCTGAGCGCGCGCCGGCGGCGCGGTACGCCGCGCAGGGGCCGCGGGAGGGACCATTCCGTGGTTTCCTGGCAGAATCCGCCGAAGGTCCGCCGCGCCCGGGTGTCTGGCACCGCAAGCAACCCAACGCGGCCCGGGGGCTGGCCGCAGCCAGGGCCCGCGCCGCTCGACGATCCCCGCCACCAGCCGCCCATGAGCCGATCCACCCGTTCCTGGTTCGCCGCCCTCGTGCATGCGCATCACGCCGCGGTCTACTCCGCCGCCCGGCGGATCGTCCGCAGCGACGCCGACGCCGAGGACGTGACCCAGCAGGTCTACCTGCGTGC
>JADLFX010000104.1 GCA_020849665.1 Planctomycetota bacterium | reverse complement strand
CCGGTCCTGCAGGCGCCCCTGCCCCGCGCTTGCGACGCCTGCTTCGCCCCGACCATCACGTTCCGCGCCTGCGACGCCCAGGTGCACCTGTGCTGCGCGCGCTGTGCGACCCCGTGCGCGGCGTGCCGGAGCGCATGACGCAGGCTTGAACCGCGCTCGCGGGCCGCCATCCGGTCCGCGGAGACTACGCGTACCGCTTCGACTCGAACCGGATGCGGCAGGTGGCTGCCTCCGTGGGTCGCTGGACCGCTACCCGGGGCGACCGGACGCATCCCATCGCCCCCGGCGTCATGGATCCTGACTCCGCCTTCATCCCACCACCTCGATCGCCACGTCCGCCCGCGGGCCGAAGGCCCCGACCACGGTCTCGCACAGTGCCCCTGCGTCCGCGAGCCGCTTGGCCACGTGGCCGGCGACGCGCTCGGGCACGGCGAGCAGCAGGCCGCCAGAGGTCTCGGCATCGAAGAGCAACGTGGCCAGGGCGTCCTCCACCTTGGCATCCACCCGCACGCCTTCGCCGAGGTACGAGCGCGTGCGCGCGGCGCCGCCGCTCACCACGCCCTGGCGGACCAGCGCCAACGCGCCCGGGAACACCGGCACGCGCCCGGCCTCGAGGGTCAGCGTCAGTCCGGCGCCCTCCGTCATCTCGAATGCGTGGCCCAGGAGGCCGAAGCCGGTCACGTCGGTGGCACCATGCACCTCGAGGTCCTGCACCGCGAGGCACGCGGCCTGATTGAGCGTGGCCATCTGCTCCATGGCCTTCTGGGCGGCGCGTTCGTCGACCTTGCCCTTCTTGATCCCCGTGGCCACCGCGCCCATGCCGACCGGCTTGGTGAGCAGGAGCACGTCGCCGGCCCGCGCGCCGCCATTCCGCCAGAAGCGCTCGGGATGCACGATGCCGGTCACCGAGAGCCCGTACTTGATCTCGGTGTCGACCACGGAGTGGCCACCGCAGAGCGCGGCGCCGGCCTCGCGGATCTTCTCGAGCCCGCCGGCCAGGATCTCGCCGAGCACCTCGAGCTCCACCTCCTTGGGCCAGCCGACGATGTTCATCGCGGTGAGCGCCCGGCCGCCCATCGCGTACACGTCGGACAGCGAGTTCGCCGCGGCAATACGGCCGAACCAGCGCGGGTCGTCGACGATCGGCGGGAAGAAGTCGAGGGTCTGGACCAGGGCCCGCTCGGCATCGAGACGGAAGATCCCTGCGTCCTCGAAGCCGGAGAGGCCGGCCAGGAGGTCCGGATGCTCGACGGGTCCCAGCTGTTGGAGAACCTGCCCGAGGCTCCCCGGAGGCAGCTTGGCGGCTCAACCCGAGCAGGAGGCGTAGTCGGTCAGTCGCTTGTTGCGTCCGAAGAGTCGCATCGGGGTCCGGTGCTGGCGTCGGTGCCGGGCGAGGTGGGAACCGGCGTGCGGAGCGCCTCGCGGACGCTTTGCGCCACCGCCTCGAGGTCCTCGAGGAGCAGGGTGCGGGCATCGAGCAGGACACGGTCCGCCGCGATGCGCGCGAAGACGGGGATGGCCGAGCACCGGAGCTGGGCGCAGAGCGCCTCGCCGCCGGGCAGCGCCACGGCGAACGAGGGCAGCGGCCGGGCAGGATTGGCGCCGCTGCCGGCGAAGCTCTCGCTCGCGATCACCTCGGCCGCGGGGACGGCGATGCGCCGCTGCAGGTCCTCGGCCACGGCGCGCAGCGCGCCCGGCGCGGCCGCGAGCGCGCGCAGCGTGGGGATGTCGCGCAGCGGCTCGCCGTCGCGGTACACGCGCAGGGTCGCCTCCAATGCGGCCAGGGCAAGCTTGTCGCAGCGCAGCGCCCGATAGAGCGGATGGGCACGCACCCGGGCCACGAGATCGGCCTCGCCCAGGAGCACGCCGCACTGCGGTCCGCCCAGCAGCTTGTCGCCCGAGAACGCGACCAGATGCACGCCGCTGCCCAGGCTCGCGGGCACCGTGGGCTCGCCGGCGAGGCCGGGCAGCGGCTCGGCCAGCAGGTATCCGGAACCCTGGTCGTCCAGGGCCAGGATCCCGCGCGCGCGCGCCAGGGCCGCCAGCTCGTGCAGTTCCGGCGTGCTGGTGAACCCGGTGACGCGGAAGTTGCTGGGGTGCACCTTGAGCAGCAGCGCCGTGTCGGCGTCGATGGCGCGCTCGTAGTCGCGCAGATGGGTGCGGTTGGTGGTGCCGACCTCGACCATCCGGCAGCCGGCCTGCGCCATCACCTCCGGCATGCGGAAGCCACCGCCGATCTCCACGAGCTCGCCGCGCGAGACGACCACCGCGCGGTCCTGTGCCAGCGCGCGCAGGGCCAGCGTGACCGCTGCCGCGCAGTTGTTCACCACCAGGGCCCCACCCGCGCCGGTGAGCGCGGTGAGCAGCGCCGCCACCGCCTCCTCGCGCTGGTTGCGTCGGGCACTGATCGGGTCGACCTCGACCACGGCGTAGCGCGCCGCCTCGGCCACGGCCTGCACCGCGGCGTCGGCGAGCGGTGCCCGGCCCAGGCCGGTGTGCAGGACCACGCCCGTGGCGTTGAACACGCGGCGATGGCGCGGCGTGAGCTCCGCGCGGCAGCGCTCGGCGAGCAGGGTGTCCAGCCGGTCGCCCGCACTCAGCTCCTCGACCGCCTTGGCGCCGAGGCGGCCGGCCCGTACCTGCTCGCGCAGCTCGTCCAGGAGTCCGCGCGCCACGCGCGCGAGCACCGGACGCGGCAGCGCGGCGGCCGAGTGCCGCCGCAGCACCGCATCGAGCGACGGCAGGCGCCGCAGCGCGTCGAGAGCTTCCTGCGCCGGATCGGAGTTGCGGGTTTCCATCGCGAAGTGCCTCGCTACCATACCGCGACTCCGGATGCAGCGCCCTCCCGACAGCATCGTGCGCCGCGATCCACGGGAGGGGGCCCTGGCACGCACGCTGGGCATCCCCGACCTGATGGCGCGCGTGCTCCTGGCCCGCGGCATGGACGACCCGGAGAAGGCCCGGCAGCACCTGCGCCCGGAGCTCGACACCCTGTCCGACCCGTTCCGCTTCGTGCACATGGAGCGGGCCGTGGCCCGGATCCGCGACGCCGTGGCCCGCCGGGAGCCGATCCTGATCCATGGCGACTACGACGTCGACGGCGTGAGCGGCACGGTGCTCCTGCTGCACTTCTTCGCCCTGCTCGACGCGGAGGTGAAGGCGCACATCCCCGAACGCAAGGACGGGTACTCGTTCAGCGCCGCGTCGCTCGCGGCCGTGCAGCAGACCGGCAGCAGGCTGTGCATCTCGGTCGACAACGGCACCAACGCAGGCGAGTGGATCCGACGCATCCAGGAGGCCGGCTGCGACGTGATCGTGACCGACCACCACGGCACGTCGGAGGACGTCGCGCCGGCCCACACCATCCTGAATCCGCGCCTGCCGGGGGCCGGCTACCCCGACACCGACCTCGCCGGCGTGGGCGTGGCGTTCCGGCTGGTCACCGCCCTGGCCCAGTCGTTCAGCCGCGGGCGGCTGCTCTCCACGGAGTTCCGGGACTTCCTGCTCGACGCGGTCGGCTATGTGGCCCTGGGCACGGTGGCCGACATGGCGCCGCTGCGCGGCGAGAACCGCGTGCTCGTGCACCACGGCCTGCGCGCACTGGCGGTCAGCTCCAACCCGGGGATCCGCGCCCTGCTCGACGCCGCGAACCTGGGCAGCCACCGCACCCCCGACGCCGAGGACGTCGCGTTCCGGCTCGCGCCGCTGATCAACGCCGCAGGGCGGATGGGCAACGCCCGCGACGCCGTGCGCCTGCTCACCGCACGCTCGTACGCCGAGGCCCAGGAGCTGGCGCGCCAGCTCGAGACCCACAACCAGGAGCGGCGGCGGGTCGAGCGCCAGCTGGTGGAAGTGGCTCTGGCCGAGGCCCGGGGCAACGACGATCCGATCCTGGTCCTGGCCGGCGACGGCTGGCACCCCGGCGTGCTGGGCATCGTCGCGGCGCGAGTCCTGGACCTCCTGGGGCGGCCCACGATCCTGATCTCGTTCGACGGGGAGCAGGGGCGCGGCTCGGGCCGCGCCTGCGCCGGATTCGACCTGCGTGCCGCGCTCGGCCAGTGCGCGTCGTCGCTACGCGCGTACGGCGGCCATGCCGCGGCCGTGGGGCTGGAGATCGAGCGCGGCAGGCTGGACGAGTTCCGCCGCAGGCTGAACCAGACCACCAGCCACGACGCGGCGCGCACCCCGGCGCCCGGTGCCGAGGTCGAGGCCGGGTTCGCCGAGCTCGACCCCCGCGCCGTGCGCAAGCTCGACGCGCTGGGTCCCTTCGGCGTCGGCAACCGCCGCCCGCTCTTCGTGGCGCGCGATACGCGCCTCGTGGGCTCGCCGCAGGTCGACGGGCGCAACCAGGACCTGCGCTTCCGCCTCACGCAGTCGGGGATCCTCCTGCCGGCCCGGCTGCGCGCCGGCTCCCTGCGCTTCGAGGAGCTGCGGCGCGCCGACGGTGCGCTGGACGTCGTGTTCTCGCCGCGCCTGGCGCAGTGGGCCGAGGAGGGGCCCGTGGAGCTCGTGGTGCAGGCCGTGCACACGCACGGCAACGGCGCCATCGTGCCGGGGCCGGGAGCCAAGCGCCCGTGACCCAGCCGCCGCCCGACGCCACGACCGGCGCGTCCGCGCCCCGTCGGGGCCTGCTGCGCCGCTTCTACGACTGGGCGCTGCACTGGGCCTACACGCCGTACGCACTGCCCGCCCTGAACGTGATCTCGTTCGCCGAGAGCTCGTTCTTCCCGATCCCCCCCGACGTGCTGCTGATCCCGATGTGCATGGGCGACCAGCGCCGGGCCCTGCGCTTCGCCACGTGGTGCACCGCCAGCTCGGTGGTGGGCGGCGTGGCCGGCTACTACCTCGGGTACTTCCTGTGGGAGGCGGGGCTGCGCGAGATCGCGTACGCCTGGATCCCGGGATTCACGCCCGAGCTCTTCGCCAAGGTGAGCGGCTGGTACGGCGAGTACAGCTTCTGGATCGTGTTTTTGGCCGCACTCACGCCCATTCCCTACAAGGTCTTCACCATCGCCGCAGGGGTGTGCGCCAGGGACGTGCACCTGCTGCCCTTCGTGCTCGCGTCGGTCGTGGGCCGTGGGCTGCGCTTCTTCGCCGAGGCGTTGCTGATCCGCTGGCTGGGCCCTGCGGTGCACCGCTTCCTGGAGACCCGCTTCGAGCTGGCCGCGACGCTTTTCGGGCTGCTGCTGGTCGGCGGATTCGTGGCGATCAAGTATCTGTTCTAGGGTGAGCACGCGACGCCCTCGGCTCTTCCTCATCGACGGCACCGCGCTGGCGTACCGCTCGCACTTCGCCTTCGCGGCGGCGCGCTCCGGCGGGTTGAGCACGCGCGCCGGCCAGCCCACGTCGGCGGTGTTCGGCTTCCTCACCACGCTGCGGGCGCTGCTCGACCAGGAGCAGCCCGACGCCGTCGCCGTGTCGTTCGACGGCCCGCGCGAGGAGCTCGAGCGCACCCGGATCTACCCGGAGTACAAGTCCACCCGCGAGCGGATGCCCGACGAGATCGTCAGCCAGCTGCCGCTGGTGGAGCGCGCGGTGCGCGCGTACGGCATCGCCGTGGTGAGCAGCAAGGGCCACGAGGCCGACGACGTGATCGGCACCCTGGCCGTGCAGGGCGCCGCGGCCGGCTACGAGGTGTTCATCGTCACCGGCGACAAGGACTTCCTGCAGCTCGTGGGCGACCACATCAAGCTGTGGAACCTGCGCGCCGCCACGCGCCAGCCGGAGATCCTGGGCGCGGCCGAGTGCCAGGCGAAGTTCGGCGTGCTGCCGGGCCAGATCCTCGACCTGCTCGCGCTGATGGGCGACAGCTCGGACAACATCCCCGGCGTCCCCAAGGTGGGCGAGAAGACCGCCGCCAGCCTGCTGCAGACCTTCGGGTCGCTCGACGCCTTGCTGGCGCGCAGCGCGGAGGTTCCGCAGGCGGCGGTACGCAAGAGCCTGGAGGAGCACCGCGCCCTGGCGCTGCTCTCGCGCGACCTGGCGCGCATCCGCGTCGACATCCCCCTGGACGTCGAGCTGGCCGCGATCGGACCTCCGCGGCCGGACCGCCGCCAGCTCGAGGCGCTGTTCCGCGAGCTCGAGTTCGAGTCGCTGCTCAAGGGCCTGCCCCAGGAGCAGGCGCCGGACCTGGCGCAGGACTACCGCATCGTGCGCGACGCGGCGGCCCTGGAGGAGCTGCTCGCGGGCCTGCGGCAGAGCGGCGGCTTCGCGGTGGACACCGAGACCACCAGCCTCGACCCGCTGGTCGCCCGGCTCGTGGGCATGTCGTTCTGCTGGCGCGCCGGGCAGGCCTGGTACGTGCCGTTCAACCTCGAACCGCCCGTGCTGCCCGGCGGACCCGCGGAAGTGCTCGAGCGGCTGCGCCCGGTGCTGGAGGACCCGGCGCTCGCCAAGACCGCGCAGAACGCCAAGTACGACATGGGCGTGCTCCGCACCGCCGAGGTCGAGCTGCGCGGCGTCGAGTGCGACACGATGCTGCTCTCCTACTGCCTCGCGCCGGGCCTGGGCCCGCACAACCTCGACGCGCTGGCGCTGCGCCACTTCTCGTACCGCAAGATCCCGACCACCGACCTGATCGGCACCGGCAAGAAGCAGAAGACCTTCGACCAGGTCGACATCGACCTCGCGGGCCGCTACGGCGCCGAGGACGCCGACTTCACCTGGCGGCTGCGCGAGAAACTGCTGCCGGAACTCGAGCAGGCGCGCCTGGGGCCGCTGTTCCGCGAACTCGAGATGCCGCTGATCCCGGTCCTGCTCGACATGGAACGCGAGGGCATCTGCGTGGACCTCGCGCACCTGCGGCAGATCGGCCAGACGCTGGGCACGCGCCTCGACGCGATCGAGGCGCGCATCTACGAGCGCGCCGGCGCGCCGTTCAACCTCAACTCGCCCGCGCAGATCGGGCAGGTGCTCTTCGACAAGCTCGAGGTGCATCGCGCCGCCAACCTGAAGGTGCGCAAGACGCCGACCGGCCAGTACAAGACCGACGCCGAGATCCTGGAGAAGCTGGCGCGCTTCCACGAGGTGCCGCAGCTGATCCTCGAGTACCGCCAGCTCGCCAAGCTCAAGGGCACCTACGTGGACAGCCTGCCCGAGATGGTGCATCCGCGCACCGGGCGCATCCACACCACGTTCAACCAGGCGGTGGCCGCCACCGGCCGGCTCTCGTCGGACAACCCGAACCTGCAGAACATCCCGATCCGCACCGCGGAGGGGCGCGAGGTGCGCAAGGCGTTCGTGTCGCGGGCGCCCGAGTGGCTGCTGGTGAGCGCCGACTACAGCCAGATCGAGCTGCGCATCCTGGCCCACGCGTCGGGCGACCCGGCACTGGTGGACGCGTTCCGCAAGGACGAGGACATCCACGCGCGCACCGCCGCGCTCGTGCACGGCATCCTCCCGAACATGGTCACGCCCGAGCTGCGCAACCAGGCCAAGGTGATCAACTACGGCCTGATGTACGGGATGGGGCCTTCGCGCCTGGCGCAGGAGACCGGCATGAGCCCGCCGGAGGCGCGGCACTTCATCGAGCACTACTTCCGTGCGCTGCCCGAGGTGAAGCGCTTCCTCGATCGCACCCTCGAAGAGGCGCGCCGCACGAAGGAGGTGTGGACGCTCTTCGGCCGTCGCCGCCCCCTGCCGGAGATCGACTCGAGCGACGCAGGCCGCCGCGTGGCCGCCGAGAACATGGCGGTGAACACCCCGATCCAGGGTTCGGCCGCAGACATCATCAAGCGCGCCATGCTGGACGTGCATGCCCGACTCGCGAAAGGGCGGCTGCGCGCGCGCCTGCTCCTGCAGGTGCACGACGAGCTGGTCCTGGACGTGCCCGAGGAGGAGCTGCGGGTGGTCGAGGCGCTGGTGCGCGAGGCGATGGAGGGGGCGGCGAAGCTGCGCGTGCCGCTGCGGGTGAGCCTGGGCCACGGCCGCGACTGGCTCCTGGCGCACTGAAACGGCGCCGCGCCGCCCGGGCCGGGCCCACGGCACCGGGCCCTCAGCCTGCCGGCCTGGAGCGGCTATCCTGATCCGACAGCCCGCCCCGCATCCCATTCATGCCCGTCATCCGCGAACGCCGCTTCCTCCGCGTCAAGCTGGACATGGTCACCCGATGCCAGCTCCGGTGCATCATGTGCCACTTCGCCCACCCGGACTTCAAGGAGAGTCCGGTGGTCATGGGCGGCGAACTGCTCGAGCGCGTCGCCGCGCAGGTGTTCCCGCGCGCCCACGAGGTGGCGCTCTCGTCCAGCTCCGAGCCGCTGATGGCGCCCGACCTGCCGCACGCCCTGGAGCTGTGCCGCCGCTACGACGTGCCCGCGTTCCACTTCTCGACCAACGCCCTGAGCATGACCGAGAAGATCATGGACACGGTGATCGACGTGCGCATGCCGTGGCTCACCGTGTCCTGCGACGGCGCCACCAAGGCGACCTTCGAGCGGATCCGCACGCCGGCGAAGTGGGAGGTGTTCCTGCGCAAGCTCGACCTGATCCAGGCGGTGAAGCGGCGGCGCGGCTCCGATGTGCCCCACCTCGCGATGACCTGCGTGCTGATGCGCAGCAATCTGCGCGAGGCCGCCGATCTGGTGCGGCTCGCCCACGCCAAGGGCTTCCGCAACGTGAACTTCACCTACATGGCGGTCATGGGCGGCCTCGGCATCGAGGACGAGACGCCGATGAACGACCCGCGGCTCACCAACGCCATGGTGGCAGAGGCCAGGCGGGTCGGGCGCGAGCTGGGCATCGACGTCGTGGCACCGATGCCGATCGCCGAGGGATTCGCGGACCAGGGGATCGTCACCGACGCGGCGCGCAGCGACCAGGGCGGCGGCACCGCGATCGCCGCGCCAGCGGACGCGGCGTTCACCGCGGCCGAGTTCCTGAACTCGCGCAACGAACTCTTCGCGCTCAAGGTCAAGAAGAAGGCCGAGCACAACCGCTCCTGCTACTTCCCCTGGTACTACATCCACATCAACCCCGACGGCACCGTGTTCCCGTGCGGCTGCTGGTTCGAGTTCACCAGCTTCGGTGACTTCAAGACCCAGAGCTTCGCGGAGATCTGGACCGGGCCGAAGTACCGGGAGCTGCGCCGGCAGATCTACAACATGGAGCTGCGCGACGTGTGCGCCAACTGCTCGGTGGCCAACATGGGCCGCCCCGACGTGCGCGCCTCGTTCAGCCACCGCGCCAAGGTGCGGCGCCAGGGCTCCGGCGCGAACGAGGGCCGCACCGACCCAAGCGCGGCCGGGCGCGCGTGAGCGGCGCGCTCGCGGGCCGCGTGGCGATCGTCACCGGCGGCGGCTGGAACATCGGCCGCGCGGTGGCCCGCCGCCTCGCCGCCGAAGGCGCGGCCGTCGCGCTGGCGTCGCGCGACGCCGCGCGCCTGGAGGCCGTGGCCGGAGAGATCCGCGCGGCGGGCGGCAGGGCCATCGCGGTGCGCACCGACGTGACCGACCTCGTGCAGGTGGAGGCCCTGGTGGCACGCACGCTGGCGGAGTACGGCGGCCTGCACGCGTTGCTCGCCCTGGCCGGCGGCCAGGGCGCCTACGGCTCGATCGAGACCGTCGACCCGGCGGCGTGGATGCGCTGCGTGCAGGTCAACCTCCTGGGCGCGTTCCACTGCGCGCGCGCCGCACTGCCCGTGTTCCGGCGCCAGGATCAGGGCGCGCTGGTGTTCTGTGCCGGCGGCGGCGCGTTCTTCCCCATGCTGGGCCGCGAGATGACCGCGTACGCGTGTGCCAAGGCGGCGCTCTGCCGCCTCACCGACCAGCTCACCGCCGAGTACTGGGACACGGCCATCCGCGTGAACTGCCTCGAACCCGGCCTCGTGTGGAACGAGGACACCGAACGCCGGATCGCCGCCGAGGAACGCGCGACCGGCCGCCCGCATCCGGAGCGGGCGCTCGCCCGTCCGGCCGAGGACGCCGCGGAGCTGGCGCTGTGGCTCGTCTCCGACCAGAGCCGGCCGCTGCGCGGCAGGATGGTGTCGGTGGGCGACACGTGGTGGCGCGACCCGGCGAAGGTGCGGATCGTCGACCAGCACGAGCATCTCTACCGCGTGCACCGCCACTACCTGCCGGAGCCCTGAGCCGCACGTCGGGCGGCCGGCGGCAGGGATCGTCGAGCGGCGCGAGCTGGCTGCGGCGCGTCGTCACCCGTTCCCGGCAAGCCGCCCCGGCAACCCCCGCAGGCCGCGGCCGTCCGGCCCATGGCAGCGGGTCGTCCCCGACGCGCGGCCGCCACGGCTTGCGCCGCGCCGCCACGGCGCGCCCGCGTGGGCTACCCTTCTCCCGGCCGCTTCCTCCCCCTGGCCTCCCATCCCCCATGAAGTCCACTCTGCCCCTCGCACTCCTCTCGCTCTTCGCACTCTCCAGTCCCGCTCATGCGGACCGCATCTGGTTCGGCACCGAGGCCGATGCCAAGAAGTGGTCCGAGGGCCAGCCCCAGGTGCTCGAGGGCAAGATCCTCGAGGAGACCGCCGACAGCTTCGTGGTCCGGATCGAGGGCGGTGTGGTCACGATCGCCAAGGCCATGGTGCTCAAGGTCGAGAAGGACGCGCTGACCGTCCAGGACGTGGAGAAGCGCGAGCGCGACGGCGCGGCGCGGCTGGTGCAGGCCAACAAGATGCGCCGCGAGCGCCAGGCCGCAGAGGCCGCCGCCGAGCGCGAGGCCGCCCAGGCTGCCGAGGCCTCCGCCCAGCGCGCGGGCCAGGCCGAGCCACGCACCGTGGTCGAGATCCAGTCCCCGGTGCCGGTGGCCGTGCCTGCCGGCTACGACCCCGTGCTGCGCGTGCTGCGTCCCGCGGCCGGCCCGGCCGCCCTGCCGCTGCCGGCACTCACCTTGCGCGACTACGAGCGCGCGGCGCGCCTGCGCGGCGAGCTCTGAGCCCGGCGCGGGGCCGCTCAGAACCCCAGGATCTTCACCTCGGGCTCCAGCTCGACGCCCGCGAGGTCCTTCACCCGCGCGCGCACCTCGCACATCAGGTCGAGGAAGTCGCGCGCCGTGCCCTCGCCCTCGTTCACGAAGTAGTTGGCGTGCCTGGCGCTCACCGAGATGCCGCCCCGCCGCAGCAGCTTGCAGCCGGCCCGCTCGATCAGCGCCCCGGCCGCGCACTCGGGGCCCGGGTTGCGGAACACGCAGCCCACGCTGCGCATGGTGACCGGCTGCGTGGCGTTGCGCCGCCGCAGCGACTCCTCCAGACGCGCCTGGATGGCGCCGGGCTCGTCGCGCCGCAGGGCGAAGGTCGCCTCCACCACGATGCGCCCGTCCAGGCCGCCGTCGCGGTAGCGCGGCTGCAGCTCGGCGCGGGTCAGGGTGCGCACCGCTCCCGCGGCGTCGACCAGCGTGGCGCTGGCCAGGGTGTCGAAGGTGCTCGCCTCGCGCGTACCGGCATTCATGGCCACCGCGCCGCCGACCTCGGCCGGGATGCCGATCAGGAGCTCCAGGCCGGCGAGCCCGGCATCCTTGGTCAGGCGGATCAGGCTGGGCAGCGTGACGCCGGCGCCCACGGTGCAGCGCTCGCCATCGCGCACGATGCCCTGGAACGCACCGAGGCGCAGCACGACTCCGGCCAGCCCGGCGTCGGCGATCAGGACGTTGCTGCCGCCGCCCAGCACCTGCAGCGGCAGGTCCAGCTCGCGGCAGGCACGCACCACCGCGGCGACGTCACCGACGGTGCGCGGCTCCACCAGCCAGCGTGCCGGACCACCGATGCGCACGTGGGTCATCGGCGCGAGGTTCACGTTCTCGCGCACCACGCCGTGGAAAGCGCCCAGCGCGGCGCGCAGGTCGGGACCCGGGCCCGGGAGATCAGAGGAGCCCGGTGACATCTCCGACCACCGAATCGATGTCGCCCGCCCCGAGGAGCAGGATCAGGTCGAACTCGGCCACCAGGGGCCGCAGGCGGTCCGGCAGGCCGGCCACCGGGCCGCCCTCCGCGCAGCTCCCGCCACGCGCGCACACCGCGCGGACCAGGTCGCCGGCCGAGACCCGCGCCCGGATCTCCGCGGGCTCGCGCGCGCCGTAGATGTCCAGCACGAGCGAATGCTCGGCCTCGGCCAGCACCTCGGCGAACTGCTCCAGGAGGTGCAGGGTGCGCTGGTGCTGGTGCGGCTGGAACGCCACGAGCATGCGCCGGCCGGGGAAGCGCTGCCGCGCCGCACGCAGCACCACGCGGATCTCGGCCGGATGGTGCGCGTAGTCGTTGATCAACATGCTGCCGCGCCGGCCGGCATGCAGCTCGAAGCGCCGCCGCACCCCGCCGAATCCCGAGATGCCGCGCACGGCTCCTTCCGGGTCGGCTCCCGCAGCGAGCGCCAAGCCGAGGGCACAGAGCGCGTTGCCGACCTGGAAGCGGCCGGAGAGACCGAGGCGCACGCGCGGCAGGCGGCGCCCCTCGACCATGGGCGTGAACTCGTAGCGCCCCTGCGCCTCGCGCACGTCGACCGCGCGCACGTCGGCGAAGAGCCCGCTGCCCACCCGCAGGATGCGCACGTCGGAGCCGACCCCGCCGCCGGCCACGAGCTCGCGGGTCACCTCGGCCGGCACGGTCTCGCCGACCAGGGCGACGCCGCCGGGGCGCACCCGGCCCAGGTAGGTCGCGAACGCGGCGTCGAGCTCCTGGGTGGTCGGGTAGCAGTCGAAGTGGTCCGGATCGACGTTCAGCACCGCGGCCCCGTACGGCCGCAGCTGGTGGAACGAGCGGTTGAACTCGCACGCCTCCACCACGAACAGGTCGTCCTTCCCGCCGTGGCCGTTGCCGCCCAGCTCCGGGATGTCGCCGCCCACCAGATGCGAGGGATCGAGGCCGCTGCCGCGCAGCGCGCTCACCGTCAGCGCGGTCGTGGTGGTCTTGCCGTGCGTGCCGGCGATCGCCAGCGTGCGCTTGCCCTCGGAGAGCCGGCCGACGGCCTCGGCGTAGAGCAGCGACGTGTAGCCGCGCTTCTCGCACGCCTCCACCTCGACATCGGTCGCCGGCACGGCCGCCGAGCGGACCACGTAGCCGTTCTCGCCCTCGAGCGCCTCGGGGTGCGCACCCGTCCACACGCGCAGCCCCTCGCGCGTGAGGGCCTCGAGGACGGCGTTCGGGCAGGCGTCGCTGCCGGTGACCGTCGCGCCGCTGCCGTGCAGCAGGCGTGCCAGTCCGGACATGCCGGCGCCACCCACGCCGACCAGATGGAACCGTTCGCTGGTGAGTCGCATCGTCGCGGAGCCGGACTTCAGTTCAGGTTCACGACCTTGGCCAGGTCGCCGAGGATCCGTCCACAGACGTCCTCCGGATACAGGGCTCGGGCCTTGCGGCCCATCAGCAGGAGATCGTGCGGCCGGCGCAGGAGGGTCTCGGCGATCCCCGCGAGCGCGGTGGCGGTGGCCCGCCGCTCCTCGATCACGATCCCGGCTCCCGCCTCCTCCAGCACCATGCCGTTGTGGTACTGCTGGCGGTCGCGGTGATGTGGATAGGGCACCAGGATCGCGGCGCGGCCCGCGGCCATCAGCTCGGCCACGGTGCCGCCACCGCCCCGGCACACGACCAGGTCGGCGGCGCCGTACAGCGTGCCCATGTCGGCGACCATGGGGCGCACCAGAGCCTGCAGGCCGTGGGGTTCGCCGGCGGCGTAGCGGCTGCGTACCGCGTCCTCCTGGCCGGGTCCGGCCAGATGCAGCACCTGCAGCGGGCGGCGCAGCGCGCTCAGGGCGGCCGGCACGGTCACGTTGAGGTGCTCGGCACCCTGACTGCCGCCGGTCACCAGCACCACGGGGACGTCGGCGCATAGGCCGAGCGAGCGGCGCGCCGCGCCACGGTCGACGTCGCGGATGTCGCGCCGCACCGGTGTGCCGGTGTAGAGCGAGCGCGCGCGCGGCGCCGGGGAGGGCAGGCCGAGGTACGTGCGTTCCGCCCAGGGGGCGAGCCAGCGGTTCGCGGCGCCCGGATGGACGTTCTGCTCCAGGAGCACCAGCGGTACGCCCAGCGAGCGCGCGGCCAGGCCGGCCGCGAGGCTTGCCGCCCCGCCCGTGGCCACGACCATCTCGACCCCGTGCGCGCGGAGGTAGCGCCGCGCGGTTCCGATGCAGCGTGCCATGCGCAGCGGGAAGAGCAGGTCGCGGCGGCCCACGGGCAGCGCCTCGGCCTGCTGCGCGTGGCGCCGGAGCAGCTCGGTCTCGACGCCACGTCCCTCGGCCAGGAACACGGTGTCGTGCCCCCGTTCGCGCAAGGCCTCGCCCAGCACCAGGGCCGGCATCAGGTGGCCACCCGTGCCACCGCTCACCAGGCAGACGCGCCGCACCATGGTCGCCTCCCCTCGTCAGGCCTCAGTCGAGCTTCGGGATGGTGAGCTTGGTGCCCTCGCGGATCCTCCGCTCGTCCTCGATCTTGTTGAACGTCAGGATGCGTCCGGCGTGCCGGGTGCTGCCGTAGTACGCCTGCGCGATGTTGGACACCGTCTCGCCGTGCTGCACCACGTGCACGGCTGGCAGCTCCTTCCGCGCGGACCTGGCCGGCGGCCGGGGGTCGGTGCCCGGCGCGGCGGGCTCGGTCCTGGCCGTGCCCGATGCCGTCTTCGCACCCGGACGCCAGGCCGGATCGAAGGGCGCGGGCGGGAGCAGCAGCGTGATGCCCAGGCCCAGGCGTTCCGGCTGGATTCCGGGGTTGAGCTCGCGGATGCGCTCGACGCAGGCCGCCTGGTCCCGCGGCTTCGCCTTGCACTGCTGCTCGGCGAGCGTGAACAGGTTGTCGTTCTTCTTCACCACGTAGGCGATGGGCTCACGCGCCGCGGGCCGGGCCTCGGCCGGAGGCGTCTTGTCGGGCCCGGGTTGGCCCTGCTCGGGCTGCGCGCCGCCGTTCGCGGACGGACGTTTCTCGGGTTCGTCTTCCTTGGTCTGGACCGCCAGCGTGCTCTCGAGCGGACCGATCACCACCGGCGCCTCCTTCGCGATCGCCGCCCGTGCGGGCTGCTGCAGCTGCGAGTGCGGCACACCGGGGGCCGCGACCACGGCGTCCCCGCCCCAGATCGCGACGCCGAGGATGAGGAAGATGACGATGCACAGGACGTAGAGTCCGTAGCGTTCGAGCTGACCCACGATTCAAACCCTCCCAGAACGGATGCCCGGGTCGGTGCGCGCCGCGTTGCCGATCACGCCGAAGGCCGCCAGGGTGAGCACCAGGTTGGTGCCTCCCGAGGAGACCAGCGGCAGGTCGATGCCCTTCGCGGGCGCGAGCCCGGTGACGACGAACAGATTGATGGCCGCCTGCAGGCAGACCGCCATCGTGAAGCCGAAGATCAGGAAGCGCCGGTAGCGGTCCGTGGCGCGATTGGCGAGGGCACACCCCAGCACCCCCACCAGCACGAAGAGGCCGACCACGCCGAGCGTGCCGGCGAGGCCCAGCTCCTCGCCGACGATCGCGAACACGAAGTCGTTCTCGGCCTCGGGCACGTAGCCCATCTTCATCCAGCCCTGGCCCAGGCCCTGGCCGAAGAGGCCGCCCGCCGCCAGCGCGGTGAGGCCCTGGCCGACCTGCGAGTCGGGGCGCGCCTCGACGAACGCGGCGAGCCGCTCGTGCACGTGACCGAACAGGCTCGCGTAGAGCACGAACGCTCCCAGCACCGGCAGCCCGGCCAGCAGGAAGAAGCGCAGCGGCACGCCCGCGGCGATCCCGCACAGCACCGCCAGGGTCAGCGTGAAGAGGGCATTGCCCACGTCGGGCTGCAGGAGCAGCCCGACGGCCAGCAGCACCGCTGGACCGAGCACCGGCAGGATCCCGTCGCGGAACGACGCGATGCGGACCCCGGCGCGGTCGATGCGCGCCGCCAGGAGCACCAGGAGCCCGAAGCGCGCCACTTCCACCGGCTGGAAGGTGATCGGGCCCAGGTGCAGCCAGCGCTGCGCGCCCTTGGCGAAGTGGCCCATCCCCGCGGCCAGGAACACCAGCCCGGCACCGGCCGCGAAGAGCGGCAGGGCGGCGCGACGCAGGAGTTCCACCGGCATGCGGGCGGCCAGCAGGAACGCCAGGAGCCCCACGCCGAGCTTGCCTGCGTGCGCCTGGAGCGCCTGGACCGGCGTGACCCGGGGGTGCACGCCCTGCACCGACACCGCCATCACCAGTCCCAGAGCGGCCAGCACGACCATGACCGAGAGCAAGAGGTCGAGCGCGGGCAGGCGGCGCACCGGACGTGCGACGGATGGCGAGGTGGCCAGGGTGGTCATCAACGCACCTTGAACACCGCTACGCTCGAGAGCGCGAGGAGGGCCGAGATGACCCAGATCCGCACCACGAGGCGCGACTCCGGGACGCCGCCGAACTGGAAGTGATGGTGCAGCGGCGCGCAGCGGAAGATCCGCCGCCCGGTGGCCTTGAACGAGAGCACCTGCACGATCACCGACAACGCTTCGGCCACGAACACCCCACCCACGATCAGCAGCACCAGTTCCGTGCGGCTCACGAGCGCCGCGTAGCCGAGCGCACCGCCGAGCGCCAGGCTGCCCACGTCGCCCATGAAGACCAACGCGGGAGCCGCGTTGTACCACAGGAAGCCCAGCGAAGCACCGAGCAGGGCACCCATCAGCACCGACATCTCGCTGGCCCCGGGCACGTGCACGATGCGCAGGTACTCCGACAGGCGCACGTCGCCGACGAAGTAGGTGATGAACCCCAGCGCGATGGTGGCGATCGCCACGCAACCGATCGCGAGCCCGTCCAGGCCGTCGGTCAGGTTCACGGCGTTGGCGCTGCCGGTCAGCACCAGGATCGCCAGGAGCAGGAACGGGATGCCCAGCGCCCAGGTCAGGTCGACGGACGCGTCCTTGATGAACGGGAAGTAGAGCTGCGGCCCGCCGCGCTGGTCCTCCAGGCCGGCGAAGTGGGTCAGCAGGAATCCCACCGCCACCGCGCCCACGGTGAGCAGGCCCTGCTTGGCGCGCTTGCTCAGGCCGTGCGCGCCCGGCACCCGCATCTTGATCCAGTCGTCGAGCAGGCCCACCGCCCCGAACCACATGACCAGGAAGAGGCCAAGGAGCGAGTAGCGGTGCACCCCGTCGAAGCGCATCCACAGGAGCCCGGCGATCAGCATGGCGCCGACCAGGAAGAGCCCGCCCATGGTCGGGGTGTCCTTCTTGCCCTTGTGCAGCTCGGCCAGCTGGGCCGAGTCGGTCTTCGAGGTGTCCTCGCCCAGGCCGATGCGCCGCACCCAGGGGATGAACCGGGCACCCAGGAAGATCGCGATCCCGAACGCGAAGAGCACGGCCGCGGCCGCGCGGAACGACACGTAGTTCACCAGCGTGGCGCCGGGCAGCGTGCCTTGCAGGGATCGAAGCAGTTCGTAGAGCAAGAGAGGATCAGGACCCGGTGCTGCGCGGGCCCTGCAGCCTTGGGACCAGTTCGGCGACGAGACGATCGAGTTCGAAGCGGCGCGAGCCCTTGACCAGCACGCAGTCGCCCGGGCGCAGCTCGCGCTGGAGCAGGTCCAGGGCCTCGGCCCGGTCCGCGGTCTCGCGCACCGCCGTGGCAGGGGCGCCGGTGGCCTTGGCGCCCAGGGCGATCGGCCGCGCCAGCGGGCCCACGGTCACCAGGAGATCGGCCCGGCTGCCCGCGACCGCGCCGCCGAGGGCGTGGTGCAAGGCGCCGGCGCTCTCGCCGAGTTCGGCCATGGCCCCGAACACCACGACCCGCCGGCCCGGCACCTGCATGGCGGCCAGCGTGCGCAGGGCGGCGCGCGCCGAGGCCGGGTTCATGTTGTAGGTGTCGTCGACGAGGCTCACGTCGCCCACCACCTGCACCTGCAGGCGGTGCGCGGTGGGCGGCAGGGTGGCCAGGCGATCCAGGACCGTAGCCAGCGGCACATCCAGTTCGTGTGCGGCCGCGATCACCAGGAGCGCGTTGAGGACGTTGTGGGCGCCCAGGCGCGGCAGCTGCACGGCGTGCCGGCCCTGCACGAGGAAGCTGGTGCCGCGCGCGTGCACGCAGACCTGGCTGGCGAACCAGTCGGTCTCGCGCTCGAGACTCACCAGGACCGCGCGGGCGCGGCCGATCCCGGCCATGGCCGCCACGCGGGGGTCGTCCCCGTTCAGGATGGCCACGCCGTCGTCGGGCAGGGCGCGCACGAGGTCGCCCTTCTCCTGCGCCACGCCCTCCAGCGAGCGCAGTCCCTCGAGGTGCGCCTCGGCCACCAGGGTCACGATGCCGACGTCGGGGCGGGCCACCCGGCAGAGGGTGGCGATCTCGCCGGGTCCGTTGGTGCCGAGTTCCACCACCGCGGCCTGGGTCGTGGCGTCGATGCGGAACAGCGTGTGCGGGACGCCGATCGAGTTGTTGAACGACCGCGCCGCGTACACGCTCGGCATCGCGCCGGACAGCACGTGGCCGAGCATGTCCTTCGTGCTGGTCTTGCCGCACGACCCCGTGATGCCGATCACCACCGCCTGATGGCGGCGGCGGTGCTCGGCGGCGAGCGCCAGCAGCGCGTGCTGGGTGTCGGGGACCTGGACCACGAAGGGCCCCGGCGTCGCGAGTCCCGCGCGCAGCTCCTCGGTGACGCGCGCCACGACCACGCCGGCGGCACCGCCCATCAGCGCCTGGCGGACGAAGTCGTGCCCGTCGTGGCGCTCGCCCGGCAGCGCGACGAAGAGGTCGAGCGCCGCGAGCTGGCGCGAGTCGGTGCACACCCCGTGCGCGACCGGGCCGTCGCGCAGCACGCGCCCGCCGCAGATCGCGGCGATGGCGGCGGGGCGCAGCCAATGCTCCGGACGGGCGATCGGAGCGAAGTCCATCAGGCCTCCCCGGCCTCGCGCAGGGCGTCCTCCGCCACGGTGCGGTCGTCGAACGGGACCACGGAGTCGCGCAGGACCTGGTAGGTCTCGTGGCCCTTGCCGGCGATCAGCACCGTGTCGCCGGTGCGAGCCTCGCGGATCGCGCGCCGGATCGCCTCGCGCCGGTCGGCGATGCGGAAGCAGCGGCCGCCGGGCGCCGCGAGGCCGGCCTCCATCTCGTCGAGGATCGCCTCGGGATCCTCGGAGCGCGGGTTATCGCTGGTCATGAACAGCACGTCGGCCCGCCGCGCCACCGCGCGCGCCATCAGCGGACGCTTGGCCCGGTCGCGGTCCCCGCCGCAGCCGAACACCACGATCAGGCGCCCGCTGCCGCGCATCGCCGCGAGCGTGGCGCACACGTTCTCGAGGGCATCCGGAGTGTGGGCGTAGTCGACGAACACCCGGACGCCGCGCTGTACCGGTACCGGCTCCAGGCGCCCGCGCACCGACACCGCCCGCTCCAGGGCGTGGGCGACCGTCAGCTCGGACACGCCCAGGGCGAGCGCCGTGGCGCTGGCGGCCAGCGCGTTCTGCACGTTGTGCAGACCGGGCAGGCGGAGCAGCAGGTCGACCCGGCCGTTGGGCATCACCAGGGTCAGGCGCGTGCCCTCCAGCGAGAGCCGCAGGTGCTCGGCGCGCACGTCGGCGTGGCGCTTGAGCCCGAAGGTCAGCACCTCGACGCCCGGCCGGAGCTGGCCGGCCATCGTCTCGTGCCACGGCGAGTCCACGCCCAGCACGGCGTGCGCCCCAGGTTCGAGCTGGGCGAAGAGCCGCGCCTTGGCGGCCGCGTAGCCATGCATCGACTTGTGGTAGTCGAGATGCTCGGGCGTGAGGTTCAGGAACACGCCCGCGGCGAAGCGCACGCCGCGCACCCGCTCCTGCGCCAGGGAGTGGCTGCTCACCTCCATCACGCAGGCGTCACAGTTGCGGTCCTTCATCTCGCGCAGGTAGCCCTGCACCTGCATCGGGTCCGGCGTGGTGTTGGTGGCCGGGATCGAGCGCCCGCCGAACTCGTACGCGATCGTGCCCATGGTGCCCACCTGCTGGCCGTCGGCCTCCAGGCACTGGCGCACGAGGTGCACCGTGGTGGTCTTGCCGTTGGTGCCGGTGATGCCGACCACGTCGAACTCGAGCGCCGGCTTGCGGTAGTAGAGTGCGGCGGCGTCCGCCAGGGCGCGCCGGGCGTCGTCCACCACCAGCACCGGCACCTGGAGCGGCAGCGGTTCCTCGGCCACCACCGCCACCGCGCCGCGCTGGACCGCCTGCTGGGCGAACTCCTTGCCGTCGGTGCGCGTGCCGCGGATCGCGAAGAACAGGTGCCCGTGCGCCGCCTCGCCGCTGTGGAACGAGATGCCCTCCACCGAGACGTCCTGGAAGCGCGGCGTCGCCCGCGGCCGCAAGGCGTCGCGGAACAGGCGCAGCGGGATCACCCCGACGCCACGCATGAGCCCGGATGGAAACGCGATCTCGGTCATCACCGCCCTCCGCGATTGTGCGCCGGTGTGGCCGTGCCCACCAGCGCGGAACCCGTGTCCTTCGCCGCCTCGGACCCCGTGCCGACGCGTGCCCGCTCCTGCAGGCGGCGCTGCGACTCGCGCTCCAGCGCCGCGAGCAGCAGCCTGCCCGCCATGGGCGCGGCGAACTTGCCGCCCCAGAACGAATTCGCCCGCTCCTTCTGCAGCACCCCGAACGCGAGGTAGCGCGGCGCCGCCGCGGGCGCGAAGCCCGCGAAGCTCGCCGACCGCACCATGTGGCCATCCCGGGTCTTCTGCTCGGAGGTGCCCGTCTTGCCGGCCAGCACGCCCGGGCCGAAGGCGAGCTTCCGGATCTCCTGGAAGAGCGCGCGCCCCGTGGCGTGCGGGTCGTCGCTCACCACGTCCCCCAGGGCGCCCAGGATCAGGGCGAGGTTGCCCTCCGACAGGTAGGGCCGGGTGCCGGCATCGCGGGGCGGCAGTTCCTGGCGCTCGCCCCCCCGCTGGAAGGCTTGGTAGACGCGCAGTTCGCGCGGCCGCCCGGAGACCAGGGTGAGGAATGCGCGCGCCATCTGCGCCGGCGTGGCGTTGAGCTCGTAGCCGTAGCTGACCGAGCACGCCGTGTCGCGGCTGAAGTACGGGTCCTTCATGCGCAGGACCCCCTGCGGCCGCCGGCCCGCCAGCTCCGCGGGCATCCCCAACTGGGTGGCGCGCCCGAACCCGTACACGTTCAGGTACTCCTCGATGCCCTCCCGGCCGAGCCGCAGGCCCACCGTCCCCGCGCCGATGTTGCTGGAGCGAACCAGGATGTCGTGCGGGCTGAGCGGCGCGTCCGAAGGGTGCTCGTCGGTCACCCGCCGCCGCCAGGGAGTCAGGAAGCGGCTCTTGCCCGATTCCGGCGCGCAGTCGATCGACTCGTCCCAGCGCAGCACGCCGCGCTCGAGCGCCACGGCGAAGAGCAGGGGCTTCACCACCGAGCCCGGCTGGTAGGTCGCCTGGGTCGGATTGAACCGCGCCCCAGCGACCGGCTTGCCATCCTTGCCGGTCTGCAGCGAGGCCATCGCCAGCACGTCGCCGGTCTCGACCTCGACCAGGACCAGGGCACCCCAGTCCGGCGGCGCGTCGTACTCCCGCGCGACGCGCCCGGCGGCGTCCTCGAGCAGGCGCTGGGCCTCGCGCTGCAGGGTCAGGTCGAGCGTGGTCTCCACCACCACCGGCTCGTCGGCCGGGACCCACGCCGGCAGGAAGTACTCCCGCAGGCGCGCGTCGCGCTGGAAGTAGCGCCGGCCGGCGGCATCCGGGGCCGGATGCAGCTCGGGATTGGCCTCCAGGCCCGCCGCGTTCCGCGGGCGGCCCGCCGCGTCGCGGTCGCGGTCGCTCAGGTGACCGACCGGGCTCTGCGCCCCGCTGCCCTCCGGATACACGCGCCGGTGCGCGAGCTGCACGTCGAGCTGCAGCAGCTCGGTGCTGCGCGAAGCGCGTGCGAGATCGCGCGCCAGGACCTGCAGCGCCTCCAGGGCCGCCACCGAGTAGACCTCGGCGGAGACCAGGAAGTCGCCCCAGCGCTGCCACGCGCCCTTGGTCTTGGTGAGCGGGACGTCGCGCTCGGGCCGGGCCCGGATGCGGCGCAGCCGCGCCTCGAGCCGCTGCGTCTCCCGGGCCAGGAAGCCCGGGTCGTCGCCGTGCTCGGGATCGGCAGCCAGCGCCTGGGCCAGGGCCTGCGCGAGGCGGCGCACGAACTCGTCGGGCAGGCCCTGCAGATCGCGGTCGCGGATCACCGTCGCCGCGCGCGCGCGCACCTCGAGCACCGGGTGGTCGCCGGCCAGGAGCACGCCGTCGCGGTCGCGGATCTCGCCGCGCTGGGCCGGCAGCCGCTCGCTGTGCAGGCGCTGGCGGCGCTCGCGCTCCAGCGCGCGCGGATCGGGGAAGCCCTGCACCTGCACCAGGCGCACGCAAAGCGCCAGCGCCAGGACGCCGAGGAGCGCGAAGCAGAAGCCGATGCGGTACGGCTCGCGGCCGAACGAGCTCACGAGTCGGTGCCTCCGGTGGCGTTCAGCAGGGTCTGCCAGCGCTGTGCCAGGGCTTCCGGACGCAGCTCCCGCCCCAGCACGTGCGAGCGGCGGGAATGCTCGACGTTGCGGATGCGGTTCTGATCGAGCAGCACCTCCAGCTCGTGCCGCAGGCGCACGTTGGCCACGCGGACCGCGACCGTGGTGAGCGTGAGCGCCACCAGCGCGGCGAAGAACACCCCGCTGATCCACCTCATGCGACCTCCTTGGTGGCGCAGCGGAGCTTGGCGCTGCGGGCGCGCGGGTTGGCCCGCACCTCGTCCGCGCCCGCCTCGACCGGCTTCCTGGTGATCGGCCGCAGGTGCGCCTGGAAGAAGCGCTTGACGATCCGGTCCTCGAGCGAATGGAAGGTGAGCACGGCGATCCGACCGCCCGGGCGCAGGCAACGTGCCGCCGCCGCCAGGCCGGCCTCCAGCTCGCCGAGTTCATCGTTCACCGCGATCCGGATCGCCTGGAACGTGCGCGTGGCGGGGTGGATGCGCTGGTGGCGGGAAGCGGGCGGCAGGGCGCGCACCACGATCTCCGCCAGCTGGCCGGTGCGTTCGATCGGGCCGCGTTCGCGCGCCGCGACGATGGCGCGGGCGATGCGGCGGGAATGGCGTTCCTCGCCAAAGGCGTGGAGTGCGTCGGCGAGGCTGCGCTCGTCGATCCGGCGCAGCCACTGCGCGGCGGTGACGCCCGTGGTGGGGTCCATCCGCATGTCCAGCGGGCCGTCGCCGAGGAACGAGAAACCGCGCTGAGCTGAGTCGAGCTGCATGGAGCTGACGCCGAGGTCGAGTAGCACGCGGTCGCACGCGGACAGCCCTTCGGCGGCCAGCGCGTCCGCGATCCTGGAGAACGGGAGGTGGTGCAGGCGAAACCTGAACCGCGCCCCGGAGGCCTGTGCATGAGCCAGTGCCTCCCGGGCGCGGACCAGGATTTCCGGGTCTCGGTCGAGACCGAGGAGGAGGCCCTCCGGGCCGATCGCGGTGGCGATCGCCACCGCGTGTCCCCCGGCCCCCACCGTGCCGTCCACGGCCGTCAGTCCAGGGACCAGCTCCAGCGCATCCAAGGTCTCGCGCAGGAGCACCGGGACGTGCACCCTGACCGGTGACGTCCCGGACTCCGCAGGCGAATCCTCGAACCCCTCGCGCTGGTCTGGCCCCTCGTCCGGCATCGTCTCTCTTCCCCCTCAACCGCCCGGTGAGGTAAAAGAGCCCCTCGTCGTGACCGGAACGCAGTCACGACCGTGGTCGTTCACGGCGGCGAGAGCCTCCCCTCAGCCGACCTTTCTCTCGGATGTAAAGAACGCGGATTGGGTTGCCTCGCGCAGGACCTCAGACCACTTGTTGCGCTCCCAGACCTCGATCGACTCCCCCATGCCCAACACGGTCACGAGGTTGTTCTTCTCGAGGCCCACCGCCGCGCGCTGTGCGTCGGTGATCGTGATGCGGCCCGCCTTGTCCGGTTCGACCTCCTCCGCGAGACCGACGAACATGCGGCGCTGCGCCCGCTGCTCCTTGGTGACCATGACGGCCTCTCCGAGCGAACGGGTGATCTCCTGCCAGCGGTCGACGTCCATGAGCAGGAGGCAGCCCTCGAACCCCGCCGTGAGCACCAGCTTCTGCCGCCCCTCGGTCGCGAGGACGTCGAGGAAGCGCTTGGGAAGGATCAAGCGTCCCTTGTCATCCAGCGAGTGTTGCGAGGCGCCAGAGAAGTGGAGCATGGGTGTGGTCGAGGGCGGGCCTCCGCGAGACCCAACGAGCGCCCACCATACACCCACTATTCTCCACTTCAAGACCCAGATCTCTGGAACTTGAAGCGCTACATACCCACTGATCCCCACTCCATCGCTAGAGGCCCGATGGCGTGGGGGGAACGCTGGCGACCCCCACCAGCCCTTGGGTCCGCGGGAGGGCTTCGGGCTCCCGACTTTTTTTTGCACCGGGCCTCCCAGGCGGGCAAGCGCGAGGCGCGAGGGTATCCTCGCCGCCCACTCGGTCCGCTTCCCCGGACGCCACGCACCGTGCGGGGAGCCATCGGCGCCCTGGGCGGGGCGTCCTGATGCCTGAATCGCTTCGCACCCCTGTCATGCAACTCAGAAGGCTGGTCTCCGTGGCGTTGGCCGCGCTCGCTGCCGTTCCAGCAGCCCAGGCGCAGGAAGAGTACGTCAACTTCGAGGTCCCGCCGATCCGCGCCCTGAGCATCGCGCGCTTCGCCGGCCACGACTACCTGCTCGTCTGCAACACCGCGGATCACGCCCTCGAGGTGTACGACACGGTGGGCAACGCGTTCGTGCAGCGGATCCCGGTGGGCCTCGGGCCGGTGAGCGTGGTCTACCACGCGCCGAGCCAGCGCGTGTACACGGCCAACTCCCTGGGCGACTCCATCTCGATCGCACGCCTCACGAACCGCGGCGCGGGCCAGCCGCCGCTCGCGATCCTGGAGCAGACCACCTGGGTGGGCGACGAGCCGACCGACCTCGTGATGTTCCCCGACGGGCGCACCCTGGTCGTGACCCTGCGCTCGCGCGATTCGATCGCGTTCCTCGACGCCGCCACGCTCGAGCCGATCGGCGGGGCATTCGGCGCCCGCATCCCCGCGACCTATCCCCTGGCCAGCGCCGCAGCCAAGAAGGGCCTGAAGGAACCGGTCCGCCTGCACTGGCACGGCAGCAACCTGCTCATCCTCGCGGCACGGGGCGGCAACAGCGCCAAGCACGACTTCGACGCCTTGTGCATGGACCTGAGCGGCTTCCGGCAGATCGACATGGCAGGCCTCGGCTCCGCCAACACCGGGCTGGTCTCGCTGCCCGATGGCCGCCTCGTGAGCGTGGGCCTGATGGCGCGCAACGAGGTGATCGGCGAGGCGGTGCTCAAGGACCTTCCCACCGGATTCGTCGAGAGCCGCCTCTACGTGGTCGACGGCGTCGGGACTCCCGACTACGTGGTGCAGAGCCGTGACCTCAACCGCGGCGCCGACCGCAGCGTGGTCCGCAAGGAGCAGGCCCTCGCCCATCCCACCGACGTGACGGTCTACGACGCGGGCACGACCCTCAAGGTGTTCGTGAGCGCGTACTCCAGCGACCGCATCGGCGTCCTCGACGCGACCACGGTCGACCCAGCGCAGTGGCCGCGGCGCACCATCGCGCTGCAGCGCCCCGCCGGCGTGCCGATCCTGGGCCCGCGTGCGCTCGCGCTCAAGCGTGCGGCTCCCGGCGTGAGCGGCGACCCCGGCGACCGCCTCTACGTGCTCAACCAGTTCGCCAACACGGTCAGCGTGATCGACCCGGCCGGCGAGCGCGAGGTGGCGAGCTTCGCCCTGCGGCGCGATCCGGAGCCCGCCGACGTGAAGGCCGGCCGGCGCTTCCTCTACAGCGCCGACTTGTCGGGCAACGGCTTCGTGTCGTGCGCCTCCTGCCACATCGATGGGCGCACCGACGGCGTGGGCTGGAACCTCGGCGATCCCGGCGACCCGGACGTGCTGCCGTACCGCAGGGAACTCTTCGACGGCATCGTCGGACCGCCCATCCAGGGCTTCCCGGCCGACAAGGGCCTGATGGTCACCCAGACCCTCCAGGGCCTGGTGAACGCCCGCACCAACCGCGAGGCGCAGCCGCTCTTCAGCAACGCGCCCTACCACTGGCGCGCCGACCGCGACGACATCGGCTCGTTCAACGGCGCGTTCGTCAACCTGCTCGGCGGCCGCAACGTGGTGAGCGGCGGCGTCGGCGGACTCACCCAGCAGGAGATGGATGCGTTCGAGGCGTTCGTGAACACGATCCGCATCCCGCCGAATCCCGAGCAGCCGCTCGATCGCCGCTACGACGGCACCCTGGGCGATCCGAACCTGGAGGACGGCACCGGCGCATTGCGCGGGTTGAAGCTCTTCCACATCCAGTCGTTCCCCGGCGGCATCGCCGGCGGCCGCTCCTGCGTGCACTGTCACACCTTGCCCGAGGGTTCGAACCGGCGCCTGACCACGCAGACCCCGGCGGGGCCGATGGAGACGGCGCAGCTGCGCAACCTCGGCCCGCGCGAGGCGCGGCTCGAAACGACCGCGTTCGGCCTCTCGCAGATCGTCACCAGCGACGTGGGCCTGACCCACGACGGCTCGGTGGCGCCGTCGGTGAACTCCTTCGTGTTCGAATCGGCCCGGCTCGTGTTCGTGGCCGACCCGATCAAGATCGCGGACATGATCCGCTTCGCCCGCGAGTTCGACACGGGCACGGCGCCGATCGTGGGACGCAGCCTCACCGTGCGCTTCGGCGAGGCCGGCGGCCCCGGCGTGGCAGGCGCCATCCAGCTGATGGAGTCGCAGGTGGCGGCGGCCAACGCCGGCCTGGCCGTGCACGTGGCACGCGGCGGAACCGTGGAGGGCTGGTTCTACGACCTCACCCATCAGCCCGCGGCCTACCGGCGCGCCGACCGCCTCGAGTGGCGCTCGCGGACCGAGGTGCTCGGGCTGCTCGGCGGCGCCGGCGACGTGCTCGTGTTCCATGCCACGCCGCTCGGCACCGAGCGCGGCATCGCCGCGGGCGACCAGACGCTGCGGCGCGAGACCGGGCCCGCCCCCGACGGCATCACGCTGGAGCCGATGGTCCCGGCCACGCCCTGGCAGGACGTACCTCTGCTCAGCAAGAACTGGCGCAAGGGCACCGGTCCGAACGACTTCAAGTGGATCGGCGAGCGCGCGCCGGGCATTCCGGCCGAGGAACCCGCCTCGCCCAAGGCCAAGCGCATCCTGCAGGCCGTCCTGAGCCAGCAGGCGCCGGAGTTCGGCGTGACCGGCCTGCGCCACGAGGCGCCGCGCCGCTTCCGCGTGGCCGCGTGGAACGTCCGCCAGGGCGCCCGCATGGTGCTGCGCATCCCCAAGGACAGCGGGGCGCCGCCTCCGTACGGCAAGGACCAGCACTCCCTGCCGATCGAGCTGCCGATCTTCCCCACGGGCGAGTTCCTGGGCGACGGCAGGCAGGTCTGGGAGACGCACGCCGAGGCCTCGCCGGAGCTGGTGCTGATCCTGCTCGCGGGCGGACCTGCCGCACCCGGCGTGTCGGCCCTGCGCCGCAACGAGGTGCCCGAGCCGCCGCCCGCGGGCACTTTTGCGCCGCGCGCGTGGAACCTGCACCTCGTCGAGATCGTGAACGAGGACGGCACGCGCACGCGCGCCGACGAGTGGCAGCCCCTCACGGTCCGCTGAGCGCCAAGACGAGGCAGCGGGCACCGTCGTACGCGACCTGCGCCCGCGACGCCGGCCCGTCCTTCGCAACTCGGGTTGAGCGGGTCCGCCCACAGGGCCACAATCGTCGGGCGATGCACCACACCCAAGTCCGGGCCTCTCGCGCGCTCCGTGCCGCGCTCCTCCTGCCCAGCCTGCTCTTCGCCGCGTGCAGCGGCGGCGACGTGGTGGTCCTCAAGGTCAATGTGAACCCCGATTCCTCCGGCACCGTCTCGGTGCGCGGCATGCGCGCCCGGCCGGAGCCCGCCACGTACGAGGCGGCGACCAAGGGCGCGGAGTGGCAGGATCGGGTGGAGGCGTTCGCGGTGCGCGGCACCTTCCCCGCGCTCGCGGGACTCGACCTGGGCGGCATCACGTTCGCGCCCTCCAAGGGCGACAACGGCGCGAAGAGCCTGCGTGTCACGGTCCTCCTGGGCGAGGACGCGCGCTGGTGCAAGGCGACCGCACCCGCGATCGCCGACCAGAAGCGCGTGTCGACGGTGTTCCAGGCCGACGGCGCCACGGGCACGGTCGGCACCGAAGCCACGCTGATGATCGACCTGCCCGGCGAGGTGATCGGCGTGGGTCACGCGCCGGGCGTGCGGGGAGTGCAGAGCAGCCGCGAGGGCAAGCGGGCCACGCTGCTCCTGCCGGTGAAGTCGGTGCTGGAGCGCGCCGGCAAGCTCACCTTCGACATCACCTGGCAGTAGGGACCGGACCGCGCGTCAGCGTCGCGCGGCGCCGGCCTCCAGCGAGTCGGCCAGCGCCAGGATCCGCGCGCCGACCCGCGTGCCCTCCTTGTGCTTGGCGAGGGCCCGCACCATCCTGAGGTCCACGCCGCGCGCCTTCTTGTCTTCCAGGAGTTTCAGCAACGCGGCGAAGCGCCGATCCAGGGCCAGCTCGGCCTTGACCTCCTCGCCGGCGAAGACCGCGGCCAGCTCGGCGACCTCGGCCTGCCACTCCGCGTCGCCCTCGACGCCGCGCGCCAGCGCCTCGAGATCGGTCTTGGCGCGCAGGTAGTGCCCGCCGTCGCACAGGGCCTGCACGGCGCGCCTGCGCGCGGCGTATTCGCGCCGCACCTCTGCCGCCACGGCGCCGGCCTCCTGGTGCTGAGGATCCTTGGCGAGCAACGCAGCCGCGAGCCTGCTCGCCTCCACCAGAGCGCCCTTGCCGTACAGCAGGGCGCGCGCGCGCCGGACCTCGGGGTCGTTGCCCCAGCCGCGCTGCACCTTGGCCACCTCTGCCGCGATGAGCCTGTCGATCTTCTGGCCGATCGCACCGGTGTAGCCCTCGATGAGGAGCGTGCCGTCGACGCCGATCAGCGCGGAGCGGGGGATGCCGTTGCCCGAGGCCGCGATCGGCACGGCGCCGCCCGGGGCCACGCGCGTGCGCGTGTCGCCGAAGTTGCGCAGCAGGAACGCCGGCAGCTCCTCGGCCGGCGTCCCCTGCACCTCGACCAGGATCACCACGAGACCCTTGGGCCCGTACTCACGGTCCAGCTCGATGGCACGCGGCACGGCGTACCCGATGCAGGGTCCTCAACGCGTTCCCCAGAAGTCGAGGAGCACGGGCCGCCCCTGGAACTCGTGCAGGGACACGCGGCCATCGCCGTTGTGCAGGGTGGGAAACGCGAAGTCCGGGACCGGATCGCCGATCCGGGCTGGAGCCGGGCGGCCGTCCTGGGCGGCCAGCGCCGCGCAGAGGGCCAGGCCGATGCTGGCGAGTCGGTGCACGTTCGTCATGTCGGGGGTCGGATGGGGTTGGCGGACGATAAGGAGCGCGAGCCGATGCGTCACCCGGCGCTTGCGCGGCCCGGGGCGGGCGCGGCCCGGGAACCGGGCCCGCGAGCGCTGCGCGCAGCTCCATCGGCGCCTCGCCCGAGTGTGGCCGACCCTGCACCGATGCTGTCGGAGAGATCCCGCCTCAGGCCGGTTCGGTCTCCGGCGACTCGTGCTGGCCCGCGATCGCCAGCAGTTCGTCCTTGAGGGCGACCAGCTGCTCGGTGTCGATCGCAGGTGCGTGCAGCGCCACCGGACCCATCTCGGGAAGCTTGGGGTCCACCACCAGGAGGTCCGCAGCCTCCTCGGCCTCGGTCCGCGGGTCCGTGAGCTTCAGGACCCGCTTGCGCAGGAGCAGGAGGGCCACGAGATAGCGCAGCGTCGCCGGGCGCTCGCCGGGCTCTTCCCCGAGCCGGTCGAAGAGCATGCGCAATGCGACCAGGTCGAGCACGACCTCCCGCTTCCCATCGCGCCGGCGGCGGCCCTTCCAGAAGATCGGCGGCCGCTCGGATCGGGACTCGACGTCCCGGAAGCACTCGAAGCAGAGGTCGCGGCGTACGCAGGACGGCAGCTCGAGCACCGCGAAGTACTCCGGGCTGTAGCGCAGCGGACAGCCGGGCTTGGTGCACGCGTCGCGGTTGCGGTGGATCTTCCAGTCTTCCATCGTCTCACTCGTTCCGTGCCGGCACGCCGCCCGCGGGGACCGTGGCCAGCCAGCGCCGCCAGCTCTCCAGATGCGTCGTGCCGCGCACGCCGCTGATCCGTTTCAGGCTGGCGTCCGCGGCGGCCGCGCCTTCGCCGTCCTTGGCCGACTGGCACTCCGCGAGGTACGCGACCAGCGCCTCGGCCGTGCCACGGTCGCGGAACCCCGCGAGGGCCTTCGCCACGCTGCGGCGCACGAACGGGTCGGGATCGCTGCGCAGCGCCGCGTGCAGCCGCGGCAGGTAGGCCACGCCCTGGCGCGCCAACCCCTGGTAGGCACACGCCCGCACCCCGAAGTCCGGATCGCGCGTGCCGCGCTCCAGGAGCGGGACGACCTCGGGGCCGCCGACGCCGCCGACCACCTCCAGCGCGTGGCGGCGGATGCGCGGCTCGGTGTGCGTGAGGCGCGGCTCCAGGGCCGGCAGCGCGTCCTTGCCGATGGACGTGAGGATGCGGACCCCGAGCTCGCAGCGGTCTGTATGCGGATGCTCGAGCAGATCCTCCACCACGCAGGGCACCGCCGCGGCGCCCATCGCCTTGAGATGGTTCAGGGAACGGACCAGGCTGGCGTTGCCCTGTCCCGCGACCGCGCGCAGGAACGCGACGTCGTCCACCGCACCCTGGTCGAGGGCGAGCACCGCGTCGACCACGAACGCCCGCGTCAGCCACCATGCCGTGTCGGGCCGGCCGGCCAACGCGTCGCGCACCGCGGGGAACCCCGGGTCGTTGCGCGCCACCATACGCAAGGCCTCGTTCACGCGCTGGCGGTCCTCCGGCGAGAGCTCCGGCGCCGGCCGCGGCTCGTGCCTGCGGGCCTCGCCCCCTGCGCTCCCGCACGCCGTCGTCACGGCGGACACGAGGAGCAGCGCCAGCGCGTTCGGACGCATCGGCGCGAGACTCTAGGCCGCGTACGGGGCCGTGACCAGAGGAGCGCCCCGCGGCGCGGCGCCTGCGGGCTCGCCCCCGGCCGTCGGCTCGCTAGGCTCGGCGGCATGCCCGATGGCAGCACCGTGCAGCGGCGGCGGAACCGCCGGGACCGGCCGCGCCGATCCGCCCGGCCGGGAGGCCTGCGGTGAGCGGAAGCCACACCGTCGATCCAGTCGTCCCGCTGCACGACCCTGCGCGCTTCCTGGACGTGCAGCGCGCGTTCTACGCCGGCGACCCGCACTACGTCCCCCCGGTGACCTGCCTGGACCGCTGGCAGGTGGACCCCGAGAAGAATCCGTTCTTCCGCCACGCCGAGGCCAGGTTCCTCGTGGCGCGGCGTTCCGGCGAGGTCGTGGGCCGGATCTCGGCGGTGCGCAACCGCCTGCACGACGAGTTCCACGGCGATCGCGTCGGATTCTTCGGCCACTTCGAGGCGCGGGACGAGCCCGCCGCCCGGGCGCTCCTGGAGGCCGCGGCGGAGTGGCTGCGCGCGCATGACGCCACCGAGCTGCGCGGACCCGTGGATCTCTCGACCAACTACCGCTGCGGCCTCCTGGTCGAGGGCGAGCCTGGCCTGCCGGTGCTCATGATGCCGCACAACCCGCCGCGGTACGCCGCCCACCTCCTGGCCTGCGGCCTGCGCCCGGCCAAGGACCTGCTCGCCTTCGAGCTGCGCAGCGGCACCCTCGACCACGCGCGCCTGGCGCGCGTCGCCGAGCGCGTGAAGGCGCGCACGCGCGCGACCACGCGCGCGATCACGAGGGCGGACCTGCGCGACGGCGGGGCGATGCTGTGGTCGCTCTACCAGCAGATCTGGGAGCGCAACTGGGGGTTCGCCCCCATGGCGCAGGACGAGTTCGCGCGCCACGTGGCCGAGATGCGCGCCATCCTGCGCCCCGAGCTCACCCGCCTCGCCAGCATCGACGGGACGCCCGTGGGCTTCCTGATCGCGCTCCCCGACCTCAACCCGGCGATCCGCCAGTGCGCGGGCCGCCTCCTGCCGCTCGGCTGGTGGACCCTGCTGCGCGGGGCGCGGCGCGCCCACACGCTGCGCACGCTGCTCTTCGGCGTGCGGCGCGAGCATCGCCTCAGCGGACTCGATGGCCTCATGCTGCAGGAGATGATCGCCAGCGGCGAGGCCGCCGGATTCGACCGGTGCGAGGCGAGCTGGGTGCTGGAGGACAACGTCGCCATGATCCGGCCGCTCGAGGCGCTCGGCGGCCGCGTCTATCGCCGCTACCGGATCTACACGCGCCCCCTGAGCCGTTGACGCGCGGCCTTTCGGTCGCACGTCTCTGCGGGGGCACGTCCTCGAGACGCGACGGGACTCGCATGGCAGACAAGGGGGCCGCTGCGTGCGTGTCGCCCATGGGGCCGCGGAACTCGCTGAGGCTGCACGGGGGATCCGACCCGGCGCCAGCCGCGCGTGCGTAGAGATCCACGCGTTCAGTTGCGTCGGAGAGGAATGCCCGAATCTCGACACCGCTTGACGCACTGCCCCACTGCCTTAGTGTCGCTCGATCTCCGCACTCGTTCTGCCCGCCCCGACAGAGTCGCGGATCCCTGTCCCAACCCGGAGTCGCACCCCGCACGCGCGTTGCGTCGGTAGTGGACTCCATGCACTCGCGTCTCCCTACCATGCGCCTTTCCACATCCGCCTGCTCGCTCGGCGTCCTGGGACTGGCCGGCATCCTCGCCGCCCAGGCTCCCGTCAAGGACATCAACACCTCCGCTCCCACGATCCCGAGTTCCTCGCCCTCCAACTTCCTCACGGTGGGCGCGGTGACGTACTTCAGCGCCAACGACGGCCTGAACGGCGTCGAGCTCTGGAAGACCGACGGCACCGCGGCCGGCACCGTGATGGTGAAGGACATCAACCCGGGCTCGGCCAGCTCCTCGCCCCTCAACTTCACGCTCTTCGGCGGTTTCGTCTATTTCGCGGCGACGACGGCGACGTTCGCCAGCGAGCTGTGGCGCACGGACGGCACGGCAGCCGGCACGACCCTGGTCAAGGACTGCTACCCCGGCACCGGCTCCGCCGCTCCTGGGCTCCTCACGGTCAGCGGGGGCACCCTCTTCTTCAGCGCCTTCGACGGGACGGCGACGACTGGCACCGGTCGCGAGCTCTGGAAGAGCGACGGGACCGCGACCGGCACGGTCCTGGTGAAGGACATCCAGGCGGGGACCTCGAGCGGGTTGGGCACCACCTTCGGCACGATGGTGCCGTTCGGCAGCGGCGTCCTGTTCGCAGCCACGACCGGCACGGTTGCGCCGGGCACGGGCGAAGAGCTCTGGTTCTCCGACGGCACGGTCGCGGGAACCGTGGAAGTGAAGGACATCCAGGTAGGAACCGTGGGCAGCGCGCCCCGGGCGCTCACCGCGTTCGCCGGCAAGGTCTTCTTCGCCGCCTCGGACGGCACCGCGGCGCCGAGCAGCGGCACCGAGCTCTGGGTCACCGACGGCACGGCCGCGGGCACGACCCTGCTCGCGGACCTCTATCCGGGCACGGGCAGCTCCAGCCCGGAGCAGTTCGTCGTCTCTTCCGGCAAGCTGTTCTTCTCGGCCACCGACTCCACCGCCACCACCGGGACCGGCCGTGAGCTCTACGTCTCCGACGGCACCGGCGCGGGCACGGTCCTCGTGAAGGACCTCTTCGTCGGCACCTCCAACGGCGTGACCCAGGTCGGCAGCACCAGCGCAACCCGCCTCATCGTGCCCTTCGGCACCGGCGTGCTCTTTGCCGGCAACAACGGCAGCACCGTGAACGGTGAGGAGCTGCACTTCTCGGACGGCACCGGCGCCGGCACGGTCCTCGTCGCCGACATCAATGTGGGAACGGTCAGCTCCTCGCCCCGCCAGCTCACCGTGGCGGGCCCGCGGGTCTACTTCAACGCCACCACGGCGGCCACCGGCTACGAGCTCTTCGTGACCGACGGCACCGGCGCGGGCACCGTACTCACCAAGGAGATCCAGGCCGGCACGCTCGCGGGGGTGACCTCGACCGGCCAGATGGCCGCCCTGGGCGGCTCGGTGGTCTTCGGCGGCAACAGCGGCACCACCGCTCCGGGCACGGGTCTCGAGCCCTGGGTCTCGGACGGCACCGCCGCAGGCACCCTCGAACTCAAGGACATCAACCTGCCCCAGCCGTCCAGCTCGAGCCCGGCCAACCTGGCCCAGCTCGGCAAGCTGACGGTGTTCGCCGCCAACGACGGCACTTCGGGCATCGAGCCCTGGGTCACCGACGGCACCGCCGCGGGCACAGTCCGTCTGATCGACGCCTACCCCGGCGCCTCCAGTTCCTCCCCGGCCAACTTCACGGTCCTGGGCGACAAGTGCTTCTTCACCGCCACGAACAGCACCGCCACGACCGGCACGGGCAGCGAGCTCTACATCACGGACGGCACGCCCGCCGGCACGTCGCTCCTGCTCGACATCAACCCGGGAACGGCGAGTTCGTCGGCGATCAACCTCGTGGTCTCCAACGGCAAGCTCTTCTTCCTGGCGGTCACGGCCGCCGCGGGCCGCGAACTGTGGGTCTCCGACGGCACCCCCGCCGGCACCACGATGGTGGTCGACTTCCTGCCCGGCGCCAGCGCGGGCGTGCAGTCCTTCGCCCAGAGCATGATCCCGTACAAGAACGGTGTGATGTTCTCCGGCATCAACGCCGGAGTCCTCAGCACCGACGCCGAGATCTGCTTCAGCAACGGCACGGCCGCGGGCACCTACGTGATCGACTTCGTGCCGGGAGCACCGGGCTGCATCCCCTCGCCGTTCATCGAGATGAACGGCATCGTCTACTGCAACGCCACCGACGGCGCGAACGGCTACGAGCTGGTCCGCACGGACGGCACGCCCGCCGGCACCTCCGTGGTGAAGGACATCGTCCCCGGCGTGGGCGAGGGCAACCCCGGCCCCTTCGCGGTCGTGAACAACCGCCTGTACTTCTTCGCCACCGACCCGGCCACCGGTACCGAGCTCTGG
>JADLFX010000103.1 GCA_020849665.1 Planctomycetota bacterium | reverse complement strand
GCGCGGTGGCCGCTGCGTGAACCGGACGCGCCCCGTGGTGAGGCACGTCCGGGGGTAGTGGCTCCCCGAACCGAACCCTCTTCGCGAACACTCTCTTCCGAAGAGGGTTTGGATCGGACCCCGAGCCAAACCCTGAGGTTGGCGCAAGTCCCTCTCCCGGAGAGCGTTCGGGCGACGGTTACGGAAAGCTGGTTCCAGACGCCCATGGACGGCGGCAGGGCAGAATGCCCGCCTCGACCCCGCCACGAGCCGCTGAGGGGCGCCCATGCGCCCGTCCGCCCCGCACGGGACCGGCAGCTGGACCCTCGCGGGCCGAAGCTGCCTGCACCACCGGGTACCGACCCGACGCCCAACACGTTGCCCAGGCACCGCGGCCCGCACAACCCCTGTCGGTCCGTATACGGTCCGAGAGCACCGAGGACCAGGCGCGAACTGAAGGCCGCGTGGTTTCGTCAGGGGTTCACTCGCCCAGGACGGCCAGCAATTCGGGCAGGGGGACACTGACCAGAAGGTCAGGGATGGGAAGGCCGTGGGTTTCGATGGGGATTGTCAGGCTCCGCGGAGGGCGGATTTCGGGAAGGGGGACACCGGAGACCCAACCCAACGAGATGCACAACCCAATCGAGAGGATGCTGCAGGACGGCGCAGGGAGGCGGTCTGTCCATCTCTTGGCGGGGTCAACCACCGAACCGCAAGAGACCCCGCGGCCTCCGATTCGCTTGTTTCAGGTCGAGGTAAGAGGGACAGACAACAGAGACATCTATTTGTGCGACACAGAATACGATCTCATGTCTATTCGAAGCCTCGCGTCGATAAGGTCCTTCTCAAACTGCTGCGCCATCCTGCGCTTGTCCTCACTACTGATACCCTGCGCTCGGTAGACAGCGTCACTGTTTTTCTTGGCCGCATTGTGAGCTTCGATCCTCCGAACGCGCTCACTGTAGGGCAAGCTATTGAAGGAGCCCGCAATGGTCTCAACCTGCAGTTCCACAAGCTCATTGTAATGCGCTCGCTTGGCGTCGTACTCAACATCGTCTCCTGGCACGATCAAGAACACCACTTGCACGCTGACTCCGTCAGCTCGCAATCCTCCGCACATTAGCCACTCAACATTGGGCGGCAATGGAGGCAAACTCGTTCCATCCGGCACCGTGATGTAGAGCCCCCTGCGTACCATCTCCATACATACCTCATGCTTGCGCACATCAGCTTCAGCGTGAGCAAGCCAGACTAGCGGCCCAAAGTCAATAGCTGAGATCGCAAGCTTCGTGGCTTCGCTAAGCCGGCCTCGTGCTCCAACGAGCGAAGCAGCAAGCGTTGTCGTTAGTTGTTCTACGGCCTCCGCCGATAGAGGCCCCAATGCCATGAGGGTTAGTTCGGGCACATTGTGATCATCATGTGGTCGACTCTGACTGCGTTGCCGACTACTCGGAACCTCCCTTCTAAACAACACAGGCCCCTCATTCCTTGCGAGGGCCTTCCTCCACACACCCACGTCCTCGATTCCTACAACCGTTCTAGTCTCCGTAGCCTCCTTCCCTAAAGCGCTGTCTTGATTCTCACCTGGCACGCCACCGACCAGCGTGTACATGACTGCAGCGATACCAGCCACAGCAACGACCAGGAGTACAGTACCGATACGCACTTGCATGCTCAGCCGGACAGCGGGACCTTCGCCGACCTCCGTCTACCCCAATCCTAGTAGGCAGCCGTACACTGCTGGCATCCAAAGACGATGGTCAGTTCGAACTTCGTGTTCGGACCATCCTTAACCTTGATCACACGTGAGACGTCGCTGCTGTTGCAACTCATAGGACCCTGTGTGACAATCACTCCTGACGGAGGATTGCCCATCTTGAATTCTTTTCCCGTCTCCAAGGTACCGAGTTCCTGGGCATCCAGCCAGACAGAGAATGTGCTGGATCCTCCTTCAGAGCACTGTGCTGCACACGTGGCCGCGAACAAGTGCACGTCGTATCCGTTGAACACGCACGAGGCTGGGGTCGTATTCGGACACGTTGGATCCTTGTAGCACCTACCATGCGCGGTGGGAGAAGCCCCCGATGGAGATGTAGTCGTGTACGTGAAACAGGCCGTCTGGCTACCCCCGGTAGGTGTGCAATTCCCCGATGCAAGAGTCACGGCAATCGTGTGCCGTACCGCACAACGGCAGGGATCCGTAGGGAGAAGCACCACCAGTGCGGGCGCTAGCGAGAGAGGCCTGTTTGCCATTGGGATGGCACTAAGGCCTGCCAAGCTGAGAGAGAGACACGTCGCGAGCTTGATGATGGTCATGAGTTCACCTCGTCCTGCTTCCTGGAACTTGGATCACATAGCGAGCTTCCACTGGTTGTGCACACTGCACTCTATAGCTCCATCTCACCTGGAATGCCCGTCGGCACGCAACACCTTCCCTGTTGGGGTCTTGGCACAACTCGGTCGTCAGTCGGACGACCACAGGCTCTTAGTAGTTGTCCATCTGTGAGGGCACGGTCCCCGAGGACTGAAGCCACCATGGATTGTCGTTCCCGGAGTTGTGACGAGCTTCCTAGTAGCAGCGATCGGCTGACTCCGTTCTGCGTCCGACCCAGGGTATCGATCCATCGCCACAAACCGCTGCCGTCGGTGGGCATTCGGAGGGGGCCGCCTAGTCCTCGGCTCGGTCCTACCCTTGGACCAAGAGTCACGCGGCGCCGAGCTAAGGACGTCCTATTGCTGAGAGCCCACCGTGCCGCGTGCCGCACCGAGGGGCGTGGAGCAATTCCCAGTTGCGCTGGCGTCGACCCTGCGGATGCGTCAGAGTTTCTGCCAGCCTGGCGTTGGCGTCTAGCTAGGAACCTTGTGGTCTCAAGGGGAGCTGCCCGGCTGCTGTCGGCCTGTGCGCGATCGCTGCCTTCGCCGCCGATGCTTGGCACATGCGCGGTGAGGGCACCGGGCTGCTGGTGCTCATTCTTCCAGGAGGCTGCCGGGTCCAGACCTTCGCATGCTCCCCGACCACCCGCGATGCGGGCCAGCACGCCCTTCGTCATGTAGGTCTTGAAGACCACGTGCTTCGCTCCTGTCTGGACTCCTTAGCTTGCGGCCGCCTTCGTACCGACGATCTAGGGTTCTGTCAATACCCCCTCCTTCTGTTTTTCTCCTCCTACCTCGTCGACCTCCACGTGGGCGCGCAGAGCCCCTGCGTCCTTATCAAACTCCGTACCCGCGCCCGACAATCCCGTTTCTCCGTGGTTCGACCGAGGGGTTCGATTCCTGCACGCCTCGACCGCCCCCAGCTGATTGGGGAAGAACTCCCTGGCGTCCGGGTTTCGAACGCTTTGGGTCCAGGTGAGCTGGATGTCGGTCGCCACAGGCACTGGCCTGGCTGGCGACAGGCGGTTCTCCCTGCGCCCTCTGGTCCATGAGTCGGCGGATCGCGGCACCTACTCGCTCTCCGGGCCGGGTCCTGACCGGCATCTGCAGGGTTCGCTGCCTCCCTCTGCGCCAGCATGGGCGGTGCGGAAACGGGGATCATCTCCACACCCCCACCTACCTGTGCATAGAGCGCTCCACTCTGTTCTTCCACTCCCCAACCCGAGCCCGACTCGCACTCGGTGCCAACCTACGGCTCCCTTTTGGCAATGGCCTCCCGCAGCGCCTGGACAAGGTCCCACCGCAGTCGTGAAGCGGTCGAGGCCGGGACCTGGAGCCGTTCCCGGATCTCACGCGCGAGCGGAATTCGGTGCAGTTCCATCGCCAGGCCCACGAGCTGCGTGAGGTGCAGGGCCAGCCGCCGTCCCGATCCCTGCGGTCGCTCCGCGGTCCACCCGCCAAGCACTTCTCCCAGGTCGATCCCCTCCGCCTCGCTCGGTACCTCTGCCACCAGGGCTGCCATCTCCTCCGTTCCACATTCACGGACCCGACGGTTCTTCCTCCCCACCCTGCGCGCGCAGTTGTTCAGGCTGGCCATCAGGTAGTGCCAGAGGTCCACGGGCGTCTCGGGTGCCGGCCCACCTCCGCCCTTCATGCACCTCGCCACACCGAGGAAGGTCTCCTGCACGAGGTCCTCGGCGTCGATGACCCGACTTACGGACCAACGCCGCCGCGCGTACCGCAGAAGGCCACCGCGCGCACGATCTCCGACGATGTGCGCCAGTGCCTCCAGATCCCCTGCGAGGAACCGCAGGAATGCCGCATCCGAGATGCCACTTGCATCCGTCGACTGGGGTGTCGGGCTCGGTTCCCGCCGGGCCACCATGCCTCCAAACGCGCGGTCCAGCACACCGCTGTAGACCGCCTCCTGTACGCGGCCCTGCCCATGCGCGCGCCGCAGCCCGACCAGGAGCGCGCGTAGCTCCATGACCTCCTGTCGTTGCTCCAGGTACCCGCACACCTCGCCGAACGCGCACACCACTTCCCGACCGACGGGGACTCGCTCCAACTGGTGAAGTAGCGCCCCGCGCAGCCTTCCCGCAAGAACTCCGTCGCGGCCCATCAGTTCCACCACGCCACGGCAGGGCTCCCATGTTCCTCGCTGGTCCAAAGCCACCCTCTGTACCGCAGCGGCTCCGCGCTGACGGCCGCGCTCCAAGGTCGTCCCGCAGTCCTCGCCACGCAGTTCCCTCGCGATCGCCTCGACCACGGAGCAGCTTCCTGGGCACGTCCTCGCGGGCCCGCCACACGCTACCTCGAGGTTCGATGCCGAACTCGTACTGCGCTGGGCGGGGCAACCGTCCTCTCCGGCTCCAGAGCGCTGTCCCTGCGATGCGATTCCCATGGGTCGGGCCAGCACCCACCCTTCCCCAGCCCCGTTTCTGTTGTCGGTGCCTCCCATGTCAGTGCCCTCGCAGCCGCTCCAGCAGCCGAGCCTCGACGCGCTGCCTCTGCTCCCTCGTCAGCGGCAGATGGACCCGCTGACCCTCGTCCCCACTCACCTGAATCGCCACGGTCTGGTCGTTCAG
>JADLFX010000102.1 GCA_020849665.1 Planctomycetota bacterium | reverse complement strand
CGGGGGCGAAGGCCGATGTCGCGGTGCTGCTCGCCCGCCACGAGTGCACGCACGCCCGGGTGTGCGGCGCGGCCCCGATGAAGCTGGGGAAGCGCGAGGGCTTCTGCCCGTTCCTCGTCCTGACCCGACCGCGGCCCCAGGCGTAGCCCACGGGCGGTACGGGTCGCGACCTCCGGACAAGCACCCGGCCCGCCCACCGAGCCGCTCGCACGCGGACGGTGGCAGGCCGGGGAGGCAGGCCGGGCGCGAGGACCCGCGGCGCCGGCCGGTCCTCCGTCGGTGCCCATCCTACTCGGCTGAGTGCGCCTCGCCATTCGCGGTAGGACAGGGTATCCCTCAGGCCCGCGAACGACCCTGCTGTACACGCCCGCCTCGGGCGCTGCCTGGGGTCTCCGCCACGCCCTGGCACTCCCGTGGTCTGCCTGCTCGCAGGCTCCACCAGGCCGCCAGGAGATGCACGACGAACACCCCGGCCCATGCCGTCCCGGTTAGAGCATGCGCCCAACCGAGCAAGGAACGCCAGCTCTCCTCAGTCGCCACCTGCATGGCGTAGCCGGTCAAGACCATCGGCGGGGTGAGCGCGAGCAGGAGCAGGCCCGTGCGCCGCAGGCGGTTGCCGACACGCAGGGCCGGGAGGACGTGGGTCGGCCATAGCACGCCCAGACCGAAGACCAGGAACGGCACCAAGAGGACGTGCAGGTGCTGGGCCGTCGCGTCGATCGCCGGCGGATCGGTCTCCTCAGGGGGCGCTGCGACGTAGCGCGTCCACAGCAAGATCGCCCCCGTCGCAGAGGCCGCGAGGACCGTGGCACGGAACCACCGGCTGCCCGCGGGGGTCATCGGGAGGTCGCGGCGGGGGTCGAGAGCAGGCGATCCAACGCCACGCATCGGCGGCGCGCCCGTTCGCGCGCGGCCAGGCTCGCAGGCTTCCCACCGGGCAACGACAGCACCTCCCACTCTGCGGCAGGACCACCCGCTCCGCCCGACACGACCAGCACCGCGACCGGATGATCGCCGTCGAGGGAGGTATCGAGGTAGGCGGCAGGGCGCACGGCCTCGCCACGCGCAAACGCCGTGACGATGCCCTCGCGCGCGGTGCCCGCGGTCTCCTCCTGCCAGCGTTGCAGACGCGCCTCGTCGAAGACGATGCTGCTCGGGCGCGCCGTCGCCGGGCTCCAGCGCTGGTTCAGAGTGGTCTCGGCCAGCGGCCGTGCCACAGCCGCAGCCTCGACCAGTGCCGGCGCCCAGGGCCCGGCCGGCGATCCGTCGCCCGCGCGCACCTCTGCGTCGAGGGCCAGGACACGACGGGCCGCCAGGGTAGTCGCACGCGAGGTCAACGTGGCGCCGGTGACGCCATCGATCCCGCGCCCCATATCCAGTTCGCCATCGAGCTGGCGGCCCCGGAACTGCTCGTAGAAGCGGGACCGCGGCAGGTAGTCCGGGGGCTCGCCGAACGCGACGACGACGACCTGCAGCAGCTTGCCGTCGGGGCCGACCGCGACCAGCAGAGTCTCCCGCAGCGTGCGCACCCGGTGGGTATCGAACCAAGCGCTCCCGACGTAGCGACCGTCGCGCCGCGCGATCCAGCGGAACGCGATGCCCGGCGCCTCTGGGACACCCGCCCGGCGGGCCACGCGCGCGCGTAGCCCGGCGTCCAGGTGCACCGGGGCCCGCTCCAGTTCGCACCCGGGGAACGCCGCACGCAGCGCCTCTTCGGGCGCGATCCGCTCGCGGCCCTGCGCGAGCGCGAGGCCCGCCAGCCACAGCGGGACAACGAGGCACACGCAGCGCTCAGAAGACATAGCCGAACAGGACATGGAACACGTCCGGGTCCTCGCTCCAGTCCTCGAAGTCGACCTTCAGGACCAGCTGGTCGAGCGGCTTGTAGGTGATGCCGAAGGTGAGGATCCGGTCCTCCTGGGCACCGCTGGCTGCGAAGCCGGGCGGCATGTGCTCCTGGGTGTCGATGGACTCGTAGCGCACGAACGGCTGCAACGACTGCCCCCGCACTTCCGTGAGGCCCGCGAACACGTCGAAGCCGACCTCGGCGTACCAACCGGCACTACGCTCGGCGACGCGCTGGCCCGTCGCCGCGTTGAACTCGCCGGCGTCGTCGACCAGCGCCGTCGCATACAGGGCCCGCAGCTGCCAGGGGCCACCTCGCCAGTCGAGGTGGGCATCCAGGATCGTGGTCCGAAGATCGGGGATCGCCGTTGTGCCGCGCAGGTTGTCCTGCCCGGTCTTGCCGACCACCACGGACCCACCGAGGGTCAGGCCCTTGGTCTCCACCCAGTCGAGGCGCCCGGCCAGGGAGAAGTCGTCGGCCGCAACCCGGTTGCCCTTCTGCCGGCCCGGACGAAGCCCGGAGGCGGTGAACTCCTCGCCGTCCAGACTGGTGAGCAGGTACGCCCGGTAGGCGAACCCCCCAACCTCGCCGAACGCGCCCACCCCGAGCTCGCGCCAGGTCGTCGGGATGATCCTCGTCTCGGTCTGCGAGCGGGCGGCCGGGAGGAACGTGGTGGGCTCGTGCAGCTCGTTCACCAGGCCGCTCGGCACCAGTACGAGGCCGCCACGGAGGTTGAACGCGTCGCTCACCAGGTGGTCGACGTAGCCGAATTCGAGCGACACCGAGCCCTCGCTCGCGGTCGTGCCCGAGCTGGCCTCGGTCGTCCCATGCTCGATCTCGATCTCGGTGTTGACCAGCCAGTGCTCGTCGAACTTGTACCCGGCGTAGAGCACTGCGCGCAGCGCGTCGAACTGATCGGTTCGCCCGCTGATCTGCGAGAAGAGCATCTCCCCGTAGCCGCCGATCGAGAGTCCCGAGGCGCGCTCGTAGATCTTGGATGCACCCGGCCCCAGTCCATGGCGGCCTGTGCCGAGCGGGGTGACGACCTCGCCGATCTGGCTGCGTTCGATCTCCTGGGTCACCCCATCCAACTTGCGTTCCAGCTCGGCGTTGCGCTGCTCCAGGCGGCGGACGCGTTCGGTGAGATCCGCAGGGTCCTGGGCCGCAGCCGCTGGCGCCAAGCAGAGGACGCCGAGCAGCCAGGCTGCGTGGGAGTTGGAGGAGGTGAGGTCCGGGGTCATCCGAGGACCTTACTGAGACTCGATCTCACGAGCAAGTTCGACCGATCTGCCTGGTACCCGCCCAGACCCCGCCGCGGCCGGCGATTCGGATCGCCCTGGCGGCCGCCAGCTGTTGGACCCTTCCTCCGGACAAGCACCCGGCCCGCCCACCGAGCCGCTCGCACGCGGACGGTGGCAGGCCAGGCGGCTGCTCAACCACCAGCGCCCGACCCCCGGCTCGCACGAGGCCTCACACCGTGGCCCCACCAGCCGCCATGAAGGGCACGCACCGCGTCTACCCCGAGACCCGCCGCCGCTGCCGGTCCAGGTCCTCGTGCATCCGCCCCGGGGTCTCCCGGTAGCCCAGCAGGCGCTCGGCGAACGGCCGGAGCCGCTCGGACTCCAGCGCCGGCACCGGGATCCGACACGCAGCATCCAGCGCCCAGTGGTCGGGGCGCCGCACCACGACCTCCGCCACCGGCCGGCCCAACTCGTCCAAGTACACGACCTCCGCCCTACCCGGCTGCAGCTCCTGCACCACGATCGCCACGATCTGGCAGAGGCCAGGGCTCACGTCGAGGATGTCGTAAGGCTGAACCCGCGGGTGATTCACGAACCCAGTATCGTCGTGGTCGCCGGCTCTTCAACCCGGGCCCCGCGGACCAAGGGCGCCCGGGCGTTCACGGTCCCTCGTGCCCGCGACAACCTCGCGCCAGGCTTCAGGGCGGGCTCACCATGCCCACCGAGACGGACCGTGGGAACTCGCCACGCTCACCGTTCTTCCACGCCCATGCAAGGAAGGGAAGGCCGTGGCTTTCGATGGGGTTCTCAGGCTTCGACGAGGGCGATTGTCGGGAAGGGGGACAACTTAACGCCGACCATAGTCGCATTCAGTTCACCGCCTCACGAATATGTGCACACCAACTAGTGTCGCCTCGTGTCGGTCGTCATAAGAGGTAAACATCAGGCTTTCCATGATGTTCCCAGGTGTCACACCGGCCGCAAACGCGAGAAGAACATGATCGGCCTCCACTCCTCTTCTCGCATCATCACAGCATTGCAGCACATACTCCTTCCAGCCTCGCTTCTCCAAGTCTTCTGGGTCACGCACTAACACAACCGATCCTCTGAGCACCGAATCTTCGACGTCTCTGCCACGGTCATGAATACGCAGGCCCGCATACACGTCGGGCGCGGCATTGTCGGCGTACACGCTTGCCTTGGACTCAGAGTCTTCTCGCGGCACCTCCCGCGCAGCTAGCCCGCTACGATACGCACCATACATCAGCAACCCGACAACAACACTCGACGCTACAAGCGTCCGCATTCGCATTGCCGTCATGCTCTTTCTCTTGTTAGGCCTACTGACGCACCATGTACTCCCTGCCACTCCATCATACGCTCCGGACCCGACATGACCGTCGATACTCACGACCTTCGATCTTGAGGATGTGGTAGATCTGGAGAGCGCGCTGGGCAGCCACTCGACCCAGCGAGCGGAGCAGAGGATCTTCGAGCGGCCCTGAGTCTGCAAGCCCCTGCTCGCGAATGAGGTCGGCCAGCTGCTGGTCGTAGGCGTTCTGGAAGCGCGATCGAAGTTCCGCGGCGAGGACTGGCAGCGGCCCATCGAGGGTCACCGCGGCATCGAGATCCTGCTGGGTGAGCGTGACGCCACCTCGGCGGAGGGCTGCCGCCAGCGCACGCTCCTTGGCCCACCGGCCGCCCACCTCGCACGCGCCGTTGTAGCTCGGCCCGCGGATCGACGAGTGCAGCAGGGTGATCCCATGCTGCCCGCATACCTTCCACACGGCCTTCGAGGTGAACGCCAGGCGATTGTCGGCTTTGAGCACAAGCGGCGCTCCGTGCTCGGCGACGAGCCGCTCCAGACAGGCCACGGTCACCCCGCTGCTTTCGCCCGGCGTCGATTGCGCGCACAGCGTCTCCCGGCCGTGCAGGTCCCTCACCTCCGTCGTCGACCGTCATCGGACTCTACCTTCCTCGGGCGTCCCCAGGAGTTGGAAGGCCGCGTGGTCTCGCCAGGGGTTTACTCGCCCAGGACGGCCAACGAATCGGGCGGAAGGACACCGACATGCTCACCATCCGAGAGACAAGGGGAAGGAGACAGTGCCCTGTAAGCGACGGAGTACGAACACCGCCGGCGGCCTCACCGCTGACAGCTCGGGCCATTCAGGCCGCCCCTCTCAGAACAGGAACTCTATTCAGGGACGTCACCCCTGTCGCTCTTCCTAGTCACGGCCGCAAGCAGAACGATAGCGCATACTGCGATCCCGTCAATCACAACAGTGCTTTGCAGATCACTCGACTCATCTCTTGCCGCACTCTTCGCGGCATCAACCGCTATGGCAATGCAGGCCATACCGAGCAGGGGTCTGCCAAGGCGCGCCAACACCGCTGCTCCGCACACGGCAGCAGCGCACACAATACCAACTAGGACTCTCATGGTGTATGTCCTTATTGCCTATCTCTAACCATAGTGAGAATAGCAGTCCCACAAACATTTTGGGAGCCTAGCGTGCCTCGCCGCCTCACACGCTACAAGATACGCAGCTTGTACACCCTGCCTTCTTGTCACGCTGTCTGAGGCGGTAACCACTGGCGATACACACGGCCTTCGATGGTGAGGATGTGGCAGGTCTGGAGAGCGCGCTGGGCAGCCACTCGACCCAGCGAGCGGAGCAGATGATCTTCGCGCGGTCCTGGGTCTGCAAGCTTCCGCTCGCGAGCGAGGTCCGCCAGCTGCTGGTCGTAGGCGTTTTGGAAGCGCGATCGCAGTTCCGCGGCGAGGACTGGCAGCGGCCCATCGAGGGTCACGGCGGCGTCGAGATCCTGCTGGGTGAGCGTGACGCCACCTCGGCGCAGGGCTGCCGCCTGCGCACGTTCCTTGGCCCACCGGCCCGACACCTCGAAGGTGCCATTCCAGCGCGGCCGCCGCACCGGCGAGTGCAGCAGGGTGATCCCATGCTGCCCGCATACCTTCGACACGGCCTTCGAGGTGAACGCCCGGCCGTTGCCGGCCTTGATCACCAAGGGCGGCCCGTGCTGGCGCACGAGCCGCTCCAGGCAGGCCACGGTCACCCCACCGCGTTCCCCGGGCACCGATCGTACGCACAGCCTTTCCCGGCCGTGCAGGTCCCTCACCTCCGTCGTCGACCGTCATCGGACTCTTCGTTCCTGGGGCGTCCCCAGGAGTTGGAAGGCCGTGGGTTTCGATGGGGATTTTCAGGCTCCGCGGAGGGCGAGTTTCGGGAAGGGGGACACTGATGCACGAGACCGCTGGTCTCGCGTCATCGGCCACTGGCGGCCGGCGCCGGTGCTCGGCCTCCCGCGTACCCGGGACATTCCAGGGACGACCTCCCGGGCGGCCACCGGCGCCACGACGGAGACAGGCTGGACCCGGGCCCATCGTGGCGACGGCGAACTCGCCGATCTCCTGCGTGCGCGACGAGGCCGTTGGGATCCGGAGGCTCGCGCAGCACAGCCAGGCCGCAGCTGCCCTTCGGGCTTCGTTCACCGGGATGCTCTCGCCCACCCCATGGTTGCCCAGGCTGTTAAGCACTTAACACTCGACCGGAGAGCCTTGAGAGTTCGAGAGCGGTTCGCCTCGGGCACCGGTCGAACGAGGCCAGAAACGACCGGGGGCCCACACCGCGCGGATGCGAACCGAGAGCCGGGTG
>JADLFX010000101.1 GCA_020849665.1 Planctomycetota bacterium | reverse complement strand
TCGAGGAACCGAGGGCGGACCCCGCGATCCTCCTGCTGACGTCGTCGGTGCCCAAGCTGGATCCGGCGGCGCTGCGGGCGGCGGTGGCCAGGGCCTATCCCGCCAGGCCCGACGTCGCGTTCGAGACCGACGGTGCGGTGGTGGCGTTCGAGACCGGCCGGGTCCTGGTACGGCTCCTCCGCGAACCCGTGGCGTTGACCGAGAAGTCGATTCCGAGTGTCGAGGACGCGGACGCCGTGGCGCGGATCCGGAAGCACGCTGGCGGGTGGAAGCTCTGTCTGCTTGGTGGTTCGCAGGAGCGAGACGCTCGCATCCAGGCGCACATCGTCCTGGGCAAGCTGGCAGCCGAGCTGCTCGGGCCCGACTGCGTGGCGGTGGGCTGCGTCGACTTCGGCGTCTTCGAGCCGGCCGGCGAGGACACGGCCGAGCTGCTGCGCAGCCAACCCATGCAGGCGCTGATTCCGGTGAAGTCCAGCCGGGTGGAGGTGTTGCTCACGGCCGCGCGGCGCTGGCGCGAAGCCGATCTGCGGGAGGCCGTGGCCAAGGGCTTCGGGGTGGAAGTGCCGGAGCAGTCGGCCGAGGGCGCCCCTGGGCGGATATGGGTCAACCCCACTGATGCGACGGACGCCAGGGTCGTCGTGCACGACAAGTCCCTCATGCTGCGGCTCTTCGATGGCCCCTGCCGCGCCGTCGGCGCGGCCACGGTGGACGAACGAGGCCGCCGTGCCGCCGAGCGGCATCGCGCGTGGCTGCTGATCGCCGCGTTCGGCAAGGGCGGCGCGGCCGCCGAACGGGCCCGCGATCAGGCGATCGGCAGGATGCTCGCCGGGCTGTGGGGAGACGAGTGCGCCGCCATCCTGTGGCAGGCCGACAGGCGACTGATCGCCGGCAGCCCGGTGACACCGGTGTTGCTGTACAGCGACGATCCCGTCGCGGCCACGCTGGCGGCCTGGTTCCCGCCCCCGGTCGGCGATGCCACGGCGATGCGGCGCGCCGTCGAGGAAGCGCGAACGCGCTGGCCCGAGGCCGCGAAGTTCCTGGCCGGCGGCGGAGTGGTGCACGCAAGGTTCGGGTTCACGGCGAAGCCGGGGCACCCGGAACCGATCTGGGCCCGGGTGTTCCAGCCCGGCGATGGCGGCGACGGCAACGCGGAGGCCAGCCCCGACCTGCTGCGCCTCGGCGAATCGTTGACCGGCAAGATCACCGAGCTGCTGGATTGGGTGTTCGTGAAGGACGGCCAGCTGCAAGGCGGTTTCGGCCTGAAGCTGCAGATGGCTGCGATCCGGGACCGGAAACCCGCGGCCCACTCCGGCAGGTAGCGCCGCGGCGACGCTCGATCCCCCGTGTCCGCGGGCCTCGGCATCGACACCCCCTGTACGGCGACACCTGACCCGCGAGCCAAGACGACACCCGGATCCACGGGGGTGCGGCAACTCCCCGTCACGCCCGCCCGCTCCTTCCCATCCAGGCGGTGACCACCCCAACCCACCGCCCATGAACCCCTTCGCCACCGCCCTCCCCGCTCTGCTCCTCGTCCTGGCTCCCGCGGCGCAGGGCCCCGCGCCCGACGCCTCGGCTCTGCTGGGTTCCTGGCGCAGCCAGGACGAGGACCAGGAACTCCTCGAGTTCCGCGCCGGCGGCGTGGTGCGCGTGGACCGCACCACCCTGCGCTACCGGACCCAAGGCAGCCGGCTGACCCTGCTGGCCCAGGGCGGGTCCATCCAGGGGACGTGGCGGGTCTCGGAACCGCATCTCACGGTCGTCCTGCAGACTCCGGACGGCGAGATGCGCACGGGCCGCTACCGCCGGATCGGCGCCGCGCCCGGGCCAGCCGAGGAAGTCCGCGATGCCGGCGGCGGCGAGACCCGAGGCCGCGCGGACGACTCCACGCTGGGCGCCGGCGCTCTGCACGAAGGCCCCGTCACACCCGCCCGCGCCGGACGCCTCGCCTTCGGCCTGCCCAAAGGCTGGAGCGTGGCGCGGCGCGAGGGCGGCAACCTGCTCCTCAACCCGGGCCTGAAGGCCGACGACACGCTCGACGCCCTGCTGGTGGTGCTCTCGGGCCCGCTCGCCCCGGCCGAGCGCGGCACCGCGATCGAGGCGCTGCTGCGCGCCCGGCTCCCCGACGTGGCCGGCGAGCTCGCCGGCCAGGAGATCGAGATGGACGCGGCCGGCGCGCGCGTCGCGGGCTTCGCACGGGCCGAAGGACGCGGCGCCGAGGCTCGGACCACGGGGCGCACGAGCAGCGGGAAGCGCGTCACGGTGTGGATCGGCGCGGCCCAGGACGGGGACCACTACGCCGCAGTGCTCGCGGTGGTGGTGCAGGGCAGGGAGGCCGCGTTCCTGCCCGGCGCCCGCCGGATCCTGCATTCGCTGACCTTCGCCCCGGCCGACGCGACCGCGGACGCCGGGCTCGCCGGCCTGGAGTTCGGCAACTCCACCTTCGGCAGCGGCTCCTCGCTCACCACGGTCTACGCCTTCGGCGCGGACGGCAGCGTGCGGCGGCGCACGATGTTCTCCTCGTCCATCGGCGGCACCGACAGCACGGCCACGGGCACGTTCACGCGGCGCGGCGACACGCTGGTGCTGGAGATCGGCGACGAGACGATCGAGGCCCGGCTGGAGCTGGACGCGGGCCTGCCCGTCGCCCTGCGGATCGGGGCGGTCCGCTACCGGCGGACGTGAGCCCGCGCGAGGCGCGTGCCGCACGGGCAAGAACCGCGGGCATGCGGCGTTCGGGATGCAGGCGGGTAGCCTTCCCGGCCGATACCCGGACTGGCCTTGGCAGGGGCCGGCCGCCACCTCGTTCCGCATGGAGACCACCCGCTTCCGCAAGGTGATGTGCGCGAATCGCGGCGAGATCGCGATCCGCGTGTTCCGGGCCTGCACCGAGCTCGGCCTGCGCACGGTCGGCATCTTCAGCGAGGAGGACCGCACGCATCAGTTCCGCTACAAGGCGGACGAGGCGTACCTGGTCGGACGCGGCAAGAAGCCGATCGATGCCTACCTCGGGATCGACGAGATCCTCGACGTCGCGGTGCGCGCGAAGGTCGACGCGATCCATCCCGGCTACGGCTTCCTGTCGGAGAACGCCGAGTTCGCCGCGGCGTGCGCACGCCGCGGCGTGCGCTTCATCGGCCCCAGCCCGGACATCGTGCGCCTGATGGGCGACAAGATCCTGGCGCGCGAGCTGGCGCAGAAGGCGGGCGTTCCGGTGGTGCCGGGCTTCACGCTCGACCTCGGCCAGCCCGACGCCCTGGCCCAGGCCCGCGAGTTCACGGCGAAGCACGCCCCGGTGCTGGTGAAGGCCGCGCACGGCGGCGGCGGCCGCGGCATGCGCGTCGTGCGGCGCGTGGAGGAGCTGGACGAACTGCTCGCCCAGGCCGCGTCCGAGGCGAAGAGCGCGTTCGGCAGCGGGGTGGTGTTCCTCGAGAAGTTCCTGGAGCGCGTGCGCCACATCGAGGTGCAGGTGCTCGGCGACCACCACGGCAACCTCGTGCACCTCTACGAGCGTGACTGCTCGGTGCAGCGCCGGCACCAGAAGATCATCGAGGTGGCGCCGGCCTGGCAGCTCGACCCGTTCGTGCGCACCCAGCTCCTGCACGACGCGCTGCGCATCGCCCGCGCCTGCGGCTACACCAACGCCGGCACTGTCGAGTTCCTGGTGGCCGGCCGCGACCACTGGTTCATCGAGGTGAACCCGCGCCTGCAGGTCGAGCACACCGTGACCGAGCAGGTCACCGGCATCGACCTGGTGCAGGCGCAGATCCGCGTGGCCGAGGGCCACGCGCTGCCCTCGGCGGAGATCGGCATCCCCAGCCAGGACGCGATCGCGGCGCGCGGCTACGCGATCCAGTGCCGGGTCACCACCGAGGACCCCAAGAACCACTTCCTGCCCGACACCGGCAAGATCAACGTGTTCCGCGCCGCGACCGGCCCGGGGATCCGCATCGACGGGGGCAACGGCTACTCGGGTGCGTACGTCTCGCCGCACTACGACTCGCTGCTCATCAAGGTGGTCGGCTACGCCAACACCTTCGCGCTGGCGGTGCGCAAGTCGATCCGCTCGCTGCAGGAGACGCGGGTGCGCGGCGTGAAGACCAACATCCCGTTCCTGGAGAACGTGCTGCGCCACGAGCACTTCCAGAACGGCACCACGTGGACCCGCTTCCTGGACGACACCCCGGAGCTCTTCCAGCTCACCACGCGGCGCGACCGCGCCACCAAGCTGCTGGCCTACCTCGGCCACGTCGTGGTGAACGGCCACCCCACGGTGAAACCGAACCAGCGGCGCAAGCCGACCGCGTTCGTGGCGGCGCCGGTGCCCGTGGTGCCCGACACGCCGCCGCCGCCCGGCAGCGCGCAGATCCTGGCCGAGCGCGGCCCCGAGGGCCTCGCGCGCTGGGTGCTGGAGCAACGGCGGCCGCTGCTCACCGACACGACGATGCGCGACGCGCACCAGTCGCTGCTGGCCACCCGCGTGCGCACCTTCGACGTGCTGAAGATCGCGCCTGCGGTGGCGCACCTGGCGCCCGAGCTGTTCAGCCTGGAGAGCTGGGGCGGAGCCACCTTCGACGTCGCGTACCGGTTCCTCGACGAGGACCCGTGGGAGCGCCTGCGCCAGCTCAAGGCGGCGGTGCCCAACATCCTCCAGCAGATGCTCCTGCGCGGCGCCAACGCGGTGGGCTACACGAGCTACCCGAACAACGTCGTGGAGGCGTTCGTCGACGAGGCCGCCGCGGCCGGCATCGACGTGTTCCGGGTGTTCGACAGCCTCAACGACCTGGACAGCATGCGCGTCTCGGTGCGCCGCATCCTGGCGACCGGCAAGGTGGCCGAAGTGGCGATGTGCTACACCGGCGACGTCGCCAACCCGAGCCGCCGCAAGTACACGCTCGAGTACTACGCCGAGCTCGCGCGCCGGATCGAGGACCTGGGCGCGCACATCCTGTGCATCAAGGACATGGCCGGGCTGCTGCGGCCACGCGCTGCCGAGATGCTGATCACCCGCCTGCGCGAGACCACCGGCCTGCCGATCCACCTGCACACGCACGACACCAGCGGCAACGGCGTGGCCACGCTGCTGGAGGCGATCCGCTGCGGCGCGCACATCGTCGACGTGGCGCTCGCGCCGATGGCCGGCACCACCAGCCAGCCGAGCATGAACGCGCTCGTGGCGGCGCTGCGCGGCGGCGAGCGCGAGACGACGCTCACCAACAAGCGGCTGCAGCCGCTGGCCAACTACTGGGAGGTCGTGCGCGAGTACTACGCGCCGTTCGAGTCCGGGCTGCTGCACTCGACCAGCGAGGTCTACTACCACGAGATCCCCGGCGGCCAGTACTCCAACCTGCGCCCGCAGGTGGCCGAGCTCGGGCTGCTGGAGCGCTGGAACGACGTCAAGGACGCCTTCGCGGTGGTCAACCTCCTGGTCGGCGACATCCCCAAGGTGACGCCCAGCTCCAAGATGGTGGGCGATTTCGCCATGTTCCTGGTGAAGAACGGGCTGCTGGTGCGCCGCGACGAGTTCGACGCGATGGTGCGGGCCACGCGCGAGCGCGTACTGGCCGAGGCGGCGCGGCTCAACTTCCCCGAGAGCGTGGTGCAGTACTTCCAGGGCCAGCTCGGGCATCCGCCGGGCGGCTTCCCCGAGGACCTCCGCAAGGCGGTGCTCAAGGGCCTGCCCACCGTTTCGGGGAACCCCGGCGACACGCTCCCGCCGATCGACCTGGAACAACTCGCGGTGACGCTCTCGGCGAAACACGGCCGTGCGGTGAGCCGCCGCGACGCGCTCAGTGCGGCGCTCTATCCGCGCGTGGTCGACGAGTTCCTCGCGTTCCGCAACGCGTACGAGGACGTGTCGCTGCTCGACACGCCGACCTATTTCTACGGGATGGAGATCGGCCAGGAGATCTGGGTGGACCTCGAGCCCGGCAAGACCCTGGTGATCACGCTGGTGGCGGTGAGCGACCCGCACGAGGACGGCACGCGCACGGTGTTCTTCGAGCTGAACGGCCAGCCGCGCAACGTGCGCGTGCGCGACCGCGCCCTTGCCGCCAAGGTGCAGGCCCGTCCGAAGGCCGAGCGCGGCAACACCGCGCACGTGGGCGCGAGCATGCCCGGCACGGTGATCGCGATGCACTGCAAGGCCGGCGATGCGGTGCACAAGGGCGCGCCGCTCCTCACCCTGGAAGCGATGAAGATGGAGACCGTGCTGCGCGCGCCGCGCGATGGCATGGTCAAGCAGGTGCTGCCCGCCCTGAAGAGCTCGGTCCAGACCGAGGATCTGGTCGTGGTCCTGGAGTAGCGCGGCGCCGCCGCGGCCGCGGCGAGCCTGGATCCGGACCCGGGCGGAAGCGGCCCGGGTCGGCGCTGCCCGGGCTGGGCGCGAGCCGGGAATCGCGTACGCTCGCGAGCATGGTGGAACCGCCCTCGCACGGCACCCCTGCCCCACCCGCCGGTGCGGTGCGATCCCTGGATCGGCGCGCGTTCCTGCGTGCCGGAGGGCTCTGCGCCCTGGCGCCCGCCCTGCGCCTGCCGCTCCTGGACGGCGAGGCGGGCGAAGCCGCGTGGCTGCGCGCGTTCCAGGCGAAGCCTGCGGCGGTGCAAGACAAGGTGCTGGCGACCTTGCGCGGCGAGCTGGCCAGGAGCAAGGATCCGTGGCTGCGCGGCCTGCTGGCCGCCGTGGACCGGGGGCGCGCCCTGGAGAGCGCCAAGGTGCCCGCGGGATGGCTCGCCCGACCACCGCACAAGGAGGGGCCCTGGCGCTACGCCGGCCTGCCGTTCGCGCTGCAACGCGAGTACCTGTGGGGGCACCGGGTCGTGCGCCGGGTGGAGGGGCGGCCGGCGCTGAGCGCCGGCGAGGGACGCGAGCGGGTCGCGCTCAAGCAGGGGTCGCCGGCCGAGGTGCTGCTGGGCGCGCTGCGCGGGATCGTGCCCGAGGCCGATCTCGCCCTCGCGGCATTCCAGCACGAACTCGACACGCAGCGCGGAGCGGACCAGCTGCAGTCGTTCCTGGAGGCCTGGCGCAACGGCCAGGAGTCGTTCTACTCCGCGCTCGACCGCACCGCCGGGACGGGCGAGGCGGTGTTCTTCTTCGACGCGATGCTCGACGAGTTCACGCGCCGCTTCGGCCTGCAGGTAGGCAGAGGGCCGGACCGGGCCGCGGCCCTGAACAAGGCGCACGCGTCGCTGCGGCTCGCGTTCCTGACCTATCGCCAGTACCGCGCCCTGCGCGAGGTGGTGGCGTTCACGCTGGTCCTGCCGCCGGACGTGGCGCTGCCGGGGCACCTCGCGCGCTACGAGCAGAAGGTCGACGACCAGCTCTCCATGCGCGAAGACGTGCTCATCCTCCTGCACCTGGACGAGGACTCGCCGGACCACGTGCTGAAGCTCGTGCTCGACACCGCGCCGCCACTCCCCGACCCGCTCTGGTCCACGAACGGCACCTACGAGGGTCTGCACGCGCTGCAGCAGGCCTTCGCCCGGCGCGTGGCGGAACGGCTGCGAGCCGCGCAGGAGGGATCGACCGCGGCGTGGCTGACGGCGGCGCGCGCGGCGGGCACGCGCGTCGCCGGACAGGTCCGTGCGGGCGCCCTCGCCGCCCTCACCGACGCAGGCATCAAGCCGTGAGCGGATCGTTCTGCGGCCGCGTTCTCACCCGCGGGGCGTGCGCAGGAGGCGGAGCTCGGCGGGAGTGAGGCGGCGCCAGCCCCCCTCGGGGAGGGTGCCGAGGCGCAGCGGGCCGATGGCGACCCTGTGCAGGCGCTCGACCCGGTAGCCCATCTCCTCGCACATGCGCCGGATCTGGCGGTTGCGGCCTTCGCGCAGGGTGATGGTGAACGCGCGGCGGTCGCGCGGGGCCACCGTCACCTCCGCCGGGCGCAGGCGCGTGCCGTCGCGCAGCACGAGGCCGCGCGCGAACGCGCACGCATCGGCGTCTGCGAACTCGCGGTCGAGCCGCACCTCGTAGGTCTTGGCGCAACCGTGCTCGGGGTCGGTGAGGTCGGCGCCCAGGCGCGTGTCGTTGGTGAGCAGGAGGAGGCCGGTGCTCTCCAGGTCGAGGCGGCCGACCGGCCCGAGGAAGGGCAGCTCCTCGGGCAGCAGGTCGTACACGGTGCGGCGGCCGCGTTCGTCGCTGCGCGTGGTGACCACGCCGGCCGGCTTGTGCAGCGCCACCACCACCGCGCCGGCGCGCGCGATCCGGCGCCCGTCCACCTCGATCCGGCTGCGCTCGGGCTCGAGCCAGCGCTCGGGATCGCGCACCACGTTGCCGTCCACGCGCACCCGCCCGGCCTCGATCCAGCGCCGCGCCTCGCTGCGCGAGGTCACACCCAGCTTCGAGAGGGCGCGCGCCAGCGAGACCTGCCGGACGGGGCGCGTCACACGTTCCAGCCGGCGCGCGGCGCGCGGGACAGGAGCGCGTTGGCGTGCGGGCGGTCCACGATCCGCAGCGCGCCTGCGTCCCAGCGCAGCCGGCCGCCGCCGGAACGGAACGCGACGTTGCCCAGGAGCACGGTCTCGGTGAGCGGGCCCGCGTACGCGAACCCGCAGGCCGGCGCCTCGCCGCCCTGGATCGCGCGCAGCCACTCGGCGTGGTGCCCCGGGGAGGCGGGGATCGACTCGGGCGGGCGCCGGTAGCCGCGATACACCTCGGCCGGTCCCAGCTCGTGGCGGTGGTAGTCGGCGATCAGGTGGCCACGCTCGCCCAGGAAGAGCACTCCGCTGCGCCAGGCATCGAGGCCCAGGCCCTTCAGCTCCTCGGGCCGCGCGCCGCCCTGGTGCCAGGAAAGCGTCAGCGCGGGACGCGCACCCCGCGGCGGGAAGCCCCAGCGCACCACCATGCGGTTGGGGGCGCCGCGCGGATGCGGCGCCGGACCCTCCGTCTCCACCCAGTCGCAGTGGCCGAGACCGAGCGCCCAGAAGGGCAGGTCCAGGAAGTGGCACGCCATGTCGGCGAGCGTCCCGCCGCCGAAGTCCCAGTAGCGCCGCCAGCCCATCGGATGGAACGCCTCGTGGTACGGCTGCTCGGGGGCGGGCCCCAGCCAGAGGTCGTAGAGCAGGTGCTCGGGGCGCGTCGGGGCCACGGCGGGCAGGTCGCCTCCGGACCAGTCGGTGCCGCCGAGGAACACGTGCACCCGCTCCACCCGGCCGAGAGCGCCCGCCTGCACCAGCTCGACGACGCGCCGGTAGTTGGGGAGCGAGTGGATCTGCGTGCCCATCTGCGTCACGGCTCCGGTCTGCGCGGCCAGCTCCTGCAGCGCGCGCGCCTCGGCGACGCTGTGGGTGAGCGGCTTCTCGCAGTAGACGTGCAGGCCGCGCCGCAGCGCCAGGGCCGCCGCGGGGTAGTGCGTGTGGTCCGGCGTGCTCACCACCACGGCGTCCAGCTCGCCCACCTCCGCCAGCAGGCGCCGGAAGTCGAAGTAGCGCCGCGCGGCCGGGAAGCGCTTCGCCGCCGCGTCCAGGTGGCGCAGGTCCACGTCGCAGAGCGCCACGATCTCCTGGCCGGCGAGGGCGTCGAGGTTGTCCTTGCCGCGGTTGGCGACGCCGACGACGGCCAGGCGCACCTTGCGGTCCGCGGGCACGCGCGGCGCCGCGGGCCCGCGGCTCGCGCACCCCTGCAGCCACGGCGCCGCGGCCAAGGCCGCGCCGCCCGTCAGGAAGCCGCGCCGGGTGATCATCGTCCGGCCTCGCCGCGCAGCGGCCGCACGAACACGTTGCGGAACCAGGCGTAGGCCTCGCCCTGCACCTCCTTCGGGGCGTGGCGCTGCAGGCCGAGGAACCCGCGCCGCGCGCGCTCGGCGAACGGCCGTGCGCCCGGTTGGAGCACGGGCACCGCGTGCGTGTCGACGTCGTAGAGCACGCGGTCGTTCAGCACCGTGCGCAGGCGCGAGCCCTGGTAGGTGATCTCCAGGCTGTTCCACTGCCCGGCCGGCAGGAGGGCGTCCTGCACCCCGGGCGCCACCGAGGCGTAGAGCGCACCGCTGTGCTGCCACTCCTTGAGCCTGTGTCCCGTCAGCGCCTCGTAGCCGTGGTCGTCGATGATCTGCACCTCGCAGCCGGAGAACGCCGGGTTGCCGCTCGCACGGTCGGCGCGCAGGAACACGCCGCTGTTGGCGCCGGGCGCGAGGCGGAAGTCGAGCCGCAGCACGAAGTCCTCGAAGTCCTCGCGCGTGCGGAGATACGCGTCGGGCCCTCGCACCGGGAACACCAGCAGGCCGTCGCGCACCACGTACCCGCCGGGATCGCCGATCGGCTCCCATCCCGCCAGGCTCCGGCCGTCGAAGAGCGCCCGCCAGCCGGCCGCCACGCCCACCGCCGTGGGAGTCAGGAACCCACGCGCGTCGCAGGCGAACGCCTCGGCATCGAAGCACGGCAGCTCGGCGACGCGCAGGTCGCGGAACCGCACCTCCGCGCCCTCGCCCTCGCTGCCGCCGCCATGCACCTGCAGGCCGATCCGGCCCGCGGCCGCGTAACCCCTGGCGTCTGCCGGCAGCGTGTAGTCGACCAGGGGCGCGCCGTTCAGCCAGGCCTCGATGCGGAACCGGGCCCCGCCCGTGCAGCGCACGTCGAAGCGGTTCCAGGCGTCGCGGCGCAGAAGCCGGCCCCCGTCCGCGTTGTGCTGCAGGAAGCCGTCGCTGTAGATCGCGCCGATCTCTCCGCCCGGCCGGTGGTCGATGGTGATCTGGGCGCCCTTGGGCTCCTTGGGCGGGAGCATGCGCAGGAAGATGCCCGAGTCGAACGGGTGGTCGATCTTCGCCTCCAGCGTGAGCAGGAAGTTGCCGTAGCGGCGCTCGGTGTAGAGCAGCCCGCCGCCACCCTTCGCGTTGGGACGGCCGACGATCGCGCCGTCCGCGACGCTCCAGCGCGCGTCCCCGTCGTAGCGCCCGCCTTTGTCCACCCAGCCGGCGAGGCTCCTGCCGTCGAAGATCGGCTGCAGGGCCTCGTCGGGGAACGGGCGGGCCGGCCGGGACTCCTGGGCGGGGAGCAGGGTGACGAGCCAGAGCGCACCGAGTGGAACGAGCCTGTGCATGGCGCGCCGATCATCCCTCCCACCCCGCATGGAGGGAACCGCGCGCGCCACGCCGCTCGCTCAGATGGTCAGCGCGACGGCCCCCGTCAGTGCCAGGGTCGGGGCGGGGCCGGGCATCAGCACGAGGGTGTGCACGTGCATGACCACGCCGAGCGGGCCACCCGTGGGCGGGATCGGCAGCGGGATCGGCGGCCCGGGCGCCGCACCGGAGACGCCGTTGGGCACCACGATCATGGTGGGCGGGACGGTCACCAGCATGCCGGGCAGGCCGAACGCCGGATTGAGCGGCGGGCCGATCGGCATCGGTGGCGCCGGTGCCCCGAACACCAGGAAGGTCGGCAGGCCGGCCGGGATCGGCGGGGGCGCCCAGCTCGCCATCAGGAACCCTGGATTGCCGATGGCCCACACGATCTGCGGCGCCACCAGCCCGAAGCACATCGGCGTCATGGGGATCGCCGGCTGCCCCGAGGGCGGAGGGGCCGGCCCGCACACCTGGGCGGGCAGCAGGGAAGTCGCCAGCAGGGCGATCAGGGACAGGAAAGGAGTACGCATGAATCCTCCTCGACGTCGTCCGCGAGAGGCCGCCGACGTCAGGGGAGGAACGTCCGGTGCGGGCGCGACTTCCGCGCCGGAGCTCGCGCGACCTGCGGGAGCACGCGCGGCCATTCCCCTCGCCCGCAGGGCGCGGCAAGATCCGGCGCAGGCCCGCCATGACCGCACCCGGAGACCGCGACGCGCAGCGCACGATCGCCCACAAGCTCGGCATCCCGCAGGCACGGCGGCACATCTTCCTGTGCGCGGACCAGACCAATCCCAAGTGCTGCGACGAGGTGCGCGGCCTGCGCGCCTGGGAGTACCTGAAGGCCCGTCTCAAGGAGCTGGGCCTGAGCGAGGCGGGCGGCATCCAACGCACCAAGGCCAACTGCCTGCGGGTGTGCAGCGGCGGCCCGATCGCGGTCGTCTATCCCGAGGGCGCGTGGTACGCAGAGTGCGATCCAGAGGTGCTCGAGCGCATCGTGCAGGAGCATCTGCTCGGCGGCCGGGTCGTGACCGAGCACCTCATCGCCGAGCGGGCCCTGCCCGGCGGCGCGACCGACATGAAGGGCGACTGGAACCGGCGCGCCGCGGACAACGCCGAGTACTACATCGCCACCGCCGAGGCGGCGGGGAGCGACGCGTTCCGGGCCTCTGGCGAGCGCGACGTGCGGCTCTTCTTCACGGACCTCGAGCACCTCCTGCACCCCGCCCGATCGGTGCTCGACATCGGCTGCGGCATCGGGCGCATGGACGAGTTCGTGGCCCCGCGCGTGGCCTCGCTGCTCGGCATCGACGTGTCCGGCGAGATGGTGGCCCGCGCGCGCGCGCGCCTCGCCCACCTGCCCAACGTCCGCTTCCTCGAGGGCGACGGCTGGAGCCTGCGGCCGGTCGCGGACGCGAGCCTGGACCTGGTGTTCTCGCACATCGTGTTCCAGCACATGCCGCGCCCCGTGGTGCGCAGCTACCTGCGCGAAGTGGCGCGGGTCCTGCGCCCGGGCGGCGACCTCGTGTTCCAGATGCCCGAGGCGGTGCCGGGCGCGCCCGCCGACCCGCCGCAGAGCGACACGTTCGAGATGCGCTTCTGGAGCGAGCCCGACCTGCGCGACGCGCTGGCCGCGGCAGGGCTCGAGTGGGTGTCGGTGAAGCGCTTCCCGGTGCACTCCGAGCGCCTCGACTTCCACCAGCTCCGCATCCACGCGCGCCGGCCCTGAGCCCGGCGCGCGCTCACTCCGCCGCGTCGGCGGTGGCGCCGCGGAACACGAAGCGCTGGTACACGAGCCCCAGCCCGAGCAGCGCCGCCCCCAGCCCCAGGAACGAGAACACGCGGTACAGACCGGTGAGCGCCGACGCGTCGACCAGGAACGCCTTGCCGATCGCGAGGAGCAGCACGGCGAGCGACGCCCAGCGCAGCACCGCCGCGCCGGAGCGCAGCAGCACGCCGGGCAGCAGGAGCACGAGCCCGAGCCCCGCCCAGGCCGCGGAGTAGCTGTAGCTCTCGGCGGTGGTCCACGCGCCGCCGTGCAGGATGCTGCCGTGGAAGCCCTGGCGCACCTCGAGGTTCACCAGCGCGAAGAGCAGGACCAGCGCCACGACGCCCGAGCCGATCGCCGTGACCCGGCCGAGGGCCCCTGACAGGCCGCGCGCCGCCACCGCGGCCTGCACGAAGGCCACGCAGGGCAGGCCGTAGCCGACCAGCAGCAGGTTGAAGACCGGCCGCGACCCCACCGCGACGGGCGCGAAGACCGGATTGCAGAGCAGCAGGAGCCCGGGCAGCGCGACCACGGCGCACAGCGCGAGCACCCCCTGCGCGGTGGCGACGAGGCGCGGCCGGCCGCGCGCGCATCCCAGCCAGAGCGCGGCGGCGGCGCAGCACGCGGCGACGGCGCAGAGGATCCCCAGCTCGGTGAAACGCAGGGGTCCCGCGAGCCGCAGGCCGCCGTGGATCGCGTGATGGACCTGGGCCAGGGCCAGCAGGGTCGTGGCGAGCGCCGCGGTCACCTCGAGGACCGCCACGCAGCCGTCGTCGCGCGTGCGCAGCAGGATCGCCGCGCCGAGCCCGCAGGCGAGCGCGGGCACGCCGAGCGCGGTCCAGAGCGCGTTGGCCAGCGGCGTCGCGCCGATCGCCTCCCGCCACCCCGCCGGATCGACCCCCAGCCACGCCGCGACCACGCCCACCAGGGCGGCAGCGAGGACGCGCAGCGGATCCAGCCGCAGGACGCGCGCACCGGCCGCCAGGGCGACGATCTCCACCGCGGAGCCTGCGGGAACCAGCGCGCGCGGCGCCGCCGTGGCAAGCGCGAAGCTCGCGCCCGCCGTGACCGCGACGACCACGGCCGTGGCACGGACCTCGCCCTGCGCCAGCGTGGCCCGGCGTGCGACCAGCACAGAGCCGGCCGCCGAGTACGCGGCCGCCACTCCCAGACCCGCCACCCACCAGGGCGGACCCACGCGCGGCGGATCGCCCAGGCTCCACCACGCCAGGCCGAGCACGGCGAGCGCGCCGGCCACCGACACGGCCACGAAGCCCGCGGGGCGCACCGCGCCGATCTGCGCCGCCATCGGGGCCGCCGCCAGCAGGCTGCCGAGGCAGAGGCTCACCAGGGCGAAGCGCTGGTCCGTGGCGTGGGGCGCGCCGGTCCGGTGCACGTGCCATGCGATGAGCAATCCCACGACCGCCACGGCGGCCAGGCCCGCGAGCACCTCCAGGCCGCGGCGCAGGCGCGCGAGCGCGACGGCGGCGAGGACGAGCAGGCCCAGCGTGCCCCATTCCAGGTCGGAGAACCCCGCGGCGCGGAGCAATGCACCGAGGATCGTGAACACCGCGGCGGCCACGAACCACAGGAGCGGGTGCGGCAGGCGGGTCACGGCGAACGAGATCAGGCTCGCCACCAGGAACCCCGCCAACGGCAGCCGATCCCCCGGCAGTGCGCCGCGCTCGCCCACCGCGATCACCCAGGTCGCGGCCCACAGGAGGCAGCCGGCCGCGTTCAGGATCGCGAGCAGGGTCCAGCCGCGGCGCTGGCCGACGACTTGCAGGCCGACCTGCAGGCAGAGCAGGTACGCGAAGAGCAGGCCCGGACGCGGCTCGCCCATGCGCACCAGGGCCGGAGTGAGGAAGCCGCCGCAGAGGCCGAGCAGCGCCACGAAGACCCCGAAGCGCAAGGAGAGCGCCACGGCGCCGGCGGTCACCAGCGCCAGCAGCGCGAAGCCGGTGGCGGGAGCGAGCACGCGCTCGACCTGCGTGGCGACGAAGAGCACCGTGAAGAGCACGGCCACGCCGGCCGCGACCAGCGCCTGCGCGACCCGGTCGCTGCGCCGGCGCAGGAACTCCCCGCCGCCGATCGACGCCAGCCCGGCCAGCGAGCCGAGCACGAGCCGGACCTCGGGACGCAACAGTCCCTGTTCGTAGGCGTGACGCATCAGGAAGCCCGCACCGAGCACCAGGGCGATCCCTCCCACCCACACGAAGAGACGGACCAGGGACGCCTCGCTGAACGTGCCCGCCCCGCGCGGCCCCCGGGCGCGCGCCGGCCGCGCATCGGGATCGAAGGGCGGGCGCAGCGGCGCTGGCGCGGCGGCCGGAGCGATCGGGCCCTGCGGCGCGGCGCGTGGCGGTGTCACGGGCGCCGCGGCGGCCGCGGGCGCCTGCGGCGCGAGCGGCGCCGGGGCGACCGCCGCGCCTCCCGGCTGGCCGTGCGCCGGCGCCGCGTCGGCCCCATGCAGACGCTGGCGCAGCGCGCGCACGTCCGCCTCCAGGTTCCGCACGCGCGCGCGCAGGCCGAGGGCCACCGCCAGCGCCACGAAGGGTGCCACCAGGGCGAGCACGCCGACGCACGGGAGCAAGGACTCCATCCGTGCGCATCTCACCGCGCCGGCCGCCCGCGCGGGAGTTCCGGGCGGCGATTCGTGGCCGGCGGGCTCCGGCCGCGCCCTCCGGCTATCGGTTGAGCAGCGCGGCCGCCCTGGTCTTCACGTCGCCGAAGCGCGCCTCCCACGTCGTGTCGAGCACGTGCTGCGCGGTGCGCAACCCTTCGGCGCGGAGCCCGGCGGCGAGCTGGGCCTCGGCCAGCGCGAGCCAGCCCTCGGGCTCGAGGGCGCGGATCCGCACGACGTTCTGCCACTGGATGATCGCCTCGGGCAGGCGCTCGCCGGCGGCGAAGCGCTGCGCGAGCCTGCGGTGCGGCTCGGCGTCGTCGAAGGCGGTCTCGACCCCGGTGGTGAATGCGCGCGCCGCGCGCTCGGCGTCGCCGCGGCCGCGCAGCAGCTCGCCCAGCTCGTCGTAGCGGCGCAGGGCCAGGAGCACCTCGCAGAGCGCGGGCACGTCCTTGCGCGCCTCGTGCGCCTTGCGCAGCGCCTCCAGCGTCTCGGTGTCCTCGGGCTGCAGCTCCCGCGCCCGCGCGAGCTGCGCCGCCGCGCCGTCGGCGTCGCCCCGAAGGAGCAGGAGGATGCCCAGGCGCTTGCGGAGCAGCGGTGCGTCACGGCCGGTCCGGGCGGCCTCCGCGTCGCGCGCGGCGACGAACCCACGCAGGTCCCGGATCTCGGCGAGGGTGCGGTCCAGCGCCGCGATCGCCGCGACCTGCTGGGCCGCCGCCCGGCCCCAGCACACGACGGCCGCCGCCGCCGCATCGACCGCCGCGTCGACCTGCCCCAGGCGGATCAGGGCGGTGGCGAGCTGCTGGTGGTAGCCGGAGAGCACGGGATCGGCGCCGGGCCGCCGGGCGCGTTCTCGCGCGCGGATCGCCTCCCGGTACAACGCCGCGGCCTGCTCCCAGGCCTGGCTGCGCAGGGCGGTGTCGGCCAGCGTCGCCATCTCGCCCTCACCCCACGTGCGCCGCTCCTTCAGCAGGGTCCCGGTGGCGGCCAGGTACGCGAGCGCCTCGTCGCGGCGGCCCAGCCCGCACAGGGCGAGCACGCGCTGCGTGCGCAGGCCGAGCGCCTCCGGCTGCGCGGCGAGCAGCACGTCGAGGTGGCGCAACGCGTGCCCGAACGCGTCCCGCTCCATGTGCCACGACACGAGCCGCTCCCTGCCGACCGGCTCCAGGGTCCCGCGCTCCGCCGCCCGCTCCAGGGCGGCGACGGCCTCGTCCCTGGCGTCGAGCGCGCCCCACAACACCGTGGCGGCGTGCAGCACGCGCGCGGGAGACGCCGCGTGCTCCTCCAGCACGCGGCGCGCGACCGTGCGGTACTCGCCCGTGTGCGCGCGCCAGCAGGTCGACTGGCGCCGGTCGTAGAACCCCGCGCTGCGCTGGTCGAGGGCGAGCAGATCCCGCTCGAGTTCGCGCAGCACCCGCTGCAGGAGCGGCCGCTCTAGCTCGCCCAGGGTGCGCGCCTCGGCGCGCCATTGCGCGAGGTTCCAGTGGGCCTGCGACCACAGGTCCTCCTCGCTGCGGGTGAGCCAGAGCGGCTCGCGCACCAGCCGCGCGAGGGCCACCTCGAGGGCGCGCTCGGGGCCGGCGACGTTGTGCACGCTCTGGGCGGCGATCAGCACGAGCCGCGCGGAGCGCGCCGGCACCCGCGTGGCGAGCTCCTGCAGCGGCCCCATGGCGAAGTGCATGGCGTGCTCGGCCACCTCTCCCAGGTGGCGATCCCTCGCGTGCGCGAACGTCGCGCACAGGCGCTGCAGCGTCTGCTCGACGTGCTCCATCGCCTCGCGGAACAGCGCCTCCTGGAGCCGCTGGCGCAGGGCGTCGTACAGCGCGCGGTCGCGGCCGAGCGACACGGTGCCCCCCTTGGCCAGGGCGCTCACCAGGCACGCGTGCACGCGGTCGCGGTACGCGAAGCCCCGGGCATCGGCGCAGCGCTCCTGCTCCTCCACCAGCAGCGTCTCGGCCGCGGCGAACGCGGCGGCGTACTCCAGCCAGTCGGCGAGCGTGAACAGCTCGGAGCGCCGCGCCTCCGCGGGCCGGCCGGCCTCGCGGTGCTCCCGCAGCGCCGCGCCCAGCTCGTCGCAGGAGCGATCCAGGGCGCCGTGCACGCGGAGCGTGCGCGCCAGGGAGCCGGCGACCGCAAGACGCTCGTCGGGCCCCTCCGCCGCGCCGAGCAGCGCGCGCAGCTGGCGCTCCTGCTCCGCGGCGAGCGCGGCGTCCGGCACCTTGCCCAGGGCGGCGAGGAACGCCGCCATCTGCACGCGCTCGCCCGAGCGCCAGGCGCCGCGGAACCCGTCGCGCAGCGAGGCGAGCGCGAGCTGCGCGTGCGGGCCGCGCTGGTTGTGCACCTCGGCGGCGCGGCGCGCGGCCAGCAAGCGCAGGAGCAGGAGGGCGCGGCGGTCCACTTCGTTCGCGAGCGCCGCCAGACGCGCCTCGACCCGCGCGAGCACGACGTCGCAGGTGGCCTCCTCGTGCACTCCGTTCAGGAGCTGCAGGGCCTGCACGAGGAACCCGTATACGCCCTGCACGCTGTGGCCGATCACGCCGTCGGCGAGGCTCTCGAGCAGCCGGTGGTCCTTGGTGGTCGCGTACAGGCTGCCCACCGCGTGCAGGTGCTGCCCCGGGTGGCTGGCCTTCGCCAGCAGCGCACGCAGCACCGCGAGGATCTCCGGATCCAGGCCCTGCGGCGGCCGGTCGCCGCGCGGTTGCACGCGGCGGTGCTCCACCCACAGACGCTGGCCGAGCTCCTGCTCGGGGGTGACCCGCAGGCGCTCGCGCAGCGCACGCTCGCGCCGCGCGTCGTCGCCCAGGGCGAGATACCAGCCCGCGATGGCCCGGTATCCGGCTGCGTCCAGGGAGTCGGCCTTCTGCAGCGCCTCGAACGCCTCCGCCGCCTCGGCGAGGGCGCCGCGCTCGGCCAGCAGGTAGCCCAGCGCGATCCGCCAGCCGGCCGCGACCTGCTTGGGGTCAACCCAGGCCCGCAGCACGGGC
>JADLFX010000100.1 GCA_020849665.1 Planctomycetota bacterium | reverse complement strand
GGAGGATCATCCCGTCTCGCATGCGCTCCTGGCTCCTCCTCTCCGTTCTCTGCGTGGGCACCGCCTGCAGCACCACGGGAGTCCCTGCTCCCGCGCCGACCTCGGCCGATTCCCCCGATCCCGCGCCCGCCCCGTCCGACTTCGCGCCGCGCCACGCCGCGGGATCCGCGCAGGGGGCGCCGGGCCGCACGGAACCCGGCGGCGGCGCCTGGGGCGAGCGCGTCCAGATCGACGTCGCGTGGCTGCCGGCCGTGTGGATCCAGGTGGACGACGACGACTCCGGCACGCCGGCCGCGGAGCCCGAGACCTCGAGCGGCATGGGCTATGCCGTGCGTGCCGCGGTGGGCAACGCCGACCAGAGCGCCGGCATCCTCTACATGGGCAGCAGCCACGACGAGGAGAACGCCGGAGGCGATCTGCGCACCCACGCCATCTACCTGGACTTCGACGTCTCGCAGCCGATCCGCAGCGGGCCGAGCAACTTCCTCGTCCACGCGGGCGGCGGCGTGGGCGTGGCCCTCGCGGACTTCTCGCGCACCTACGACGACGTCACCAGCCTCGCCTTCAACCTGCGCATCAGCCTCGAGTACCAGGCCAACCGCAACCTCTCCTTCGACTTCGGCCTCGGCGGCTTCCTCTGGGGCCACCCCGGCGACACCCAGGCCTTCGGCTCCTTCGCCCAGATTGCCGGCAGAGTCAGTTTCTGAAACGACTCTGAGCAATCTCGACGGTCGCGTCACGCCGGCGTAACACCCCGCGCGACCGCGCGCGGCGGCCCGGACTCGACACCCAGCCCCGTCAGGGCTGATGCAGCCAGCGCAGGTCGGTGTTCCCGCCGCTCAGGATCACGCCCACGCGGCGGCCGCGCAGGCCCTCGGCGCGCGCCCGCACCGCGGCCAGGCCGACCGCGCCCGAGGGCTCCACCACGAGCTTCATGCGCTCGACGAGGAAGCGCGCCGCATCGCGCATCGCGGCCTCGCTCACCGTCACGATCTCCACCGCCAGGTCGCGCAGCACGGCGAAGTTCAGCTCGCCCAGGCCGGTCATCAGGCCGTCGGCCAGGGTCTTGGCCCCGCTCACCCCCGGCTGGCGCACGCCGGTGGCCAGGGACCGGGCCGCGTCGTCGACCGCCTCGGGTTCGGCGCCGAGCACACGCGCGCGCGGCAGCAACGCCCGCGTGGCGATCGCCGTGCCCGCGAGCAGGCCGCCGCCGCCCACGGGCGCGACCACGGCATCGAGCCCCGGCACCTGCTCGATCAGCTCCAGCGCCGCGGTGCCCTGCCCCGCCACCACGTGGAAGTCGTCGAAGGGCGGCACCAGGGTCGCGCCGCGTTCGGCCGCCAGGCGCGCGCACACGGCGTCGCGCTCGGCGCGCTTGCAGAACACCACCTCGGCCCCGTAGCCCCGCATCGCCGCGACCTTCACCGCCGGCGCGTCGTCGGGCACCACGACCGTGCAGGCGATGCCGCGCCGCCCGGCGGCGTAGGCCAGCGCCGCCCCATGGTTGCCCGACGAGTGCGTGATGACCCCGGCGCGCGCCGCGGCGGCGTCGAGCGCGAACACCGCGTTCGCCGCGCCGCGCGCCTTGAAGGCGCCGCACTTCTGCAGGTTCTCGCACTTGAAGAACACCGCGGCGCCCACCTCGCGATCGAGGGTGGCGGAGGTGAGCACCGGGGTGCGGTGCACGTGCGGCGCGATGCGTAGCGCCGCCGCGCGCACATCGTCGAGCGTTGGGATCCTCACGTCACCCGGCCACCACCCTACTCGGGCACGACCTTCGTCTTGCCGTTGCGGCGCTCCACCGTGAAGCGCTTGTTGCCTACCGGCACGTTCTGCAGCTTGAAGTCCGGCATGTCGTCGATCACCGGATCGATCTGCAGTTCGCCGAAGCGCACGACCACGCCGCAGGCGATGCGGAACACCTGGTCCATGGTCCACGAGTGCAGGTACTGGTCCACGCCGCGGAACCGGCTCGGCAGACCCGAGTGCGGGTGGTAGTGCTCGAAGGTGCGCGGCTCGGCCAGGTTCTCCAGCTCGCCGGACATCATCTGCACCGACTTCTGGAACAGCTCGTGGGTGAGTTTCTGCGCCTTCTTGTTGCCGCGCTCGGCCACGTGCACCAGCCCCTCGAGGACGTGGCTGTTGATCATCGGCCACACCCGGCCGTTCCACGGACAGTTGCGGCGCGTGCCCTTCCAGAACCCGTCGGCGTTGAAGTACGGGTCGCTCATCGCCAGGCTCGGCACCGGGTACTTGCTCCAGAACTCGGCGCGGTTGGCCAGGGTGTCGAGCATCGCCTCCTGCATCTGCGGCGTCGGGATGTCGGTGGTCAGCGGGTAGAAGCCCACCGCCGCCTTCACGCCGGTGCGGCGCCGGGTCTGCGGGTCGACGTCCATGAACAGGCCCGCCTTCTCGTCCCACATCTTCCTGCGGATCGTGTCGTGCACGATCTCGGCCTCGGCGATAAAGCGGTTGGCCATCGCCTTCTCCTGCAGCTCGTCGGCGACGTGCGCCAGGAACTTCACGAGCCGGTAGCGGAACACCGACACGTCGATGCCCTTGAGTCGGAACTGCTCCTGGAACTCGACCGCCTTGTCCGCCTTCTCGTCGATGATCGTGTAGCGGCGCGAGAACTCCTGGCCGGCCTCGAAGTGATTGACGATGTCGGTGAGGCCCGAGCCCTCGGGGTCGCGGTTGTTGGCCAGGAACTTCACGTAGCGCTGCATGGCCATCAGCACCGCGCGCTTCGTGGCCCGGTCGGGGTGCATCGCGTCGAGCGCCGCGAACCCGGCGCCCCAATCGGCGTGGTAGAAGTCGGTGCCCGAGAGCGCCGTGATGTAGATCCGGCCCGGCACCATGCCGCTCTGCCGGATGTTGTCGAAGAAGAGCTTCACCAGCCCGCGCGCATACACCGGCTCGCTCAGCCAGCGCGCCTCGCGCATGATGGCCGGCGCCGAGAACGCGATCGGCTCGTGGAACACGCCGATGCCCTCCGCGATCGCCGGGCTCGACATGTGGCCGGCGCCGCCGGGCATGCGCAGCAGGTGCAGCATCTCGATGCGATGCTTCACCAGGCGCTCCAGCGGCTTCCACTCGCACGTGAAGCGCGGCGCCTTGGCCAGGAACGCGTGGTGGCCGTTCTCGTCCTTGGGCTCGGGCCGGCGCGGGCGGTAGTTGATGCCCTTGGCGCGGAACAGCACGTTGGCCTCGAAACGGTGCTCGGCCTTCTGGCCCGGCTTCAGCGGCACGTGGCGCATCAGGCCGAGATACACCTTCGCCCCGGGCAGGATCGGGCTCGGCTTGGTCATCACCCGCTTGGCCTTCGGGTGCACGAACGTGCCCATGTCGAACCAGGGCGTCTCCTCGTAGTCGGGCCGGTCGCTGCCACCTTCGCTGAAGAATCCCTGCAGACAGCGCGCGCCCTTCGAATCCGGGTTGCTCCACACGATCTCCACCGGCACGGGCGGGAAGTCGTGGCTGCTGAGCTGACGCCGCACGCGGAAACTGTCGCCCTCCAGCGAGGGCGCCTCGCCCTCGCCGTCGGTGGTGGTCCACTGCACGACATGGAGGTCGCGCTCGACCTTGCCGGCCAGCTCCAGCACCAGCTGGCTCACGAAGCGCTCGTCGGTGCTGACGAACCGGGTCTCGGTCATGCTCAGCCCGTGGCCGTCGGTGTAGTGCAGGACCGCCGCGCCGTGCTGCATGCTCCAGCCGGTGCAGGTGAGCGTGATCGGCACGCCCTTCTCGACCAGGGAGATCACGAAGAGCGGCTTCAGCCGCGCATTGAAGATCAGGACCTCGTCCACGAAGCCCGGCGCGGTCGTGAAGTGGGGGAATGTCGGTGCGTACTTGCAGTAGCCGCCGCCGCCGAGAGCCATCTTGAGCTTCTGATTCATGCTTTCCGTCCTCCGACGCCAATCGATCTGAGGAAGAGCCCCTGCGCCGCGAGGAACAACAGCGCGCAGGGGAGAACGACGAGAACCGACGCGGCGAGGAGCAGATGTGCGTCGGAGTTGCCGTAGGGGCCGCCCTGGAAGGCGGCGAGGCCCAACGCCAACGTCTGGTTCTCGGGGGAGTGCAGGAACACCAGTGGGAGCTGGAAGTCGTTCCAGGTCCACACGAACGCGAACACCGCCACGGTCGCGGCCACGGGCAGCGAGAGCGGCAGGAAGATCCGCCAGAACACGCCGAACCAGCCGGCACCATCCAATCGTGCGGCCTCCTCGAGTTCGCGCGGCAGCGACAGGTAGTACTGCCGGAACAGGAACACGAAGAACGCGTGGAAGCCGTTGCCGGCCAGGAACGCGGGCACGGTGAGCGGCAGCGCGGTGTCGATCCAGCCCAACCCGCGGAAGAGCAGGAAGAGCGGGATCATCGTCACCTGCGGCGGCAGCAGCATGGCCGCCAGCACCAGCAGGAAGAGCAGATCGCGGCCGAAGAAGCGCAGCCGGCCGAACGCGAAGCCCACCAGCGCGCCGCTGAACACCGCGCCGAGCACGTTGGCCAGGGCGATCCACGCCGTGTTGGCGCCCTGGGTGGCCAGCGGCATGCGCTCGAACACCTCGGCGTAGTTGGCGACGCGCGGCGTCCAGCCAGGCGGGAAGAGCCCGCCCGCGGCGATCTCGGCGCCGGTCTTGGTGGACGCCAGCAGCAGCCACAGGAACGGCGCCGCGAAGGCCGCCGCCACGAGCAGGCACGCGAGTCCGGCGGCGAGGCGCCTCATGTCGCGAACCTCCCGGCCAGCACGCGCCGCGACGTGGCCAGCAGCAGCGCGGTGAGCGCACCCACCACAACGAAGAGCAGCACCGCCATGGCGCAGGCGTAGCCCATCTCCTGGTAGCGGAACGCGGTGCGGTAGAGCAGCAGGACGAAGAACAGGCTCTGGTTGTCCGGGCCGCCGCTGGTCAGCAGGAACGACTGCGTGAACACCTGGAACGAGCCGATCAGCAGCGTGATCGCGTTGAACACCACGATCGGCGCCAGCGCCGGCAGCGTGACGTGCCAGAAACGCCGCCATGGGCCGGCCCCGTCCAGGCGCGCCGCCTCCAGCAGGTCGCTGCGCACCTGGGTGAGTCCGGCCAGGAACACCATCACCGTGCCGCCCACGTACCAGAGCGACATCAGCACGAAGCTCGGCACCACGGTGCGCCCGTCCTGCAGCCAGTCGGGTCCGCGCACGCCGAGCAGCGCCAGCAGGTCGTTGAGCAGGCCGCCATGCGCGTCGAAGAGCCGCGCCCAGAGCACCGAGAGCGCGACGCCGGCCACCAGCGACGGCAGGTAGATCACCGTGCGCAGCAGCCCGTGCCAGCCACCGGCGCGCCGCAGCAGCAGCGCCAGGCCGAGCGAGACGAGCAGCTGCGCCGGCAGCGCCAGGACCACGTAGTAGAGGGTCACCCGTGCGGACTGGGCCACCAGCGGGTCGGCCAGCAGGCGCTCGTAGTTGGCGAGGCCGGCCAGCCGCGCCTCGCCGATCGGGGCCAGGGCGTTCCAGTCCGTGCACGAGAGTGCGAACACCGCCAGCACGGGGAAGAGCACGAACGCCGAGAACCCCACGAGCCAGGGCGCGAGGAAGCCGAGCGCCGCGAACCGCTCGCCGCGCAGCAGCCGCGGCCCGCCGCGCTGCAGGCGCACCAGCAGGCCGATGGCGGCGAGCCAGAGCAGCGCGGGAACGCCGAGCACCGCCGCCCAGGGCACGGCGCGCCGGTCGGACGCCTGGTGCGCCCGGCTCGCGATCGCGTCGACCGCGGCCTGAGCGGCCGCCAGCGCTTGCGCCGGCGGCGCCGGGCGCGCGGCCAGGAAGCAGGCCTCCGCGGCGTCGCGCACCGCCTGCTTCAGCTCGGCGTGGCGCGGATGCACGGGCCCGACCCGCGCGTGCGCCAACTCGTCGAGGAACACCCGGTCCGAGGGCGGGCCGCGGCCGGCCGCGAGCACCTCCTCGGCCACGCCGCGCAGAGCGGGCAGCGCCACGCCGAGGCGGCCCATGAGCCGCGCGCCCTCGGGTCCGGCGAGGTGCAGGAGGAGGCGCACGGCAGCTTCCTTGTGCGGACTCGCGGCCGCCACGCAGTACGCCGACATCGCGAGGGCAGTGGCCCTGGCGCCGTCGGGCCCGCGCGGCAGCGGCGCCACGTCGTAGCGCTTGTCCGGCGCCTGCTCGCGCAGCGAGCGCACCAGCCACCGGCCCGCGGGGCCCTCCATGGCCACGGTCCCGCGCGCGAACGAGATCCGCGGCGAGCCCTGGAAGTCCATCCGGCTGGTGCGCGGCACGACGCCCTCCTCGTGCAACGCGTAGAGGAAGGCGAACGCGTTCCGCCACGCCGCCTGGTCCAGGCGCGGGCGTCCCGACGCGTCGAGCAGGTCGCCGCCTGCCTGCCACACCCAGGGCAGCAGGGCCTGCGCCCAGTAGTTGATGCGCAGGCCGAAGCGCGTGACTCCGCCGCCGGCGTCGCGCTCGGTGAGCCGGCGCGCCGCCCGCGCGAGGTCGTCCCAGCTCCACCGCGCGTCCGGCACGGCGAGGCCCGCGGCCGCGAACGCATCGCGGTCGTAGTAGAGGACGTACGGGGTGCAGTCCTTGGGCAACCCGTACTGGCGGCCGTCGAGGCGCAACGCCTCCAGCGTGACCGGGAAGTACTCGTCGGCGCGGAAGCCCGCGCGCGCGAGGTGCGCGTCGAGGGGCTCCAGGACCCGGGCTGCGGCGTAGCTGGCCAGCGCCTCGTAGCTGATCGCGAACACGTCCGGCGGCTCGCCGGCGGCGATCAGGGTGCGCAGGGTCTCTTCCTCCAGGGTCGCCCGCACTTTCTCGACCCGGATCCCCGGATTGGCGCGCTCGAAGCTCTCGAGGACCGGGTCGATCCAGGCATGGTCCTCGAACCATGGCATGAACCGTAAATGCGCGGTTCCGCCATAACTGTCTGATATCGCTGGACTTTTATCGCACCCAGCCAGAATGGCTAGGGAGAAAATCCATACCGGAATACGACAGTACCGTAGTTTCGCCAAGACTCCTCCCGCAAGAACCACGGCGCGGGGGGCTCTGTCAAGCCTCGGATCCTGGTTCGGGCGGCGCGCGCCGCGCTCAACGCGTGGGGAGCGAGCCCGCGCGCGCCGGCTCGCCCCCGCGCGCGGCGAGCGAATAGCGGATCTGGTCGGCCTGCCACACCACGCCCTGCACCGCACCGCCCAGGCGCGGCCACGTGCGCACGAGCCGGCCGCCGCGTTCATGCAGGCGCACCTTGCCGTCACGCGCACCCGAGGCGAGCAGGCCTCCGTCCGGAGCCCACGCGAGGCAGAGCACGCCATCGGTGTGGTCGGGCACTTCGCGCGGCGCGGCCTGCACGTCGGGCGCACCGATCAGGATCCGCCCGTCGAGCCCGCCGCTGGCCAGTGCGCCGCCGTCCGGTGCGAACGCCACTGCCTGCACGGCGCCCGTGTGGCGCCACGCCGTCCGCATGCCTGCGAGGTGCGCCGGCGCGCCGACCAGCACGCGGCCGTCGGCGCAGCCCGCCGCCGCGGTGCCGCCATCGGGCGCGCACGCCACGGCGTAGACCACGTCGTCGGCGACGCGGGCGCGCGCACACACGGCGCCGTCGAGGTCGAGCAACGCCACCTCGCCACTGCGGGCCGGCGTGCCGCCGGCCACCAGCAGGCGCGGCGGCGCGCCCGCGGCCGCGGCGAGCGCGAAGACGCGCAGGCCGGGATCGGGCAGGGGCCGCAGCGTGGCGCCGTGCTCCTCGAACACGCCCGCGCGGGAGGCGGCGAACGTGCGCCCCGCGACCGTGACCCGGCCCAGCACGGGCCCGACGTGCCCCTCGGGCCGCTGCGCCACCGGCGCGCACGCGGCGAGCGCGGCCAGGAGCGCGGCATGGGCGGCGCGGATCAAGCGCGCAGCACCTCGGCGATCGGCGCGGCGCCTTCGGCCACCAGCCGCACCGGCCGTCCGTCCGGCGTGCGCAGGATCGTGGCGAGATCGAGGCCGAGCGCCGCCGCCAGCGTCGCGTGCAGGCGCTCCGGCGCGAGCGGCTGGTCCGCCGGCTCCTCGCCGCGCGCGTCCGTGCTGCCGACCACGCCGGGCCGGATCCCGGCGCCGAAGAGCAGCACGCTCTGTGCGCGCGGCCAGTGGTCGCGCCCGCCCAGGGGATTGAGGCGCGGCGTGCGCCCGAACTCGCTGGCCACGCACACCACGACGCGCGATTCCAGCTCGCGCCGGCGCAGGTCGTCGAGCAGCGCCGCGAGCGCGCCGTCGAGCGCGGTGAGCTTGGGCGGGAACCCGTAGGTCAGCGCCGATCGGATCTGCTGGTGGTGGTCCCAGCCGGTGTCGTGGACCAGGACCGTGCGCACGCCGCCCTCCACGAGCCGCCGGGCCAGCAGGCACGACTGGCCGAGCCGGTGGCGGCCGTAGACCTCGCGCGTCGCCGCCGGCTCGGCGCCCAGGTCGAACCAGCGCCGCGCGTGCGGGTCCTCGGCCAGACGCCGCGCGCGCTCCTGGAACCGGTCACGTTCGCGCTCGGCCTCGCCGCGCGGTGCGCCGTCGAGCCGGTCAAGCTCCGCGAGCAGCTCGTGCGCCCGAGCCCGCCGCGGATCGGCGTGCAGGTCGCGCACCGCGAACTCCGGCCGCCCGGGGTCGCCACCCACCGCGAACGGCGCGCGCGTGGCCGGCAGGAATCCGGCGCCCGCGTACTCGGCCGCGCTCGGGATGGCGACGTAGTGCGGCAGGACCGCATCCGCGTCCTGGCCGTGCACCGCGCCCAGGGCCGGATGGACGAGCACCGGCGAGGGGCGGTGCCCGGTGAGCAGCAGATGCGAGCCGCGGTCGTGATTGCCCTCGCCGTGACTGAGCGAACGCAGGAGTGCGCAGCGGTCCATCCGCCGCGCCAGCTCGGGCAGGTGCTCGGACACCCACACGCCGTCCACCGCGCTGCGCATGGCGCGCAGGTCCCCGCGGATCGCGACCGACGCCTCGGGCTTGGCGTCGAAGCTGTCCAGGTGCGAGAGCCCGCCGTCGAGCCACACCAGGATGAGCGAGCGCGGGGCGCGCTCCGCCGGCAGCGCCGCGAGGCCGCGCGCCCAGAGCGGCAGCGCGGCCAGGCGGCCGAGGAAGTCGCGGCGGTCGCAGGCGAGGCCGGAGCGGGCAAGGGGGTCCTGGTTCATCGCAGATGGCCGAACTCGCGTCCGGCGAAGAGGGCGAAGGCGAGGTCGCGGTACGCGTCGAGGTCCGCCCCGGCCGCGGGCAGGAAGCGCTCCAGCTCGGCGGGGCGCGGCGCCCGCGACAGCACCGTGCGCCACAGCTCGCGCAGGCGTTCCTCGGGGGTGGTTCCGAGCGTGTGCAGCGCGTCCACCGTGGTGCCGCCGCGCTCGAGCGCCTCGCGCAACCAAGGACCGTTGCGCAGCGCGAGCGCGCGCGCGAGCGGCCCGGCCGGCACGGCGGCGACCCCGGGCCCCAGCACCGCGGTCACGGCGCGCGCGTAGGTCTCCGGGGCGAGCGGCCGGCTGGCGCGCCCGGCCAACCAGCGCTCCCCGGCCGCGTCCTCGGCCAGCCCGGCGGCGTAGAGCCGCGAAGTGGTCACGAAGGCCAGCAGCGGGGCGAGCCGGCCGCCCGCGCGCTCGAACTCACCGGCCAGGACCGCGAGCATCGCCTCGTCGAGCGGCGGGTTGCCGAGCCGGTGGTCGTCCACGGGCTCGACCAACCCGCGGCCCAGGAGCAGGGCGAACACCCGGTTCGCGGCGTTGCGCGCCAGGCGCGCACGCCCGGCACCCGCCAGGTCGCGCGCCAGGGCCGCGCGGGGTGCCTCCCCGTCCACGGCGGCGCCCACGAGCGCGCCCTCGTCGGGCAGGAGGCGGGCGCGCACGGCGGCGCCCGTGTCGGGATCGAAGAGCACGCCGGCGGCCATGCCGCCGCCCGCGTCGGGGCGCGGACGCGCGAAGAGCGCCGCGAACGCCTGATGATCGGCCCGGCGCCAGCGGTCCTGAGGGTGGTCGTGGCAGCGCGCACAGCCCAGGCGGACGCCCAGGACCGCGCGCGCATAGTGTTCGGCCCGATCGCGCGGGTCTTCGTGACGGTCCACGAGCGCGAGCTCGCCGGTCGCGATCCGCCCGGCCATGTGCACGAGCCCCTCGCCGCGGCCGAGCAGCGCCACGAGCTCGGCGCGCAGCCGCGCCGCGTCTGCGCCAGCGCGGTCCGCGTCCGGGCCGGGCACCTCGAACCAGCGCGCGAGATGCTCGCCCCACACCGCTGCGAACTCGGGCCGCGCGACCAGCCGCGCCACCGTGGCCGCGACGTCCGGCGCGGCCACGAAGGCGTCGAGCTCCTGCGGTGTCGGCGGACGGCCCACGAGGTCGAGGTACAGGCGGCGCGCGAGCCGTTCGGGGGCGACCGCGGGCGCGGGCGCGAGGCCGAGGCCGCCGAGGTGCGCGAGCCAGGCGCGGTCCAGAGGGTGCGCGCCCGCGTGCGGCGCGCGCCCGGCGCCGCGGAACGGCTGCTCCACCGCGGCCCGCGCGGTCAGGCGGCCGTAGCGCGCGAGCACGTGGGCGCGCCCGGCGCCGCGCACCTGCACCGAGCCGTCCGGCTCGACCTCCACCACCGTGGGGTCGGTCGTGGACCAGAGGGCGAGCCGGCTGACGTCGCGTGTCGCCGCGGCGCCCTGCGTGGCGCCCGGCGCGCGGAAGTGTGCGCGCGCGCCGAACCCGCCGTCGCGCGCCACCAGCTCGAGGTGCACGAGCTCTCGCGCCGGGCCGGAGGCGAACGGCGCGCCGGCCGCCAGCCACGCGCGCAGCGCGGCGTGCGCGGCGCCGTCCCGGTCGAGGCGGCGGCCGCCGCCGTGGCGCAGGCGGCCGAGCGGCTTCTGCAGCACGAGGCTGGCATCGGGATCGGCGAGGTCGACGCGCCGGCCGGCCAGTTCGCCGGCGATCGCCGCGTGGTCGCGTTCCGGTTCGCCGCCGAAGAGCGAGAGCTTGAAGCCGCCCTGGCCCGTGGCCGCGCCGTGGCAGTAGGCCGATGCGCAGCCCTGGCGCTGGAGGTGCGGCAGGACCTCGTGCACGAAGTCGGGCGCACTCGGCGGATCCTCGGCCGGCGCCAAGAGGCCGGCCAGGGGCGCGAGCAGGAGCCAGCGGGCCGCGCTCACCGTTCCTTGCCGCCGTGCTTCTCGACGTAGGCGCGGGCCCGCGCCTTGGCGTCGTCATTGCCGTAGCCGAGGCCGAGCACCAGCCGGAACATCTCGACCGCCTGCCGGCGCAGGCCCGCGTCGCCGCCGACGCGCGTCTCCACCGCCTGGAACACCGCGTCCAGCTCCGCGGCGTCGGCCGAGAGCTGGATCGAGCGGCGCAGCAGGGCGCGCAGCTGCTCGTCGTCCGGGGCCTTGCCGGCGCGCGCGGCGTCCCCCGCACCAGCCGCCTCCGCGCCCGCCGCCGGACGCTGCGGGCGCGCCGCGCCTTCGCCGGCCATGCGCCGGGCTCCGCTCGCGCCCTCGCGTTCGGCGCGCTGCAGCGCGAGCAGCAGATCGATCGCCAGCGCGCGCAGCTCCTCGGGGTCGCGGGTCAATCGCTCGGTCATCGCCCTGCGCAGCGCCTGCGGATCGGCGGGCACGGGGCCGGCCACCTCCTCGAGCCATGCCCGCAGGCGCGGCAGGTCGGCGCGGCCCGTGTCGGTGAGCCCGACCGAGCGCACCACGGTGCCGTCCCTGGCCAGCACCAGGGTGAGCGTGGCCTTGCGCTGCAGTGCGTATGCGCCCGGCCCCTCGGGACCCTCCGTCGAGACGAGGATCGGCCGCGCCATCTGCAGCGCCGCAGAGCTGCGCTGCACCGCGGCCTCCGCCTCGGTGCGGTCGGCGGCGATCCGGATGGTGAAGGTCTGCAGCCCGGTCCACGCGAGCTGGAGGCCGAGCTGGTCGAGCCCGCGGATCATCGGCGCGGTGTTGCGGTTCAGCTCGTGCACGAAGAGCAGCGCCGCGGGCGCCTTGCCGGCGCGCG